>VXLY01000078.1 GCA_009841335.1 Rhodothermaceae bacterium | reverse complement strand
TTTGCTAGTGATGAATATTGCCGCCGTTACTCTGGCCTAGCGAAGGGGTTTCCAGACTAGTATACCGAACCAATAGCAACGGGGTTTTCATTGTGCTTTGCAGCAATTCGAAGTATGTCCTGTTCTGCCGAAGGTGGCGCGATAACCACTAGTCCGATACCCAAGTTAAATGTGGCCCGCATATCCTCTTCCGGCACTACTCCATGTTGCTGGATAAGATTGAAAATTGGCGGACGATCCCATTGATTATAGTTCACCTGCATGCGAAGTCCTTCAGGGATTACACGCTGCGTATTCCCTTCAATCCCCCCTCCGGTAACGTGAGCAAAGGCATGCACATGCTCTTTGAGGTCGCGAATCAGCGGTAGATAACACTTGTGTATGCGCAATAATGCTTCTTCAATCGTGTCGCCTCCCAATTGTTCGAATTTCTGCCCTGGAACGAATCCCGAAAGGCTGCCCAATAGAACCCTGCGAGCAAGCGAATAACCATTTGTATGCAGTCCCGTAGAGGCAATTCCCCAAAGTATGTCCCCTTTTTGCACGCTGCTTCCATCAATGATCCCCTTCCGTTCAACAACCCCGATAATAGTCCCGGCCAGATCGTAATCTCCGCGGATATATAGATCCGGCATTTCGGCAGTTTCCCCACCAATCAGGGCGATTCCTGCATTCTTGCACGCCCGTACCAGACCCGTCATTATATCCCCTACGACATCAAAAGTCAGTTTTCCTGTTGCGAAATAGTCGAGAAAAAACAAGGGTTCAGCCCCGCACACCGCAATATCGTTAATGCAGTGGTTTACCAGATCTTCCCCAACTGTATCGTGCACCCCGGCAACCATGGCGACTTTGACCTTAGTGCCTACACCATCTATGGACGATACCAGCGTGGGCTGCTCCCATCGTGAGTGATCAAGCTGGTAAAATGCACCGAATGCCCCAACGTCCCTAACTACACCAGGAGTAAAGGTAGATTGGATCAGTGGCTTCAAGCGGGCAAACGCTTTATCCGCTGCATCAATATCAACGCCTGCATCTTTATATGTTGTCATCGACCTGCCTTACCAAAATATATTTGCCAATAAATCTTCGTCCGACGTACAAAAGTGGGTTTTATCGGCTTGGACCAGACATTAAACCCGCGTGATTCGATATAGCCTAAGATATGCAACCCTCCAGTCCAATAAACCCGGAATCGTCGCCTGCTCCAACCCTTGAGATCGGTGTTTAGTGTTTTACATGATGCATATGCATCACGTGCACGTACTACCTGTTTCCAAAGAATTGACCGGATGGCTTGACTTGAAGTGTACCGAACAAGATCTACGGTGGTCACGTTCCCCTTTACAAGAATATCGGCGGGAATGAAACACCGCCCTGCTTCAATATCCTCCTTGAGTAAGCAGACCGATCGTGTCAGAAAGATTGCTCGCGCAAACTGTTTGACTGGATCCTCAATCCAATTTGAAGTATAGCCAGCAAGTTTCGCCAAGAGTAATGCATGCGAACCTGCGGTGGCATCCGCATAGCTAAAAAGATCTTCTGAGGTTTCAATGGTCGGGGCACCCTGTTCTAACAGTTGAGCATCAACCAGATGAACTGGTAAATCAAATTTCTTGCACACGTTGTACGCCTTCTCCCGGAGCACCCTCGGGGGAACCTCAATCTGTGCTGCGCGGTGCCAGTCCCAAAGCACACCTGCCGCCTGTCGCAGTTCCTCTCTCGGCCAATCTGAAGGAGGAAAAGGCGTCATCTGATCAATCCCAGTTTTCCAGTTCTGAACGAAGAATGTACGGATTTGCCTCAATTGATTGAACCTGGACGGGCATCGCGTACAGTGAAGTTAATCCCGAAGCTTCCTCTGGTGCGCTCCCAAGCGCCCGCTGGATCGTATCAGGAAATTTTGCCGGATGAGCTGTAGCCAGTACAATCACCGGGTCGGGAGCATTTCGGGCTGCCGCAAGCCCGACGGCCGTGTGCGGATCGGCAACGTAGCCCGTTTCTTCAAACACTCGCCGAATTGAAGCCAGAGTCTGTCCGTCAGACCATGAGCTGCCTCGAATCAATTGACGCATTCGATCATCTGAGAGTATATAGCTGAGTCGTTCAAAGTTGCTCGGGCGCCCAACATCCATTGCATTGGACACCGTCCGGATTGACGCGCCGAAGGCATCCTCTTCTCCCGCGAGATACCGGGGGTACCCATCATTGGCGTTGTGGGCAGCAATAAAGCCGCGAACAGGAAGGCCACAAAGGTGTGCCAACACGCCTGCCGTCAGATTACCCAGATTACCGCATGGAACGCATACATCAGCAAACTTCCATCCGCCCGAAGCAAATGCCCAGTAGTAGTAGAGCATCTGCGGTAAAAGTCGGCCCACGTTTATTGAATTTGCGGCGGAGAGGCGTAGCTGACCGGGCGAAACTAGAAGGGTTTTGACCATTGCCTGGCAATCATCAAAGGTCCCATCAACAGCGAACGCTCTCACACCCTCACGCCGTACAATAAGCTGCCGCTCCTGTATAGAGCTGACCTGGCCCTTCGGATAAAGCACAGCAACCCGAAGATTCGGCAGTCCACTGAACCCATCGGCCACAGCACTACCCGTATCACCAGAAGTGGCCACCAATATTGTCAGGGGCTCACCATCGACAAAGCGATTCATGAGACGAGCCATCGTACGCGCACCAAAATCCTTGAACGACAACGTTGGGCCGTGGAAAAGCTCTAGTACCCAAGCATTTCCTACTCGAACCAGTGGCACAGGAAAATTAAGTGCACTCCTGAGTATGGAGTTTAGTTCAGTCCTTGGGATCTCGTCTCCCAACCACGGAGTCAGTACGTTTGTCGCCATCGTACCAAAATCCGTCGATTCTTCCCACGCGCTGGGACTTACCGTGGGAAAATCTTGTGGGACATACAGTCCTCCGTCCGGTGCCAGACCGCGCAGTAATGCTGTCGCAAAAGTGACCGTCTGTGTTTGCTCGCGCGTACTCACATACCGCATAATCTTAACTGCACTGGCGAACGCCGTGTACATCTGCTTCGGTGACGATTCCGCGCGCCCCCTCTCCCGCCGCCCTGACCATTGCGTCGCATACCTTCGAGACCGAGAAGGAATCCCTTGCGATTGCGAACATTGCCGGTCCCGAGCCCGTCAGTGCTGCGCCATAAGCACCTGCATCCATTGCTGCCTCCCGGACCACATGATAGCAGGGAACTAGACTCGCCCGTGAAGGCTCTACGACCCGATCACGCATCATATAGGGCGATACGGCCTCCCAGTTTCCAGTCATAAATGCATGTAGCATAAATGCCAAATCGCTGGCATTGTGCACCGCGTCGATTCTGGGCACTGCTGAGGGCAGGATTGTCCTGGCATCTGCCGTCAAGATTGAGCGTTTCGGCATTACGACTGCTAAGTGCAAGGGGGTTGCTAGCTGAATACAGCGATAGTCCAACGGTTTCGCCGGAGAAGTTAATACCAGGCCCCCAAATAATGAGGGTAATGCATTATCTCCGTGAAGCGTACCCCCACTGGCCAACCGTTCCGCCTCGAGGACTGCGTGAGCCAATTCCTGTTTACTGAACGGCGTACCCAGAAGAAGATTTGCCGCCCAGGCACCAGCTGACGCACTCGCCGCGGATCCACCGATCCCCGAACCTAATGGAATCCCTTTTTTTATGGATAGATGGAGGCCCCGTTTATCGGCAGCCTTCGTCATCACGAGATGCGCCGCACGACCTGCTGTATTTTCGCTTGCAACCAAGGGAATGGGGGCAGATGACGTAATCGTGATCTCCTGCCCTGATGTAAATCGCGCTTCAATAATATCTCCGATCCCCTTGAGGCATAACCCCAAAGTATCAAACCCCGGTCCTAGATTCGATAACGATGCAGGACCATAAACCTTTACGGATTGCCTATCTGTGCTGTTCAAGAGCCCAAAATTTTAGTCAGCCAGTCTTACGCCCAAAACATCTTAATAGACCAATCCAGAAGCATCCTCCGAAAATGGAGGTCACAGACCATATCTGGACTCTAGCATCCTCATCATCTTCATTGTAGCAGGAGGTAACGCTGTTTTTTCGGAAACCAGACGCCTCAGGTCTTCTGGTGTATCTACATCGTACCAGACTGGCAACTGCGTAACTGAAGCCCCCGATTCACGAGCACGCACCAGCGTCAAACTGAGCACATTGGGCTTACTGTAAACAATTCCATCGAAAAGACCGCAAATGAGCGGAGACATCCCCAGTAGGTAGTATCCCCCATCTGATGCGGGGCCAATACATACAGCCGGCACATCTGATAGCGCCTCATATGCATCCATGATAAACTCTGTCGGAAGTGTAGGGTGATCAGTCCCGATAATAACCATTTGCTCATACCCCTCCGCGGCCGTTTCCCTGAAGGCATGGTCCATGCGCTCCCCCAACCCATCGCCGCACTGCTTTTTTAATTGCGCACCATACAGATGAACACCAGGATCACCCTCGTCGGCCATATAGAGGCGAACATCTACCTCTAGTGATGCATACTGGGCAAGACTATCCACAAGAAAAGCACGATATAGATCCGCAGCTTCTTGTGACGAAAGGAGTTGTGTGAGTCTGGACTTTACTTGACCCGCTACTGGCGAGCGGGCAAATACAATCAGTGCGCGGTCCTTCATCCAACACGCTGCTGACGCATCCTTTGAACAATTTTAACTATACGCTCTGCCGTTAGCGCAATGTCCTCAGGTGTTGTCGAGCGGCCAAGGGAAAGTCTGAGCGAGGCGCGGGCGGTCTGCTCAGGTAACCCGAGTCCTAGTAGCACATGACTGGGCGTGATAGCCCCACTGGAGCATGCCGAACCCGCAGATGCGCTGATACCTTCAAGGTCCATGTTCAGCAGCAGCATTTCACCATCAAGCGGATTGCCTGCAACCGGTCCAAATGCCGTACTCAGGATATGTGGCGCAGCATGGGGTGGTGTATTGACCACCAATTGATCTCCGATACGATCCTTGAGTCGCCGCTCCAGTTCCTTTCGAAGCGCCTGCACGCGCACAGCCTCCGCATCCCGGCCATTTGCCGCACGAGCCATGGCGGCTGCCATGCCGACCGCGGCTGCTACGTTTTCTGTTCCCCCGCGCCGTCCCCTCTCCTGTGAACCACCGAGGACCTGCGGAGACAGCTCCACTCCGCTTCTGACATAAAGGATACCCACTCCCTTTGGGCCGTACATTTTGTGTGCGGAAAGCGACATCATATCTACACCAAGGTCCTCAACGTCCAGCGGCATCCATGCAGCCGCCTGGACTGCATCTGTGTGCAGAACCACACCACGCTTACGACAAATTGATGCGATTTCTTTAATGGGAGCTACTGCACCGGTTTCGTTGTTCACATACATGATCGAAACCTGGCAGGTATCCTCTTCTATCGCCTCGGCAATCTGATCTGTGTTCGGAGCCCCAAGATTGTGATCCGGTGCGAGATATGTAACTCGTACCGCACACGACTCCAGAGCCTGTGCTGGCTCCAATACCGCCTTGTGTTCAACTGTTGAGGTTACCAGATGACTATCTGAGCTTAATGCATTCAGCGCAAGATTATTCGCCTCTGTTGCCCCACTCGTAAAAACAATCTCTTCAGGGTTTGCGTTCAGAAAACCTGCAATTTGCTCTCGACTGCCTTCAATTGCCCCACGAGCGGCTCTGCCCAGACGATGTACAGAGGACGCGTTCCCAAAATCGCCCCTCAAGTACGGCAGCATGGCTTCCAGAACAGCAGGATCCAACGGCGTCGTGGACGCATGATCCATGTAAACTGATCGAGAATAGGATTGCTTGTTGTCGCGCTCAACGATCATAGTGCTTCGTCCCTCCGTTCGATGGGAGGATATACCTTGGTCAAACCTGAGTTACGACCGCATAACTTTGAAGGACTATTTCACCACTGCAATACCGTTTTGGTTCAAGTGGCTGGTTAAATGTTAGCGTCTGGCATTAATCAGTTTCGGTCTTGGCATTTGGGTTAACCCGCCCAATAGATCATGCGCAAGATATGATAGCGTGGTCGGTTCTGCAGCCGGGGCCTATCATCCCGGTGCTGGACAAAACCTTTAATTGGGGAATTACCATGCTGCCTCAACCCGCCCGTCTTCTCGGACGCGTTACATGGTTGGATTTGATGTTCACCGTGACACGATTGCGGCGTGCGTTAGTGATGAGGACCTGTGGCGTTACTTTGATGCGCACGAGTTCTCCCTATAAAAGCCGCAAAGTATCTCCCGATTTTTGAAATCAACGCGGTCGAAATAAAGTGTTTTCCGTTGTTGCTACGAGACGTCTTTTTGCAGCATGATCCTCTTCGAAGCGGTTGCTACACTGGGTATTGATTGCGCCATCATTGCACCAGGTTCTATTCCCGGCCCGGTGTGGATCAAATCAAAACGGACCGGCGCGATACGAAGAAGCTGGCGGATTACTTTTCGGCGGGTCTTTTGACCGAATGTTTTGTTCTTGATTCGGAGTTACTATCTGTGTGGAGTTTGATAGTAAAGATCAACGACACGAGAACGGCTTTTCAAACGAACTGTCGTTCAGCGTCAAAACAATTGACACCAGACATTGAAGAGGATCGTGTACTGGTCCAGTGAGCGGTCGATTATGATTCGGATTCATGTAGCCCAAATGATCTTGTTCAGGAAACCGATCTTCCCTTGGTTGCGGTACACGTATGGATCAAGAACATATTCAGTTAGTATACCGGATTATAAAAAAGTCTCATTTTTTGCGAATTTATGTAATCATATTATACTGATTTTGATATGAATAGACGTCAAAATTTACCCAAAGGCCGCATTAGACTGGCCACTGTATTGCGAAGTACTGGCGAATTTGTTCGCATTAGCGATGTTGAGGAATCGCTCAACGTCAGCCGTTCCACCGCTTCCAAGCTGCTCTCTAGATGGGTAAGTCAGGGATGGATTGAGCGTGTTGGTCCAGGAATCTATACAGCGGTTAGTCTTGACTTGATTGGTGTTGGATCGGTACTGGATCATCCTGAGATGATCGTACCAGCACTATTTGACCCAGCTTATATCGGTGGTCGAACAGCTACCGAATATTGGGGGCTTACAGAACAGATTTTTCGCGACACGGTCGTGGTCACGGGACGTCCAGTGCGATCAAAGTATCAGAAAATACTTGGTTTGCCATATACCATAAAACATATCCATCCAGATAAAATTTTTGGTCTTGAAACAATGTGGTTCCAAAGTATCAAGACCGCAATCTCGGATGTTCCTCGAACTATTTTAGACCTTTTAGACGATCCCGCATTCGGGGGTGGGATAGAGCATGTGATCGACTGCTTTGCAGAATACATACGTCATGACCACAGGCAGGATAAAATGCTGATTTCCTATGCAGAGCGTCTTGGCAATGGGGCCGTCTTTAAACGCTTAGGCTTTCTGGCAGAGCATCAATCAGACTGCAACTATCTCATTGACACTTGTCGGCAAAGAATGACAAAAGGCAATGCAAAACTTATTCCTACCTTGCCTTGTCCCCGCCTGGTGACAAGATGGCGTCTCTGGGTTCCTGAGATAGATTTCCAAGACGGAAGAGATGGTTACTAAAAAAGAGATCAAGCATTTTGCATCGGAACTACGAGGGCTCCGCGGTGACCGGGTCTTCTGGCGACTCAAGCGCAAGTTCGACACTGTAGTGGATTTGATTGCTAAAATTCTGTCCTCATATCCTTCGTTGAATCCCTAAGACAATCAACCCATGTCGTCACTTCCATAAATCGTTTTGGTCGCTACTAACCGAAATGACAGTTGTTGAGTAGGATTCGCACCCACCAAGAAAATTTGCGTTCCACCGCCCACGAGTAAATGTTACATGGTTCTTGTACCAGAGTACATGATGTATGCATTTTGGGACCGGCCAACCTCCTGTCGCTATAATCTACTATGCAAGACTGGCAGCTTAACTCACAGGCCAACGATCCGCACAAATCCCGAAACATCTCCCAAATGAAAGAGCAGCTCCATTGAGAACGGTGACCAATGCCACCGTAATCTGCAATATGGCTCTCACCGGCTATAAACCACACGTTGATAATAAAGTAAACCTGGGATACACAGCTACCCCGAGGGAAAATCTCCTCAACCGCCCCAATTCGGGTGTTTACTACGGAGTAGTGAACAACCTGATTAGTGGCGAAAGCGTGCCGCAGGATACAACCCACACCGGTTAACAGGAAAATATCTGCAGCTATTATCTTTGCCGGTGAACAATGATTACTCATGGAGAAACTTGTAATTAAAGGAGGCCATCCACTACGCGGTACGTTAGCCATAAGTGCATCCAAGAATGCAGCACTATCACTGATGGCTGCCGCTGTTCTGCCCCATGGTGTCACACACCTGGCCCACATCCCCAAACTTCGGGATATCACTACATTTTCGCATGTACTCCGAATTACCGGTGCAGCGGTTACACGCAGGGATACTGGGTTGCAAATCGATGCAACACGGGTAGGATTCCCGGAAGCGCCCTACGAGCTCGTAAAGAAAATGCGGGCCTCCTTCTATATGTTGGGAGCACTCCTTGGCCGCTGCGGACGTGCGCGTGTCTCCCTGCCGGGCGGTTGTGCCTGGGGACCCCGGCCCGTTAATCTCCACCTTGAAGGACTCAAGGCGCTGGGAGCACAGATTGATCTGGAGGAAGGATACGTTGTGGCACAGACACACCGCGGGGGGATTCCTGGCGGAAGCTACAAACTTGAACCATCAAGCGTGGGCGCCACTATCAATTTGTTACTAGCCGCCAGTTTGGGACGTGGCGGTACCCGAATCGAAAATGCAGCAATTGAACCAGATGTGGTCGTATTCTGCGAAATGCTCTCGGCCATGGGAGCACGGCTGGAAGGCATCGGAACACGCACGATTGAAATTGAGGGAGTTCAGGAACTTCGGCCGGTCAACTTCAGCAACTGCCCAGACCGCATAGAATTGGGAACGTTTATGATTGCTGCCGCAATCGCAGGGGTTCCCGGGGAGCCCGTAAGATTAATGCATGCCCGCCCGGATCACCTTGGGGAGCGGTTCATCGAGGCATTTAAGGAGACCGGAGCTGGGTGCACGATCGCAGAAAACGAAGTGATAGTAACTCCCCCTGAATCAATCATACCGGTCTCTATTGAGACTGCCATCTATCCAGGCTTCCCCACAGACCTACAGGCCCAGTGGACCGTACTCCTGGCCTGTGCAAATGGAACAGCTACCGTTACCGACCAAGTTTATGGTGATCGCTTCAATCACATCCCGGAATTGGCCCGTTTGGGACTCCGGGCTGACGTTGCCGGCAATCAGGTAACTGTCTATGGCGGCTCTCAGCTCAGCGGAGCACGGGTTATGAGTACTGATCTGCGTGCAAGCGTATCGCTGGTACTTGCGGGGATGATCGCACAGGGAACCACGCACGTTGGGCGAATCTACCACCTGGATCGAGGCTATGAGCAACTGGAAAAGAAACTCAGCCAATGCGGAATAGATATCCGGCGTGAACAGTACGACGAGTTTGCCGCTCCTCAGCAAACTTAGCGCTGTACTCTGCGCAGCATGTGCTCGTGGATCGGCTGCGCCTCCAGATTGTCTGACGGATGACGCTGCTTATAGGGACCGGTTACTGCAAGCGCCGTTTCATCCTCTTTGTGGAATTCATACAGCCTTTGCGCCTCCTGAAGTTCTTCTGTACGCTCTAGCGCCCCAAGCGTTAGCATGCGATTATACAAGGCCCCAAGGTCCTCAGGATCTATCTCAAGGACGCGGTCCATCCACTGCAGAGCCACCTCGTATCGCCCCATCAGGTAATGCATCCGACCAATAGAAAGCAACAGTACACGGTCTGCGGGATAGGTCTCGTACACATACATCCACTCGGTAATCGCATCGTCGTAATAACCATATCCATTCAGAACTTCGCCACGGAAATATGCTGTCTTGGTATATCTGGGTTGCCTTTTCTCAGCTTCGCTCAACGCCAACTCTGCCTCTTCTAGACTGCCCTCGGCAAGATGTACACGGGCACGGTTGATCGGTCCTTCCGGACTGTCCGGGGCAATCGCTGAAACCTGACCGAATGCCTCGAGCGCGCCGCGCGTATCCCCTTGCAGGAAAAGCCCAATCCCATAATCATTCCACCGCTCCCAGAGAGCATAAGCGGTATCGGTCTGCTCACTTTCTGACCGCTTTGCGGAGGCCATCAGCGTAATGGGGATCTCCGGAGCTTCTCCAGGTGCTAACTCCCATCTTCGCAGATCGACCTCCTTCCGTGCCAGCGAGTCCGGCTCCCCGGGAGCGACCTGCCCGCGAAACGTCCAGTTGTGGAAGTACCACTTGAACTTGCGGTGATACAGTCGAGCGGACAGCTCGCTGATCCTTGTACCTTGGGGGACTTGGAAGCGATAATGCACCGTGTGTGCAGTCCCTGGTCCGATCATATGTGCATAGACCGTAGCGATCCAATCCTGCGCATTGCGTCGACTGATAAGATTGCTTGCGCGATCCACCTGCACTGCCCCCCAGAAATGTGCAGTTGAATCAACCCTGCCTGCATCATCCAGATGACCCGAGATCAATACCTCTGCACCCGATGTGTCTCTTGCGGCAAACTCTAGCCACATTTCGTTGGAGTCGTTTGTCCCGCCGGGCAGTAAATGCCCAACTTTCCGATTACGGACAACCACACTGACCTCAATCTCATCCCCGGGATCTAGGGAGGGCATGATCTCGTCAGGGCCGTAGGTCTGACCATTTACCGTCACTACAAAAATGTCTACGGACGCAGAAGACTGCAGAACTTCCTGTGCTTCGCGGAGCTGCTCGGAGTATCCGTTGAGTGCGGGCAGTGCAGTATTGGCAGCGGCAAAGGTATGACTGCGAATGAATCCCCCCGTGCCTCCCTGATCATTGGAGGCCACACGCGGCATATGACAGTCAACACAAGATAAAGGGGTTTCTGGAAGATAAAACGAGCGCACCGTATTTCCGCTCGTGCCGCTGCTCTGCCAAGCATCGTATTCATTCTGTCCACGCTTCCATCGATAATTATTGACCTCCGGTGGCAAGCCTACTTTGTGACAAGTGCCGCAGAATTCCATCGTCCGTTGGACCGGGGTTAACATGGCCTCCCTGTGCGGGCCCGGCTTTGCGCGGACAAGCGTGTTATGAATCCATCGACGGGTATTATCATCAGCACGGGCAAATGGATACTCATCCGGCATTGAGATCACATAACGACCGTTGCCTTTTACATCCCTCAAAGCGTCAATTGCGTGACAGGATAGACAGGTGATACCTGCGATGGCAGTTGGATGCTCAAAATCCAATAACTGCTCATCCGTGAACCGTCCGGTGAATAACACCAGTGGATCGTGGCAGGATGCACACCAACGTCCAGGATCGTTTCCCCCACGCTCCACCAATGCCTCGACACTCTTACGGTAATAGGGGTTGTTGAACGAGGATAGACGGTGGGCTGAGCCTTCCCACTGAGACACAACATCCGGGTGGCATCCTTCCTGACCACAGGATTCCGATCTGTCCAGATCATCATCGCTCAGATACCCATCATGCGCCAGTATAGCCTGTGATGCCGACAAAGGATTTTCTTCGGAACCTTCCAAATAAATTGACCCTCTTCCCTGAAGCCAAGGCACAAGCCCAACCAGCAAAGTGACCGCGAGACCGGCAACCAGCGTAAGCGAAAGCGGATGTCGCCATACGTGAAGTCCCCCTGAACGGAAGGCCTGTCCCCACTCCAGGAAACGATACCGCACCCCCTCTTTCATGGATACATGGACCACAAATCCCCCCATTGCAGTCACTACAGAGATCAGATGTACATACAACAGCGAACTCCCCGCCCAGGTTGAACCCAGAAATACGAGACCGAACCCCGAGGAGAGTAGTGCGACTAGTGATGCCCCTGTGAATGCTCCCGCAAAAGTTGCTCTCCAGTTGCGGCGAAGCGGCATTTTGGCTAGGTGCAGTGATATAAATACCGCGGACGGCAAGACGAATAACGTGCCGAGACCTATATGGAGAAGCACATTGCTCATATAGAGGAACGCCGTGGATCCCTCCATCAGATAAAGGAGCAGGCTGTTCACCAAAAGAACAGCAAAACCACCTAACAGCACCGCAACCAATCGTCGCTGGCGCTTGGGCAATCGTAAGTACCGCTTGCGAGGACGTGCCATGGGTCTAGTAGATGGATTCCGGCCAACGCAACTGGACCCCCTGCCCTGCCAAAACATCCTGAAATTCTCTCAGATGCTTGTCACGCACACCTCGCGGTTTCACATTTCTGGCAATACACCATGCCGCAAGTGCACCTGCGGCTTCGCCAATATTCCACTCCACTGGATGCAGGCGATAACACCCACCAGTAATATGGGTTACTCCGATGTTTTTTGCCGCTGGCAACAGGTTTTCTGTTCGAACGGGAATCAGTGCACCGAGGGGAATCTCAAAGGGTAAAGATGCAACATCGATGTAGTTGTCTCCTCCGGTGGACGGATGCAGATCTATGCGATAGCTGCCAACTCCAACCGAATCTTCAAAGTGCTCCGCACGCTCGGCACCTTTTCGGGCTTCCGTACCTACATGGTTTTCGGTTACCGTGAACATTGACATAATACGTCTGGACTCCCGCAGATAAGGAGCTTTTGCGAGTCCATCTTCAGTGCCCATTATATCCCCGCGCAACCTTAGTCCTGGCCAACCCTGGCCACCGTCCTCCCGAGGTACTTCAGTCTGAAGCCAGTAGAAGAGTGAAAAACTCAGCTCACGTGCTGCCTGCCGATGCAATGCGCTGTCGGAATCTGCAAATAGATTCCCGTTCATATAGTCGTTTTGCGGCCAGTTAACAAGTGAAATTCCTCCTTCATAAGCGCCTGATGCGAATAACCCTGGATCTATTAGCCTGCGATAGGTCCAAAGATTAAAGTTCTCGGTGATGGCTCCCGGTCGAGGATCAAACGAAGCTACTCTTGGCTCCAGGGTTATGGGGTGACTGTAAGTCAGACTCAGCAGCTTCCCCGGCCACGGCGGATCAATTGGTGGTACATAATCCCGCCAGTACGAGTAGGATTCCGGGGGCTCAATCGTATGGTCTTCCTCTGGTTGATAATCCATTGCAAAACACCACGTGGGGGCCTGCATGTTTTGAGGCCCTGGACGAGGCGAAGCATGCAATTCTCCTGTATCCGGTTCAGCCCCCATGACGTGCTCCGTCTGTGATAAATCTAAAAGTACCCCATCTTCTGTTGCATCAAGGAAATACTTTGCTCTGATTACGGGACCCGAGGGCGATAGTTGGACAGCTTGAATACGATCCCCGCTTACCTCTGCAGAGAATGGTCGTACATTCAGCATTATTCTGAGCTGTCCTGTACTGAGGTAAGGAGCAAACCAGTCGGTCAACACCGCAAGTGCTGCCCGCGGTTCATGGCAAAGTCTGGATACCCCGCAGGTACCCGGATTCAGCAGCTCCACCGTGGGATCCACAAGTGGATACAATCTTCGATAGTAATCACGTACACCTGCTCTGAACGCCCGATAACGGTCTGTTGCCCCCTGAAACTCAATCCACTGGTGCTCATCCGGCGGAACTCCCTGCTGCGTGAACTGCCCGCCAATCCATTCTGTCTCCTCCGTAAGAACTACACGCTGATTCATTCGCAGCGCAGCCAACGCAGCCGCACATCCCCCCGTACCGCCTCCAATAATCGCTATATCTGCCTCCCATTCACTGTCCGTATGGAGTACAGCCACAAGTCCAGAAGCGGAAAGCTGCAAAAATGAGCGTCTTGTTATCATAGCTGACATTCGCCAAGCACAAAATGGCTCGAGTTTTATACGCAGCGGACCGAGAGTGGTCCTACCCTACTACTTCGTCTACCTAATGACTACCATACTGTGCCCAATTTGTACTGTCCCGGCACTGATTACATAGGTGTATAACCCCTGCGATAGGCTGGCAGCATCCAGCCGTAACACATGCTCACCTGCACTGAACATTTTTTCCTTCAAAGCCAAAACCTCGCGACCCGAAAGATCATACACGACAACACGAACAGGGCCCGGCTCGACAAGTGAGAACGGGACCGTAGTAATTGTCCCAAACGGGTTCGGAAAATTTTTGCCAACGGTTATTTGTACCCTCCCTTCTGGCACTGGGGTTGCGCGTGTCGGTGTAGCGTCCGTCTTCTTTATAGTACTGACCAGCGTGAGGTTGGGAAGTATATTGTTAGTCACCTCACAATAGTATCTGGCTACAGACTCGCTTGCATCAACCCGAATTGATACAGAGTCCGCGCCACTGATCACTTCTCCATTCCGGAACCATCTATACTCGTTCCCGGCCGCCGAATCCGTCACACTGAATACAACCTCTGAGTTGGTACGATGGACCTGCGTAGGTAACGAATCCTGTGGTGCATAAACAAAAAACCTGTTATCTGCGAATCCAGCACTCGGGATTAAGTCTTGAAAATCCAGTCGGTTTTCCGATACATCTACAGAATCCAGGAATGCCCACTCCGTGAGATCTGTCATTTCATCTAACTCATTCTTAGCCAGATCCAAAATCTCGAGATAGTACATCGCTCTGCGATGCGGCATGAATGAACCGGTCAACTTGTTATCGCTCAGTCGAACCTCAACCAGCCTCTGGTGACCGTACATGTTTTCGAGTGTACCTGTAAAAGCATTCCCCCTTATATCAATCTTGCGCAACCAAGTGAGCGGTCCGACAAAAGACGCAAAATCGCCGGTAAGCTGGTTCCCTTGCAGATGCAGTTCATCCAATGATCCTGGCAACCGGGAAACCTCGCCCGTGAGTTGATTATTTGACAGGTTCAAATAGCGCAAATGTGGGCTACTTCCCAAGTCCGGGGGCGGTGAACCCGTCAACTCATTCCCTTCCAGATCCAGGGTAGTAAGAAAGAACATACTACCAAAACCCTCCGGAATTTCACCTGTGAGGCGATTATTGGCTAGGTAGATCTTTGTCAAACCCGGTCCCTGGGTTAATTCAGATGGAATCTCGCCAGTGTATTGGTTGCCCTCCAGAGACAGGTTCTGCAAGGTAGGCATTGAGGCCAATTCGATTGGAATCGACCCTGTCAATTGATTAAAGCCTGCAAACAGCGAAATCAGCGATGGGTATGTGGTCAGTTCCAACGGGAGCTCGCCTGTAAAATTATTTCCATCGACGAACAGTTCCATAAGTCCCGTGATATTCGCCAGTTCACCAGGTATCGTGCCTTCCAGTTGATTAAAGTCCAGGTACAGCCACTTGAGTGAAGAAATATCGCCCAGTTCTTGTGGTATTGGACCGGTTAACTGGTTAAGGAAAAGCGACAATTTTTCCAGGGCCGGCATTTGCCCCAACTCTGGCGGAATAGCTCCAGAAAGCTTGTTACCCCACAGGATTAACTCTCTCAATACCGTCAGTTTGGCCAGTGAAGCGGGGATTGAAAAGCTCAGATCATTGTTGGACAAATCCAGTTCTTCAAGTTCTTCAAGCGTACCCAGAGGTGTGGGGAGCAGACCGGACAACCCATTATCGCTAAGGTCAATAGATGTCACACGACCACTACTGTTGAGCGTAATTCCATACCACTGAGATACCGGCGCCTGTAGCCATCCGGTATTATCAAACCAGGAAGAACCTGAGGAAAAGTTGTATAGTGTGACCAGAACCAGAGAATCTGCTTCCGTGGCGGGTACTTTTGCACTAGAGAGCTTCATCTTTGCTGCAACAGAACGCTCTGCTATGCGCTGCTGTAGGAGTGTATACCTACGCTGTTCCCGATCCTGAGACCAAGCCCGCTGGACGACCATCAGGATCAACAACAGCAGAACTGCCAACCGCCTGGCAGCCGAATTACTGGAAATGGCTAACATACTGCAACATGAGAACTTGATAAGCCAGGCATGATTGTCCTTGCCAATCGGGAGTTTCGACTGAGAATTCCATGGCGACTTCAGTGCATTTGTGTTTGGAAATTGTGTCAGCTTACTGGGCACGAAGTGTTGGATGAAGTACATGTAACGAAAGTAATGACGAATCGACAAGGAACATTGAGGAATGAATTTGTAAGGGTATGGAGTGTCTGCGCGAGAATCGGATTAGTTTGACCATTTACATTCTTGGTTATCCGAGCGATGTTTCATTTAAGGTTAGATCCTGCAGATACGCATGGGCGTTCTGCATACACCCTCAAGATATACGCTTTCAGTTGGACTAACAAAAAGTCAGGGGTTCTTCTGAAGTTGGAATGCGAGCTCAGCGAATAATTTTCGGTCGGGTTTGAGCGAGTGTGACTGGATGTGTTCCGGCCAGGGATAGTATTTGGGGATCTTGAATCTAGGAAGCTCACGATTGAGAATCCTTTCCAAGTCCTTAAACTTGGCGCTCCCTTTAATAAATGCTATTGGACGCTGTCCGAATTCTGGATCAGGCACTGGGACTACGACAGCTTTTTGCACTCCGTGAACATCGCAGAGCGCGTATTCGATTTCTTCTGGACTTATATTTTCCCCGCCTGAAATAAACATGTTGTCCTTTCGTCCAAGAACATAGAATTCCCCGTTTTCGTCGAATCGTCCCAGGTCCCCAGTGTGCAGCCATCCATCATCATCTGCAATATTCACAATCGTGTCATCATTCAGGTATCCAAGGCAAACGGCCTGGCTGCGAACCAGTATCTCGCCATCTCCGGCAATCTTGAGTTCATTTCCCTGCAGTACATGCCCAGAGGAACCAGGAGATGGATTTTTATTGCTTAGTGTGACCATCGAAGTCGTTTCCGTCATCCCATACGTCGTGCGGATCGGCCATCCTTTGTTAATTGCCATTTTCAAGACACCTTGAGGCATAGGGCCTCCTCCTACGATGACTGAACGTAAGTGCCTTGGAGGCTTCTGGGCTTGCTCCAGGACTCGTATTAGTTGAGTTGGAACCATGGAGACATGCGTGATCTGATAGTTGGACAGCGCCTCTATAAGAGACATCCCAGGATCGGGGATGACAATCCTTGCACCGGCTATTGAACAACGAAAGACGATGCTGATCCCTGAAACATGCCAGAGTGGAAGGCTCAATAGCCACCGATCGCTACTCCCTAAATCCAGAGCCGCACACGCACTTTGTGCACTGGTTACGTGATTCTCCAGACTGTGTGCCACAGCTTTGGGAGTTGCTGAAGAACCTGATGTATAGACTATCGTGGCTACATCTTCATAGGAACCGACGTCGGCTATATGCGGCTTCTCAGCATAGCATACAGCAGGATCCAGGCACTCAACCTCCAGATCTGTACGTGTGGTAAACGCATATTCGATCCCCAATTGTCCAAGCGCCTGATTCACCGCGGCTCCGGGCCAGCGCATGCTCAGCATACATGCCGACGCTCCAGCATACACACAACCCAACAGTACCTCCACCGCCTGCCGGCCGGGTTGCAAGCAAATGCCTACCCTTGATATGCGATTGCGGACCATGTAGCCAGCCACCTTGGCCGAAGCCCCCCACAGCGGGTTTTCATTAGAAAACAATGACGCAGGAACATATAGCTCAGCCTTGGTCGGCATTTGATCTGCGCTACATTCAAGCTTACTTACGGGACTATGTGAAATGATAAATCAGTTTTTGTTCGGTAATCCCTCAATCGGACAAACCGGAGAAAGGTGATCCAGCGGGTTAGCCGGAAGTTGTACGCCACCGGTAACGTGCGGATATTCTACCTAAGGAAGACAAATTAATTCCCTCAGTAAACAGTATGCAGTTCCCTGAGGGTTACTTCTGGATCACAGCGGCCAGTAACCCGAACGCGCTCGCGGTGTAGCCGCACGCGTTTGTAGCCCGAAACAATACATATCGCCCCATTTGGAACCTCCCACGCTACACCAGTTTGCAATTGGACGTCAATGAAAAAAGCCTGAAATCATCTTGTCCCTGCGCACACTCGTTCATCAGATCTCACATAAAAATAATTCATTCTGACTCATTCAAAGTCAATTATTCCATACATATGCGGATAGAAACAGCAGATTGTTTACTTACTAGGACGTATTGCCCTGGCTACGACTAGACAGATCTATTCGCACGGGTTCGACAGATCGTGAGCTGTGGTGTGACGAGGGTGGCAGGCCATCGTCCACTCCTCGCAAAAGCGGAAACCGCTGGTTAGAGAACCGTGGATTAAATGCCATAACAAGGCACCTTGCTTGACATGCATTAGGTCAGCAGAAAATGAGGTTTTGTCGTAACGATTCGGCGAGATACCGAGGCTGCTAAGACCCATGAGATGCAGGATTGATGGTTGGCCATGGATTCCCTGTATGCATCCCGTTGGGCTCTTTCAAGCGGCACCGCACCTACACGTTTTCTACCGCACACGCAGGAAGCGGCCAGCCTGTCTTTGAATTCCCACTGGCGAGTTCGCCCGAATCCGATACAAATACAGACCCGAGGGCAGTGCCGCGCCTTCAAGACGGATGCTCCGGCCCCAGCCAGCTGTCAGATCAACCGGAGGTTGCGAAAGTACACGCCGTCCCATCACATCAAATACCTCCACGTTTAGGGTGGCGGACCAGGGAAGGTCAATGACCAAATGTGTGGATTTCAGGAAAGGGTTGGGGTAGTTCCCATGGACCATGAACGATTCCGGCAGCTCCAGTTGCTCCGAAGCAACTGGGCTGAAGACTTCAATACTGAACACTAGGCTATCCGTCTCCCCAGTAGAATCGATCGCCTTGAAAGCATAAGGAATCGGAGTTGAAGTCACCATCGTCGGCGCTCCGCTGATCGTGCGTGTCGATGAGTCATATACGAGTCCATCGGGGAGTATGGGAGTCAGGGTGTAAGTAATCGGTGAAATACCTCCTTGGGCTTCCGGCAGGATCAGCGGGGTAATGGGCAGCGTACGTGGAAACGATTGATCCGGGATGTCGATAGCAAAGTGCAATGCGATACACGTTGGTCCCGAGTGATTTGGAATGCGGTTCAGCCACATTTGAAACTCATCGTCGGCAGGAGCACAAAGGCTTTGGCCGCTGAAGTAAAATGTCTCAAGACTATCCAATTGCATCAAGCTCCTTGGAAGCCATCCCGTGAGGGCATTCCCGTTTACGTGTAGGTGCTTCAGCCGCGAAAGATTCCCGAGTTCGGGTGGGATCGGCCCGGAAAGTGAATTTTGACCCAGGTTCAGCTCCTCCAGCCGTTCAAGGCTCCCGAGTTCGGGCGGGATTGACCCGGAAACGGAATTGCCCCACAGCAACAGGGACCGCAGTTGTTCAAGGTTCCCGAATTCGGGCGGGATCGGCCCGGAGAGGGAATTGCCAGACAGCCACAGCGCCTGCACTTGTTCAAGGTTCCCGAGTTCGGGCGAGATTTCCCCGGAAAGGGAATTGTTAGCCAGATACAGTCCCTTCAGTGGTTCGAGTTTCCCGAGTTCGGACGGAATTGATCCGGATAGAGAATTACCAGAAAGGTGCAGCGCATGGAGTTGTTCGAGTTTCCCGAGTTCGGGCGGAATCGATCCGGATAGAGAATTACCAGAAAGGTAAAGCGCCTGCAGCTGTTCGAGTTTCCCGAGATCGGACGGAATCGGCCCGGAAAGAAAATTACCAGACAGCAACAGTACCTGCAGTTGTTGAAGGTTCCCGAGTTCAGGCGGGATCGATCCAGAAAGGGAATTGTTATTCAGGTGCAGTCTCTGCAGTTGTTCTAGGTTCGCGAGTGCGGGTGGGATCTCCCCGGATAGGGAATTGCTAAACAGGTTCAGGAACTTTAGTTGCTCGAGGTTCCCGAGTTCAGGAGGGATCGATCCGGAAAGGGAATTGTCTGACAGCAACAGCTCCCGCAGTTGTTCAAGGTTACCGAGTTCAGGCGGAATCGGCCCGGAAAGGGAGTTGTTATACAGCCACAGTGCTTGCAATTGCTCGAGGTTTCCGAGTTCGGGCGGAATCGACCCGGAAAGGACATTGTCAGACAGCAACAGCGCCTGTAGCTGTTCAAGGTTACCGAGTTCGGGTGGGATCTTCCCAGCCAGGGAATTATACCACAGACTCAGCACCCGCAGTTGTTCGAGGTTCCCAAGTTCAGGCGGAATCGGCCCAGTCAGTCCCTCATTCCTGGATAGAGTAAGAGTTCGTAGGTTTCGCAAGTTCTCGAGTTCGGGCGGCAATGTCCCCCTGAGATTGTTTGCTCCCATAGCCAACCCGACCAAGAATCCCTCACTAAGATTGACGCCAAACCACGTGGTCAACTCGCCCTCACTTGGCACCCTCGTTATGTCCCAGTTGTCATTCTGTATCCAATTGTCTCCGTCCGTCGCCGTGTAAAACACACTCAGGCTCTGGTGAAGTGCCTCAAGTGACAGGTTGACCCGAAACGAGAGTTGGTCCACTCCGTCTGTAAACACGCCGTCCTGAATTCGCGTGTAGAGGCGTACCCGCTGGTTGTCGGGCGCATCCGCAGCCACCCTGAATTCAAAATGGATCTCTGTCGAATCCCCGCCGGCCAGAAAGCCGACCTCCGCCTCCGCCGTTGTCATGTCAAGGAACGAATAGGGTTCTGCGCCTACCAGCCCCACGCTCAGTCCGCGGGCATCGGCAAGATAATTGACTACCGTTGCCGTGATGGTCACGACGTCGCCGGAGGCAATCTGACGGTCGCCGTCCTGATCTGCCCAACTCCAGCGCTTCAGGCGCACCGCTGGCAGGGTCGGCGCCTGAACGGCCGCCAGCGCATTCACCATCCCCCGGCCCAGTTGACCGGCAAACCCGGGATTCTGCGTGTCAATGCTCTCGCTCGTCAACCGAATGTGTTCCCGCAGGGCGTCTGGATCCATGGTGGGAAATCGTGTCTTCGCCAACGCCGCCACGCCAGCCGTTAGGGGAGACGAAAACGATGTCCCGCTGATCAATACATAACCATTGCCGGATCCGGTGGTCAGGATGTTCACACCTGGAGCAAACACGTTTACCAGTCTTCCGTAGTTCGAAAATCCCGCCCGCCTGCGTGTGGCCTTCTCCGTTGCACCTACTGACAGTACCCGTGGTGAACGGGCCGGATAGAACCGGAAAAGGTCATTGCTAAGGTTGCTATTACTAGCCGAGACCACAACCAGAGCGCCCGTGTCGGTTGCCAGATCAAGCGTCTGATCAAGATGCCTCACTTGTTGGTCGTCTGCCACCACACTACTCCAACTAGCATTGATGATGTCTGCCCCACTCATGGCCGCATAAAGGATGCCCTCGTAGCCATAGCAAATGAGGTTATCGCCACCAGCGCACCCCGCGTTGATGTGCATAATCTCTGCATTCCAGGCTGCCCCGGCCACCCCCACATTGTTGTTGGTCACCGCACCAGCCGATCCTGCAACAGCCGTGCCGTGAAGAGCACTACCGGGCGTCTCCGGCAGCCCCGTCGGATCGTTGTTCGTGTCGTCGCCGTTGGCAAAGTTTACGCCGTGCACATCATCAATGAATCCATTGTTGTCGTCATCAATCCCGTTGGCTGGAATTTCATCCTCATTCGTCCATACATTCGCCAGAAGGTCCTCGTGGCGCCATTCACCGCCACCGTCCACCACAGCAATGACGACCCGCGGCGATCCATCCTCACCCTTGACCACATCCCACGCCTCTGGCAACCGCATTAACGCATGTTCCGGCTGGTCATTGAATCCGGGGTCATTCGGATCTATGCGTTCCCAGCGGACTGGCCTCGGGGTACGATTCACGGGAACTGGTTCGGCGTAGACGATACCGGGGGCAAGGGCAAGATCTCTGGAAACGCGTTCAGGGGTCACGTCGGCACTATAGCGCACGTAATACGTGCGACGCAACGCCAGAAGATTGCGTCTCGTCTCGGGAGTCGGATCCACATGATCCAGAAACGGATACATGCGCTCAATCGTGTGCACCCCGTAAGCGGCCGCCTTCCGATCAAAGACCTGTAATCCGGTTGCGGCTGCTTTGCCGGGAATAGAAATTCCGGCTTCGAATTGAACCACCACCGCATAGGGGACGACCTCCGGAACGCTCTGAGCCAGTACCCTACCTGTGCAGAAGAGTAGAACAAGTACAAGCCCAAACGTCACTGAAGCGCCTGGCTGATGGATTCTCATAGTCGAAAAATTTGACTATATGCGCTTGTTCATCAACTTTGCGCGTATCGTCAAGGTTGGCGAGTATTAGCTGAATAGAATTCTGGGATTCATTTAAACATACTACTCGCCGATTTACCCTAAAATCTTGTGTGGGTTCTATCCACGACATTCAGAGTAGAAACCCATCAATTGGCTGGAGCACTGACAAGTATTAGCTGGTTGGCAACTTGTTATATTTGCGAGTTCTCAGAATGAGGATATTCAAGGCTCAATGCCCATATGAATTTATCTCCAGTCAATCACGCTGATCGAAACGGAATGTGCGTGTATTCAGGTTGTGAAACAACCAGTCAGACATCTCAGAGGGGGGCGTAAATTGGGGCTGGACATGATTGGAGAATTCCTTGGGATTATCGGACGAATTCGTGAAATCTGCTACTCCAATGAACCCCATGATGCCTTCCTCTCAACAGTGGTAAGTTTCAGTTCGACTATATACTGTACCATCCGACCTCAAAGGCCTGGAACATGACCGTTATTGATTCAGCCAGTATCTATAGGTACAAACTGCGTCTGACCACTCCCATTGCCTGGGCCGGGCAAGCCCGTACACACCGAAGCGGTCTATTGGTGTGCCTGGGTCATAGCGATTACTCAGGATGGGGAGATATTGCACCCTTACCTGGATTCAGCGCAGAATCATTAGCAGAGGCACAAGCATGGGCCGAGGTGTTTGCCAGGGAAATCCTGGAGTCGCCACTACGCACTTCGGATCTGAGTGCAATCAAGATTCCCCCGTCGGTTCGATTTGGGTTTGAACTTGCTCTCTGCAATCTTGACACAACAACAAGAAAACAGTCCCTGCAAGAAGCATCAGCCGTAGCGTGTTGTGGCTTGATCGGGCATCAGGAAGATCAACAAACCCATCTCGCGCACAGTCTTGTCAGCTCAGATTATCGGGCTGCGAAGCTCAAACTTGGACGACAAACTGTCGAGGAGGATTTGAACACAGTGCACACAATTTGCGGAAAATACCCAGAACTTAAAGTGCGTGTTGACGCGAACCGTTCCTGGTCAATAAATACGGCGAAGAAATTCGTCCGAGCCACTCAAAATTTGAGACTTGACTACCTTGAAGAGCCCTTGAACGATAAGACCGAACTTATGGAGTTGGCCCGAAACTGCACTATTCCAATAGCGCTAGATGAAACCCTTCGAGAACGGGATGCTGAAAAATACCACAAGTTTGCCGATGTTCGGGTGCTAAAACCGACACTGGCCGGGGGGATCTACACAACCTTCACACATATTGAACAAGCCATACAAGACAACGCACGGTGTATCATCAGTTCCTCCTATGAATCTGGTGTGGGAATGCTCGGCCTGATTGAATTGGCCAGAAAGCTCCCAAAGGAAATACATGGTCTGGATACGCAAAAAGTATTTGAACGGGATGTCTTTAGGGTCCCTTTACAATTGAGCGGTCCCATGCTGCTACCAGAGGGATCCATAGAAACCCACGATCTAGATCAATCAATATTGCATCGCGTCTGGCATGCGAAAACATAACGCGACCTCCCAGCGGCAAACAGAGGTTGCTTTTGCCGGGGTAGTTACGGTTCCCGTAGCCGTAATAGCGACCCGCCTTGGGATACGCCCACACGGACACTTCTATTGACGAACCGCCTCAACGGCATAGTAGCGGGGCGTAAAGCGACGCAGTAGTGGACGTATACCATTCAGTGCACCGTAACTGACCCATTGTTCAGTGCGCACGATCTGCCATCCGGCATGCTCCAGTAGCCAGTCAAACTGCCAGGCTTCAAACTCATGAAAATGTCGATCCCATGGATCGTCCGGATTGCAGTATGCTGGGGCAAACCATAAACGCAGCGGAACCGTCGCAACGAGGCGAGGAGCTTGAATAGCGTGCAGTACATTGTATGGCGTCACCAGATGCTCCAAGATCTCAAAAGCAGTTACAATATCCGCGTCAGCTCCAATCGCGCCCGTGGCCTTCTCTAGGTCGCCCTCTGTATTACTAACCTCGTACCCTGCACCCGCCATCCTCCGCCCAAGTTCATTTGGAGTACCAAGGTCAAGAATACGGGCTGGTGGTGGAGAAACACCCTGAAGAAACCTTAATGTATTATTGAATCTCCTCTCAAGCGTTCCAGATGCCTGCGACATGGTTCAAAGAGCTTGTTTCCCTGATATGTTCGTCAAACAACCCACGTCAGCGCAAAAATCACGCTGTGTGCGAGCAGTAGTAACGCAGTTTGGCCAAGGAGCGGGTTCAAACGGGTAGCATCTTTTATTGTGACCAAGCCGTGCAGTATACCTATGGCCGGAATCAAGATCAGTACTGTGAGCCCAGACCATATATGTTCACCGGTGAAGCGAACAAACTCCAGAGGTAGGAGCGCTGCGATAACCACACAGGCAATCCACATACCAATACCGAACTTGCGACCGAACCGGACCACCGTCGTCATCTTGCCCGCCCTGCGATCTTCCTCTATATCCCGGATATTGTTAACCAGCAAGACCGCGGTTGCGAGCAAACCGGGAGCGACGCCTACGATAATCACATGTGGTGTAATCTCAAGCGCCTGGACGTAGTAGGTCCCGCCAACGGCCACCGGCCCAAAAAACACCAGCACAAACAGATCACCCAGTCCCTTGTATCCAAACGGCCATGGCCCGGCTGTATAGAGTATCCCCGCTGCGATCGAAACCAAGCCAATGAGGAATATTATCCATCCGGCGCGGTAGACTAGGTACATTCCAAGGATTAGAGCAAGTGCAAAGACCACAAAAGTGGCTATCCTGATTTGCTCGGGAGAGACCAGTCCGGCTTGCGTGACTCTGGTAGGCCCTTTGCGGCTAGCCGTGTCAGCACCCCGCGCAAAATCAGCATAATCATTGCAAAAATTTGTCCCAATCGTAATCAGTAACGCACAAACCATTGCAACCAGCATTGCGCCTAGGTTAAACCCATCGTTCGCCCATGCCATCGCTGAGCCTACGAGAATTGGCGCGATTGCAACGGGTAACGTCTTGGGTCGAGCAGCCAAAAGCCAAACACTGATTGAGTTCTTGCTCATGGCTTGTAGCCTTCTCTGTCGAAGTCCGGTGGACGCTTGGCCAAGTATGCATTCCTACCCTCCTGCCCCTCCTCGGTCATGTAGAACAGCATGGTTGCATGACCGGCCAGCTCCTGCAAACCCGCCTGACCATCACAGTCTGCATTGAACCCGGCCTTTAGCATCCGTATTGCAATATTTGAATTCTGGAGAATTTCCCTGCACCACTGCACCGTAGTGCGTTCCAGGTCGTGCAGTTCTACAACAGTGTTTACGAGTCCCATCTGTAAAGCTTCGGAGGCGTCATAAGGTCTGCACAAAAACCAGATTTCCCGTGCTTTTTTCTGACCAACATGACGGGCAAGATAACTCGCTCCGTAGCCTCCGTCGAAAGAACCGACCTTCGGACCGGTTTGCATGAATTTGGCGTTGTCGGCCGCGATCGTGAGATCACAGATAACGTGCAGCACATGTCCGCCTCCGACAGCCCATCCCGCAACCATTGCAATTACCGGCTTGGGGCAGGTTCTAATCTGCCTTTGCAAGTCAAGGACATTCAGGCGTTGGGTACCTGTGCCTTTCTCGGTATATCCATGATCTCCGCGAATGCGCTGATCCCCCCCAGAACAAAAAGCATCCGGCCCAGCTCCAGTCAGCACAATCACTCCAATAGAAGAATCATCACGGGCTTTGGCGAATGCATTCTGCATTTCGGTTACCGTCAATGGACGGAAAGCATTGCGAACCTGTGGACGGTTGATCGTCACCTTTGCAATGCCTGCCGTATCGGTTTCAGGAACGCCCGTCTGGTACAGGATGTCCGTGTATTTTCCTTTATCCTGCCATTCAATTGGCCCCTTAACCGTAGGTCGATGAGTAAAGTGATGCTTCTTTTTAGACATAGTAGTGGTTCAATTATGTGAGAAGTTCAGCTTCAATAGCCTCGTTTACGCGCCGGTAGATGGTTTCGTGAAGGTCCGCGTTTTCCCTGCGGTCGGTTTTAACCTCAATCAGGTAGGGCCCTGCGGAAGCAGCCGCGGCCCGCCAGGATTCCTGAAATCGGGCGCATGAATCAACCAGTGTGTACGGTATCTGAAATTGCTCTGCAGCAAACCGGAAGTCCATGCCGTGGGGAGTTCCCAGTACCATTTCGAACGGTTCCTTCTTGAGAGCAATAGGAAGCATATTAAATATGCCGCCGCCATTGTTATTGACGACTACAACGGTAATTTCGCAATCTTTGAGAAGTGCCAGTGAGTTCAGGTCGTGTAACATGGCTAGATCTCCCAACAGTACGGTCCCCGACCCGGATTGCCCCCGAGCAATACCTGCTGCCGTGGCAAGCGTGCCGTCAATTCCACTTGCACCACGATTGGCAAAAATGCGTGGGCTTGTGTCCCTTTCCAGGAAAGCCTGCAAGTCCCGAATCGGCATGCTGCTGGCACCAAAAATCCAATTTGTATGGTCAGCTAGCCTGGACAGCATCCACGCTACAGATGGTTCAGAGAGCTTATGGTCAATCAGTGAGACTAGAGTACGCCGAGCTAAGGTGTTTGCACGCATCCACGTCTCAGTCCAGGCGGCATAAGATTTATCCTGGGGTACCTCTCCCAGTAAATAACTACAGAACCCGGTAATTTTCGACTGAATCCGATCCGTTAGTACGTGATGTGGATCAATCCTTTCTGACGATGGCGCGATCAATGCATAAGTTTTGGCGTGTGCATGTGACAAGAACTGCTGTAATTTCTTGGAAACCAAAGGCCCGCCAAAATGCAATACTACATCAGGGGAATACTCACGTGTAAACCTTTTGCAGCGTACAATTAAGTCAAAGAAGGTTACCATGTAGTCTTTTGGGGGCACTGGTGCACTTATATCTGCCATCAACGGCCACCCTAGATGCTTCGCCAGGGCATGAATAGCCTTGCCCTCCTCAGGACTCTGTATACTTCCGACAACAATAAGGCCTCGGTGAGCTTCACAAATATTCTGCGCTAATCTTTGACTCGGCGCAATAGTACCCACTCCCGCGGTCGAGTACTGTGTTTGCTGACGGTCCTCCGTTGACCAGGACATCTCCGGGATTGATTTTTCTTCCCGATCTTCCTCCAAAAGAGGTTCTCTGAACATGCAGTTCAGATGAACCGGCCCGGTACATGCCCGATGCACTGCCAGATCAATGGTAGTCCTAATGTATGCTCCGTCCTGTTCTGAGGCAGGAGCAGGCAAATCCACAAACCACCTCGGATAACGACCAAACAAATGCACTTGATCAATGGTCTGGTTGGCTGCGGTATCGCGCAGCTCGGGAGGCCGGTCAGCCGTGAGGCAGATCATTGGCACATGCTCCATACTGGCTTCGACTACAGCCGGCAGACCATTTGCCGCTGCTGTACCTGAGGTGGTGATCCAAACACACGGCTTCCGGGTTGCCCGGCCATATCCGAGTGCAAAAAATGCACTGCCGCGTTCATCAAAATGAACCGTGCAATGAGTGCCTGGATGGCTGATCGCTGCCAGCGCAAGAGGTGCACTTCTGAAACCGGGAGCAATAATAAACTCATCAACTCCGCAGCGCACCAATTCTGCGATGATCAGATGTGCACGATGCGCATTGCTCTGGATCATGCGTATTGAAAGTCCGCCTGGACCGAAGAAGCATAGAGATCCAGCACCTTTGCCAGCCCGCTGATCTTGTGTCCAATCTCGTCCCATTCATCTAAAGGAGTCGATCCTCGGACAATCCCTGCACCTGAATAAAGCCGCATTACCGACCCCGAAACAAGACCGGATCGTATTCCGGCGGCGAACTCAGCTTCATTTACTCCTATCCAGCCTACCGGACCTGCATACCAGCCCCGATCAAATGGCTCGCGCTCCCGGATAACTTCCAAGGCCAAGTCAGAGGGATACCCCCCAACTGCGGGGGATGGATGCAGTGCTTCCAGCACATCCAGGCTCGTGTACTCCTGGCGCAGAATGGCACGCAGCCGCGAAACCAGATGTATCTCGGAGGCTAATCGCATGATTGAGGGCTGGACATCCATCGTCACATAGGCGGCCAATCGTGCAATCTCCTCCTGCAGGCTGATGCGGACAAACTCATGCTCCCGCTGCTCTTTTGCGCTCCCAAAGAGCTCATCAATCATTCGCTCGTCCTCCAAATCGGAGTGCCCGCGCGGGCGTGTACCTGCGACTGCCTCACTCTCCACCGAGCGCCCCTCCCGCCTGAATAGTCGCTCGGGAGATGCACCCAAAAATGCCCTCCCTGGTATCGGTTCGAAGAGAAAATGGAAACAGCTTGGAGAATTACCCTGAAGCTGCTGCAGAATTGTTATCGGCTCCGGTGGAGCCGGAAAATCAACCGTGGTTTCTCTTGCTAGAACTACCTTGTCCAAAGAAGAGGTTTGAACCGCGCGAAGCACCCAGTTAACAATAGACTCCCATTTTTGGGTATCTGGACAGAAACGGTGCCTGATGGGCTTCGGGAGTTGCTTGAACCCTTGAACAGGCACCCGGAGAGCCTCTATCTGCTCAAGAATCAGGTTCATCTGCGCGCGGTCATCAGGCACCACGACGTTGCAGCGAAGCATCGTGCCCTTTGAATCTTTGCGAACTTCAAATCTTGGCAAAACAAACCGCCATGCGCCAAACGAATCCCACTGCCCTTCATACGGTTGGCAAAAGTCAAAGCGAATGCCTCCGTAGTACCTGACCCCATGCTCACAACCTGAGAGCATTGATCCAAGTCCACTGCGTAACCCCTTCAAGTCAGCAGCAGAGGGGGAATACTGGCAATCTGCCTCTCCAATCGCGGCAACCTCCATACCATAATCCCGTCCTGACCAGTAGAGACGTGCCTCCCGTGGATAGTTCGCCAACCATCTGAGCGGAGATACTCCCTCAAATTCTACGGAAGCCGTAGCTATTCTTGCATTGAAAGAGGTGTCCGGTTGTTCCAGAAGGCTTCGGACCTTAGCCTGCAGCTCACTTGTCGCGTCAATACTAACACCATTTATCATAAATCCTTCCTCCCTCGAGGCGCCTTCTTCTTAAATACATGTTGGACGATTTTCTGCTCAATGTCCGCGAAATTGGCAAGATTAACACCGTAACGCAATGCACTGCGAACAATAAAAGCTCTCAATATATGGTCCGGTACTGGAAGTTTATACATTGCTTTCCAGCACCGAATTATTAGCGGTCGCATCAAGAACGACAGTACGCCCCACCGCAAACATACAAATCCGATCAGCCCCACAGCCACAGCCTGGTATTGACCGGTCATAGCTAGTATTGACATTGTTGCAGCATAAAGTATCGCCTGCATCAACACCGCATCCAACACCCTCAAAAGGGGCGATATCCCACGATTCACCAGTGCCGGTGCGACTATCTGCCACACTGGGAAAAAAATCAGCACGACTACAGCGACCTGCCACGGAGCATAGTAGAGTAAGCCCAATGCAAGCAGCCATGCGGATAATGTGTGCGGGGATCGAATCCACGTATCGGCTCGCGCCAGATGTATCTCAATCGGCTCGCGTTCAAAAACATTAGCCGCGTATTCGTTGAGAAGGGCGACCGTGGTTCTGTACCAAACACCGGACTCAGTGAGGATACCCTGCGGGGTATCCCGGTATATAACCGTGTTTTTCGGCCACAGTGGCCACGCCATGTACGCAGTCGCTCAAGAACCCGCGGCCTTCAACCCCGACATTAGACCGTTGTTGCCCTACAGAAACGAAAATCACTGCGATCCAATGTTAATGAAATATTGGAGTCGCTCGGGAGAGATCGTCACCTGACGCAACATCAAATCAGGTGGATACTGGGCAATCGGTTTGACATGCCCGGTTGTATCAGCAAATATCTGATCGTACGATACAGTGGCCTGAATGAACTGGGATTGCTGTGCCTCGGAGAATTTTGACAACGGTACCTGATAAGTGATCGTCACAAACTCTGGATCAAGCTGGACTGTATTGTTCCCGTCAAGGAGGCCTTCAATCCTAACTCTTATATGCTCTTTTTGACCTTCTGTGTACTGTGATGCAAGCTGTTTGACTGTGGTATTCCTGATGGACAGGTTTACTAGACCAGCCAATGAATCAAGCAGATTTACGGAATAATGTACCGTATCACTTACACCCTCGACGGTATCTGAGTTTGTTGGCCATACTTCCAGTTGACTTACAACAGATGCTGGTCCAAAGACACGGACAGTGTCGGGGTCGATTTGTACCTCCCCTGTCAGAAAGAACGGTGACTGCGGCACAAACACAACGCGTGACTCGATGGGGAGTACGCGTTCCATTTTTGCCTCCTTTTGCAGGTTTATGCGCTCCGGGACAATGCTTTCGATTGTTATCTCTTCCGGTAGCCGGAGCAGAAATTGTGTTTCCAGTTCGGGGACCGACGCATCAAAGACAATTGGATTACTCCAAAAACGTGCCTGGAAACGCTCTACTAACAGACTCCTGCCTGGACCATGCAGGGTCGTGCGAATGCTCTTGGGCAAAGGCTGCGCCAATGCCGAATCTGCATCGAGCCCCTCAACGCATGAAGAAGAGTATGCCTGTTGCTGCGACGCACAGGTTGCATATTCAACAGCTATGTAATAGTTCTCTGAGAGGCTAAGCAGCAGCCATATAATAATTGAAGCTATCAGGCTGAAAAAAAGTGCCCGCCGCCGTACTCCTGACGGCCTCGAAGACTCGTCAAACGTCGATGGATCCTCGAAAATTGCTCCTCGGACCCTGAGCCATAACCGTTGTAATACGCCTGGCATACTACGGTCGCTGATCAACTAATTGGATGTGCGTTACTCCAAAAAACATGTCACTGGGTCATATCAGCGATTTACATTGATCTTATCCGCCATGTTACGATACATCTCTACCAACGAACGCACAGAGTGGTCCCAATTGAAATGGTCCAGCACAGCCTGGTGACCATTTGAGGCCATCTGCTTTCGGCGAGCAGGATTCTTGTAAAGTTCAATCAGACACGAAGCAAAAGCCTCGTGATTCCCATAAGGTACCACTGCCCCGCAGTCCGTGACTTCTACAACTTGCTGCATATAGTCGCAGTTGGTCGTGATTAGCGGACGTTGGAGGTACATGTAGTGAAATAGCTTATGTGTAACCGTCTTATCGGTATGTTCGCACTTAATCTGGGGAATCAGACAGACATCACTGGCCAGTATGTAGCTCTTGATTTCCTCCTGAGGCCGCCAACCCTCAAATGCCACATGATCAGTAATTCCTAGTAATTCTGCCTGCTGTTCCAATTCAGGTCGAATGCGACCATCCCCAACAAGGACCAGCCGTGCCGGACAATGTTTTAGAACCAACGGCATAGTCTCCAACAGAAAATCCAGGCCACGATGTAAGTTAATCCCCCCGGTATAAACCAGCGTGTACTCAGACTTATGGGATTCAATAATGTCTTCTTTCACAGGGTACCGGTCGAAGGCCTCAATATTAATAGTATTTGGTAGAACGGTTATTTTCTTTTCGGGGCAGCCCAGCTCAATGTAATGGTCCCGCATCGTATCGGCAGTGACAATTACGCGCTCAGCACTGTCGGTCCATTTTTTCTCCAGTGCTTTCCATCTACGAAGACTTATGAACAGCTTGCCCGGAAACCGGGTACTCCATGAATATTGTGCCAGAGCGGCAGTCCAAACTTCGTGTAGGTCCGCTACCACCGGAATGCCCAGGCGCTTGCCTGCCCTTAGTGCGCCACCGCACATGTACAAGTCGTGTGCGTGAATGACATCAAAGCTGTACTGCTTTCGCAGTTGTTGGATTTGCCGCTCAATGTACCAGGACAGGATGGGAATCGTGCCCGCAAATCCTCGCATCCAGTTCCGGATTTTTGCGGGCACATGCCGACGTACGATCGTGTACCCTTGATAGTCTTCAATGGGCGCTCTAGTATCAGGAGCAAGAATCAGTAGTATGACTTCAAAACCCGCCTTCGCCAAGGCACATGCTTCATTCTCAACACGGATATCGGGGGGAAACGGTTGATCCAGAATCATCAGAATCCGATATGACTTCTTTGATTCAGCCTTGCCCTGTTCAGGTACCGCTCTCATAAGAACCATTTTATGCTTCTCTCAGGGTTCGATCACGAATGCTGTGAGAGAGGTCAAGGCGGCCTCCCCGGAACCGACATTGCAGACCATCAGATTATCCCTAGAAAGTAGCTGATCCATAGCATCCGCCGCGATACCGACCTCTCAAGAAGCTACCCAAGACTGATGCGCACACTTGGTTTATGGCCGCCAATTACCCTCTAGTCCTCCGAAAATATCCGTAACCACCAAACCCGAGAAAAATCAATGTTAATCCGTAAACGAAAATCGTAGAAATCATGCTTATTCTTTTACCCCAGATTTGGCTTGCAGGATCAAAGCTCATTTCGAGGGTGTGTATTCCGGCAGGAATGGCAACCGCGCGCAAAAGGTAGTTCGCTCTATGGATAGGTACACTTTCTCCGTTAAGCGTAGCAGTCCAGCCGGCCGGGTAATAGACTTCGCTGATAACCAGCAGGCGTGGCGCGTCCGTTTCCACTTCATAGGTAATTCGTCGAGGACCATGATTGAGTGTATTTACGATTACAGTACTGGACGAATCAATGGGAGTCACTGCTTCTTCAATCGGTGCGGGCAGTATAGCGGTCACTGCGGGATCGAAATCGAGTTCCTGGACGCGATACATCGTTTCGCTTGGATCTTCAATGATCTCTGTTTGCCCGACAAGGTAAGCCCGTGGGAGCACATCTAGGTTTTCGTAAACACTGAAACCGGACTCCGAACCATAATACGCACTTGAGGTCCCTCTGACAGGCGCCTGTGACAGGATGTATCGAACATTCATCATGTCGAGAGCATTCTCATTTGGCGTAGAGGTATTGGGATCCATGAGAATATTATCCAGGAAATCCTGATATAAACGCAATTTCACTGCGCTGTAGCCTCCAAGTGACTCGTGATGGAATGATGGACGCCCCAACCCAGTTTGATCCAGACTCTCGAGTGACAACACACGGAACTGCCCCTCTTGTTCAAGTACATACTCATCTACATCAAACGTTGTTATGCTTTGAGCTGGATTCTTTGAGACGCTGAGATGCTCAGTATCCAGGTATCTGCGTCCTACGCCCCCTAAATCAAGAACTACTAAGAGCACTAGTAGCCCCTGAAATACCCAACTTGACAATTTTCCGCGACGGACAGCAACTAGTGCTATGCTTGTCAGGACTACAAACAGTAATGAGCGCCTCAAATCTGCCATAAAAGCATCTTTACGTGGACCTACAAGTTGTTCGGATAAAAGCTGCTCTGCGGCCGCAACCACCTGAGGATCAGTTGGACTTCGCTGCGCGGATTGAGCCACATATGTTATCACTTGCTGACGCTCTCCCTCACGCTGGAAATCTAATAACGAACCCCCGGTTGCCAGCAGGAGCATTAATACCCCTCCAGTCACACCAAATATGATATAGATGGCATTCCATTTTGTGCGTTCGGCGGCGACAGATACTTCACGCCGCACAATATAGGAGAGCCCGAGAGCTGAAAGAACCGCCAGCACCAACACCACTGCAATCAGCCAAGTTTCGGGAACACGGAAGGCATCATACAGAGGGAAATAATTGAACATGGCACGATTCAACACTCCGAAGTGGTGCCCCAGAGAAAAAAGTATCATCAGACCACCGGCGATCCCCAGCGATATTGCAAGGCGTGAACGGATGCGCCATACGGCCAGGATACCAAGGAGCAAGGCTATACTACCTGCATAGTGGGGGCCACCAGTAAACGGTTTGGTCCCCCAATAGTATGCCCCTCCACCATAAGCATCAGCTACAAGTAACGTTAACAGTTCCCCTGGACTTTGACTCCATCGCATTGCATAGTCCCAGGTCAATCCGCCAGCTTCCCCACCAGAGGACATGCCCCTTATGCTGTATTCCTTATACTCAATCGTGGGCCAGTAATGCTCAGCCACCATGAGGAGCGCCAGCACTGACCCCATAGCCAGCAATCCTGTCGACTTCAGGAACGGAGGCAGTTTCTTTTGTCGCCACGCCTCTATGGCGAGCACAATCCACCAGACAAGAGCTATAAAGGTGACGTAGTACGTAATCTGTACGTGCCCTGCACGCAGGTTCGCCGCCAGTGCAACAGCAAACAACAAGCCGGCCATCAGGCTTGGTTTTCGCATTCCATGGATAAACGCCAGGAGCAGCCACGGAGCAAAAGCCAGCGCGACGAATTTGGTATTATGTCCAGCCACGAGTATGACGGGCAAATAGGTCGTCATTCCGTACACACAGGCCGCTAACAGTGAGCTTAGCGTATCACGGAGCAGGTACCAGACAAATATATAGGTCCCCATCAGCATGAAAATCACATGCGAAAAGGGCCATGATATTCGCCGGATCGCACGAGGGATTTCGTCTATTTGGGGGACTAGTGCGGGCGGAGAAACGTTATACCCTGGCATACCTGCAAACAGGTTGGCGGCCCACAGCGGCTCTTCACCGGTTTCCTGACGGTATTCAAACATGCTTTGGGCGGCGGCCCTCCACTGAACAATATCGCCTCCAACCAAGCTCTTGCCACTGAAAAGGGTTGGCCAGCAGAAATACATGGCAACCACCAGCAACACGACCGCACAGACGGTGTGTTGGAATAGCGGGGGCTGCATCGCCCACCAAGACCGTGGTCCCTGGGGATAACGCGTCGCTTTTAATCTGGCCATAGACGGACGCTATCCAATGACCTTTGGTACTCTGAAATACTCTCCATCCGTATCCGGCGCATTCTTGAGGGCGTCTTCTTGACTGATACGCTTTTCGACGGAGTCCGTGCGCACGACATGAGCAAGATCCAGTACATGCGTCATGGGTTCAACTTCCGAAGTATCCAACTCATTGAGCATGTCCATATAGTCAAGTATGCGACTCATGTCCTCAGCCAGAGTCTCCTCTTCGGCCTCAGTGAATTCCAGTCGGGCCAACTTGGCAATATGACGAACCTCCTCCCTTGATATAGCCATCAACCATGCGTTAAGACTCACAGGCGTACGGTAGCCCCCGCTCCCTGTTCCATGATTCCCTCCGAGCCCAAGAGTAAGCACACGCACGAGAGAGACAGGGCTGTTGCTTCAGTGTTGATTTACAAAACCCCAACTGTGCAAGTGACCACATCATGAACTTCGAACTACAACCACAGCAAAGCGAACTCGTGGTTCAGTATTCAATGCCTGAGGGACTCTACATGACGAACCATCAGACTGCTATCAACGGTTCAGTCTCGTTGCTTCACTACGGAAGTGCTCCACTAACACGGAACTTCGCATTATCAGCGTAGATACCACGAAAAAAGAATTCCAAGGGTGCCTTACTAATACCGGTAAATGCTACAGACGCACCCCCAAGTTGGTCTGCAGCCATGATTTCCGCTTCTATGCAGACGACATAGCCATCCCCTACGGGCACTACGACCTGCCGACAAATACTTGCGCCTTTTATGTGGGGGTATCCCACGATACGCCCGAATTTGCGGCAGGCTGTATTGCCACGTAGTGAAGCGATCTAGGACAACAACATTACCCGAACACCCACTAACCTCGAAAGCTCTGATGGGTAGCTGATTTTAGGAGAAACAGTCAGCCGTATCAACTTACGATTTAACAAATTGAGAATTCAAGGGCGGACAAATGTGGTGAGCACACTTAGTGTTTATTTACTGTCCCAGTATGATGGCTGATATTTCTGAGTGATTCTAGACGTTGAAGCAGGTCTATGTTAAGCTTGTCTTTCAATTTTTGCCTTTTCCTTTCCAGTATCAGCTATGCCTTGACCAATGATATACGCTACTAGTGGAGATAATGCCGTAGCTAACTCTGAGCTAGAAAGATCCTCAAAGCCAAAAAGGGCAAGAACCCCGCCAGCGGTTCCTATGATTGCAGTCCAAGCCTTTTTGGACTTCAAGAAACTAGGAAGGCGGGAACCTCGTTGAAGCCTGTCCTCAATTGTAGAAATTCTCCTCTGAAAGTCTTCAAGTTTACTGCTATCGATAGCCGAGGTATTATTGGTGTCGCTCATTTTTCTCGTAGTTGGTTTGGGTATGAATACCTAAATCCTCGTAAAACTGCATGCTTCGTCACATGAAGTCACATGAACATTTAGGTCAAGAAAAGTTACGGTATGGTGGAGTGAATCGCAATGATTCAAGTACTGAGAGCAACGCATCGCGGTACTCGGGAGCTCGAAGCCGCGATTGAGGCTATCTCGAAATTGACAAGGACTTTATCAATTCCTGAGCAATTGGCCGTGCGCGAAGGGGAACAGCTAATCCAAAGCGATTCTCACACTCCTCGTCGCTCGGAACAGTTTTGTCCGAAGCTACATTTGCTAACTCTTCCACGAGACTTTGAATCGTATCGCTCCACCAAGTCGGGCATTGATTTTTATCAGGAAATTGGCGAACCACCTTCAACATGGCCGTCAAAGTGAGCGCTATGCCGATATCATCACCGCTAGAACCAAATGCGAACGGATCAAATGCATCAATGACGGGAACATCTGATGTGTCAAGTTCAAGTTCGTGCACAGCCTTAACAGCTGCGTCGGCGGCATTCGATAATCCTCCCCTTAGGCCAATCAAAGCAATGTGGAGCTTGGTTGCCATAAGCCATACGTGCACCAACCATGTTCCCCGAGGATCCTCGCCCTGGTCGTAAAATTCCAGATGCTTGTACCCACTACAGATGAACGTAGCAAGTAATAATGCTGCTGATGCGAATTGACGGCGATCAATCATCCGTTGCTCAATTTCAGAAGGCTGGTTGACATTTGGGGCGAGTGCGGTTGTTACATAATTTGCAGCCCAATCTGAAACATTAACCGAACGCCCATCGATATCCAACTCAAGGTCTTGGTCCACCGTCGAAAGACCCAACAGGACTGCACGAAATGCCCAAGCAGCAACGAATGGGTCGTTAGCTTTTTCGGCAACTCGTACCTTATCCTCCAGCCATTCTGTCAGTCTTGGTGCAGCAGTATTCTGCTTGTTCTGATCGTTGTTCGCACTAATTAGTTGCTCAACATGCTCAATTACAGCGGGCCCATCGTCATATTGTTCGGTTAATAGGGCACAACCGAGCAAATGCGCTTTTGGTAGTAATACGGGGCCATTCTGCCACACATCGGGAGTTGTAAGGTGATTGGCCAAAGCTTTGGCGGCATCTTCTCCAATCCAGCCTATGAACTGAGAAAAGGCATCTGCATCGTACAGTCTGAAGCGCTGCACAGCGTGAACAAGGTCACGCTGAAGATCAAAGTATCCACTTCGCAACAATTCAACCCCCAGTCTATCGTGGGCTTCTTGCACTTTTTCTGCATCGTCACTGAGCAGGTCATCTTCTACTAGAATGATCCGGTAAGCAAGAACGGGATCAATTACAGCCAGACGGTAAACAAGAAGAAGAATGATGTTTTCACGCAAAACGCGAGGACCATACCATAACAGTGTGAATAGTGGACATCGAACATCCACTCCGATTCCTTGACCGGAGGGAAATCCCTCATCGGTCCACTCTTCTGGAACTGGATGAGTATAACTGAAGACTAAATCAATGCCCCAGATGAACCGTGCATACTTTGAATCGCCGGATATTACACGTACCAAGACTTCGGCTGCAGCCTTCTCATCCTCTTCCTCCGATACTTTCAGCGGAGTACCGTTTCTGTCAGAGTTGTGATAGTAGTTCTTTGTGATACGTCCACCCCCCGTGAATCGCGCTAACATACTAACTGTCCTTCGGAGGAGGGGATCAAGTATGCTATTGAAGCTGGCATTGGTAAGTGGAATAAACGCGGGAGCAACAAAAGTGGCAATGATCTGTCGCAAGCTATTTTCTTCATTGCTGCCTCCAAAAGCCCTGAAGGCATATTTCAGGGAATCAAGAAAATTGTCCTCAAGCACCCGTAGAACCTCATTTCGCTGATCTGCCCGGGACGCTGCTGCTCTACCGAACCATCGCAGAGCAGCATAGTAGCGTTCAAAGGGGCATTTGTTTGTAACAAGCATCATCTGAAGGGAGTATGCTGTCCCTTGCCAAAAACTGATTGGAGTTCGGTCAGCCCGAAAACTAGTGCCTTTCGGATGTAGTCCTTCAAATACCTGCTCAACAGCTTCTAGGAATGCACTGGCCAGTGTGCAGCGCTGCTCGTTACTCATGCCCTCAGCTTTCCATACACCAATAATTAGTCGCTCTGCCAGACGCAAAGATGCCACACGAATGAATCCGGCTCTATTTCCGTAGAGACCGTCGAAGGTCTCCGCGCAATACTGGGAAATCTCTGTTATTGCCTGGCCGAGTTTTTGAAAAGGGGGCGTGAGTTGGTCCGATGTCGGCACTGGATACTGACGGAGAGTATGTGCAAGAAGTAACGGGTGAGCCGCCCGATATCCGTGCGAGAATAGCTTGGCAGCAGCATCCTGTGCTACAGCTGACGACAGGTGCCCAGCCGAAGAAAGTTGATTTAGAAGCTCCATGGTTGAAAGAGGAGGCATCGCCTCTGCCCAATCAACGAAGGGAGCACGAATCGCGTGAACCCCGGCTCCCATATTCCTAGGCCCTCCAAACCTAAGCAAAAGTGGATAGAAGCGGTCGTCCGCCCAGAGCTGAAGCCCGTGAGACTGTGCAGTTCGAAGCGATTTGAGAGCGCCCGACCAGAATTCCGCGATGAGCAAGACTTCTTTGTAAGGCTCGTCGTCTGCCCCCTCCCGTGTCTTAGCATCAACATTGGCCTCAATCTCAACAAGGACACCTCCATCAAGTGCAGCTTGAAGCACCCGTCTTGTATCTTTTAGTCGTTCATGTGCTAATTCTATGACCTCCTGACGCCAAGACTCCTCGGAAATACGTACCCACACCCATGGCCCTACTTTGACACGATTTCCCAATACTTTGGCTAATCCAGTGTCTACCCAATCCAAGATTGAGTTTTCGTCAAATACGATTGCCTCAGGAATTGGTCGAGGTATCGCCGTATTCCATCCTTCAAAAGCATTTGGATGCTTTTTCGCCGCATCCATCGCGTCATCTGCAGTAACTTCTCCAGCTTCATTGAGCGAGGCTAGGAGGACTGCCGACGATATCCTCAAACTATTTGCCTCTTCCGGCCAGTCTTCAAGATTGTCTAAATCTGTTACGTAGGGTGCGCCGTACAAAATTGCAGCACCGAGATCTACTCGACACGGTCCAAGGCTGGGGTCATCCGGAGCCTCAGCTTCTATATCATCGGAGTAAGTTACAACGGCATCCGGCCTCTGGCGGAAAAAACCCGCTGCATTGATGTAAGGGCTTGCGTTGCTAGCGCGTAAATGTCCGTTGATTCGAGTCAAATCCCGGCGTAATCCTTCCATTGTGCCCGCATGAACATAACATCTTCCCAAGGCGGTCAGAATTTGTTCTGCTGTTTTCGGACCCAAAACGCCGAGTGTTTGGATTGCTGTCTGATCAAGAAATAGTTTAGTGCCTTCTGCGCCATGAAGGCCATCATATCTTGGTCGTAAAGACGGCCATTCTGCCAAAACAGAGAATTCCCCCGACGATATCTGGTCTCTATGGTTTCGCTGCTCAAATCTCTGTGTCCAATCAGTCCATGATTCCCAAGATCGTCCAGAATGCCGAAAAAAATCGGTGTACGAGAGCGCATGTGCTTGAAGAAGCCCTCCCAGAAAATCGGAACGTTTCCTATCCTCTTGGACCATTTTGGCTAAATAGTCAATACCTCCCTCTATTAGTACACCGCCATTCTCACCTGCTGCCCGCAGGGCTTGGGAAAAGTCATCTTCCGTCTCTACGACTCTTACAGGCATCTCTGCGGTCACTACATCGAAGAAACGTCTTGCCTCATGCTCTCTTCCAGCGGCTCGTGCCGTTTGCCAAGCAATTTGAGCAGTGTCAGGATCAGGCTGCAGCTTAAATGCCCGAATCATCAAGTCAAACGCTTGAGATGCGTGTTCCTGTGAACTTGGTGCCTGACTATGGATTGACTGGGCATATAAAAGCAAGATGTCAGGGTCTTGGGAGCCAGCAGTAACGTGCGACTTAAGGAGACTTGCAGCCTTCTCAGGTTGATTTTCGATCAACAGATAACGTGCCGCATACACAACAAAGCGAATAGATTCGTGAAATCTCCTACTGGCGGAGATAAAGCAATCAATGGCTTCCTTCCTTCGACCAAGCCCGATAAGCGCCCATGCCTCAAATTCGGCGGGCTGCTTAGCATTTATAGGGTCAAGATTGCGGCTGATCTCTAGGAGCTCATCGTAACGCCGGGCAGCGTAAAGCGCCCACGAATGAAGAAGTCTTGATGACCTGGACGGCAGGATCTCTACCAGACGAGTGGTCCAGCGAATAGCCTCCTCAGCTCGTTCTAAATTGGCTTTGTCAGGTGAAATGTTCTCTGGAGAGGTAAATCGGACGATAGATAGAGTAAACTTGGCAAGCCGTTCAACTACATCTACGTCCAGAGGAAAGGCCTTAACCTCATCAACCAAATCAAGGGGCGTTTTACCAGCAGGAAGATTCTCAGTACGTACGAGCCAATTATCTGAAGGCCTCAACGGCGTGGCATCAATCAGTCGCTGTGCGTCTTCAATTCGGTTCGTTCGACGAAGATGTTGCACGAGGAAAAGAAGTGCATACTTTCTCTGCTGTTTGTCCACGCTAGTGAAAAGTGCTTCATAGAGTTCAACCTCAATGTCTTCGGGTAACACGGAATCTTGATATGACTCAGCTTTAAGGATTGTAGCCCTATTGGAGTCAAAATGACCTTCAGCTTGGAGGAGATGGATTTTTTCTGGCGCTGACCCTGAATCATAAAGTGGGAAAACGGATGAACGAATCTCCTCATCTAACATTCCTACCTCGCTCTCAAATCGCTCGTTGAGACTGTCATCTCGGAGAAGTTCCGCAGCTATACTAAGGCAGCCTAGGGCTTGTGCTCGAAAGAAGGAATCCGGCTCTGTCGTCTCCAATGCCACATCTATACGATCCAGCAGACTGTCGATGAGGGGACAACGGTCATAATCAAGGGGAGTATACTCTCCGATTACCCGCGTAATTAGGTCAAGCGTCAACTGGACGCGAATGAGATTAACGACCGGAAGAGTAGTCTCATGGTCAGTTTGATCCAAGAGTTCAGCCGTAAGCTTCACGGCTTCAATGTCCTTAGCATCTATGATTTGAAGACGGGCCTCGACACGCTGGATGAGTTGGTCTGCACTTTGGGCATCAGCAAGCAGTTCATCTACCTTGGGCCAGTCTTTTTCGAGATAAGCAAGACAAGGAGCGGCAAGCTTCCTATACACTTCGCTTTCCTGATCCAACTTCTCTACGAAGTGCCGGAGTTCGTCTTTGAGCCCAACATTTGAGAGAGTTATCACGGCTTGCTTATGCAATTTAGGATCTATTGAACCAAGACTGAGAGCATTCCACCAAAATGCGCGGCCAGTCTCAATGTCACCTAGCCAACTAGCCGCTGATGCAGCCTTAAACAGAAGTTGCTGACGATACGTGCGTAGTGCCTCCACATAACGATTTTCTGGACCAGTATCTTCTTCGAGAGCAGCGTCGATTTCTTGAATTCGTTCTTTGGCGTATGCAAGTGCGTCCTTGGCTTGCCCCATCTCCATGAGTTTTGATACCTCTTTGAGATGCGGTTCGGCGAGCAGCACTTGAATCGGACCTGGAAAATCTTTCTCATTGGGGACGGCATCCCGTTCGGGGTCAAGTCCGTTGATTATAACAACAACTGGAACAACCTGGCGGGGTTGTTCACCGCCTGTGGGGTGGATAATCTCTCGTCCAAGTGGCTTTCTCTTTCTCCACTCGTTAAACTTGTTTATTCCAGTGTCAATTATCCTTCCAGCAATGTAGCCACTGAGCCACCCTACCATCGGATCCATAATTGTGAGAAAATTTGCATCTACGGTCGATCAGATGCAGTGAAACGAAAACAACGAATTCGGGATTCTTAAAAACCCCTATCCAACACAACAGAAGTGCCACAAGAGACTCGTAAAGAAATCAAAATCGTAGATACAGTGAGCCTCTCCAAATAATCCCATCCAACCTGCAAATATGCCCACAAGTAATTCCAGAGCGATATTCGCCTCCGAACGAGGGAATTATGCAAGAGGTTCAGTGGGTTTGTAATGAGCTTTACTACGATATTTTTCCTGGATACATGTCCCCAGCACGAGCTAATTTTGCAATTTTCAATGCAATTAACTTGTCCGTAGTGGAGTGTCCAGTATATCCAATTACACCACAGTGCGATGGGTCAAGTTCTTCAGGCTTATGTATGATTTTGGCAGACATACGACTGTGAGACGAAATTATTTCTATTACCATGCGTACCTGAAATGAAGCAAACCTTCCTTTCACTTTGATTCTGTAGCCTTTATCAATGAATACTTGACGAACACGATCAATGGCTTGTGCTAAGTCCTGTGTGTTGAAATACTCAAGCCAATTCACAGACAGACACTTCTCTCCTCTTTTGAGGAAAAATGCTTCGGCTGCCGGTAGTCCATTGACAACTAATAGGGGACTGCAATATCTTGAAACGTGGTGTTCTTCGTCTATCTCATCGCCCAGCATACCATTACGGTTGATTTATAAGGGGCAGTACAGCCTTTAGTACAAATTGTGCTCCGCCAGTACCATGAATATCCTGTGATCCTTCGTGTCCGTCAGTAGTGAGCGTTGCCGCAAATTCTATATTACCATCAGGCAGGAAGTGCATCAGGGCTGCTGCATTACTTGAATACCATTCAGCCTGCAAAAATCCGTCATGGCTAATTACTATCCCGGGATCAGGAAGTGAGATTTCAACATCTGTGAAAAACAAGGCCAACTTTCGCAGTGAGAGAAGGTCCATATCAGGATCATCAGGATCATCATCTTGAGCTGATTCGTGCAGGTATTCCAGACGCTTTGCAATACTTTGATGCCCCGAAAAAATCAAAATATCAAATATCTCTTCGTGATGAGTTGCATTACTAATTTTGAAGCTGAGACCGATTTGATTATCAATAATATCACTTTGAGTCACCGGCCGTTGTAATAAGATATTTGATAGTAGTCTATCCCCATAGCGGTCAGCGAGATGTGATTTGCCGTTCCCATTACTTTTGAGATCAGAGTAGGATTGAGTTGAGAATGACGAATGAGAGTCTCCTATTGATTTCTCTTTTGGTGCTACCGAAACATTATACATCGCCCCAGGATGAACAAATTGAATCCCTTTGATGCTGTAGGGAAAGCTTCTTGTAAAATTCCCAACCTTGGAGGTTCTGGTTACCCCGGAAGGGTCAAAGAGCGTTTTTTCAGTCTGGATTCTCAATTTTGCAAGAACCTGAGAAGCTTCTTTGGATCTCAGTTCGTTGGCATAAGGCATCATCTCAGATATTGTGATCCAATCCAGGTCCTCTGAATGCTCATTAATCCATGGACTCACACCGAGCATCTTTCCTCGGAGCGCAGGAAAGCTATCTGAAACTTTCAGTATCATGTCTATAGGAGCTTATAGTAGTTAAATGGGGCTCCTGGGAGGCCGCACGATGTTATAGTTACGCCACAAAGATAGCTGAACTGAGCAGTCTATATGACAGTGAGGACATCGCATTGTACGACCCTTTCTGCCTTCGTGTTGTACATATCAAAGCCTTGATTGAACACAGTATTTCAGGCAACTCTACAAGAAATAGCAGACCTTCCACTCCTGAACCAAAAGCTTGTACCAACTCAATACTTCTGAGTTCGGGAGATTCCTTGTGCAGAATAGCAGATACATTCATCATAATTCGCCAACTTTGGCATGCAATGTCTTCAGACGGGTTAATTCAGAATAAATGAGGATTCATTGCAGTAAGTCTTCCTTCATGACTCTCCGCCGGACTACATTCCTGGCCAACTGGCTTTCCCGTTGTAACGTCGATGATAGGCTTATGGTTTGCCCAGCACACACCAGCTTTTTTGAAGACTTCAGGGTACTTGGTCTCCTCACGTAGGATTACACAACGTATACCCAGCCAATAGCACTCATTCTGGAATTCACCGCTATCAGTGAGTACGCGATGAACATAGGATGGGAGAACCTGCATTGTTGGATAGCTGACCTTCGGAATGACTTCTACATTACACGGAACGGGAATTTGACCCAGTACAGCTTTGTGGGCAACCGATAAAAGTTCTGGAAGCGTTGGAACGTCTCCTACACTCCGCCGGGCAAGACATCGAACAGCGCTGAATGTGCTCTATCTGTGCTATGAATACGGGACAAAATCGCGCAGTGCAACACGGTCCTTATGCTTTGGTGATGTGGGAATGCCCCAGGACTACATACGTGTGCAGCACGCGCTCGTATCACCATTCTTGGCCTCCTTCGTATTCGTCAGTCCAAGACCACGAACCCATTACGCTGCGCAGCAATTCCCGTGTTATCTTTGTGAATACTGATTTGGCCCCTCCTATTGAGATATTTCGTTTCTATGCAGAATCTCAAATTGCTACTGTTGCTGTCCGTAGCGTTGTTGCTAGCTGCCCCCTCGAATGCGCAACGCATTACGGGAGTGATGAAGCTTGGCATGACTCAAACTACGTTTTCCGGTGACCTCGCCTCCGGCCCGACCACATGGGAGAATGTTGCGGGTCTCGTAGGAGGTGGCGCTGCGGAACTAAGAATTGTTAGAGGGCTTAGTGCAGTAGGTGAGGTGCTCTACTATCGGATGGGCGCAAAAACCCGGGTGCAGTACAATGACTTCCCGGGGATACTGACCAGCAGATCATCTTATCTCACATTTCCGATCCTGGGACAATTCCGATTTGAATCTTCGGGAACTGTCAGACCGCGGATTTTTCTCGGAGGAGCGGCATTGTATGCCTTGGAATCGGTAATCATTGCGGAGTCTACCACAGATGGGCAAATCTTTGTTGAAGAAGACGATTCAATTGAGACTTTTGATTATGGCCTCATGTTCGGGGCAGGCCTGGATCTATATCTGGCCAGTCAGCGCTACACGATTGAGGCCCGATCTTTTCGAGGTCGTAACGATGTGACTAAGCCACATTCCGAAACAGGCGACTCCGTACTAACTAACCAGGGCTGGGCAATCATGCTTGGCGTGCTCTTCTAGCCGGGACCTTCTTTCGCTCGGTCTACTGTGCATCCTGACTGAATACTGGAATTCAAGCCGTTGCAGGCATAGAGGCTTTGCAGAACTGAAGCAGAACCCGAACTAATTCCCCCTGGCAGCAGTTCATTTAACCCCCCAAAGCCCCGCATCTTGGGAAACATCGTATCCTAGGGAGGCTATAAGGGAGGCAGTCAAATTGGTTGCCATTCTCGTAGGCAATAACCAAACGGTGAAACCCGTTGGCTGAAGCATCTCCTGCCCCACTCACTCACTACATCCAACATGCCTCGTACTACTGTACCCTCCACACTCTGCGCTCTTGCTTTTACCTTCACGCTGCTTTGCACCGGCTGCGGATCAACCGACTCCGATTCTGGTGATGCCTGGTCCGGCACCATTGATACGCTTGCTTCCGGCGAAATCATAGTCCGAAATACAGGCGGGGCAGTTTGGTCACCGGAAGAAGCTTGGCAGGTCGTAGAAGAAGTCCGGATCGGGAGGGACACGGGTGATGATGCGCTTCTGTTAGGAAGCATTCGCTCGTTTGATGTAGATGCGCGAGGGTGGATCTATGCACTCGACCGCCAAACCCAAGCGATCCATGTCTTCGACTCGGACGGCATATTGGTCCACACGGTCGGGGGCCAAGGCACTGGACCGGGAGAATTTGAACTAGCACACGCGCTTGACCTGAGCGCAAACGGCCAGATCTGGGTCATGGAAATGCAGAAGGGGCGGCTCACTTTTCTGGACGCAACCGGAAACTACCTGAACGGGACACGTATCGCTAGCACGGGCTGGAGTTACTTTCCCTATCCAGGCGGCATGGATCCCCTTGGCCGTTACAACGCCGCAGTGTTAGTTGAAGTAATGGACGATTACGATCTTGCACTGGCCCGCTTCAGTCAGGATTTCGTTCCGCTTGATACGATACCGATTCCCGAGAGCTCTGAGCCCCGTGAGCAATTCGAATTAGTTACTGATGGTGGTGGCATGATGGCAACGAGCATTCCGTTTCGGGGATCTTTTGAATGGAGATTTTCTCCGAGCGGTAATTTTTGGACGCTTCTTACCGACAAATACGAGCTAGCCGAAATTACAGCCAGTGGGACAACGCTGCGAAGGGTCACACTTGACCATGATCCGATTCCGGTGACACCCGCAGACCTGGAGGAGGTCCGCGAGAACCTAAACTGGTTTACCCGTCAGGGAGGGAAGATAGACTGGTCAAAGATCCCGGATACGAAGCCTGTCACGTCTTCCTTTTTTTGTGACGACGAAGGTAATCTTTGGGTAATGCGATTAACCGAGTCCCCCGATGATGAGGGTTTTCTCTTTGATCTGTTTGATGTCGATGGGCGGTTTCTAGGAGCAATTCGGCTTCCGTTCTCATTAGAATCAAATCCTGAACCGATCGTGCGGAACGGATTGCTCTACGGCATCACCACGGACGAACTTGGAGCCGAAAACATTGTCAGTGCACAAGTCTTGAAACCGTAGTTCCCTGACTCGCAGACACTAGTGGGGCTTGGCAAGTGCTGAGCGATGTATCGCCGAACCGCTGCATTCTCCGATATGCTCGAGGCTGAAGATTAAATGTCTTAGAGAGATTCCTTGTATAGGGGGGAGGAACCAGCATATCGTCTACCATCCAGCCAGGCGTGTAGAATTTCCCATGCGTTTTGAAAGAGTCCATCGTCTTGTTGGTCTAAGGTTCCCTATAATTCTCTTCCCCGCAACGTTTTGATCGTGTCTATTGCATGTTCAGCTTTCGCAAGCATTACTGCGTCCGAGTAGATTGTCAAGTACACGCTTACCTCTTTCGACTATAGTATCGACCTTGTGGTTAAATTTGTTTGTTGGCACAAACATAGGTAGCAAATGGGTGGCAGACACCAGTATATCGGTGACGATGTAGTCAAACTCTGCCTCCTTGAAGTCTTCAAAGAATGTTCCTTTACCCCACCCCCTAAACGGAATGAAGCGTAAGGGCGTGTCTGAATGTACCACTGCATACCGAGGTATACCAGAATAAGCACCATGCACCTCAGGATTACACATATGATATAATTTGGCATATTTCTTGTCAACACCCTCAATTAACGAGGCAATGCTTGTTTGTGACTTCAAGTCTGGCCTCACCCATGCAAGTGGATGGGGAAAGGATTTATACCTTTCTTCCATCTCTTCAATGAGGGGATAAGTAAGTAGAGGAATGTAATATTCTTTACCGTTGGATGATTTCTGATGACGCTCTTTTGGTGTCTCTGCCATAGAAGACATATTGTGCCTTTTTCTAAGTTTGACTCCATCTACAAAACCTCTATAAATGTCCACCAAATGACATGAAACAACGTAGTCTCGGCAGATTTCTGGTCTGCTTTGCATGTGTTTTGAGATGTGGTGGCATTTTGCATGCGCCTCCATGACAGACCTTAGTAGTCCAAATGCTACGTCTCCATATGAATTTTCAATCAGACTCAGTACCGCGTTAGAATATCTAGTCACCGTTCCATATAGGTGGCTGAAACATAAAGTTCGCACATCCAGGTCGGGACGCTTCCCGTGAAGCACTGCACCCCAGAAATTAGCGTCAATCAATTCGAGATCGGTAACGTTGGGTTTAGCATTCAATTGCATTGCTAATTCTACCGACTGCCTTACAACTGGGGCGATTAATTCAAGACGTGTTGTATTGTGTTTAGGTTTCGGGGAAATACTTGTAGTGCCTAAACTCAAGTCTAATCTGTAGTTTTTTATTACGGTACCCATGGATGCTTTACTTGGTGTTCTAAATGATGGTTAATTCCTTGCTCACTGAGGTATCTATATTTTTCCCAGAGTAATCTGCGTTATTGAATGTGCATATTGAGATGTGCCTGTCTATTTAATCTACGCAATAGCATCTTTGGCGATTATTGCTAGTTAGTATTCCGAATGAACAATCTCGCTCTGTTTTTGTCTCATCGCCGCCAAATTGTTTTCTATTTCTGACAACGCAACTTCGATTTCTTGATATTATTGAATTAGGCTTGCTGATCGTTGCATGACTACATAGGAATTGGAGAAGATTGGATGTGGGAAATGTAAATGTGAGGCTGGGCTGTGCCTTGCTGTCTAACCCGATTTCACCATTTCGTAGTGCCAAAAAATACGGATTACTCCCATGTCTCTGTCTGACTGTTTTTTTAGAGCGAGGGATATTGGGATTTACCGAATCGGTTGGAGTTGATTTAGTTTGAGTTGTCGTTCCCATTGAATTCGTGATCCAGCGGCAATCCGTCAAGCTCTAGCAATACATTGTGGATCTCATCCAATACCGATGTGATGTAGACTTCCGTCGCCTCTGGTTCATTCATGTGAGGGAAAGAATACCCCCTGAGAGCAACATCATCGTTCTCTACTCGGATATAACTGTCCCCATTTTTCCCCAGCGATAGTATGGCAAAGATATTTTGCCGTAGCCATATTGGGCGCGTAAATACTGCGTGTAGACTTGCTCCTGTACCCACGGCAACCAGTATAGACCGTTTCGGGAATGCACGGTGTGCGCTTCCCGTGGCGTACTTTCGAGCGAGCTCCAGGAGAATAGCTGCGGGTACCCATTGAGAGCTATTTGCCTCGGAAAACACTTCTACGGAACCGGGATCTATTACTACGACGATTAATTGGGATGCATAATGCGGGTCTTGCCCGGCGATAAATCCTAACGCATTTAAAGTGGATCCATACGTTCGCATCCGTACTTCAACATCTATCGCATTGGGGAGCTTATACTGCGCGCCCGATGAAAGCTCTGCAATACTGTCTGCATGCAATCCGGCTACTTTAGTCAGGGCTTCTGGTGTGACCTGCAGAAGTAACACACCAGTACTATCTGCGGTTGTTAATCGTCTATGTACATCACCTACTTCGAAGATGACTCGTGCGCCACGACCCAAAAGTGTTTCGATGCGGTCTGACGTTAGCAGCGCCTTTGGCATCACCACAGCCATTCCCTCGTGGAACACACTTTTTTCAGCAGAAACGAGCGTCGTTGCGGTATAGTCGCCTGATGCAGATCGAGGATCCGCCCAAAACATTTTGCCTGGATTTTTCACATTACCAAAAGACGCGCTGAAAACCACACGCCCTGGCTCCTGCAGTGTAATCGTAAAAGAGTCCCCGAATGCTGGCTGTAATCCCGCCAGCTGAGCCGACAAATAGTCCCCTACATCTTCTGGTATCCCGGATTCCACCAACAGCGCCAACTGACGGGCATCTTCAATCACATTTATCGGTTGCCACGATGAAGCTTCCGGTGACCCTACCGGGGGAACTTCCACGTTGTTAAGCGACAGACAACCCGCAAAAAACAGAACAAAAGCAATGTAGCTGTACCGTTTCTCGCGGTGAATTCCGCCTGCAAGTGCGTTCATGGGCTACATTACCGATTCAATAGCATCCAACAACTGGTTCCATCCCAAGGACTGTTTTTGCCGCCGAACTCCTGCCGTCAGGCCAGCCTGCATATCATCCACAAAAAACCGCACGATGGCATTGGCCAATGCGGCAGCATCATCGGGAGGCACAATGAGTCCGGCCTCCTCGTGGGGTACAGTTTCGGCGAGTCCGCCAACATCCGTGGTAATAATTGGAACCTCAAACTGATATGCAACTTGCGCAACGCCGCTTTGGGTTGCAGACAAGTAAGGCTGAACAACAACATCAGCAGCGGCAAAGTAATCCGCTACTTCATCTTTGGGGATATACTGATTGACCAGCTTTACCTGATTTTGCAGATCAAGCAATTCTACTTTTTTCTGGTAGGGATCTTCATCGTCATAGAATTCTCCTGCGACAAGCAGGTGGACATCCGGCAGTGCATCGCGAACTGCCGGCATGCTCTCCAGGAGCACATGCAAGCCCTTGTACCGGCGTACAAAACCGAAGAAAAGGATCACGGGTAAGTCCCCGGCCAGCCCCATTTTTTCGCGTGCCTTGGCACGGTCTGAGGGTTTGCCGAAGCTGTCATATACCGGGTGAGGCGCGAGCGCACGTGAGCAACTAACCCCCAACTGATCTAGGTCTCTATCCACTGCCGAAGACATTGCAACACACCCTCGCATCGCCCTAAAAAAATAACGACCCAGCACCACGTCACCCGGCCTCCGCTCGTGTGGTAGCGCATTGTCAACAACAACCAGTGATTGGATGTTTTTTCGTGCAAGAATCCGTGCGATGGTACCGAATACAGGGGCGAAAAATGGAATCCAATAGCGAAAAATGACCACCTCAGCCCCCAGCTTCTGGATGCGTCCGGCTGTTCTCCACCAGGAAAACGGGTTGATGGTATCAATCAGACGCTCTGCCTCCACTCCGCGCTCTACGATCCTTCCAGTTTCGTATTGCGTCCGACCTGGAAACAAAAGTGCCGGATACTGGCGCGTAAAGGTAATGGCATGAACCGTATGTCCACGTTCCAGAAGGCATGCGGCCATGGTTTCAGACAGATGTGCTATACCTCCACGATAAGGGTACATCGGTCCAACCAGTACAATTCGACGGCTATCAGCCATTACCTGCCTTCCCTGGACATTGAAATTTTGGAAAACTACACCTTAAACAAACTAAACAAAGCGAATTAGATAGTGGCTGAAAGAAAAGTGGGGTAATCATATGGGAACGTGGTGCTGGCTCAGTAAGTGAATTATCAAGCGGTATAATCATCTGATGAGCAAGATGACCCAACGAGCACCATGGGCTCGTTCCAGTTCCCGGGATCTGTGACGGTCACCCTTGGAGCATCAGTTCTAGTCTCTGATAAGTCTGCTCTAAATCAATGTCTCGTTCTTCGATCTCGCGGACGAGACGAGTCCGCTCATCAATGATTGGGATTTGGACGGACCAATTCGCCAACTCAATAGCATTCTTAAATTCTGAATTGAGCTCCACAGGGATAGCCTGTTGATGAGCTGTCATTCTAGAATCAAGCAGAATGCGACTATCCAGGACTACGAAGAGTCCCCTGTCACCCTCCTTCCGTATGAGACGCCCGAACCCCTGACGTAGTTTGCGCCGAGTATTTTGAGCATACCAGAAATCCCAGAATGTATCTTGTCGCCATCGTTCCCTGCGTTCTATAACAAGTGGGTTTCGCAGGTTTTTGTTGGGGAGTCGCACAATCATGAGTTGACTCAGCGTTGGTCCTGGGAAGTCTACCCCTGCCCAGAAGCGATCAGTGCCAAATAGTACACTCTCCTCCAGCCCTGAAAACTCTCGAATTATCGCTTCGCTACCCCCCACTCTATCCTGTAACAGTAAGGGAATCCCGAATTCTTGCAATACCGGATGAATACGATCATACATATCCTGCATGTCATCCCAGCTTGTAAATAAAACCAAAGTTCGACCTTCCTGTGCCACAGACTGGAGAGCAATGGTTTCAAGGATCCCCTGCTTCCATTTCTCATTGGAATTATTGCGATTATATTGCTCAATGAATCCAGTTGCGGCTCCGTGGACTTGCCGGTCATAGTGAAACGGAGACGTGATTATTAAGTCAGCCACGAATGGATTGCTCGATGCTTCATCATCTAATAACTCTAGTAATAGCAAATCCAAAGTATTGTCAACATACAATGTGCCAGATGTCAACACGACTGTCTCGAAGCCCTTCATAGTGGTTTTAACATTACTCCCGATGCTGAAGGGCATTTTAGAGATTGTCCAGTCGTAGGACTTCTGTCGATAGGTCACAACAAATTCATCAGTCGGAATCGCAGCAATTAAACTCTTCACGACGCCGCCGAATTCCTCAGCGTCATAGGCATATCTATTCACACGATCGAAGAACTTGGATTTTTTTACACGAAATATATTCGGATTGTATTGCAGTATTTGTCTAAACTCAAGTTCAATGATGCTAAGATGTTTATCCAAGTCCTTGAGAATATCATGCAGAGTATTCTGATGATCTAGTGACAAGTCTTTCCATCGTATTTCATATTTACTCTTTGATACTTTTGTCGAATTCCAAAGACATTCTTTTACTTGATGACAAGACTCTTCGATCTTCCTAAGAATGTCAAGCGGCCTGTCAAAGTATTGACTCGCTCCTTTCATCCCCCGCGATCGAGTTCCCTCTAGCCCATCACGCAATATCTGCACAAAGCCACGGCGATTCGTTGTTCCTGCCACTCTACGGACAAAATCCATCACATCCTTCTTTACGAGGCCTTCGCTCAGTGCACTTCGTAAATTGTCTGGATACTGATCAGCTTCATCAATAATGCATACAGAGGCGCGTTTCTGGATTTCATCCTCAAGCTTGGTCAACTTGTGATGATTAGTAATCAATACATGGGCGAATTGAGCCCGGCGCACTGCTTGTGGATATGAACAGTTTTTATCCATCCCGCATAGCTTGGGCTTACATACGCTCTCAGCATCTAAATCTGCTTCAAACTTCTCTGAAATTCGAGGATACTTCTTTGTGAAGTCACCCACATTATCCCATTGACCATTCTTGTGGGTGAGGATTTGAAACAGATACAGCCATGCGATTCGGTCGTCCGAATGAAGCAACTCTCCATCCTCCTGAGATTTGTATCCCTTTTTATCAAGCGAATCAAGAGTAGTGAATAATCTCTTCAGAGCTGACACACACAAGTAATTCCGTTTTCCCTTAAGAATTGCAATCTCTAGGTCATGATACCGAGAACCTGGCTGTGAGGCAAGCGTTGCCCATTCTTTGATTGCAATTTGATCCATCAGATTAATCGTGGCAGTGGCCACCACAACCTGCCGTTCCTTATTTATGCGCAAATGCTCACATCCAGGAATGAGATATCCCAGCGTTTTCCCAGTTCCCGTCCCGGCCTCTATAGCGTATGAGCCTCCAGTATTCACGGCTCCCTGAATGAAGCGGGAATACTTTCTCTGTTCTTCCCGCCTATCGAGTTTCGCACCCGTGACCGATAACCTAAAATCCTTGGCAAGTTCATATGCAAGCCGGAGGCTTTCATCTCGAATGGAATTGGTACGGGTAAAGTACTCGTGACCTATCTTTGGGAATTGCTGCAAAACTCGAATGGCCGCTTGACGAAATGTTGGATCAGTATGACATAGACCGGAGATTAGCAACGGCTGTAGTGCATCCGACAAGGATCTACGTAGCCTTCCTGTCCGCTTGAATGAGCCCTCAACCTGTTCTCGTATCTTGGGGAAGGTGCTTGTAGCCCAACCAGAAAAAAGTCGGCAGTTTAAAACATCGCCGAGTTCTTTCTCTATCTCTTCCATGCATGTGTCTAACTTTATTAATGCAGAGGAAAAATCTTCCCAGTTCGCTGTTGGTTTCGTATCATCCTTAGGATCTGCGGCATAGGACGCAGCGTGCAATTGCCGGGAGACCTTGTACACATGCGCCCGAAGCTCTGCTAGCAGGCTTTCCACTGTGTTCACTGCATTTGCAAGTCGCTCCGTATCCTCTCCTTCCTCATCAGCAAACGATAATAAAAATCTGAGCGCCTGCAACAGCTTGCTCGTACTGGCATCATTTGGATCTCGATTAGGTATCTCGGCACCTATGAGGCTCTCGTCAAAAAGCATCCGATCCTTCTCAATCAATTCAGAAGGCATCCAATTGATGATAAGTCGTCGCAAATGATCTTCTTCCAGCTTCACTGGACTATCGTAATAAATGCCTTCCATCTGGACTACTGTGGCCCACTGTATTCTAGCAGCAACCGCAGCAATTTTGAATAGTGCACGAAAGTCAGGAGAATTCCCCTCGACGGACAATGCCCAGTGGAGAATGCTGTAGACTAGATGATAGTCCCCTGTATTATTGTTTTCACGTTTTAGTATGACCTTGAGTATGCTGTCCAATACACTGGTCATCCCGGCCAGTACTCTATGTAACTTGCGGTCTCGCTCACTTACTCGCTTAAATTCCCCGATTCTAATCAGATCAGAATCGGAGTACGGAACAGGTTCTGCCGGCTGGAAGAATTGGTACATCTCCATTAAATCAATCAGAACCGGCGGAGACATTTCGTTGTACAATACCCCTTCAAACCATTTGGATTTTACATCCGAGTTGCGCACAAATATCATATCCACGCCCTCCAGAAATGAGAGTACTTTATCTCGAATCTCGCCCCATAATGGCTCCTCTTTTACCTCTTGGGTGCCAATTCCTGTACGTTTCCATAGGCGGCGCCACATGCCCTTTTTGATTGTCTCCCCTGGGTTTACAATCCAGTCATCTATCTGGGGCGTCGTGTCTTCTGAATATATTTTGCAGGCTACATGGAGAATGGAGTCCCGTGAGGGGTCACGACCAGTGGTGAACAGGTGGGCGATCGCGAAACGAACAGGCTTATGTGCGTCTTCAGACATAGTGAACTTACTCACATCGCTCGAGAAGATAACACATAGGTTTGCAATGGGACTGTCAAGTAGCCGAGGGGAATCTCACCCCTCGGCTCTCTCGGAATTGTGCGTGAGCCTCTCAACTCACACGGCTATTCCAGTACGGAGTTTGGAATTGAGCAAAGGTGGATCATAAAGAAACTTCCAGTTTACTAACTGCCCAAAATTTTGAGGTGCAAGACTTATCCGGCCATCGCCATGATCGTCTCCAACGCCCCTAAACCATTTGCTATTTCGCATCGTCCATCGGGTGAGAAGGTCGTTAATGCCCCGAAAGAGCCTTTTCAGCTCGGAATTGACTATCATTTATCTCTTTTCGACACATCATCCATGGTTCACTATCGTTCGACTCTACGCCCCCCACCTAATTGGTTTCAATGCCTACGTTTTCCCATAACGTTCACCGCGACACCTCTTTAATGACGCAGCTGTGGGCGGTTTGCAACCTCCGTTTGCACAGTGTAGGGGAGGACCTACACCCATTCCTTGCACAGTTACAATACATGTTTGCTATATCATTTTATTGCCTCCATGACTTTCCTGAGTCAATCATATTGAACTGCATACACGGCGTTGATTTGTGCAATATTCGCGTACTTCAGCCTGACTAAAGAGTCGCAACAGCTCTGGAAAAAACAGGTTATAGCGCGCCTGTCAAAATACCAGACACTTTACGAGTCTCCACTTCAAAATTGAGCATGATGAGCCACCGAATCGTATCTCTCATTGCAAGCGCCACAGAAATCGTATGTGCTTTAGGGTTTGAATCAAGCCTCGTCGGCAGATCTCATGAGTGTGACTACCCACGGACGATTGGGCACATCCCCATATGCTCATCTTCAAAGATCATGACGAAATCTTCCAGCGCTGAGATTGACGACCAAGTTCGAACGATTGTCAAAGACGGCTTGTCTGTGTACAAAGTCGACTCCATTCTGTTGGATGAAATCTCACCCAGTGTCATCATTACGCAAACCCAGTGTGACGTTTGTGCTGTGAGCCTCAGTGACGTGGAAAAGGCAGTATGTGAATTAGTTAGTTTGGCGCCTGCGATTGTTTCACTTGCGCCGATGTCGCTCAGCGATATCTGGACAGACATTCAAAGCATAGCCGATGCCCTGGGAGATTCAGATAGCGGTAGAGAACTTGTGTCAAGTCTTCAGAGCCGGCTTGAATCATTACGTACCAGAACGCAAGAAATACCTCACCGGCCCACGATAGCCTGTATTGAGTGGACGGATCCGCTTATGATTGCAGCCAACTGGGTTCCCGAACTAGTAGATTGTGCCGGGGGTGTCAGTCTTCTCGGTAAGTCAGGAAATCACTCAGAATATCTTTCGCTGGACGAGCTTGCTGCGTCCGCGCCCGAAGTGATTGCCGTCATGCCTTGCGGCTTTGATATAGACCGTTCTCTACGCGAGATGAAATCGCTCACCTCTAGCCCCCAATGGAATAACCTCCCTGCTGTACGGAATGGGCGCGTCTATGTAACTGATGGCAATCAGTATTTTAACCGCCCTGGCCCACGGGTTGTGGAATCAGCGGAGATTTTTTCAGAATGTCTTCATCCGGGTTGTTTTGATTTTGGGCATCGAGGGACGGGTTGGATCCCCTGGCGACCAGACTGAAGTCCTGGTCAGGTCGCACTCATGTCCGTCCTGGTTACGTCTGCAGTGTCCAAGGGGAATTGTATCACGAAGTTGCTTCCCACGTCTCCCAGGAGTAATCGTTGTCGCGTAGTTTCTCAACAATCCTGAGCGTTTCCATACTGACGGTGATCACTTTTGCCAGAAGTCTCAGCGGGTATGAAGGATCCTGCATTGTTTCAATTGCGAAGCAGTTAGCATCGTTGATAATTTGACTGGCTCCGTCAGTTTTCGCCCGCTGCCTTTCCATAACCCACGCGATGGCTGGCTTTCCGTTCATCATATAATTATACGCTTCTTCCGGGATCCCCTTTACAGCGATGTGCTCATTATAGATGATCCGCGTTCGATCCTTGTTTCGTGCCTTCCCTGGATGACGCATGGGACGATTCTGCAGCTTGAACCATGCTTCGGGGAATATGCCAATCGCGGGTTCCCACCCGCCATCTTCAAAGTTGATGGGGTACTCTTTGACCTCTTCGTAATTGATATGCAGCTCTCCAAGTTCTTTGCCGGCTTGGGAGAGCATCTGGAACTCTTCCAAGCTTTCCGGGATAGGGATCCGGGGCAATTCTTTGCGGAAGTTTGCGGCATACTTTTTCCTATAGGACGGGGCATGGAGTAGGCCGTAGATGTAATTGAATAGGTTCTCTGTGGAGACGCCACCAATACATTTTTCAAAGGCCTGTACTACCTCTTCTTTGATGGCGTCCTCTCGTACATATCCGTAGGAGTCCGGTCCGCTTTCCTCAGGAAACAATGTCTCCTGATTTTTGCACCGCTTTGTATAGCACCACCGTGGGAAGCACTGACCTTTACTGATGAAGTCTAAATTAGGAATCTCCTTGACCATCAGGCAGGAAAAATCATCTGTTGCCCCTACTCCCGTCACACATATCAACCGATTCTCAGCCTCCTCATGCGGAAAGAGTTGTGGAATCTGGTAAACCCTTTCGTTAAGCCGGCGACTGAAAAACATGTGCTTGCGAGTGAATGGCCGATACTGAGCCACAACGAACCGCCCTTCTTGAATACTCAATTCTTTGTTTTTTGCCAAGTCCTCCTTTAGGTTCACTGTCCAGCTAATCTTTGTGGAGTCGTTGTTTACAAAGCGTGTTACCTCCGCCGGTGTTGGCCTGCTCCCAGTGGAATTCTGGTCCTGGAGTCGCTGCCGCTCACTCTCATAGAAACGAATCATCGCGCGGATATTCCATCGAAGCGCAATTTCTGAATAATTATAGCACCATGCGTCTCGGCCCGTCGCTACCCCGAGCGAATAGTTCTTGAAAATTACATCTTTTGATCGCCCCTTCTTGTCCCCCAAAGGCATGAACTCTTCAAATCCTGCATCCCGCTGATTCAGCCAGTCGTGATAAGCATCTGGCTTGAGCTCAGTCCACTTACCTTCAATCCCGTGAATACCGCCAAGCTGTTCGACTTTCTCTAGCTTTTCCTCGCGGCTTAGATAATCGCCGATATCATGATAAAAGATCCTGCATCCCCTGCGCTTCGGATTCTTGATAAAGAGTGTGATCGCCACCGGTGCACGTGATCCCGCTCCAAACACCTTTCCACCTTCTTGGCGAGAGAGTTCTCCTTGCGTTCGTTGATTCCCCCTTAAACTCAGCACATAAATGGAGGTAAACTCATCCGCCAAACACTTCCGCATACCATCCATTGCAGCCCCCTCCAGCCAACTGGCGTTCGTCACAAATCCGATTACACCACTCTCTCCAATGCGATCCGACGCCCACCGGATTGCAAGTACATAACTATCGTAAAGATTTCTCTTGGAACTGGCATTTGAATGTGCCGCATAGGAATCCTCAATCCTCTTGTTCAGCACCGGATAGGACTGATTCTGCGCCGCATCGTTTTGACTCCTTTGTCCAGTACTCCACGGCGGGTTTCCTACAATCACACGAATTTCTGCCTTCTTTTGCCGCTTACGTTGCTCCGAATTTTCGGGCAGAATACCAGCAATCATATCTGGACTATCCTGCATCTCGAACGTGTCCGTTAAGATAATTCCCTCAAAGCGGTGGTAGTCATCCGATCCAACCATGGCGTGGTAGGCCTCCTCAATATTCACGGCGGCAATGTAGTACGCCAGAAGCATGATCTCATTCGCGTGTATCTCGGATGCATACTTTCGCATCAAGGATTCAGGACTGATCAGACCATTCTGGAGGATACGCGTGATGAAAGTTCCCGTCCCTGTAAACGGATCCAGAATCTCTACCCCCGCGGATGAGAGTGATTGTCCAAACTCATCCCGCAATAACTCGCTCACCGAATGCAATACAAAATCCACCAATTCAATCGGCGTATACACGATCCCCAGTCTCTGGGCCGTCTTCGGGAAAGCGTTCCTGAAGAACTTGTCATACAGTTCGGTTATAATTCTTTGCCGGTCTAACGGCGTACTTGCGGCCTTGGCACGACGGGCCACACTCGCGTAGAATTCATCTAAACTCTCCGCCTCTACTTCAATATTGGCCGGTTTTAGTACCTCCAGCACCAACTGCATCCCTTTGCTGATCGGGTTTTGATCTACAAATTGCCCATTTCCATGTAGCGCCTCAAATACAGGTCGCGTGACCATATGCTGTGCGAGCATCTCAATCGCGTCCTGCTCGGAGACACCCTCATTCAGGTCATCCTGCAATTCTGCAAGAAAATCCTGAAACACCTCCCGTGCCGCCTCGTGGCGACTTACCATATCCCCAATGCGAACGATATGCTTCTGCGCAATCTCAGCCACATCGTCTGCCCATTCCTCCCAGTACCTCCGATTCCCGCATTTTTCAACGATCTTTGCCCGAATCGCGGCTGGAAGGTCGAATTCAATATTTAACTGCTGTCCCTCCTTTCCCTCAACTTCATCCGTATTACCATTGCCCGGAGTCTCGTGGCCATTCATTAGAGAGGGCTTGGATCTCTCCTGCCAATCCGAGAGTGCAATGATGCCCAGATGTTTACCAATCTGGCCTTCCTCCAATAGATTGAGCATTGCCTCAAAGCGCTCATCGTGTGACCGAATTGCGTTGAGTACCTGCCACACGACTCTGAACGTATCGTAATTGTCCAAGTATTCGCTCGGATCCGAAGTCGATGGAATCACCACTGGAAGAACGACATACCCCATCTTCTTCCCCTTAGATCGACGCATCACCCGCCCCACTGCCTGAACGACCTCAATCTGACTCTTGCGAGGGTGCATGAACAGGATGGCATCCAATGCAGGCACGTCTACACCTTCGGACAAACAGCGAACGTTGGAGAGAACATGGCATCTCCGATCCGATGCCTGTACTGCATCTAACCAATCCAAGCGCTCTGCGCGGCTGAGTGCATCAAAGGTACCGTCGACATGCTCCGATGCAATCTCATGATCAATCAACATACCTGCCTCTGATTTTCCCACATGAGACTGCCGGTATTGTTGTGTTACCTCGTGAAAAAGCTCCGCCAATTTCTTAGAAGTTTTGATATCCTTGCAATAAGCAATCGCCCTTCGCATGGATAAATGATCTTCCTGGAATTCTTCTTCATCCACCTTTGCAAGCGCCCGCCAACACCCGATCAGCTTACCGGCATCATCAAGTTTTAGCTCGTGCCGGGACATTGTGTCTCCAACCGTTCGAACAACATCATCTTCAGAGACCGTCAGAACGATGACCTTATAGTCGCTCAAGAGTCCGGCTTCAACGGCAGTTCCAAACCCGATTTCGTAAAGGACTGGACCATATGTTTCCTTGTCTTTCATGGAAAATAGCTCCACACTCCGCTTGTCAGCCTTTTTGTGTGCCGCAGGAGCATATACTTTCGGCGTGGCCGTCATGTATAGGCGACGGTGAGCTTGAAGATGCTCCTGATTATGAATTTGCACAAAATGGCTTTCCGCCTTATCTTCCTTCCGGGACCCTGCTGTACGATGCGCCTCATCGCAGATAGCCAGATCAAAGTCTGGCAATCCATACTTGCGCTGCGCCTCTCCAATCACAGGAAGTGAGTGATAAGTAGCAAAAACAACCGTTAGCTTATCTCTCACCTCCAAGCCTGCATCCTGTGCCAACTTGACTGCATCGGTCGTCGCTGGAAGAGCCAGATCCAGCACATCCATATCAATACGATCGTCGTTTCGGCGGCGCCGACGACCAACCTGTGAATCTGAACACACTGCATAGGACCGTAGTGGATGCCGTGCATCCGCAGACCATTCCCGCACAGTCTGGGACATCAGAGCTAAACTGGGAACTAGATACAACACTCGACCGCCTGTACCTACAAGATCTTCTGCGATTCGAAGCGATGTGAAAGTCTTCCCCGTGCCGCAAGCCATGAGCAGCTTTCCTCGCGATCCAGGCGTACGGAGACCAGATAACGTCCTTTGGATCGCTTCCTCCTGATGGGGTAGAGGAGTCTTTTTTGGCCCCTTCCGTACAATCTGATCTACCCTAATGTACTTCGCCCAGTCAATTGGGCTCTCACGGAGCTCATGTAAGCCGAGACGTGTCACCGGCACTCTCTGGAATCGGATTGTGTCCTCAAGCTGCTTACTCCAAGGCTTACCTGTCGTGTCAATAATCAGACGGCGCGCAAAGTCTTTCCTGCCCGAAGAGGCCAGGAAAGAATCTACATCTTGCTTACGAAGCGTCTTTCCCTTTACCCAGAATTTACACTGAATCGCGCACCAGCCCTCGGTATTGCGAAGCTTGGCAACCAGATCAATTCCAATGTCCTGTTCAGGTAACCCCCGCTCCCGTGCCCAATCCGCGTAGCGCAACGGAGTCAGGTATTGACCCTCTTGAACAGAATCATGCGTCAGAAAAGCTCTGCATAAATCCTCAAATGCTGTCCCCTTGTCCCGCTCTCTGTTATAGCCTGCATCACCTGCCCGACGCTGCCACCGCTCGAGAATATTGTCTATGTTGTGTTCGGCCATATTCGTGTCAATTCGCTCATATAAGGTATGAAGATATCAAAGCCTTTGACAAAATTAGTATGCCCTGCGGAAAACAAAGACCGCCTACAGAATCAGCTCTGAGTTGGGCCCCCAGGAGCAACAAGGACCCTAACCAGGCACACCTGACTCGTCATTTAGGTCCTGCTCGAAAACCGTGCGAATATCTGTGGACCGTTGTGGTTTTCTCAAAAACCACCATTTTTGCATTGAAACAATCGTAAAACAGCTACCTATGCCCCAAGTCAATGAGGCACACTTTCACAATAGCCCAGTATATCGAGAAGCATCCGACCAAACCATAGAGCGTTTCGTAAAGCTCCAATTTGTGCTAAAGACGTCTGCACCTCTCGCGGATGTGGGAATGATCCCGGACACGGAAAAACTGTCACGGGTTGACCAGTTACTGATGAATCCCGCAACGGTAGCGGGTTATCGAGTGAATAAATAGATCTATAGTAATCCGCATGATGGTCATGAGTGCGCCAGTAAGCGCGTTTCGATGACAAACACACCATACAGTTATGTCCACTCCATCCCACAAATGAACGTTTCTATACCCAACTCCGCAAATGCAGCTGCCTTCGTCATCAATGTCTCGTCCGACTTGCCTGAATCGGGTACATAAACAACCTGGATGTGGTTTGCCTTGTGCCGTGCCATAAACTCCCTTCGAGATACCCCCTGAATTATTGCATGCATGATCGGCCACTGATGTGTCGTAGACTGCCAGCGCCGCTCGGTTTCTTCATCCGGCAATGCAAGTACCTCTCCAAGCCCAAGGTCCGCCTTTAGTCTGCCATCCTCCACATAAATGCGACTCCAGATAATGTGGCCGGGCTTACTTATCCCCTTGACCGTCCCTCCGCCCAAAGGGAAATACATCGGCGGCTGCCGCTCGCTCGTTGTACCGCTGTAACCGCCAATAAAATGCGCCGGAGGGGCTGCCCCGGAAATCTGAAATACCCAGACAAATGAGTCATCGTATTGGTCACCCCATCGGACATCATGCAATGTGGTTTCCGGGGGATATCCGAGCGACCGCCATATGATTGAAGTTATATATGCATCCAGTCCAGCACATTCGTCCACCTCGTTGAAATGGACCAGAGCCCGGCCGGCATAGAGTTCTCGGCTTCCATCACGGCTCAGAACTGGAGGACGCTCTGTATTATTGAGCAACCCTTCCACCAAGTCTGATGCTGGAAGGAGGTCTTTCAAGCCTTGCTGATACTGAATTCCGATCGTATCACAACCAAAATCATCAGCAATCCGAAGCGCGGCGATGTACGTTTTGAATTGCTGCAAAACCTGGACTACGGTAAGCTCAGTCGCCTCATCCGTCCCGAAATTGAAAGACATTCCCCGCTCCTGAACCCATGCAAGGCAGGATGATGCTTCTTCGTCGGTTACTTGAAGGGTTTCGTAATAAAGCGCACTCTGGCTTAGGCGCTCCTTGAACATCCCCACCTGATTTAGCAAATGGTCTGGAATGATCGCATTATACATTCCCATGCACCCCTCATCAAAGACCCCCATGATGGATATACGGTCATTGATTTTCCTGGCAATTTGCTCCCCTTCCGCACGGGCGCTACTAAACCTTGACTCATCCACCTGCTCTAAAGGCACTGCATAAGATTTTTCCTCCATCACTTTCTTCCCGGAAAGCCAGCGCGATAGCTGTCTTCCGAAATAGTCGTCCGTAAAATCCTCGCTCCAAAGCGTATCGTATGGTACACCGGCCTTAGCGAGCGATCCGTTCAGATTCAGCATCCCCACTAGGCCCGGCCACGTACCGCTCCAATTGGCAACCGTGAGAATTGGACCCTTGTGCCGCATCAACCCCGCCAATACATGATGGGAATACTGCCAGGCAGCAAATACGACCACGATCGGGCTCTCAGGATGAATCCCCTGGAATACCTCACGTCCATACTTCTGGCTGTCTATGAAACCATGCCCCTTATTCGTGTCTACCGGATGCCCCCGCACAATATCATGTCCGTTTGATCGAATGGCCCGCGCAACCGCAGCCTCAACGCTTTCCTGCTCCGGCCAGCAGGTTTGGTTGGCAGAGAGACGCAAATCTCCACTGGCAATAATTGTCACTTCGGGAGTATCCCGTCTAGCTAATCGCATTCTAACACCGTGTTTAATTCTGGATAGGTCCTGGTAGCCCGTTGATAAAGTATCCATTAGCGGTTGCGTCTTTTTAGATCACTCATGCCTGCTTAGGATTCCTTTACTATCAGTTCGAAAATCAAGTATGGCCAAGAACTACTGAACCACTAACATGAGAGGATCTCTAAACCCAACTGTTTCCCCGTCTTTGACAAAGTGCATTCCTTGAGGAATGATTCGTTTGATCACAGGCGAAGAAGTGTTCAAACGCCCCGCCAACTGTGTTTGGAAAGGAACAGTGGTCTCTAGAATTAACAGGTCCCCTGAGAATCATTTTTTCGTTCCCTGAGGTCATGAATAGCACGCTCCGGTTGCACATTGAACCACAACCGAAATATACCCAATCAGTTCAAGATTTCCTATAATCCAGACTTAATCACTGGGCTACTATCATCGATATTCAGGAATGTCTGACACCCCCCTGTAACTGTGTACTGCAACAGTAGGGAAGGGATTGCGTATCCAGTGAAGAAGCCTTGCATAATTATCCATTTACTCCATGAATTCACGCAATTTGGGAGACCGCGTCGGAGAACGGTTTGAAGAAATCAAGTTAGAGGGATCGCAACTGGTGGACAAAGTAAAAGAGCTAGCCAAAGAGAGTAAAACCAAAAGGATCACAATCATCAAGGACGGGAAAACATTGGCAGATTTCCCCCTGTATCTCGGCCTAGGCGGTTCTGTTGCAGCGGTCATGCTTCAACCTCACCTCGCTGCGATCGGGGCGATTGCCGCACTCGCGACAGACGTCACAGTCCGTATTGAACGTGATCCTACAGAGGGCATTGAACGGCGGCCCTCGGAGAACGAGGACGATCTGACGTGAGTGTATCTTTCGCCGTAGGATTTGAAGATATCCGTGCGGCAGCCGGTTTACTCCAAGGCGTAGCGAATAACACGCCTGTTCTCACTTCGCGTACACTGGACATGCGTGCGAACGCACGCGTTTACTGCAAATGCGAAAGTTTTCAGCGTACCGGTGCCTTTAAGTTTCGGGGGGCTTACAATGCATTGGGTCGGGTTCCAGAAGCAACCCGGGAAGTTCTAACCTTTTCTTCGGGTAATCATGCTCAGGCAGTCGCACTTGCAGGATCACTCCTGGATATCCAGCCAACTATCATCATGCCCCGGGATGCTCCAGAAGTGAAGCGTAAAGCTACCGCAGCTTATGGAGCGAATATCATCCCCTATGATCGAAGCGAGACTACACGCGAAGTGCTCGCACAGCAGCTGGCCCGCGAACGTGGGATACCGATCATCCCTCCATACGACCACCCACACATTATAGCTGGCCAGGGAACAGCAGCATTGGAATTACTTCAATCTCAGCCGAGTATCGAAGTACTTCTTGTACCCTGTGGCGGAGGTGGACTTTTATCCGGTACGACACTAGCCGCCCGTGCAATTCAACCAGACATTCGTGTCATCGGTGTGGAGCCGGCTACGGCGAATGATGCCGCCCTCAGTTTCAAGAGTGGTACGCTGCATACCGTGCACAATCCCCAGACAATTGCAGACGGTGCACGCACACCGTCACTCGGAGCACTGACCTTTCCGATCATACGCGCACTTGCCCACGATATTGTTGTCGTTTCGGAAGATGCCATCATTGGCGCAATGCAGTTTCTGTGGGAGCGTATGAAGCTTGTCGTTGAACCAACCGGAGCACTGGGTGTGGCCGCACTTTTGAGTGGTGTGATTTCCGCAGACCGCAAGAATGTGGGGGTAATAATCAGCGGTGGCAACGTGGATTTTGGCCAGGCACCGGCGTGGTCAAAACCCACTTAATGCGGTGGGTATACTCAAGTAAAATTGCCCAACCATTCAGACTTAATGATAAGAGGGTGCTTTTTCATTAAACCTGAATAAATATTCCCATTTTCCGATGCCAAGAGTACGGTTTCCATGCCGGACTCCCAAACCTACTCCATTACTGTCACGGAGAGCAATACGGTGAGCTAAAGGCTGCGCATTTTCTGCGCATCTCCTCGGTGGCGGTGCGCAGACTTGTGCTGGTTGGCTCCACCAAGCGCGTGCTTGGCGTTATTTCTTGTATTTCACCGAACAGCCGTACGGTCGGGAGGTCGGCACGGATACTTCATCACCATTCATGGCCTCTTCCAAAGCAGCACGGACATAGTTGTCGGCCAACTTAGTCTTCTCATAACTGGCACGCGGCTGATCGTCAATGCCGCCTTTGTAGATTAAGATACCCTCCTTGTCGATGATGTACATGTGAGGCGTGGTTATCGCCCCGTACATCTTGCCGACATCACCTTCTGGATCCAGCAAAATGGCGGACTGCATGCCACCCATCTTTTCATTTTCCGCGTTCATTTCGTCGGATTCGTAGTACCCTTGCGTGCCCGGAGCGGACGACACAATAGACAGCCATTTAACGCCTTTCTCGGTATACTCCTTTTGAAGCGCTGGCATGTTGCCGGTTCGGTAATGACGCTCGACATACGGGCAGCCGAAATTGAGCCACTCCAAAACAACAAACTGGCCCTGCAAACTTTCCAGGTCGTACGACTCGCCGTCGGTCCCAGGTAGCGTGAATACAGGAGCTGGCTTGCCGATTTCGGCATCGTCAGAAATACTTTGCTGCGTGAAACCGATGAAAACCAGCACGGCAAGCAGCACACTGAAATAAGCGGAGGCGTGAAACTCTTTCATGTGTCCGTTGAAATTGTTGTTTTAAGTAATTCAGCGCGATTTGGAAGCAAGGTTAACGCGTCCATGACAATGGACTCAGTAAGCACCTCAGGTAACAACACAGGGGGATCGTTGTTTCCAAGGTAAAGCACATAAAGCGGCACACCACTGCGTCCATGAGACTCCAAGGCGCGCGTGATTTCTGCGTTACGGCTGGTCCAGTCAGCCCTCATTAATACTACATCCTTTTCGGCGAAGGCGGATAATAGTGTGCTGCTGGAAAGTGTAGTTTTCTTGTTCACTTGGCAGGTCAGACACCATGCAGCGGTAAAATCCACAAACACCGGACGTCCTTCGCGGCTGAGCTGCTGAACCTGTTCTGTCGAATAGGCAGACCATAGACCATCTGAGGTCGCGTCAGCATGTGACACACTTTCCTGCTGAGCACCCTGATAAGCGAACCATATCCCCATGCACGTCATAATTAGGGCTATACCACGCGTAACGATCCGTACGGTGGAGGTCACCTGTACAGATGGCCAGCGCCCTACAATCCACGCAGCAACTGCGAACAGAAGCAGCCCCAACAGCAAAAGACTGAGTCCGTTGACGCCTGCCTGATTGCCGAACACCCACGCCAACCAAACGGTCGTGCCCAGCATTGGAAAAGCCAAAACATGCTTGAGCGTCTCCATCCACTGTCCCGGTCGCGGGAGTTTGTTAAACAGCACCGGGAAAGTTGACAAAATCACATACGGCGCTGCCATGCCTAGTCCGAGGGCGACAAAGATGGCCAAAGCCTGAGTTGTCGGAAGCACTACAGCCGCACCAAGAGCCGCACCCATGAACGGTGCAGTGCACGGTGTTGCAACCAGCGTGGCCAATGCGCCGTCCAGACAAGACCGCGTCAGCGAGTGTGAAGCGCCAGATTTGTTTAAGCCCGTAAAAGTGAAGCCCCGAATATCGAATACCCCGAACAGGTTGAGGCCAATGGCCAAAAACAAAAATGCCATGCTCGCTACAAAAAGCGGCGATTGAAGCTGGAAACCCCAACCAATTTGGCTGCCGGCAGCGCGCAGTGCAAAAAGCAGCCCGGCCAACACCAAAAATGAAACAACAACGCCCGCAGCGAACGCTACACCGTGCCATGTGCGGGTTGCACTATCAAGTTTATTGTGCTGCGCAAAGCTCAGCAGTTTGATGGACAGCACCGGGAATACGCAGGGCATCAGATTTAACAACAGACCCCCGACCAGCGCAAACAAAATCAGAATGGGCAGGGTGCTGCTGGTATTTTGATCAGCCTCCGTACGCAGCGGCACATCAATCTCAAGCGCCCTTACTGTCCGCGCTGTGTCGAAATATTGCCCCTCGCCCGCAACCAAGACCCCTTGCAGTCTATCTGGCAGTTCTGTTGCATATTCAGACTGCTGCAGCGCAAATACGAAAGCATCGCCATCTTGACTAATAGGCTGATCCACCGCGTGCTCCAGTAGCATAAGATGCGCAGGAAAAAAGTAGGCTCCCTCCAAGTCTGGTGCTGCATCTGTTGGAGGCGACACACGCAAGGCGAAGGAATTTGAATAATGACTGGCCTCGAAAGTCCAGGCCGGATCCTTGACAGGCAATTTGGCCCGTGCAACAGCAATTTCCTCAAAATATGGCCCGGGGGTAGGCAAGGCTTCGCGAACAGGCAGCGATAGGGCAACAGTCTCTTGCGCAAAGAGACAAACATCTTTGCAGATCAACCAGTCGGCTGTCGCGGATAGCGTTACAGGGGATTCAGGTACCTCGTCAGGCGGCGTGATCGTAACCAAAAAGGTTACGGCATTTGAGTACCCGTACGATCGCAGCGGTTCAGCATCAATTTTTTCTGGATACGGCCACTGGATTGGACCTGCACTAAACCCTGCAGGCAAATCCCAGGTGAGTGTGACAGGCTCGCCTACATCCCCCGGATTGATCCAGTAGCTATGCCATTCCTCGTCTAACCTCAGTGTCAGCCCCACCGTAAACGGGGTACCCGGTGCAATCCATTCGAATTCACCCGCTAAAGCGGCTTCACTAAACGGACTGGGGTCGTCTGATTGCCCATAAGTTGACGAGCTGCAGATAAACATGCCGCACACCGCGGCCCAAACCAGCCCGAATTTCATGGTCATAGAAACGGAGAACGCATTTCGGTGCTACCGCAATCACACATAATTTGTTCGGTAAGCCAATGGGGACGATCAGTCAATCTATATACTGTGAGCTACCGGTGCCGGAGGACCAACGCATTCTCTGGCCAATTGCATCCCCATCTCAACCGTACTTACAACTCGGTCATTAGGCACGCGACGAAGAGAATCGAAATTGCGCAATGTGGAGGACACCTCGTCTGTAAGGCTGGTTACTATGCACGCGGTGCCAGCTTCCGCAGCTATGTCAAGAAGTTGGCTGAACACTGCAGCGGCGCTTGCATCTATGTGGATCACATCAGAAAAGTCAAACACCACGGCTTCGTGCTCTTTAATGTCCAGCCCGATAACGCTGACCAATTTGTGTGAGGAGGCGAACGTGAGCGTTCCAGTCAAAGTTACTAATCCGACGCGCGCCGCTAGCTGATCAATGTTTTCGGTGTCCACTATACCCTTGAACAAACGCCTGTCCAAAATGGGCACCGACTTCAGGTTATCCAGCTCGAGTCGCTCGAGTTTGCGGGCATGAGCCATGCCACCCAGAATCAGACCGATAGATACCGCCATAATCAGGTCAACAAACACGGTCAGACACAGTACCGACAGCATGACGGCCAGATACGCTCGGCTCAGTTTAGGTATCCGAAGCAGAATCTTCCAGTCTACAATGTCCCAGCCGACTTTTATTAGCACGCCTGCCACCACCGCCAAGGGAATGGGTTCTACCAGCGGGGCCAACCCCAAACCAACCGCAAGAATAATGACAGCACACAGCGCACCGGCTACCGGAGTGCGACCTCCTGAGCGGATATTGGTGACCGTGGTCATGGTAGTTCCTGCGCCAGGTAATGCGCCAAACAATCCGGCGACCATGTTGCCGATCCCTTGTCCGACCATTTCTTTGTTCGGGTCATGCTGACTGCCTGTCAAAGAATCTGCCACTATTGATGTAAGCAGACTGTCTATGGCCCCGAGCAATGCAAGTACAAGTGCCGGTTTTATGCTGAAGAGCAGAAAATCAACCGAAAATTCTCCTATATGCAAGTTAGGCAGGCCACGCGGGATTGCCCCAACTATGGGGACCTCGGCTTGCCAAATTAAAGCGACGGCGGTCCCAACAAGCAAAGCTGCGAGGGGGCCAGGTATGATCCGAGAAAATCGCGAACTCCATAGAAACCCTGTTGCAATCGTAATGGCGCCAATCACGAGCGCGGACATATTCATGCTACCGATGGCTGTCGGCAGCGCCTGCATGGCCCCAACTGGGCCGCCCGACGTAGCAGGAGCGCCCAATAAAGGAATTGACTGCATCAGAACGATAACCAATCCGATGCCCGACATAAAGCCGACAATGACTGCGTGAGGCGTATACGCTACAAAGCGACATATTCTGGACACGCCCAGCAAGATCTGCAATACGCCGGCTATGACCACGATCATCAACGCTTCCGCAAGACTGTCGGCGTGGTTGGTCAGAATTGCCGCCATGGCCACCGTCATCGGTGCGGTGGGACCGGAGATCTGGGCGCGCGTGCCCCCGAAGACCGCCGCGAAAAATCCCACTGCGATGGCGCTATACAATCCGGCTGCCGCGCCCATACCGGAAGCGATACCAAATCCAAGGGCTACAGGCAACGTGATCACCATGCCTGTCAGACCGCCGAAGAAATCGCCGCGGAGCGCAGTCAGATTGTAGTTAATTGAAAACCCGCTCTTTGTCATGTACCAGCCACCTCACTGATGCGCGGAAGCCCCAAGAAAAGAAGAAAATGCACGCTGAAAACCTCAGATTCTGGAACTACCAGGGGAAAAGTTCAGCTGTAGTCCCTCCGCATATCCTAACAACGGACTCCTTCTCGGCGATTATGTTTCCCAGCTTGCGTTTAAACGCAAGCTAATCACTACTTAGTTGACCATCCTTCCAACTCCAAGTGCTCAATACCTCTAGACACCCGTAAGCCGTTCGGTCATGCTGTAATGGTGTGATTGAAACATAGCCATTCTCCAGTACGTGGATGTCCGTATCTGCGCCCTCATCCAATATGTTCAGCGTTCCACGATACCAGTAATAGGCCCTGTTAGCTGGATCGATACGCTCAAGAAACCCCTCTTGCCACCTGGATCTGGCCTGACGAGTCACTACGATCCCCTTGATTTCGTCCTCTGGGATCATAGGCACATTTACACTGAGAAGAACCCCCCTGGGCAGATGACTTCTGAGTACTTTCTGTGCTATCATACCAGCGTACTTGGCGGCCGGACGATAATCAGCATCTGGTTCCTTCGAGTCTAGACTTACAGCGATTGAATCAATGCCGTATATCGACGATTCGGTTGCCGCACTTATCGTGCCGGAGTATATGACATTGATCGCTGTATTTGACCCCCTGTTTATCCCGCTTACGACCAGGTCCGGTAAGCGATGAAGCAACTGATGTAACGCCAGTTTAATACAGTCACAAGGTGTGCCATCTATAGCTAAAGCTCTCACATGATCCAGATCTTCGCCGAATCTCCAGCTCTTGGCCCGGATTGGATCATCCAGCGTGATAGAGTGCGCTACTGCACTTTGCTCACCTGCCGGGGCTATGACCACAACATCTCCTAGCTTGACCAGAGCCCTCGTGAGCTCTCGAATCCCAGGAGACATAATACCGTCATCGTTCGTAACTAGAATCAGCGGGCGCCGGCGAAATTGTCTGTCATTGCCTTTGCCCTTTTCAAGATCCACCATCTACCCAGTAGCTCTCTTCGGCTGTAGGAAAATCACGAGTTCGTACGTCCCTAACATAATCCTTAACGGCCTGCGAAGTTAATTCAGCCAGTTTGGCGTAATGTCGTACAAACCGAGGATGAAAGTCAGTGGTCAGCCCTAATGCATCGTTAATCACCAGTACCTGACCATCACAAACATTACCTGCGCCTATACCAATCGTTGGAATAGTAAGTGATTCAGAGACCTCCGCAGACAGTTGGGTAGGAATCTTCTCGAGTACGATCGCGAAGCAACCTGCCCTCTCAAGTTCCAGTGCATCTTTCCGCAACTGATCCGATTCTTCTTTGTCCTGGGCCCTCACCTTATATGTGCCAAATTTATAGATACTCTGAGGAGTAAGACCTAAATGGCCCATGACCGGGATTCCGGCTTGTAGTATACGGTCCACTGCAGGAAGAACCGCAGTACCTCCCTCTAACTTGATCGCGTGTGCTCCTGTCTCCTTCATAACACGAATGGAGGAGACCAAAGCTTCCTTGCTGTTACCTTGATAGGTACCAAAGGGTAGATCTACAATCACAAGCGCCCGCGTCACACCTCGAACTACGCACTGAGCATGATATATCATTTGCTCCAGCGTTATTGGCAGGGTCGTTTCGTGCCCTGCAATAACATTGGAAGCGGAATCCCCTACAAGGATTACATCTATGCCCGCACGATCCAGGATCCGGGCCATGGTGTAGTCATAGGCCGTCAGCATCGCAATTGGCGTACCGGCGGTCTTCATCTGCCGAAGCGTCTGTGTAGTGACTCGCCTTACACCTTCCATTGACACCAACGAACTGTGGCCCTGTGTACTAGAAGCTGCCGTGTTCGTGTACTCTAGTTATCAGAGGCAGACTGCATCGCGGCATCAACATCAATTCCAAGCTCGCGCGCAACATCCAACGTAATGTCTACGATCCTATCCTCGTTTGCGTAAAGTAAAATAGGCTGTGCCGGTCCTGCCTGGGTGCGCAAAACCAAATCAAGCCCCCGCTCGGTTGCAACCGTTCTGATTGCCTCATCTACAAGCGCGTAAATCGGACTGAACAAGTCTATCTCGCGCTGCACAAGCTCCTGTTCTAACTCCGCCGCTTTTTCCTGGAGCTCTTGCTGAAGCGATAACAGCTCCTCCTCACGCCTTTGCCGAGCTTCCTCTGATAACAAACTCCGCTGTGTCTGATACCGCTCTAACTTTCCCGCATAGTCCTCCTGCATGCTTTGAAGAATCCGCTGACCGCTTTCCACTTCGGCTTGCAGTTCCTCTTGTATCGTGCGAGTTTGGGGCATATTGGATATTAGAACCTCGTGATCCGTATATCCAATGCGCAATGGGGGCAGCTGTTGTGCTTGAGCAGCAGCTACAAAACCAAGTAATAACACAGCCGCGAGATAACCTGCGCTGCGTTTAAGCGAATATAGTCGCATGAGAATAATTGAATTGAAATATTTATCGCAGGCTATTGCCCGATGATACGTGTAATGTCAACGCCCAATTCCTCAAGGACTAGGTCCGTGATATTGAGACTCTCGTTGGCATAAAGAAAGACAAAGTCGCCGTTGCGATCAAACACATAATCGTATCCCTCGCCCTCGGCCACCTCCTGAATAACCGTCAATACTCGTTCCTGAATTGGACGCAGAATTTGTTCCTGCTGATGAAATAACTGACCTTCTGGTCCAAAATACTGCATCCGCATTCGTTCAAGCTCTTCTTCCGCCGCAATAATCTCGTTCTGTTTTTCCTGACGAGATTCCGATGTATAGAGCAATTCACGCGCCTGATACTCTTTGAACATTTCATCCAGGGCCGCCTGACGCTCAGCGAGATCCTGCTCCCACTGCTGGGCAAGTCGGTCCAAGGACTGCTGCGCGGTGGTAAACTCTGGATAATTCTGGTAAATCCTGTCTGAGTCAATATAGGCAATCTTATGCTGCGCCAATGTGGGGGAACTCATCAATATAAAGACCACCCCCAGGCCAAAAAACTTTTTCATCCGGGTATGCTAGTTGAATCCTTGCCCAAGCGTAAACTGGAAAAACCACCTGTTGGAGCCATCATGCTCCGACTCCTGACCCCTGATAGGTGTGAATTGGTCAAAATTGTAACCGTACGCGACTTCGAGCATGCCCAGTATTGGCAGAAACAGACGTGCTCCTACACCTGCGGAGCGATAAAATTGCCTCGGATTGTAGCTCTCTATCTGATCCCACGTATTTGCCGCATCCATAAATAGATACGGTGCAGCCGTTATCTGTGGAGTCTGGATCGCTAAAACCCTGAGCTCTGATGTGAACTTGTTCAACACGCGGCCGCCAACAGCCTCACCATTCCGCCGGGGACCAAGTACTCGGGATGGGTAACCACGCATATAGATTATATCCTTTCCAAAATTATTCCGATACCCTTGCACATCAAAAGGTGATCCACCGACGATGTAACGTTCAAACAGGACATCCTTCCCCGTAACCGAGCCGATATAGCCAAAGTCCGCAGAAAAACTTGTAGTTAACTTCCGCAGAATAGGAATATTCCAGCTCGTGGAAAACCTCCACTTATGGTACTGGATAAAATCATAAATGGGTAATGCCAGCTCTGCTGAGAGCAGAAATGTGGATCCCGCCGTCGGGAATATCGGATGATCTACCGAACTCCGTGTGAGTGCCTGGCGAACCGTAATCTGCTGACTTTGACCAGACGGAAGCGCGTAAGTATAGTCCCTGTTGAAATAAAACTGATAACCCAGCGATGTACTGGCACTGAACTTGTCATCCGGCCACTGTAGCCGCTGCTCATAAAAAACGCGCGCTGATGTATTCGTGAACCCGGTGTTGTTATCACGGTCAAAGTCTGAACCGTAACCATAGTAGCCATATCCGTAGTAGCCACCAAAGTTGCTCGTAAATCGGGAGTGCGATACCTGAAATCCCACCGGGGTTGGCCGCCCTCTCAGCCAAGGCTCCGTGAACCCCAGTGAATAGCTCTGGTACTGTCGACCACTGGTCTGTAGACTAACCGACAACTGCTGACCATCCCCCGAAGGCAAAGGCCGCCAAGCCCTTCCCTTGAAGATGTCCTGTGCACTGAAGTTGTTGAAACCGAAACGCAGCATCAGGATCACGCCAAATCTCCCGTAGGTGCCGCTGAGCTCCAGCTGATCACTGCCGATCTCCTCGAGATTGTAGGTAAGGTTAACCTCCTTTTCTTCCTGATCCAGGTCGATTGAAGGACCTGCGCCGAGCTTTTCCTGATCAAAATAATTGAGCTGAGACAGCCGCCTGATCGTTTCCTGAACCATCTCCCGACTATAGGTCTGACCGGGAATCGTGTAGAGCTCCCGACGCACGACATGCTCTTTAGTCTTTTCGTTGCCAGTGATTGAAATCTCCCCGAAACTGAAAATTTCGCCCTCGTAAACGTCGTAGTACAGATCAAGCGAATCTCCCTCAACGACACGAACTTCCGGCTGCACGCGAAATAGCATGTACCCTTGGTTCATGTAGAGACTGGAAACATCACTGCTTGACTTGTTACCATGCAGGTTCTGCTCTAATCGCTCCGAATTGTAAACGTCTCCTGGGGTTAATCCCAAAGCCCCAGAAAGTACTTCATCGGGATAGACGGTATTCCCGTCCCACTCAATACTGCGTACATGGTATTGGGGGCCCTCTTGGACCTCCAGAGACACCACCAGACCTGGCTTATCACCCGAGGTGTCAAGCCAGACCGAGTCCCGGACTACCCGGGCATCGTAGTATCCCTTCGAGTTGAAGTGATTGACGACGTTAACCTTGTCTTCTTCGTAGAGCATGCGATCGAAGCGCGCTTTACGCCAAAAGAAGATCCCTTTCCTGGCCTTCGTTTTCTTGAGCTTTCGGCGCACTGTTCGGTCGCTGATATTCTCATTACCGGTAACCAGAACTTCTCTGATCCTAACTTTCTCACCTATATCAATCTCAAAATCCAGGTTCACCGTGTTCTCAGGGCCCGGCGTTTCGTTCACCGTCACTTCGGCGAGCATGTATCCCTTTTCTCCGAAATACTCCTTGATGATCTGTTTTGAACGCTCCAGATCAGCGGGACGAACACGGGTTCCTTTGAACAGAGGCACCTCGTCTTCAAGCTTACGGCGATGCTTTTTCTTGATTCCAGAGAAAGTGAATTCTGCCAGTTGTGGCTCTTCCGTAAGCTGAATCAGTAGAAAAATGCCGGTTCCAGCCCGGCGCTCCTCAACAATTCGCACATCCGAAAACACTCGCAGCTTATAGATACTGCGGATAGCTTCTGAGATCGCAGGGTCCCCGGGAAGCGTGATCTTCTGTCCTACGACCAGTCCGCTGCTCCTGAGAGCAAAGTTGCGCAAATTCTCGGTTTCCACGCCCTCAACCGAGATTCCCAAAATCTCAAATTCATCAGGACCTGCAAGAGAGCTATTGCCCGTCTGCAAGGATTCTGACTGACCCTGCGCTACCGCTGTGCTCACGCACAGGAAAAGTATCAGCAGTGAGACAGCTATGCGCATGGTGGTTTGATGCACTGTGGAGATGAATGGCGTTGGACGGTGCAATCTCATGGTACTGCTCTATCGAGCATCTTGTTTCGGGAGGACAGTCCAAAAACGGACTTGAGCTATCCGTTATTGCAAAACCCGTGCCGTGGTCAGGCTGATTGCGGGAATAATGGCCGAATAACTCTGTCCTTACCCAGCCTCTGTCTCTACTACCTCACAGGTCTTCGGAGCCTCCACGACATCGGCATCCCCCCTGGAACTGAACGCACGGATGACGTCGTTTGTAATCAGAAATGCCATCAAAACCAGTAGCAGGACCATCCCTGCCTGCTGCAAGAACATTCGCACCTTGATCGGGGGTTCCTTCCGGGCGAATAGTTCATAAAACAGAAAAACCAGGTGCCCCCCATCCAGAACCGGGATCGGTAAAATATTAACAATGGCCAGCGTTATAGATAGGACCGCCACAATATGCCAAAACGGGCGGGGACCGCTGCTTGCGGCCTGTCCAATCACATTTGCGACCATTACCGGCCCACCCAGGTTCTCCCGGACGCTCTCTTTGCCTGCAACTATTCGCCACAAACTGGCTGCGATTGTTCGCGTGTTGTTCCACACATCAGACACTCCAATTCTGGCAGAATTGAGAGGTCCGAATTCAACCAGTGTTTGTCCTAATCCAATCCCGAGTACATAATCACAACTGACAGTATTCATAACCGGAGTCACTGCAGCCTGATGCTCTACTGAGATCTGTCCATCGTCGCGCACCCATGTGAGTTCAAGCGGCTCTCCGCCCGAATTACGGATATGGTCGGTAAGTTCCGGCCAGTAACGAATTGAGCTCCCGTTAATCGCCGTGATTTGATCTCCGACCTGCAGGCCTGCAGCTTCTGCTGGCATATCTGGCGCAACAGATCCGAGCGCGCTGGGCCAAGTATATATGCCAAGACCGAAGAGTCCTCCCGCTTGCAGTTCCTGGACCCGGGTCATGATGTTTCCCGGGCCATCAAGGGTTATTCGTTGTCCCTCGCGTTCTACTTCAAACGTGAGATCATCCACCAGAAGCGCCGAAAGTGGAATTAAATCTCCGCCTGGGTCATACTCATGTCCCCCTATTGCCAATAGCCGATCCCCCGTTTGAATGCCGATGTCCAGTGCCGCAACCGAACTGTCCATTACGAACACCGATCCATCCTCGGTATGTGCTACCCGACTGTCGCCAAAACTCCATGTCAGGACAAAAAAGATCACGCCTGCAAGGACCATATTCATGATCACACCAGCACTGATCACTATCATGCGCTGCCATAACGGCTTGGACCTGAATTCGTCCGGCTGCGGAGCTGTGTCCTTAAAATCCGTGTCCATACTCTCATCAATCATACCGGCAATCTTCACATAGCCTCCAAGTGGCGTCAAGCCAAGGACATATTCAGTTTCGCCAAAGCGCTTTTTCAAGATGTTGGGCGGGAATCCAATGGAAAAACGATCGACCCGCATACCAAATGCACGCGCTGCCCAGAAATGCCCCAACTCGTGCACGAACACGAGAATCATCAGGGCCGGAACAAACGTCAGGAGGATCCAGAGTAAACTCACGGGGAAATTCTACCTAATATGATAATCAGCGTACGGTATACTTCACGGAGCATAGGTGTTCCTTTTGGACGCCTCAAATACATATTGTCGTGCGGACTGATCTACCAGTTGAATCTCTTCATACGTATTACATGAAGGACCCGCAAGCTCGCCGAGTGCTTCCTCTACCATCCTAGGTATGCCCATAAAACCCAACCGCTCCTTAAGGAATAGGTCTACTGCGGCCTCGTTGGCCGCGTTGAGTATGGTTGGAGCATTCCCTCCCGCATCCAGTGCCTCTCGCGCCAAACGCAAACATGGAAATTTCTCCAAATCGGGGGGAGCGAAAGTCAGGGATTGGGGACGAGTCCAGTCTACACGCCCCTCCGGGAGTGACCATCGATCTGGATAGCTGAGTGCATACTGAATAGGTAGCCGCATGTCTGGCATACTGAGTTGTGCTTTGAGTGACCCATCCTCAAACAACACCATTGCGTGCACAATTGATTGCGGATGCACGACTACCTCAATCTGATCCTCACGAAGTCCGAACAACCAATAGGCTTCAATCACCTCCAAGCCCTTATTCATCATGGTGGCAGAATCAATAGTCACCTTGGCACCCATGTTCCAATTGGGGTGCTTGAGTGCCTGCTTAGGTGTGACACTGTTGAGTGCTGTACGATCGCTCTTGCGGAATGGCCCCCCGGACGCTGTAAGTATGATCTTCTCTACACAGCGTGTATTATCCTCTAAACACTGAAACACTCCCGCATGCTCACTGTCGACCGGTACAATTCTGGCCTTATTCAACTTGGCTGTCCGCATCGCAAGATCGCCGGCGGCTACCAACGTCTCTTTATTCGCCAAAGCCAAAACCTTTCCAGCTTCCAGAGCAGCCAGAACAGATTTGAGTCCCGCAATACCTGAGGCAGCACCAAGTACTATATCTGCCTCTGGAAGCGTTGCACAGGCACATACTCCCTCATCACCGTCGAGCACACGGATACCGGTCCCCTCTAGTCCACTCCGAAGTGCCTGCGTATACGATCTGTCCGCTATGGCAACTACTTCAGGATCAAACATGCGTGCCTGTCTGATCAGCAGGTCTGCATTCCGATTAGCGGCCAGGGCTACCACACGTAACTTATCCGTATGTTTTTGAACAATATCCAAACACTGCGTACCTATGGATCCAGTTGCTCCTACAATACTTATACTGCGCCTGTCCATATTCATTTCGGCTAGTCCACCCGCATGGAGTGATCAATCAGAATATAACGTAGTATTCTGTGAATCCGTATGATCTCATTATCCCGAATGCGATTTCTTTCTGTTTGCTGCCTGTGTGTCGTTGTATTTGTCGACTTTACGCTGGCACAACCGCAGCGAGCAAACCGAACACCTCCTCCTACCGAGGAAGAGCAACTTGACGGACATGCCGCATCCCGTTATCAACTTGCCCTCGGGTACTTGCGGGGCATGCAGTTTGAACGCGCCATTGCCATCCTGCGTGATTTGTACGCTGAACAACCCGAACGTAAGATTTTCTTTGACAAACTCAAGGAAGCTTATGTCGATGTTAAACGATATGACGATGCAGTGGCACTGTTAGACGATGCGCTCGCGCGCAGTTCTGCGGCGCAGCCGGAACTTGAAGCTGAACGCGCACAGCTATTTTACCTTGGTGGAGATGAACCTGCGGCTATGGAGGCCTGGACTGGACTCCTGCGATCCACTCCTGACACCGAAGCGGTGTATCGCGTCGTTTATGCCAGCATGCTTCAAGTACGCCTCCTTCTTCAAGCGATTGACGTACTTAAGCAGGGCAGACGGACAATTGGCAATATGAACCTGTTTCAGGCAGAACTTGCACAGCTGTACAATCTTACCGGACAACATGAATTAGCTACACAGGAGTACCTGGACCTTCTGTCTATAAATGAGCGACAGCTGAACTACGTGCGCAGTCGACTCGGAAGAGATCTGGAGCAGGATGGCGCCCTTGAAGATGCCATTCGTATTACGGAAGCGCGTGTTGTATCTGAACCCGATCTACGTCAACTTCGAGACCTTCTAGCGTGGCTCTACGAGCAGGCGGGGAGCTTTGAGAAGGCGTTTGAGGAAGTTCTTGTGCTTGAAGAAGACGCCGACGCCAGCGGACAGGGTATCTATCAGTTTGCCTTACGTGCAGCAGAGGCCGGTGCCTTTGTAGTTGCCGGTCGGGCATTCCAGGCAGTAATTGAGGAGTATCCCGGTGTAGAAATATCTATTGATGCACGCCTAGGTATGGCAGACATGTATCGTTTACAGGCAGAAAAAAATATTAACCTTGAGCAATTCCAACATGCACTTGAAGCTTATGAGACATTCCTGAAGGACTTTCCCGACCATCCACAGACTTCCGTTGTAATGGCGCGAATCGGTGCCCTGCACCAGGACGTGTTTAGAGATCAGGAGGCCGCCGAACGCACGTTATCCTTTCTGGCCACACGATATGCGAATTCCTCCATTGGCCATCAGGCCCGATTTGATTTAGGGCGTTTAGCTTTGGCGAATGGCAACCTGAATCAGGCTCGCACCATCTTTGCGCGTCTGGCCGTGCAGGCGGACGGTGAACTCGCGGCACAAGCGCGATTTGAAGAGGCTCTGACACACTTCTACGCTGGAAATTTTGCAGAGACACAATCTATCCTGGGTAGTCTTAGAGAAAACATGGACAAAGAGACCGCCAACGATGCCATTGAACTGGGCGTACTGCTCATGGAAGACCCCGGCACCGACTCCACAAATAGCGCTCTCACAAGCTACGCAAAGGCCCTGCTGCTCTTCCGGCAACACGAACCAGCTGCAACCGCCCGTGTCGCTCAGGATATACTGGCACAATGGGGGCAACATCCGATTGCGGATGATGTCCGATTTCTACGTGCCCGGGCCCTTCTGCTTGATAATCATCCAGATGAAGCCATGATGGCGTTCGGGGAACTCCCACTCATACATCCAGAAAGCCCGCTGCTAGATCGCAGTCTTTTTTACTATGCCGAAATTCTTGAAACCTTTCAAGGCGATGCTGCAGGTGCACTGCAAGCTTACACCGATCTGCTCACACAATACCCAGGTTCACTCCTGGTCAGCAAGGCACGTGAGCGCATACGGGCACTTCGCTCGGCGGGTGTTTAGTGTTGCGGCGTTGCTGCTGTTTCTTATTTGTCCTACCAGCGCGCAGGATGTTCTCATCCCTATGGATAACGACCAGTCAGATCACCTGAAGGCCTACGGTGTAGTATACTGGACGCTCCAGCGGGGAGAACCCGTCGACTGGCTATTGAACTTTCGCGGTGGTGCTTTTCTAACCGCAGATTTCCCTGGACTACGCAACGAGCTTGCACTTCGCGGGATTGTACACGAAACCCTTTCCGGGTCCGCAACAGCCCGACTTGTTGCCGAAGTGGAGAGTGATCGGGCAAACACGGGCCTTGTGAAACTGGAAACACCCCCGCGTATTGCAGTATATGCACCGCAACAAACCCTACCCTGGGACGACGCTGTACTCCTCGCGCTGGAGTATGCCGAGGTACCGTACGATATAATTTACGATGACGATGTCATCGGCGGCGCACTGTCTGCCTACGATTGGCTGCATCTTCATCACGAAGATTTTACCGGACAGTACGGTAAGTTCTATCAATATCGGAATATGCCATGGTACATAGAACAGCAGCGCGATGCCGAACTAGCCGCGCATCGCCATGGGTACCGAAAGGTTAGTCATCTGAAACTGCTGGTCGCCCAAACTATCAAACAGTACGTCGGCGAGGGCGGTTTTTTGTTCGCCATGTGCTCCGGCACAGATACCTATGATATTGCCTTAGCTGCACACTCAACCGATATCGTTCCATCTGAGTACGACGGGGATCCTATTAATCCTAATGCTATGGAGGAGCTGGACTATTCGGCCTCCTTCGCTTTTGAGGGCTTCCGTCCAAGTTTCAATGCAGCTGAATATGAACATTCCGATATTGATACCGGACCACCCCCGCAGCAGTTGCAAAACCCAGCACTGGACTATTTTACACTGTTTGAATTTAGCGCCAAATGGGATCCTGTGCCCTCCATGCTAACGCAGAACCATGTCGGAACCGTGAAAGGGTTCGTTGGACAAACCACCGCGTTCAGAAAGCATCTCATTAAACCGAATGTGGTCGTGCTCGCCGAAGTACCACAACGTGGCGAGGTCAAATACCTACATGGATCTTACGGTCAGGGTACCTTTACGTACTATGCTGGCCACGATCCCGAGGACTATCAACACTACGTGGGAGATCCTCCAACTGATCTGAGCCTGCACCAGAACTCGCCTGGCTATCGCCTTATCCTGAATAATATCCTATTCCCGGCGGCCCGTAAGAAAAAACAAAAGACCTGAGGTATATGAACCCGCCGAAAACTCCGCGTGCATCGCGCTGTGTGATGTCCGAAATCGTTCTGCCAAACGATACCAATGCTCACGGTACCATGTTTGGAGGTCGGCTGCTTTCGCTGATGGACAAGTGCGCCGCTATCTGCGCGATGCGTCATGCGGGGCTGGTATGCGTAACGATGGCGATTGACTCGGTGGAGTTTCGTTCCCCACTCTTTTTGGGTGAGGTCGTGATTATTGAGGCCTGGGTGAACCGAACGTTTAATACCTCCCTTGAGGTTGAACTTTCTGTAGAATCAGAAAACCTGGACCGAAAAGAGCGGCGCGATTGCAATCATGCATACTTCACCTTCGTGGCACTTGACGATGAAGGTCGCCCAACCGCAGTGCCATCAATACATCCAGAAACAGAGCTAGAGAAAGAGCGCTACGATAAAGCAGCTATGCGCCGTGAACTTCGCCTGCACCTGAAAGGAAGGATTACCCTTGCAGACACCGTGTACTTGAAGGACGATCTCATTGCAGCGATTTCGGGTAGAGATCTCTAGACAAAACACGAACACCTAGTTGATGGCCAATGAGCGCATTTTGATTACTGGGGCCGACGGACTGCTGGGCCAGGAGCTCGTTCAGAAACTCGGAGAACGAGATTCCTATAAGCTGTTGGCCACCGGCCGGGAAACTGCGCCCCGCATCCAGAATATGCCGCCATACGACTATGAGAAACTTAATGTATGCCAGGTAGACGATATCCAGCGAATCTTCACTGACTTCTCTCCAGAGTACGTGATCAACTGTGCAGCCATGACCGCAGTTGATGCCTGCGAAACCAACCGTGACGAGTGTTGGCGTGTGAACGCACAAGCGGTCGAACTGCTTGCAAAAGCATGCCATAGTCGAGGCACACACCTGATCCAGTTATCTACAGATTTTGTGTTTAACGGCAAGAATGGACCGTACCGAGAAGACGATCGCCCCGAACCTTTGAACTTTTACGGGAAAGCAAAGCTTGCGGGCGAAAATGCCGCACGTACAGCGGGAGTCGGCAAATGGACTGTTGTGCGAACGAATGTGATCTATGGTACGGCGGAGGGACTTCCACGAATGGATTTTGTTGAATGGGTCAGCGATAACCTCCAGAAAAAAAAGAGGATCGGAGCGTATACCGATCAATGGCGTACGCCCTCATACACCCACGATCTTGCTTTGGGAATTCTTCGCATCATACACTTCCAGAAGACTGGTGTGTATAACCTGTCCGGCCGTGAATTTGTAAATATGTACGACTTTGCCCTTACTATCGCACAGGCTTTCGACCTTGATCCAAAATTCATTAAGCCGGTCTTGCAAAGCTCAGATAACCAACCCGCGCGGCGCCCTAAACATACTGGCCTCATCACACTGAAGGCAGAGACCGAACTCGACTACCGTCCCCTACCCCTCAAGGCAGCCTTGGCGCACCTGCGGCTTCGTAAGAAGTCTTCCAGGACTGGACATCCTCCGGTAGATGCTTGGTGTTGAATTCATTCAAGCAAACCCGCGGGAAGTTCGCCGGGCACTCACCCGGCGCGGTATCCCGGCAGGGGTGGATCTCGTAGACCGTGTGCTAGAACAGGATCGTGTTCGCCGCGAGGCCCTGACACACCTCCAGTCCAAGCAGCAGGAAGCAAATACAGAGAGCCGGAAAATCGGCATCCTTATGCGTGAGGGGAATCGCGAGGCGGCAAAAGCCCTGATTGCACGCCAATCAAGCCTTAAAACAGAGATCAAGGAACTTGCGGAGGCTGCAACAAATGCAGAACAAACCTTCTCTGAACTACTACTTGCGATCCCCAACCTCCCTCATGAAAGTGTTCCTGACGGACTGAGCGAAGCAGATAATGTTACAGTCTACCAACATGGTGAAATCCCCTCGTTTGAGTTTGATCCTTTGCCGCACTGGGAGATCGCCAAACGACACGGATTGATTGACTTTGAACGCGGTGCGAAAGTAGCCGCCGCAGGGTTTCCATTCTATATGGATGCTGGAGCAAGACTGCATAGAGCCCTAATCAATTTTTTCCTTGATGTCGCAACACGCAAGTACAGGGAGGTTCGTCCACCACTACTCGTGAACGAAGCCAGCGCGCGCGGCACCGGACAGCTGCCTGACAAGGAAGGACAGATGTACCACGTGGCCATGGATGGACTCTATCCCGTACCGACCGCCGAAGTACCGCTCACGAACTATTTTCGGGACGAGATTCTGTCTGAATCCGACTTACCCGTCAAACTCTGTGCATACACCCCCTGTTGGCGACGGGAAGCGGGCTCTTATGGCGCTCACGTGCGTGGGCTCAACCGGTTACACCAGTTCGATAAAGTGGAGATCGTGCAGCTTACGCACCCAGAACAAAGTTATGATGTCCTGGAAAACATGCGCGGTGATGCAGAAACGCTGCTAAAAGCATTGAACCTGCCCTATCGACGCCTGCTAATGTGCGCTGGCGAGTTGGGCTTTAACCAGACCAAGCAGTACGATCTAGAAGTTTGGAGCGCCGGGCAGGGGCGTTGGCTGGAAGTATCCTCTATTTCGAACTTCACCGATTATCAGGCACGCCGCATGAACATCCGGTTTCGTCCTAAGCGTGGCGGCAAACCACAACTCGTACACACGCTTAATGGCAGTGCACTCGCACTCCCCCGGGTCGTTGCAGCTTTGCTGGAGCATAACCAAACCGAAAACTGCTCGTATGAACTGCCGGAAGTCCTGATCCCCTATCTCAGTTAAATCGAATCGTCCTGTGAGGAATTTAACTGCAATGCCTCGCCCTCGGAACACCCTCTCGGTTACTGCAAAAGTCGTACTCCTGTTTGCTTTCGGCCTCTTTGCCACCTCCGCGCATAGTCAGGAGCTCGCCGCGTTGGATGGATTCATTACTGACGCGTCAAACGGAGAAACGCTGATCTCCGCAAACGTAATCCTGGAGGGGACTCTTCGAGGAGCGACTAGTAACCTGTCAGGGTATTATGCTATTTCGGGGATTGAACCCGGAACTTACACTATTCGATACTCCTACATAGGATTTGAAACGGTCATACGCGAAGTGGTCCTTGCTCCAGGCGAATCGGTCAGACTTGACGTAGAGTTGGCAACCACCGAAGAACTCCTGGAGGTCCTCGAGGTGTCGGCGGACCGTATCACAGAAGGAGAACAACGCTCAATCGGGGTTGGCCAAATCAGTGTAGCCACCATCCAGCAACTGCCACAGGTGTTTGAACCCGATGTATTTCGATCTCTTCAACTGCTGCCCGGCGTAGCACAGTCCTCCGATTATTCAAGTGGCCTCTACATCCGCGGGGGTGATCCCGGGCAAACACTCATCCTTCTGGATCGCACAAAAATCTATAACCCGAGCCATGTTTTTGGATTCTTCTCAACGTTCAATACAGACGCGATCAAGGATGTTCGACTCTACAAGGGAGGTTTTCCTGCTAGCTATGGCGGTGTTCTAGGATCAGTACTGGACGTCCAAAACAAGGACGGTAACCGGCGCGAAACACATGGAAAGCTCAGCGTTGGCCTGCTGGCCTCCAGAGCTTTCGCCGAAGGACCGTATTCCCGCGGCTCGTGGATGGTTGCGGTGAGACGATCAACCCTCGAGCCTTTACTTGGAGCACTGCAAAACATCGACGCCGTTCCCCGCGCATTCTACTTCTACGATTTCAATGGAAAAGTCAACCTAGATGCTTCCCAGAATGACAAGCTTTCCCTCTCCTTCTATGCGGGTTCAGATTACTTGCGTTCCACCTTCACTGAAGGCATAGAGATCAAACTGCGCTACGGTAACCGCACGGTTGCCGGAAGCTGGGTACACCTGTGGTCCAACCAGCTCTTCACCAATGTTACATTGACTACGTCGTGGTACGAATCCATGCCGCGTGCAACCTTTAGCGGCACCAACTTTAAACAGATTAACCGCGTGACAGAAACCTCGATCCGGGCGGATTTTGAATACTACCCAGGACCGAAACATGATCTGTCCGGTGGAATATGGACCGGTATTTTCAATGCGCCGCTAACGAATTTTTTTGATGACCGAGAAGTTTTCCACACACGGAACAGGGTCGAACATGCGTCCTTCTATCTGCAGGACACCTATCACCCAACGGAGAGCTGGTCCATCTCTGCTGGCCTGAGAGGTACGTACTACGGCTATGGAAGGTATTTTACGCTAGCACCCCGGTTTTCTCTCGAACGGCAACTGGAGTCAGGCGCACGACTTCAGGCAAGTGCCGGAAGGTATTACCAGTTCCTAACCCTCATTACCAATGAGGTTTTCTCCGGATTTGACTTTTGGCTGACAAGTGGTGAAGGGGTCAAGCCAGCGTACGGCGACCAAATAATTCTGGGCGTGAAGACCAACCTGTCCAGCGGGACCACACTGGATACGGAGGTTTACTATAGGACCATGCGACAGCTTTTTGTGCTTGATCCGTTCAGTACCGGCCTGGCGGGTCTTGAATATTCAGAATTGTTTGCCTTTGGCGAAGGGATGGCGCGCGGAGCAGAAATACAGCTGTCACGCCAGGAGGGTCGAATCAACGGGTTTATCGCCTACACGCTGTCTCACACGAACCGGGCTTATCCGAGGCTGAACCAGGATTTGTTCGGAGAGTCACAAGTTTTTGTTCCGCGTAACGATCGACTTCATGACCTGAATGTGGTGGGCCAATGGCGAATCTCTCGACGTTGGGAACTGGGAGCTGTATTTACGTTCGCTACAGGACAGGCTTATACACGCCCGGAAGCTTCCTACACCATCCATGATCTCGATTTTGCGAATGGCCTGGAGCAAACTGATCTGCTGGTATCCCCGGGCCTTAATCAATCCAGATTACCGTCCTATCATCGCCTTGATCTGGGAGTTACCTGGACTGGCTCATTGAAGCGATTTGCGGATTACACGCTGCAAATGCAGGTCATCAACATCTATGCGAGGAGCAATACTTGGTTCATCTTTAATGAGTTTGAAGATGACGGTACGCTCTCCAGATCAACCATTCCGCAAATACCAATCCCTCTTCCCAACTTATCCTTCACGCTTGATTTCTGATGAGCAAAAAGATTCTCTTTGCCGGACTTCTCCTGTTCTTGGCTGCCTGTGATTCTTCAGACTTCAGTGTACTGGACTATGAAACCGTGGTTGAGCTCACACTCATCGCAAACGAACCGGTCCCCCAGGCACGTTTGAGCCGGATTGTACCGGAAAACCAGTCCAGTGATTTTGAGGGGCGCGCAATTACGAATGCGGAGGTCGTACTCAGTACAGGCTCAACGAGTTTGCTGCTGGAAGCATCAACTGAAAAACCCGGAGTGTACGAGTACCTTGGCCCCGAACATATTATACAACCCGGTGCGCGCTATGATTTGAGGGTAACTGTGCCTGGTGTAGCGACTACGATCACAGGAACTACCAACGTCCCGACTGTTTTGGAAATCCTGAGTGCCTCGCCCGAGGCAGGAACATATCTGTCGGATGAACAGCTGACCCTCATTGTGACGCCAGGTCGTGGTAGTGATCAAACTCAGAGCAGCTTTACACTGGTAACGGAAGCTTTTGATGTGCGAGAGGATCTTCTGGTGCCAAGCGCAGCTGGGTTTTTGGAGAACGATTCCGATCTCACCCTGGAGGACTTCCGGCTCAGTGCATCTCCAATCATTACAGAAGGCAATTTTCTTAGGTTTCCAGACGGCACGATCGAGTTAGTATATCCGTGGATAGGGGTCAATTTCTATGGCCGCAACGTGGTCTACGTGAATTCGCTGGATCGTAATCTGTCCGATTTTGTCAGATCTGCCGAGTTACAGCAAGGAGGAGAGGGGACTTTTGGTCCTGGAGTTATTCCCAATGCCATTCCGACCCTTTATGGTGCACACGGTCTGTTTGGAAGCCTGGCCAGGGACAAGACGCAGTTCACCGTTTTTCCTCCAGAAGAGTGACGGCTAAACTCCATGCATCGTTTCCCGGATGAGCATGTCCACCACTGCCTTGATGGCCTGCTCCGTTGTTGCTCCTTCCAGCTTTGCTTCTTTATAAGCTTTACGTTGCCAGTGTGCGCTGGTCCCCCGCTTTAGGATCGTGCGCGCATGCTTGATCTCTTCCACGCAGCCCAGGATTTCTGCATCCGGCATGACTGACTCCAATAGCTCTTCAAGCAACTCCGCGTAGGGGATTGTCAGCCCCCTTCCAAAATCAATCAGTGCTCCATCAATCCCGTAACGCTGGGCACGCCAGCGGTTTTCATACAACAGCATGTTAGCATAGCTGCGCCAACGCTGGTTTTCCCGGCGCAAGCGCCACAGCATATGCAACCAGCACTGATACAACGCCGCGATGCAGATCGCATCCTCTACTCGCGTACAGATGTCGGTCATCCGCATCTCTAGCGTGGGGAACCGGTGGCTAGGTCGAATATCCCACCAGATCTTCGTGCTATCCTCTATCACACCGGCATGAACAAGTACATCTACATGGCGCTCAAATTCTGCATAGCTCTCGAAGTGTTCTGGCAGTCCTGTGCGCGGAATTTCGTTCCAGACAGCAATTCGGTACGACATAAGCCCCGTATCCTGGCCTTCCCAGTAAGGTGATGACGAGCTCAATGCCAACAGATGTGGTAGTACATAAGTGGTCTGGTTCATCATGTCAATCCGTAGATTGTCGTTCTCGATCCCCGCATGTATGTGCATTCCACAGATGACCATTCTCTGAGCTATAACCTGCATGTTCTGAGCAAGGATTTCATAGCGATCCCGGGGAGTGTGGCGCTGGGTTACGTAAGAAGCATTCGGATGCGAAGATGCAGCGATAATCGCGAGTCCGTACGGCTCCACCACATCATAGACTGTTCTGCGTAATCGAATCAACTCTTCCTGTGCCTCTTGCACATTTGCGCAAACATGTGTACCAACCTCTATCTGAGATTGGAAGAACTCCTGCGAGACCTGCCCGCCCAGCGCTTCCTGTGCATCTTGCAACATTGAGGGCGGCACTTCGCGGATAAGCTTTCCGGTGTCTTCCTCTACGATGAGGTACTCCTCCTCGATACCCAGACTGAGTTTCGGTTCTTGTAGAATTTCACTGGCAACTGACATGAGCTTAGTTTTTTCGGGATTCAGTCAAAACCCCCCGTTGAACAATTACGAGACCTTACAGACTAGTTGTACACATAACAAGTGTGTATGCTCAATCAGATTCTGACAGCAACTCATTCGTACAATTCATTAGTGAGACCTTTGAATCTAGATTCAGGTCACAGTGAACCCGTACGTTGGTGATGGGCTAGAACTTTGTAGCGCGTGAGGACCCGTGCCCCCCCTGGAAACAATGTACCTGTAGTGTATCAATTTCACGCTCCTTGGCACCCCTAATGTAAACGCTCCCCGCCATGCAGTTGCGCCAGTACCGGAAGCTGCTCGCAGAAACGGTGTAACTTCACCGGAAAGAACCCCAAGATTATCGGACCTCTGGGCATGAAAACCAGACCAATCGGGCAATACACCGCTAAACCCTACCGAAACACGCTGAATCAACAACCCCCAATTCCCGCGCAAACCCTAATTTAGGAATCATCCTGTCAGCATCCCTCTTGCACGCATGGAGTCCAACTTTATTGAACGCTTACGCAATGCCCAGTCTGCCTGCGATAGCATGGTTTGCGTAGGATTGGATCCGGATATAGCCAAACTTCCCGACATTCTCCGCCAAAAATACGCGAAGCCTGAGGCTGCTATCCAGGCTTTTAACAGCGCAATTATACAGGCTACGGCTCCCTATTCCTGTGCCTATAAGCTCAATGCGGCCTTCTACGAAAACCTGGGCAGCGGTGGATTTAGCACGCTTGCCTCCACCATTGATCTGATCCCGAACCATGCACTATGCATTGTGGATGCCAAACGTGGAGATATCGGCAATACGGCCCGCAGCTACGCTTCCAGCATCTTCAACTTGCTGGGGGCTGATGGCTGCACGGTTGCACCTTACATGGGTTTTGATGCAGTACGACCATTCCTTGAATATCGCGGCCGGGCAACCTTTGTCCTGGTGCGAACATCCAACCCAAGTAGTGATGAATTGCAGTCGCTTATCGTGAATGGGAAACCGCTATACGAACATGTCGCCAGTCGAGCTGCCGCATGGGGGGAAAAATCTTCTGGCACTGTGGGATTCGTAGTGGGGGCAACCAAGCCACAAGAGCTTCAACGGCTGCGCGATCAGCATCCGACCATCCCCTTCCTGATCCCTGGCGTAGGTGCACAGGGCGGGTCTGTAAAAGCAGCCGCACGTGCGGCAACCTCGAAAGGTCTCGTTCTCGTAAATAGCAGCCGCAGCATCCTGTATGCCTCTCCGAACAAGGATTTTGATCAGATGGCTGCCAAAGCTACACGCAAACTGCGCGACGCACTAAACCAAACGAACCGTTGAAAATGCTGATCCGGATTGTGCGCCTCTCATTGCGACCCGATGCCGTCAGCTCTTTTTACAGTCTCTTTGCCATAATCGCCCCAAAGATTCGACAGACAGAGGGTTGTAGAAAACTTGAGCTCTGGGTGGATGCTGAATTCTCAAACGTAATAACAACGTACAGCGAGTGGGATTCTGAATCCCATCTGAATACCTACCGGGAATCCGCCCTGTTCAAGGATGCCTGGGCAACCGTCAAACCGATGTTTACGGCACCGGCTCTAGCCCACAGCTATCTCCCTCAAAAAGTTACCTGAACGCCCCCGTGTAAAGCCCTCCCCGGCCCAGGTAGACCCAACTGTGGCAGTGTCACCGCATCGGTGATATTGTTTCCCCGTGCAAAAATCTCAGCCGAATATTGTTTATACAGTAGGAGCCAGGCCAGACGAATATTAGTTACCCCTGAGCGCTCAAGCGGTACGAATGCATTATCCTGTGACAGTCCGTGCGCCTTGCCCGTGAATTGCTCCTCCAGCGCCACCGAAAAGCCACCCGCAGACCGATAGCTTATCCTGCATCCTCCGACCCCTGACGGTTTCTCCACCAATGGCTCCGTACCATTGGTGGTGATCGCCCGTGCACGCATTATGGTCATGCTGCAGCTTGCCAGCACACTTGGCACAATGCGGGAGACCAGCGTGGTCTCGAGCCCAAGTACCCGACTGCCATCCAGATTGACACGCTGCCGTCGGGGGCGCATTTCGCCTTCCAAGAGCACCATCCTCTGACCAATCGTGTCGTGGGTCCGGTTAAAGAAGAAGATCGCCTCTGCAGCAGTTTCACCATGCTCAATGCGTACCGCAACCTCTGTCAACAAAGAAGATTCAGGAACGAGATCAGGATTCACGAGAAACCTCCCCAACGCTTCCCCGAACAGCTCACGCATTGTTGGAAAACGAACTTTACGCCCTGCAACGCCCCTGATCGTCAAATCAGGAGTGATGTCATGAGAGAGCCCTAAGGTGACGCCCATACCTGTTTGCGGGCCCCGGCCCGGCTTGTCACCGGTTTTTGGAGTTGCAAAAACATCCATACTGGCACCCACTGTAACATTTACGCGGCCCGTTTTTGTGTATTCAATACCGTTGCTGAGCACCCGCTGTGAGAAGAGCCTCAGAAGGGGGCTCTCTCCCATAGAAAGATCCTGTTGCTCGTGGCTTGACGACAACCAATTTAACGCGGTCCGAAGGACCCCATTCCCCGAAAAATCACGCAGGTAGGCAAGCCGCAAACCATACGTATCATCTTGGTCAATTTGGATACTGAGTTGTTCGCGATAGGACGCATTCGAGTACTGTGCAATCGTCTGGCCAAAACGGCTAACCCAGGCAGCTCCGCGCAAGGTTCCATTCCGAACACGAAGCTGTCCACTGACAATGGCCATGTTGGTCTCCCACTCTGGATACCGCCAAAACCGCACCCTGGACTCCTCGGGATTCAGATGACCTTCGGGCGCAACGCCCTTCTTGCCGCCAAGGCTCAGGAGTGAAATACCAATACTGCCACCACCACCTACATTGTAGGCCACCTGACCAAATACTGACTGCATGCGACGGTCTGTATTGGTTCGTACATCGGAATGTTGACTGTACGGTAAATCTGCTTCATCAGGAACCCCTATCCCATTCTGATCTGATAGGCCCGCAAAAACCGTGGACTGGAATCTTTCCGTACGGCGAAGCCATGTGAGTCGGGCCTGTTGCGAGCCATACGAACCGGTAATTCCTGACAACTGTGTATACGTCCCCTGATTGCTGAGTTGTCTGGACGTAAGATTAATGGCCCCGCCAAGGACATTGGCCCCATAGAGCACTGACGGCACCCCCTTGGCAATTGAAATTTCTCCGACAACTTCTGAGGGTATCAGGCTCAAGTCTATACGGTTATCCCAAGGAACATTGAGCAGTGCCCCATCAAAGAATATGCTCACCTGCCGCTCACCTGACCCACGCAGATAAATCAGTGACTCCCCACGCGAGTTTGTCTGCAGATGTGCCGACGGAACAAGCCGGAGAACATAGTCAATTGAGGCCACGTCTGTCTGTGCAATGTCGGCCAGGCGGACGCGCTGCGTCGTTGAAACAGATGAAGCCTCAGTCGAGCTGCCCTGTGGGCCTACGACGATCTCCCCCAGTTCGTAGTGGCTCAGCGTGTCGTTCGGTACCTGCGCCTGCACCGTCCTACCCGCAAACAGGCCACCCACTATTGTGCCTAAACAAAATGCTACCTTCAGGATCATGTGCCCTCGCTATCGATACACGCCCTGCTTCGGCAGGGCTATGGAACGGACACGGATTCTATATCAGCCAACAGGTCCTTCAAATCTATAGCGTAGTGCGACCGGTTATAGTGGTGCGGCCTGATCTGGAAGCGTCCTTCTTCCGGCACCTGCTCTCGCTGTGCAAGGCCCAAGTGGATTCCGAGGTCTTTGGAGAGCGTTTGCCGCTTGGACTGTGCCAATTCTCTCTCACTGATCAGCGCACCGAACGCCCGATGCAACACTCCGTACTGGCCCCGCCCTACCCAGTTTGTCAGCACGTTATCTTCAATCGCCAATACCTCGCTGATCAATCCCTCCTGCCTCTGTGCCGCCGCCATGTACTCAGAAGCTATGACCTGCATTCGGTCACTATAAGCGGACAATTCGGGATCTGTAGCTGCGGCCTCAGCAAGCCTGTCGGCTTCCGTTTCCATAGCGGAGGCCTCCGCCGCTATTTGCTGAACCGTTACAGACAGACTCTCAGCAATCTCGTCTTCAGAACCACCATAGGTCCGGCACCCCGTCAGGACAATCAATCCGGCTAAAAGAAAAATGGTCCATAGTCTGTTCGTAACCAGCTGCATCAAATTACGGTTTCGTCCGGGATCGTAACATTCTTCGGGATCACAACGACCCCGTCGCGGATATATAAATCTTCACCGTCATGCTCTTGTACGCCTTCAGTGTTACGTATGATGCATCTGCTGCCAATGGCTACATTTTTGTCTACGATCGCCCCCTCAATAATCGAATGGTCTCCGATACCGGGCCGCTCCGGCCCCTCAACGCGTTCGCGAATTTCCGTCCCGTGCCAAGGGTAGTAATCTGCACCCAGTAGCACTGAATTGCGGATGGTTGTATGATCGCCAATTTGTGTACGGATTCCAATCACTGATCCGGTGACCTCACTCTTGCCGATCGCGCATCCTTCGGACACCAGACTGTCGGTAAGTCTTGCTCCAGAAATCCTGGCCGGTGCAAGCATCCTCGCGTGGGTGTAAAGGCGCATGGCTGGATTGTAAAGATTGTACCCAGGCTGCGAGTCGGCCAGCATTAAACTGGCATCATAATAGGATCGGATCGTTCCAATATCACTCCAGTAACCCTCGAACGGATAACTCACCACACGCATTTTTTCGATTACGTGAGGAATAATTTGCTTCCCAAAGTCGTGGTGGTCCGGTTCCTCGTTAAGAATCTTGAAGAGGAGCTCGCTATTGAATACATAAATGCCCATGGAAGCCAGGTATACCCGCCCCGCTGCTTCCATAGACGCACTGACCGGGCTTTTCTTGCCATTCAGATCCTGAGGTTTTTCGTGAAACTCGGTGATCCGTTGATTTTCATCGGTCTTCAGAATTCCGAATGCAGGAGCCTCTTCCGCAGTGACCGGGATAGTCGCGACAGTCACAGTAGCATCGCTGTTGACATGACTATCCAGGAGTTTCCTGTAGTCCATTGAATAGAGCTGATCTCCTGAAAGAATCAGTATATGCTCATGTCGATAGACCGCGACATGAGGAATACTCTGGCGAACCGCATCAGCGGTCCCCTGAAACCAGTTCGCGGATTTCTGTGTCTGTTCTGCAGCCAAAACCGTTACGAAACCTCTCCGATAATCGTCAAACCTGTATGTGTGCGCCAAATGGCGATTCAGACTGGCAGAGTTGAATTGGGTTAAAACAAAAATCTTGCTGATCCCCGAATTGATACAGTTTGAAACCGGAACGTCAATGAGCCGATACTTGCCTGCAAGCGGCACAGCAGGCTTGGAGCGAAGCAAGGTTAGTGGAAATAATCGCGAGCCTGTACCACCGCCAAGGATAATTGCTGCACAATCAGTCATAATTGAAGAACGTTATTGAATAATCGCACCACTGTACAAATAATACTACTTTAATGCGCTGCTCCAGCGTCAAATACCGATGAAACCGTTGGTGATCATCAACGGTACACATGGCACGATGAGTGAAGAGTCAAAACGTATTCTGCACGGGGTCCAGATCCGCCTACAGACTTGTTGGGGACGACTGATCACAGAACGTGTCGCGGTTGGGCTTATTCTGCTCATCACTGCACTCACGGGCACGCTGCTTGTACTCCTTACGGCAGAAATGCGTCTATGGCTACCTACTCCCTGGCGCGGTGCACTTTTCTGGGTCTGGATCGGCACAGGTATTGCGCTACTCTCCTGGTTTGTAGTTCGCCCCTGGATGACAGGATGGCTTGGCCGCACACGCTACAAAACGATTGCACATAGTGTAACCAGAAATCAACCTGACCTGCAGAGCAAACTGGTCAGCCTGCTTGAGCTCTGTAATGGCGAATCCAGTGTAGCTCCACGTTCCCTGGTAGACAGTGCAGTAAAGGCACTCAACTCTGAAGTGTCCAACCTGCCACTCATTGAGAAAGTGAACTGGAGGCAGCCAATCGCCTGGAGCCGATATGCAGCAATCCCGCTGGGGCTTATTGCCGTGCTAACCTTGGCAGCTCCCCAGGGATTCCGGGACGCTTCGATTCGCCTGTTCTCTCCTGGAACAACTTTCGAGCGCCCCGCACCGTTCGCGTTGGCGGTTACTCCTGGCAATATTGAAGTTACCAGGGGAGACTCCTTGACTATCATTGTTACAGCCTCAGGCGAAACCCTCCCGGAAATTGTAACAATTGAACTAGGGGTGCCTGGGGAAAGCAGTATTCGCTCGCAAAGCATCCGACCTGACGCATCTGGTCGGTTCCTTCACCAGGAACACAACCTTCGCCTGCCCCTGAGATATCGCGCAGTGGCTGGTCCTGTAAGGTCGCCCTGGTACGATGTGACCGTGATTGATCGCCCAATTCTTCGGGACCTGCAGATAACTTTGCGCCCTCCTGCCTACACCGGACTCCCCGCCGAACAACTACCACCTGGAACCGGAAATATCACGGCATTGCAAGGCACCGCAGCAAATATTCGCGTTCGATCAAGTGATCCTGATGTTACGGCCTGGTTATCAATGGATAACACAAACCAAGATCTTGTTCTTGAAGACATGGCCGGAGCTTTCACGCTCCATGAGGAAACCACGTATCGCATCATTCTGCAGTCCCCCAGCGGCGTGCAGAACCTTGATCCGATTACCTATTCAATTACCCCCCTCATCGATCAATACCCCTCTGTGGAACTGATTTCCCCGGCTCCTCAGACAAATATGGACTTTTCGCTGTTGGTCCCGCTTGATATTCGTGTTCGGGATGATTTTGGTTTTTCACGGCTAACACTCTCCTGGCGACTGTCTGACAGCCGATTTGGAGATACTATGGAGACCTTCGAGGAAATAATTCTGTCGCTGCCGGGCACTTCCGAAATTCAGTTCCTCTGGGACCTCGGAATGACAACTGGGCTGGATATTGTACCTGGCGATGTGATCAGCTACTTCGTGACTGTCTGGGACAACGACGGCTACAATGGCTCAAAGAAAAGTGTCTCTGCCACACAACTGTTGCGCCTTCCCTCAATTGCTGAACGATACGAAGCCCTGGAGTCCACACAGGATGAAACAGAATCCGGTCTTGAATCGCTCATGGAAGAAGCGGAAGATGTACGCGAACAATTTGAAGAGCTACGCGACGAGCTTCGAGAGAAGCAGGATGCCGACTGGGACGACCAGCAAAGCCTGGAAAGCTTGCGCCAAGCGCAGGAGGAACTGCAAAACCGCGTGGATGAACTGGCCAATAACATGGAGCAGGCGGCTGAGCAGATGGAAGACCATAATCTGGTCAGCGACGAATTACTGAATCTGTTTCAAGAGCTGCAGAATGTGACCGAAGAAATCAGCTCCCCAGAGCTCGCGGAGGCGCTCGAGCAGCTGCAGGAAGCACTTACCGAATTTGATCCAGCCCTAATGCAGGAGTCGCTGGAAAAAATTGAATTCAATGAGGAGATGTTCCGAGAACGAATAGAACGGACCCTCGAATTGTTCAAGAATTTCCAAGTGCAGCAGCAGCTGGAAGAAACGGAGCGACGCGCTGAGGATCTGCAAGAGGTGCAGGATAACCTGGCAGAACAGACAGCAGAAGATACTGCGACGGAAACACCTGAGGAGCTCGCAGAGGAACAAATGCAGGCTGCCGAGGAGATGTCGGCCTTGGAAGCCAAGATGGAAGAAATTGCTGAACGCATGCGGGAACTGCAACGAGCCCCCGTGCAGCAAATGGAGCAGCTCAACGAACAAACGCAGGCACAGGAGCTACCCGAAGGCATGCGGGAGAATGCCCAGCAAATGCAAGCTGGTCAGATGCAGCAGGCTAACCAGGGGCAACAGCAAATGAGTCAGAGTATGCAGCAACTGCAGTCTGACCTGCAAAATGTCCAGACCGGAATGCAGGGACAGCAGATGCAGGTCAACATGGCGGCACTTAGACTGATCCTGAGCAACGTTCTACGACTATCCAATGATCAGGAAGACCTGCGTCGTAACATTGCGGATGCCACCCGGGACAGCCCCCTACTGCGCGATTTCGCACGGGAACAGTCAGTTCTGGCAATCGGGGGAACAGTCGTTGCCGACTCAATCCAGTCTTTGGGACGCACTTTACCCCAACTTTCACGGGCCGTCCAAGAGTTTGCCGGCAATGCACTGATGAGCATGGAGACTTCCATCGAAATGCTGACGGAGAGCAACAAGCTTGCGGCGGAATCCAGTGCTGCCGAGGCAATGACCAACCTCAATAACCTGGCTTTGCTCTTAAGCGATTTGCTGGACCAACTCATGGATGCCTCGTCTTCCAGCAGTGGTGGAGCGATGTCCATGGAGCAAATGATTCAGCAGCTCCAGGAGATGGCCATGCAACAGGATCAGCTGAACCAGGCGCTTGAAGAATTTTTCGGGCAATCACCAGGAGAGCGCATGAGCGCAGATATGCAGGAGCGCCTGCGGCAACTCGCCGGTCAGCAGGAAGCAATGCGGCGTCAACTCACCGAACTTGCAAAGGAACGCGACCTGGCAAGTCAATTAGCCGGTGATCTGGAACGGATCGCAGAACAGATGGCTGAATCCATTCAGGAATTACAGACTGGCCAAGTAAACCGCCCGACACGTCAGCGCCAGCAGCAGATTTTGACCAGACTGCTGGATGCATCTCGCAGTCTGCAGGAACGGGGGGAAGAAGAACGACGTGAAGGACGCCGAGCTATCGAAATCGAGCGTGTGAACCCTGGGGAGCTGCAAAATAACCTGACCCAGGATGAGCTTCGACGCGCGCTCATGGATGCACTCGAGAGCGGGTACACAAAAGACTACCAGGCACTTATTCAGCGCTACTTTGAGTTGCTTCGCGCTCAGTGATCTTTCGACGCCGGTTACGGGCGATAACCTGGTAAACTGCATCACGGATTGGTCGTGGGATGATCAGCAATACGTTCGCTGTTATCCGCCATCCGCCTCCCAGATGACGCAATGCACGCAGTGCGGCAGTGGAAGCCTTCGATGTTCCCGCCTCATCACGAAGAGTTACGCATGAAGCCCCAGGCGGAAGCGCGGCATATGAAAAACGACCCCTACGGTCACGTTTACGAAGCCAGTTGACCGAACGCTGACAAAAGACGCATTGATCGTCGTAATTGATCTCTATCTTTCTGGACATGAAATCAAGACCCTGTGATGGGTGAACTGGTACGACTGTTTCTGAAGTTAGGTTTTATCGGGTTTGGAGGACCTGCGGCAGTCATCGCAATGATTGATGACGAGGTGGTCACCCGACGCAAATGGCTTACCCGGGAACACTTCCTGGATCTGGTTGGGGCAACCAACCTGATCCCCGGCCCAAACTCCACGGAAATGGCCATGCATGTCGGCTATGAACGGCGCGGATTTGGGGGGCTTGTCGTTGCAGGCCTCTGCTTCATCCTCCCCGCAGCGCTGATGACTGGCGTGCTCGGGTGGCTGTACGCCACGTACGGTGAAGTGCCGGAGGTCGAACCATTCCTGCGCGGCATTAAGCCTGCTGTGCTTGCAATCATCCTGGGGGCGTTGTGGCGTTTAGGTAAATCTGCCGTCAAGGCCTGGGCACTGGTCCCTATCGGTGCCGTCGTCTCTGTAGCGTTGCTACTAGGGGTCAATGAGGTGCTTGCTATGCTGGGTGGGGGGCTACTCGGTTTGGGGGGGCTCTACGTGTGGCGTCGCCGTCTGGCAGCCTTTGGACTCCTACCTTTTATTGTTGGATTCCTTCAAACTCCCAAAGTGGAGTACAGCATCTGGACTCTGGGGTGGTTCTTCCTCAAGGTTGGGGCCGTACTGTACGGGAGTGGTTATGTCCTTATCGCCTTTCTGGAAGGAGGGCTGGTACAGACCTATGGCTGGCTGACCGAACAGCAGCTGCTGGACGCTGTAGCTATCGGTCAATTCACACCGGGACCTGTACTCACTACCGCGACGTTTATTGGCGTTTTCCTAGGGGGCTGGCAGGGCGGCGTGATAGCTACTTTAGCGATCTTCCTACCGTCCTTTGTTTTTGTCAGCATACTGAATCCCCTCATCCCCCGACTGCGGAAGTCAATGCTCATGGGATCATTCCTGGACGCAGTGAACGTCAGTGCAGTTGCACTAATGCTGGTCGTGACCATACGATTAGGGATTAGTGTATTGACCGGCTGGGCACCTGTGGTGATCTTTCTGGTTGCGGCAGTAGCGAGCCTTCGCTTTAGGGTAAATGCGGTCTGGCTTGTCGCAGGCGGCGCACTCCTTGGCCTACTGCTCAATTGAGCAGACGACCCGGCTTCACCTTTTGACAGGATAAGCGTCGACTGTTGCCGCTGATCCCTGGGTAGACCGGCCAGACATGATCCTCCGCAGCCAACAAACAAGGCTACTTTCCACTGCGAATGGCGGCTGCAAGTGCCGGAACGACTTCAAACAAATCTCCGACGATGCCATAATCGGCAACTTTGAATATCGGGGCCGCGGGATCCTTGTTGATTGCAAGAATACACTTTGATCGGACAATCCCAGCTACATGCTGTGTTGCCCCCGAAATTCCCACTGCGATGTACAGATCGGGAGCAACCGCACGACCTGTCTGGCCCACATGTTCGCTGTGCGGGCGCCAATTCTCATCACTCACCGGACGTGAACAGCCCAAGGCAGCATCTGGACCTAGTGCATCCAGCAGATCTTCCAGTACATGCCAGTTCTCCGGTCCCTGCAGACCCCGGCCTCCGCTAACTACAATTGAGGCTTCCGTCACGTCAGGACGCTCACTAGAAGCTTTCTCCTGAAGTGTGACCGCAGCCATTAACTCTGGCAGGCGCAACTCACATGGGTGTGCTTTCACGACTTCATCTGACTGCAGGACTGGTTCATATGATCTTGGTCGAAAACTGACCAGAGTAAGCTCTCCGGACAGCTTTACGTCGGCGATCACCTTCCCCCCGTACAATGCTCGTTTGAAAACAGGGCTACCCGCGATCACCTCAAAACCCGTACAGTCCTGTGCAAGTGGAGCATCAAGCTTCTGTGCCAGTCGCCCCATCACATCCTTGCCTGTTGATGTGGCCGGCATGACGACCATTTCCGCTCCCCTTGCGACCGAAGCCGCGATATCAGTCAACATCTCAGGACCGACATATTCTACGCCTTGCAGATCATAGACAGATACCTCCGGCGCTATTTCGCTGGCGGCTCCGGCGGCCCGTTGATCAACCAGCATCCCCCAGTGACCACCCAAGCGTGTTGATAATTCGGACGCCGCCCTGCATACCTCCAGAGTGGATACGGTCAGGCGATCTCCGTTTGATTCCGCTATAACCAGAACTTTGATCATTTGGGTCAGATAACTTTTGCCTCCTCACGCAAGAGTGCGATGACTCTTTCTGCAGCCCCATCTGTGTAATCCAGAATTTTACCTTCCAACCTTGATGCAGGCAAGGCCAGTGACGCAATCTGAAGCTGCGCAGCTTCAAGTGCAGCCTCCTCTTTTTCTATGGATTTACGCTTTGCCTTCATAATGCCCCTGAAGGACGGGTAACGCGGTTCACCAATCCTCCTATTGATGCCGACAATTGCTGGCAGATTGCATCTGTGGATTTCGTCACCTTGCTCAACAGGGTGACGGGCGGTCAATCCATTTGAGGTTACTTTCAGTTCTTCCACTCCCGTAACGCACGGCCAACTCAGCAGTACTCCTAACCGTTGCGGGACTTGAGCTCCTGCAGAATCAATGGCGACCTCACCCGTCAGAACCAGGTCAAAATCACGCGTGCGGATCGTGTTTGCGAGCGCGCCCGCGACAATCTTTGGATCATCAGGTATGGAATCACACTCGAGATGTACTGCAAAATCCGCCCCCATAGCCAAGCCCTGCCTTAGTGCGCTTTCTACGCGGTCCGGTCCAAGGGCAACGAGCGTGACCGTACCACCCTGCTCATCACGCAGACGCACCGCTACCTCAATGGCAGACTCGTCATGCGGGTTTATTATCCAGACGAGACCCTCTTCCGCAACACTGGACCCATCAGGGGCCAATGTTGGCCGGGATTCAGTATCCGCGGTCTGCTTAATACATACGGCTATATTCATCGGCCAACTCGAAGGCTATCACTTGGCAATTTATTCACAAAAATCCTGCGGTCCTGCGCAGACTACCTTGCAATATATTTAGGCACCCACGATGTGCTAGTCGGAGATCATCACAGCCGTTAATAAATCGACTGTCCCCCAAAAACTCCGCGGTTATACCACGAAGAGAAGAGACTTATCCAGAATCCAAGGACCTACGATCTACCTGTGCATGTACGTTGATTGAATCTGATTAGTTAAATTCATTTGAACTCCCAATCATAACCATAAAAAGTAGGGTGAAGTCGTCTATCAACTGGGGAATCATCGGTGCGAGCACAATCGCCAAGGAGTGGATGATCAATGCTATTAACGCAAACCCCGAAAGTCAAGTAACCGCCATTCTGAGCCGATCTCAGCAGCGCGGACAAGATTTTAGAGCACAATTCGGTATAGCGCGCACCTATACCGATCTTTCTCCGTTTTTGGCGGACCCTGATATTGACGTGGTTTACATTGGGACCACCAATGAGCTACATAAGCCGCAAACAATGGCCGCTGCGGCTGTCCAGAAACATGTTCTCTGCGAGAAACCCCTTGCCCTCTCACTTGCTGACGCACGGCAAATGGCACAGACCTGCACAAGAGCGGGCGTGCTCATGGGGACCAATCACCATCTGCGCAATGCTGTCACGCACCGAAAACTTCGCGAGCTTGTCCAGGACGGTGCTATCGGGCAGCCACTCGCAGTTCGGGTATTCCACGCCGTGATGCTGCCTCCACATTTGCAGACTTGGCGAATCAAGGACCCTGGAACCGGAGCCGGAGTGGTCCTGGACATAACCGTTCATGATACAGATACGCTTCGGTTTATCTTGGATGATGAAGTTGAATCCGTGGCGGCATTAACTTCGGCACAGGGCCTCGGAGAACACGGCATCTCCGATACTGTGATGGGTATTATGCGATTTAACCACGGTACACTGGCCCAATTCCATGACTCATTCGTAATTGGTCACGCTGGAACCGGACTTGAGGTTCATGGCACCAACGGATCTTTGATTGCCAAAGATGTCATGACGCAGCAGCCCGTTGGAAACATCACGCTCCGCCGTGGTGATCAGATTGAGTACATTGAGCTTCCACCCCATACCAATCTTTACGAACGTGCAGTAAAATGCTTCAATAATGCTGTTCAGGGCAATGGAACCCCGGCTGCAACAGCTGAAGATGGCATTCGCTCGCTTGCGGTTGCCTTGGCCGTTGAACAGGCCGCGCAGACAGGCTCCCATGTCAGAGTAGCATATGCCTGAGTTTTGCTCATCTACTTTTGCTGCCAAACAGATCAAAGATGACGCGGTAGTGACCGTGAGCTCTTCAAGTGGTCTGGGCTGTCCTGATGCCATGTTGTCTGCCATCGGCCAGCGCTTTGCCAGCACAGGGCACCCACGCAGGCTGACCACGATTCATCCCATTGCAGCGGGTGATATGTATGGCATTGACGGGATTGATCACTTGGCCCATGATGGGCTGCTGAAACGCGTGGTTGCCGGATCCCTGCCAAGTGGACCCTCCTCTATGCCCTCCCCCCGGATATGGCAAATGATCGGCGAAAACCGTGTCGAGGCCTATAACTTGCCCAGTGGGGTACTGTACCACATGCATCGCGAAGCTGCAGCGCACAGACCGGGAATACTCACCAAAGTGGGAGTGGACACGTTTGTTGATCCCCGACTTCTTGGTGCACGGATGAATGAGTGCAGCCCTCCAGATGTCGTTGAACGGGTTACTTTTGACGGTGATGAATGGCTATTCTACCGATCGATACCCGTTGATGTGGCTATCATTAGGGGAACCACCGCCGACGGGCATGGCAATATTGCCACTGAGCATGAAGGAGGCTTTCTCGGCATATATGATCAGGCACTTGCAGCTCACAACAATGGGGGCATTGTAATTGCCCAGGTCAAACGCGTGGTGGACTCTGGAACACTAAAGTCCCAGGAGGTCAGAGTCCCCGGCGTCGTAGTAGACTATGTGGTCACTGCGCCGGATCAGATGCAAACCACTAACACCGGCTACGATCCGGCAATCAGCGGCGAGGAGCGCCCCAATGGGGTCACCTACGATCTCATGCCCTGGGGAGCCTACAAACCGATGGCGCGTCGGGCTGCAATGGAATTGAAGCAGGGGGATGCGGTCAATCTGGGTTTTGGGGTATGCGCGCAGGTCCCCCGCATTCTGTTGGAAGAAGGATTGTCAGATGACGTGACCTGGGTCATTGAACAAGGAGCCGTCGGAGGTATCCCCCTCCTGGACTTTCAGTTTGGGTGTGCCTCAGGTGCACAGGCCATACTCGCATCCCCTGATCAGTTTACTTATTTCCACGGCGGCGGATTTGACCAGAGTCTGCTGTCATTCATGCAAATCGGTGCCGAGGGATGCGTCAATGTCTCACGTCTTGCTGCCCGTCCTCATGTTACCGCAGGCGTGGGGGGCTTCATTGACATCACAGCCAGTGCACGCAATCTCACGTTTGTCGGCACATATACAACCGGTGGACTGCAGCTAAACATTGACGGAGGCAAACTGAACATTCTCAGGGAAGGCAAAATCCAGAAGCTGGTGCCGACTGTAGAACATGTTTCTTTCAGCGGCCGCCGGGCTCTTCGACTGAGGCAGCATGTTACCTACATTACTGAACGCTGTGTGCTCCGTCTTCTGCCCGAAGGACTAACCGTGACCGAGATAGCCCCAGGAGTTGATCTCGAGCGTGATGTCCTGGCACAGACTCTCCTGAAGCTTAAGGTCAGCCCCTCCCTGAGCGTGATGGATCCCCGATTATTTGATCCCGCACCAATGAACCTCCAACTTTCTCGGGCAGATGAGTAACGTCCACCTCGAAATTTGCGATTCTGTAGCAAAGCTGACTCTTGACCGTCCAGCAAAACGCAACGCCCTTACTCCCGCTATGCTGGAAACTCTAGAGACCCACCTAGCCACTCTCGAATCCAGCGGAAAAGTTCGGGTCGTTACGCTTTCGGGAACGGGAGACAAGGCGTTTTGTGCAGGTGCCGACATCAAGGCATGGGGGGCATTGGATGCTCTCGGAATGTGGAACGAATGGATTCCCAGAGGACAGCGAATTTTTTCGCGACTCGCAAACCTGCGTCAGCCCGTCATTGCGCTGATGAACGGATATGCGTTCGGAGGCGGACTTGAGCTTGCTCTGGCATGCGACATTCGCATCGCGGCAAGTACGGCTTCCTTTGCAATGCCTGAGGTTAAGATCGCAGCAGTGCCTGGTTGGAGCGGAACCGCCCGATTAGCGAACATAATTGGGATTGCTCGTGCCAAAATGATGATCCTTACCGGGGAGTCTATTGATGCGCAGACTGCCCTCGCGTGGGGACTCGTAACCAAGGTGTGTTCACCCGATCGATTATCTCATGCAGCAGATGAGCTGGTTGCTACTATCTCTAGTAATGCTCCCATCGCTGTACAGATGTCCAAACAGCTCTTGGATGCCGACTGTGCACCCCTTGAATCTATTGCGGGCGCTCTCAGCGCATTTACGGACGATGGTCAGGAAGGTGTACAGAGCTTCTCTGAGCGCCGAAAACCTGACTATAAAGGGACCTGACTTTATGCTACGTCAGCGTGCGTTTGATTATGTGATTGTTGGGGCGGGTGCCGCAGGATGTGTCGTAGCTCACCGTCTTGCCGAAGAACAACATACCCGGGTACTATTGCTTGAGGCTGGCCCCCCTGATCGGTCTCCGCTCATCCACCTGCCTGCGGGTTTCGCCAAGCTCACCGGAAAAAATGTGAACTGGTGCTTCAAGACCGTGCCCCAGAAACGTTTGAACAACCGTGAAATGCACTATCCTCAGGGACGCACACTGGGGGGCAGTACATCGATTAACGCCATGATCTACATCCGGGGACATCGCCTGGACTACGAAGAGTGGCGTGAACTGGGCTGCGATGGGTGGGGGTATACAGATGTGCTTCCATATTTCAAGAAGTCCGAGAATAACGAACGTTTTGTGGACGAGTACCATGGGCGAGGTGGTCCACTAAATGTTGCAGATCAGGTTCAGTCGAATCTGCTTACGCGCGCGTTCGTCAGATCGGCACAAGAGGTCGGTATCCCCTATAACCCCGACTTGAACGGTGCTCGCCAGTCTGGCGTGAGTTATTACCAGGTCACACAGAGAAATGTGCGCCGGGAAAGTGCGGCAACCGCGTTTCTGCGCCCGCCCAGACCGAATCTTACCATTCAAACCCGGGCAATTGCAACACGCGTGCTTCTTGCAAAAGGGCGTGCTACCGGAATTGAGTACATACAAAACGGTAAGCGCGTCCAGGCTCATGCAGAGCGGGAGGTAATTCTCAGCGGCGGAGCAGTCAACTCTCCGAAGATTCTGCTGTTGTCTGGCGTCGGGCCTGCAGATGAATTGAAAGCGCTTGGAATTACCGTAGAACACAACCTGCCGGGCGTTGGCAGAAATTTCCAGGATCACATGGATGTATACCTGGCTGCATCTTCCAGTAAACCAATCAGCTATAACGGACACGACCGCTGGAATAGGGCACTCCTACATGGTATTCAATATCTCCTGTACAAGACCGGACCAGTGACCGCCTCGGTATGTGAAGCTGGCTGTTTCCTCAAAAGCTCTCCTGAAGTCCGATCACCTGATATACAGATTCACTGCCTGCCCGCATATGTGGTAGACCATGGCCGCATGACTATCAAGGGGCATGGCTTAACCATCAATACCTGTAATCTGCGTCCGCGCAGCATTGGATCCATTACACTGCGCAGCAGTGATCCGTTTGATGATCCCGCAATTGATCCTAATTTCCTGGATGACCCCAATGATCTTAGCGTGTCCATGGAAGGATTCAAATGGGGACGGCGCATATTGGGTGCGCCTTCTTTCCGTCAATACATTGATAAGGAGATCCTGCCTGGACCGGAAGCGCAGAGTGAGGAAGAAATTGGGGCGTATATCCGAAAATGGGCTAAAAATGATTATCATCCTGTTGGGTCCTGCAAGATGGGGACCGACGACGAGGCCGTAGTAGACACACAGCTTCGTGTACGGGGGATTCAGGCACTTCGCGTGATTGACGCCTCTATCATGCCCCGCCTAATCAGCGGAAACACACAGGCAACCTCCATTATGATTGGTGAAAAAGGAGCTGCCATGATCAGAGAGCCAGGCTAATGGTGCATCACTGGATAGGAGGAAAGAACACTCGCTCAGAGATTGGGGATCGGTTCACAACCGTGAGCCCGGCGCACGATACTACTGTCGGGGACTACGCACTCGGGACCGCCTCGGATATTGATAAGGCGGTGCAGGCGGCACGCACTGCCTTTGATGCCGGACCGTGGCCCCGAATGTCTGGACAGGAGCGTGCCAGCATCCTGAATGCCACGGCGGACCTGATTGATGCGCATAACGATGATCTGGCCAGACTGGAAACGCTTGAGAGCGGGAAGCCTATTACGCAGGCCAAAGCAGAAATGAGTGCCGCGGCCGATCTGTGGCGCTATGCAGCAACGCTCGCCCGTCATACCACTGGCGAAGCTTACAACAGCCTTGGCGAAAACAAACTCGGACTGGTTCTGCGCGAACCTGCGGGGGTGGTAGGCATGATTACGCCGTGGAATTTTCCGCTGCTCATCATCAGCCAGAAATTGCCATTTGCGTTGTCTGTAGGCTGTACCGCTGTGATTAAACCCAGCGAGCTGACGCCAGGCACCACGCTGCAATTGGCTGCGCTGGCACATGAAGCTGGCGTTCCGGCAGGCGTGATCAACGTCGTCACCGGTTTGGGGGTATCAGTAGGAAGTCGCTTGTCCGAGCATCCTGATATTGATGTAATCTCATTCACGGGATCAACTGCCGTGGGGCGCCAAGTGGCTGCCACAGCGAGCAGGAATCTAAAACGCTGCTCTCTTGAGCTCGGAGGGAAGAACCCCCATATCATATTTGCCGACGCAGATCTGGATGCTGCACTGGATCCAGTCGTGTTTGGCGTCTACTTCAATATGGGAGAGTGTTGCAACAGCGGCAGTCGACTGCTGCTGGACGAGCGTATTGCCCAGGAATTCACCGAACGTGTGATTGAATTGGCACGTACCATACCCGTTGGCGACCCGCTTGACCCCGCCACCAAGGTTGGAGCCATCATCAATATCCCTCAACTGGAGAAGATCCGAAGCTATGTGAGCAACGGTAGAGCGTGCGGTTCTCGGCTGCGCCTCGGTGGGCAAGGCATCCCAACGCCCACCGGAAGATTCTTTGAACCTACCGTGTTTGACGGAGTGACGCCAGAGATGGCTATCGCACGGGAAGAAATATTTGGACCGGTACTGTCAATTTTGACATTCAAAACAAAAGAGGAAGCTATCCAGATCGCTAACGATACTCTCTATGGACTCAGCGCCGGCTTATGGACCTCCAATGTAGATTCTGCATTTGAGGTCAGCCGCAAAATCCGCGCAGGTACCATATGGATCAACTGTTTTATGGATGGGTACCCAGAACTTCCCTTTGGTGGCTATGGAGACAGTGGGCTGGGTCGTGAGTTAGGACGGTTTTCTACTGACGAATTTACAGAGCTCAAAACTGTTCAACTTCATATAGGCGAGCACACCGGTTCGTGGCTTTAAATTTTTGCGCAATGCGTATCCTCAAGTTCCTGCCCATACTTCTCCTGGCTGCCTGCCAAGGCACTAGCAACCAAACTGGCGCAGAAAAACAGATAGAGGTCTTTACGTGGTGGACCTCCGGCAGTGAAGCCACCGCGCTGGAAACAGTACTTGACGCATACAGGGTAGCCTACCCGGAGGTTGACCTAATCAACGCTTCAGTCGCTGGAGGCGGAGGCTCAGCTGCCCGTCCAATACTCCAAACCAGACTCCTGGGCGGCAATCCTCCCGACAGCTGGCAAACCCACCACGGCGCCGAATTGATGGAGTATTACGTCAACCCCGACTATGTCGCTTCGCTCAGGGATCTCTACGAGGCCGAGGGTTGGTACGATTTGTTCTCCCCCGCTCTTATAGATATGGTTAGCCGGGACGGAGAACCCTATCTAGTCATCCTGAACCTTCATCGCAGTAATACCCTTTGGTACAACAAGCCCTTGCTCGCCGAACACGGAGTTGTTATTGAAGATTCGCTCAGCTTTGAAGAATTACTAGGTATCGCAGAATCACTCCAACGCGCTAATATTCCAGCCATGTGCATGGGGGATACCGGTATCTGGGCCACGGGGATCATGTTCGAAAATACACTCGTGGGCACTATCGGCCCCGAACGGTATTTAGGGCTTTGGAATGGAACCGTCAGCTTCACGGACCCAGCCGTGATGGCAGCCATAGAAAACTATGGCCGGTTGCTTGACTACCAGAATACGGACCATGCAGCCCTTTCATGGGACCAGGCAGCTGAAAAACTGGGAGACGGCTATTGCGCCTTCTACTCTATGGGGGACTGGGTCTATGGTGAATTAATCCAGAACGGACTTGAAGAAAACGTTGACTTTGGCTGGGTCGCCCATCCTGGAAGTGAAGGTACTTTCTTGTTGGTCACTGACGGTTTTACGCTTGCCAAAAACGCCCCTAATCCCACCGAAGCTACTGACCTGCTGCGGACCATGGGGGACCGTGTGGTTCAGGAAGACTTCAATCTGCTTAAGGGTTCCATCTGTGCGCGAACTGACTGCGACCGGTCCCGGTTTGGCCCTTACCTCCAGTGGTCAATGGACAGGTATGCCGAAGACGTGGCTGTGCCTACGGTTATCCACGGTTCAGCTGCACCTCCAGCTTTTCAGCAGGCGCTTAATGATGCGCTGACGAATTTTGTTGTGCAGCGCGACCCTCAGGCCTTCGCCGAAACTTTGGCCCGTGAAGCACGTGCGGCAGGCTTTGGTCAGTAGAGGATGGTCAACCCGCACTGGCTGGCCCGTAATAAAGGGCTGCTCATTCTCTTGCCCTCCCTCCTATTGACGGCCATCTTCGTCTACGGATTCATCGGGACGAGCTTCTTTTTTTCGCTTACCAATTGGCGTACACTTGCTGTTGATTTATCCCTGCGTAACCCGCTGTGGGAAACCTACACAGATATGCTGGCCATGCCACGCTTCCAGGCAGATCTCAGGAATACGCTCGTGTTCACGGTACTTTTCATCGGTCTAGCGGTCGGCACTGGACTTGGGCTTGCAATCCTGTTAGACCGACAGATCGCCGGTAAAGGCTTCTTCCGAAGCGCCTTTCTGTTCCCGTATGCGCTCTCATTCATAGTTACGGGAGTCGTCTGGAGGTGGATATTTAATCCAGAAACCGGGATCAACCTTTTCTTTGACATTCTGGGGATCAACCGGGTACTGGAGTCGGCGGGAATGAGCCCGCTGTCACCAGGCTGGACAACTGATCCCGAAGTGGTTCTTTCTGTCAACCAGGTTCTCGCCCATGCCTGGCCTGGTGGGGCGACGTTCCAGATTGAGTGGGGGATTCCGGTGGCGCTCATCCCCATAGCCATTGCCGCAACCTGGCAGTTATCCGGATTTGTGATGGCTATGTACTTGGGGGGGCTTGGGGGCATTAGCAAGCAGGTGCGGGACGCTGCACGTATCGACGGTGCGGGAGAATTCAGGATGTACCGATCTGTGATCATTCCTATGCTTACTCCGATCACGATTTCGACGGCGATCATTCTTTTGCATGTTTCGCTAAAAATCTTTGATCTGGTTTTTGCCATGTCAGGGGTTGGACCGGGATTTGCGACGGATGTCCCTGCGATTTTCGTGTTCGAAATGATGTTCAAGGCCGCCCGGTACAACCTTGGAGCTGCAGCTTCCATCGTCATGCTGGTCGCATCTTGCCTGGTCATTGTGCCTTACCTCGTGCACACATTCAGGAGCCGTGAGACATGAGCCTTAAACGCGGCATACTGTGGTTCATTCTGGGGTTCGCGCTCATTCTGTACGCGCTGCCTGTTTATGTGATGATTATCAATGGGTTCAAAGATGCATCCAGCGTGAGCCTGGCCACGATGTGGCAATTACCGGGCCGCGCCTCACTGGGCGGCTTTACAGAGGCCTGGGCGATGCTTTCTCCAAACCTGCGCAACAGTCTCGCGATGGTAATTCCCGCAGCATTGCTGTCCTCAATCATCGGTGCACTGAACGGCTATGTTTTTTCGAAATGGCGTTTTCGGGGCTCTGAAGTTTTATTTGCTCTGCTCCTGTTTGGCTTATTTATCCCTTATCAGGCCATCCTGCTGCCTCTGGTCCGCTTCCTGCAGTGGATCAACGTTTATGGCACACTTCCTGGACTGGTGCTAACCCACGTGGTATACGGTATCTCGGTAACTACACTCATCTTCCGTAATTTTTACGTCAATATTCCGGGCTCTATCATTGAGGCGGCAACCGTGGACGGGGCCGGTATGATTGAGACCTTCTGGCGCGTTGTGCTGCCATTATCCCTGCCCGCTTTCGCGGTCACACTTATTTTTCAGTTCACCAATATCTGGAACGACTTCCTCTTTGGAATCACGGTGGTTCCGAACCCGAAAGCCCAACCAGTTACCATTGCACTCAACAATCTTTCCGGATCCTTCTCGGTGGACTGGAACGTAGTCATGGCGGGCGCGGTCATCGCAGCCCTGCCCACGGCTTTAGTCTACATTGGACTGGGTAAATTCTTTGTACGGGGACTAGTAGCCGGCGCGATTAAAGCATGACCACTGCCGATATTGTCATAGTGGGTACTGGAATTGGCGGAGGCACGCTAGCCTGGGGGCTGCGCAATACCGGTGCCCGCATCCTCCTGATTGAGCGTGGAGATTTTTTACCCCGGGAGGCCCAAAACTGGATTCCTGAAGCTGTTTTTGGCGATAACCGTTACAAACCGGATGAATCCTGGGAGTCAGCGGATGGTCACTCTTTCAAGCCTGGAGTTCACTATTGTGTGGGAGGCAACTCCAAGGTTTACGGTGCCGCGCTGCCCCGATTCCGTGAAGAAGATTTTGGGGCTCTTGAGCACGAGGGCGGAGTGAGTCCTAGCTGGCCAATCACCTACGACGAGCTGGAACCCTATTACTGCCGCGCCGAGACATTGTATGGCGTGCGCGGGAATACCGGAGAAGATCCTACCGATCCCGCCCGTACTGCAGATTATCCTCACAAGGCCGTTCCGCACGAACCTCAGATCGCCAGTCTAGCCACCTCCTTGCAGAAACAAGGACTCCATCCCTTCCACCTACCCCTGGGGATTGATCTCGGCGGACGATGCCTCCGTTGTCATACGTGTGATGGTTTTCCATGTAGAGTCCATGCAAAGCATGATGCTGAAGTATGCGGCGTGCAACCTGCTATCCAGCAACCGAACGTAACCCTATGGACCAATTCCATAGCGCGCCGTATCGTGGTACGTGGCGGATCCGTCGATTCGCTTGAATTGGAACGCAAGGGTGAACAGCTAACCGTGAGAGCAGGTACCTATGTGCTCAGTTGCGGTGCCGTTAACTCCGCAGCATTGTTGCTTCGCTCCGAAGGAATACCGGACAAAACAGAGTTGATTGGCCGCAACTACATGGCGCATAACAACACTGCGCTGATTGCTGCACGCCCATGGGAAACGAATCGAACCACCTTCCAGAAAACATTATCGATCAATGATTGGTACCTTGGAGAGTCATCGTGGCCCTGGCCCATGGGAAACCTGCAAATGATAGGCAAAGTGCAAGGATCCATGTTGAAATCCGCGCGCCCGTGGTTGCCTTTGTCATGGTTGAGCTATCTGGCAAACAGAAGCATTGAATGGTGGGTGATGAGCGAGGACTTACCCGATCGAGACAACCGCGTTACGCTTTCGTCCAGCGGCCGGATACGGATCCACTGGAAACCAAACAATTTAACCACACACCGGCGTCTGTTGAGCAGGGCACGCAGAATGTTGCGCCGTGCGGGATATCCGATCCTGTTCAGTCAGGAAATGGGGATTGAAACCAACTCACATCAGTGCGGCACCTTACGCATGGGCACGGACCCGGGTGACAGCGTGCTTGATCCTTATTGCCGTGTGCATGAACTCAATAACCTTCGTGTCGTCGACGCGTCTTTTTTTCCATCCTCCGGGGCCATTAACCCGGCACTCACCATTGCGGCCCAGGCACTTCGGGTCGCTGATAATATGAAAGCTCAATTGCCATGACACGATCCCTCATTTTTCTCATTCTATCCGGTTTGGCCATAAACTCAGCGGTGCAGGCTCAATCCGAGATTGAGTCGGTGCTTGACGATTTCCATCTTGCTGCTTCCGAAGCTGATTACGACCGATACTTCGGTCATCTTGCCGAAGAAAGTATCTTTCTGGGTACAGACATTACCGAGCGATGGACCAAGGCTGAATTCCAGGATTATGCCAGACCCCATTTCAGCGCAGGACGTGGCTGGACCTACGTGCCCAAAACCCGTTACGTTTACGTGTCCCCGGACGGTCAGACTGCCTGGTTTGACGAGATTCTCAACAATGAAAATTTTGGAGATGTCCGTGGAACAGGGACTTTGATTCTTGAAGAGGACACGTGGAGAATCGTTCAGTATCACCTTACGTTGCCCGTGCCCAATGATCTTATTAGGAAGCTTGTCGAGATGATTAACGAGCAGTCAGAATGATTGGCCGGGAGGTTTTCAGTTGATAGGCTTGGGATGGCTCGCATTGCACAAGTGCAGTCGCAGGTCGTTCTGCGCCGGTCTGTCGTAGCACCCGCACCGACCAACTTGAATTGATTCGCCTATTTTCATGATGCCCAGTATGCTTAAGATGGCCTTCCTCGTGCATACCGTGGAGCTCTTGGGAATCCAAGCGCACAATCAAAATGGAGTGTTCTCTGATGTTGATATCCAAAGCCGGGTGTCCATCCTCGTTCCCAAGTGAAGCCTGGCCACACCACATCCCAATTACACCAACCCGAGTCTCTCTATGGCGTCTAGGCCCCCCGTATCAATCACTGAACGGCTCGACGCGATCAATGAGTTCGACCGCGAGCCTGTATCCAAGGATGCCCTCCAGGGACCCGGCAACTTTATCGGCCTCTACGCAGGCGAACATGTGGCTGGCACGGAGTTCGTCATCGGACCGCTGTTCGTCGCTCACGGAGTAGCAGCCGGGGACCTGTTCCTGGGCCTACTCGTGGGTAACTTGCTGGCTGTTCTGTCGTGGGCTTTCATTTGCGCACCCATCGCCACGCGCACGCGGCTCAACCTCTACTGGAAGCTCCGCAAGATCGCTGGGCCGAATTTGCTCTTCGTCTACAACCTCGTCAACGCCGCCATGTTTTGTTTCCTGGCCGGTTCGATGATCTCGGTCGCGGCCACAGCGGTGGGTATCCCGTTCGACATGACCATGCCCGGCCTCGACGACCTCTATCCCAACAGCGTCGGCTGGGTTGTGACGGTGCTCTTAGTCGGGTCAGTTGTGACCATCCTAGCCATCCTAGGCTTCGAAAAGATCGCCTATTTCTCAAAGATCGCTGCCCCGTGGATGTTCCTAGTCTTCGTTGCCTGCGGCGTGGCCGTCCTCCCGCAACTCGGCGTCACGTCAATGGACGACTTCTGGACGGTAGCAAATGAGAAGATCTGGACTGGCGAGCCACTGTCGGGGCGCGTCCGCTTCACGTTCTGGCATGTTATGTTCTTCGCCTGGTTTGCTAACATGGCGATGCACATCGGCATGGCCGATATGACCATCCTGCGCTACGCAAAGAAGTGGCACTACGGCTTCGCGAGTGCCTTCGGCATGTACCTCGGCCACTACGTCGCCTGGGTTGCCTCGGGAATTCTGGTGGCGCTCGCGCTGCAAAACGCCAGCGAGGTGGCACCGGGTCCGATTGCCTACCTGGGCGCAGGCGTCGCGGGCCTCGTGGCCGTACTCCTCGCCGGCTGGACGACGGCTAACCCAACGATCTACCGCGCGGGCCTGGCGATGCAGACGATCACGCCGAATTGGAAGCGCTGGAAGGTGACCCTCGCGGTGGGAATGATCACCACAATGGCGGCACTCTTCCCGGCGCTGATGATGCGATTATTGGACTTCGTGGCCCTTTACGGCCTGCTGCTGATGCCGATGGGCGCGGTAATATTCGCCGATTTCTGGCTGTTGCCGAAGCTGGGCCTGCGGCAGGACTACGCGGAGTGGAAGCAACTTCTCTTCAGCCTCCCGGCGGCACTGGCCTGGCTCCTCACGCTGGGGGCCTGTCTGCTGCTTAACCTCGTCTGGAACGTGGAGATTTTCTTCCTGGGCCTTCCCGGCTGGTTCATTGCCACGGGCCTCTACGTCGGGCTAAGTCTGATACAGCAGCAGCGCAATCCGGCTCCACAGGCCGCCTTGCCGAATACTGACTTCCTTACCGAAGAAAACATATGAAAACTGCCCTGAAACTCGCTTCATTTCTCGGCCTCGGGCTGACGGTCGTGCCGGCCTTTCTGGTCTTCGCGGGTACCATTACATGGACTACCCATGCGACGATGATGGCTCTCGGCGCGGTGCTTTGGTTCGTCACGGCGCCCTTCTGGATGCCCCGTGATGCTCCAGTTTGATCTTGCGAAAAGGACCATCCTCCCCTGCATCAATCTCGATTTGACAGGGGACTGCGAATCGGAAGGTAGATCGGATGGGCCGTAGTCGCAGCGATTCTTGGACGGCAATCTTAAACTCGAAATTTGTAAATGATGAACCCAGAGCAGATCGAAACGAGCAACGCGGCAACGATAGAGTCACACCGGTGTGACCTCGAACATCTCGGGGTACAGCTCCAGCGGCGAGGAATTGACCTCAATGCTGTTGTCGCACAGCTGGCCGCCTTTGAAGTGGCCGTGCCCTCCTGGGCGCTGGGCACCGGCGGGACCCGCTTCGGGCGCTTCCCTGAACCAGGCGAGCCGCGCGACGTCTTCGAGAAGATGGACGACATTGCCGTGATCCGGCAACTCACGCGCGCCACGCCCCGCGTCTCGCTCCACCTACCTTGGGACGAACCCGACGACCCCGGCGCCCTACGCGACCATGCCACCGCGCTGGGCCTAGGCTTTGACGCAGTAAATTCAAACACTTTCCAGGATCAAGCGCACCAAGGGCTCAGCTACAAGTTCGGCTCGCTCTGCCACACCGACCCGGCCGTCTGTGCGCAGGCCATCGCCCACAATGTGCACGTTATTGAGGTTGGTCGGAAGCTCGGCTCCGAGGCGCTCACGGTCTGGCTGGCTGACGGGGCCAACTATCCCGGCCAGATGCACCTCCGGAAAAGCTTCGAGCGCACCCTAGAGGGCCTGTGCGAGATCTACACCGCCCTGCCGCGGGGCTGGCAGCTCTTTACCGAGCACAAACCATACGAGCCAGCCTTTTATGCTACCGTCGTGCAAGATTGGGGCTCGTCTCTCATGCTCGCGCAGGCGCTTGGGTCCCGGGCCTCCTGCCTTGTTGACCTGGGCCATCACCTGCCCAACACCAACGTTGAATTGGTCGTGGCACGGCTCGTGACAGCGGGAAAGCTCGGCGGCTTTCACTTTAATGACTCAAAGTATGGCGACGACGACCTGACAGCAGGCTCGATCAAGCCATATCAGCTCTTTTTGGTCTTCAACGAGCTGGTCGACGCTTCCGAGGCAGGCGTGCTAGACGCTGCCCCGGCCTACATGATTGATCAGAGCCACAACCTGAAGGATCCGATCGAGGCGCTATTGATGACGGTGGACAACTTGCGGCAGTCTTACGCGAAGGCGCTCCTCGTAGACCGGGCGGCGCTGGCATACTATCAGGATACAAACGATGTGGTGATGGCCGAACAGGTGCTCAAAGCGGCTTACGAGACGGACGCGCGCGCCCTCGTTGCCGAGGCCCGCCAGCATAGCGGTGGCGCGCTCAATCCAATCGCTGCTTTCCGCGCCTCCGGCTATCGCGCAGCGAAGACCAGGGAGCGGGCCGGTGTCGCGTACACACCTCCGCAGAGCCTCTGAGATCGTGAATACCGTGAACAAGTACCCCACCCTTGACGTCGGGGCCTCCCGCGAACGGGCTCGGCCTCGAAGCCGGGCTAACCACCTACCAAGGCTTCGTTCAGTGCGCGGGCCGCTGCCGCTTTGCCTCGGCTATACATGTATGTTTTGTAGGTGCAGTGGTGACATGATCAAAACAAAAAGCGCTAACCCTCTGAGGACTAGCGCATTTTAAGATGCTGTTCAGTACCCGGGGTGGGACTCGAACCCACACAGCCTTTGGGGCCAACGGATTTTGAGTCCGTCGCGTCTACCAATTCCGCCACCCGGGCAACAAAAACGTTCTACTGTTACTGAACCTAAGCGGATCCTGCACACGAGGCATAATGGGCATGGAATCGCACGATCGCCTCAATACCCTGCGCGAACCGATCCAGCCCAAAATGTTCGTTCGGGGAATGAATCGCATCAGAATCCAATCCAAAACCCATGAGCACACTGTCCAATCCCAGTAGATGCTTGAAGTCAGCTACTACCGGTATACTACCCCCAATGCGCGTGAAATAGGGGTCGCGGCCGTAAACATCATTCAATGCCTTCGATGCCGCCGTCATTGCAGCACTCCCGGTGTCTACTAGCACCGGCTGTGCCCCGTGTAGGCTCCTGAACTGTAACCGCATGGAGTCAGGTACGCGCTTACGCAGCCATGCCTCGATTAGTCCGGCTATCTCTTCAGGGTCCTGATCAGGTACCAGTCGCATGGATATCTTGGCACTGGCCTTCGATGGTAATACCGTCTTCGCTCCATCCCCGGTATAACCACCCCATATACCGTTACAGTCAAGTGTGGGACGTACCGTTGATGCCTCCAGTACTGAATAACCTGCCTCCATACGCGGAGTCTCAACACCAACTTCCCGTGCCCAGGCCTCTGCATCGAACGGCAATGCTGCCATGGTACTCCGCTCACTTTCGGAAAGTGATCTTACATCATCGTAAAAACCGTCAATCGTAATCCTGTTATTCGCATCGTGCATCTCACCAATCAAAGCCGCCAGTGCATTAATCGGGTTGTGAATGGCACCTCCGTATGTACCTGAGTGAAGGTCCCGGTCCGGTCCTGTTAAAGTGATTTCCACATAAGCCATGCCCCGTAGACCATAAGTGATAGAGGGAATTCCGGGTGCAAACAAGCTGGAATCCGAAATCACAACTATGTCCGCAGCCAGAGCATCCTTGTGGTCCCTAATGAAATCTGAAAGGCTTGCAGATCCAGATTCTTCTTCGCCCTCAAGAATGAACTTGAGATTTACAGGCGGCTTGCCCGTGGTACGCATCCAGCATTCCAGCGCCTTCAGATGCATCAACAGCTGACCTTTGTCATCACAGGCTCCGCGTGCATAGAGCAAACCATCCTTGATCATGGGCTCAAAGGGAGGTGAGTTCCATAGATCAAGCGGATCAGGCGGTTGGACATCGTAGTGGCCATAGACCAGGGCCGTCGGAAGTGCAGCGTCTACATGCACCTCACCCGTGACAATCGGATGACCTTCTGTTTCAGTAGCCGCAGCATCCTTTACGCCGATATCCCGAAGTGCCTCTGTTAACCAGCCAGCAGCATCCGCAACACTTTGTGAATAAGCCGGATCAGTGCTGATTGAAGGGATACGAAGCAGATCGATCAACTCCCCTACAAAATGCTCTTGATTCGCCCTTGCGTAGTCCAATGCATCATTCATTAGAAATTATTTTTTTCTATAGTTCACTTTCATCACGCCAGCGGAGTAACCGCCAAGCGCGCGTTGTATCTGCGCGCGTAAGCAGGAAGTTTACGTTACCGTCCCCCCTGAATACCTCGCCACTATTTAAGCCAATGGCAAGATTAAAGCTCCGCACCGCAATCGCCCGTTTGCCTTCATCGAAAACCTGCCTGGAAATTATCTGGTTCCACTGTAACTGCACTTCTACAACACTCTCGAACATCCTACGGGTTGTTTCGAGCTCCTGTCCAAACCCCCACTCCCGCTCAATTCCCGTATCAAAATCCGTGTAGATAAACACGAAGGATGAATCAATAAGTGGTTCATACAGGGAGAGATCCCGAAGTTCATACGCATTCCTGAAATTAGCGAAGTAGCCTTCAATGGTCTTGGGGTCGCCCAGTAGGTCACCAAAAGGATCTCCTTCTCCAATTGCCGGCGCAAACGGATTGCATGCGGCGAACAAAAACGGCAGAACCATGACTGCCATCCCGGCTATGTAGACTTGGCGTATCACTGCAAAAACTCAGGAAATTACTTCCATGGAAGACCATGAAATTCATTTTTCAAACGAGGCCGCTGGGCAATTGTCCCGGTTATAACCGTCAATGCATTTGACATCTGTCGCACCAATATGTATCTGGTAAACCGACAACTCGCCTTAATCCCTGTACCCACTGCATGTAGATACTCTGTCCCAACGTGCCTGTTCAGTCCATTTAAGCCTTCCTTGTAAGCGGTTCACTGCTGACCAGCTAAACGGACCACTTACTGAATTTGGCTTGATCTTTACACCACTTGCGGATTATTCTCTGTTACTCAATCAGAACATTCCACAGATTCGGTGACAAGAGTGCCCTTAGTTGCCAAACTCCGCCTTTAGATCACTCCAGGAATCTGCCGATCCAATGCTTTGGTCTTTCCACCAAGAAAGCGCCCAGAGACCATCGGGGTTCCTGGCAATGGTCCAGATTAGTCTTCCCTGCAGGGAGTCGGCAACTTGCCGGCTTCCGTGCTTGATTAACAGCACATAATGGGCCTCCAACGTGTATGTCGTATCCCCCAGTTCAGTGGTCACATCTTCCAGGCGAAGAAAATGTCCCGTGTTCTCCTTCGCGGCTTCCGCGACTGTCGTGAAATAGCCATTCTCTTGGGCCTGCCCCCAAATGGCCCAGCGCTGAGGATCACGCGCCTGTGCGGCAGCAGTTGGGGTGAACATGAATTCCAGATCTATGGACCGTCGGTAGTTGGTAGCATTAAGTTCTTCAACGGCAGCCCGAAGATTGTCAACAACGAGGTCAGGAGCCACAGGCTGCAGCCACGTGCCCGCTTCACCCACGGGCGGTGCAGGTGTACGCGTACTGAAGACATCGCAGGACGCGAGAAAAACAATGTAAATCCAAATACCACGCGTCGTCATTCGACTTACGCCGCAGCGGTGGCATTCTGATAGGGCGCGAGCGCCTGTTCAAAGGAAGATGTGCCCTCGAAAAATGCCACTACTTTGCGAATCACTTCATCCATTAACATTTCCGGGCAGGATGCCCCAGAAGTCAGTGCGATAGATGCTGGACGGTTCGTTGGCATCCAATTAACGGTTGTGCGCACTTCCTTGGCCGGATAGTCATAATGATGTATCCGGTTCCTGTCTGCAATATCATCGGCACTCCCTATAAAGTAAGTGGGTACCACCTCACTACATAAAGAAACTATCTGACTTGTGTTAGAAGAGTTATATCCCCCAACGACAAGCGCCAAATCCAGTGGCCGATCCAGCAGCGCTTTTGCTGCTTCCTGATTTTCGTGAGTGGCGTAACAAAGCGTATCGCTGGTGTCTACAAAATGGTCCTTTGCACCGTACCGATCAACAATGGCTTCCCGCAGAACGCCCGTAACTGCCTGCGTCTCCCTCACCAACATGGTGGTCTGGTTCACCACGCCGATGCGCTCCAGATCTCGATCTGGATCAAATCCTTTACTGTAACGATCAGCGAACCTGTCAAAAAAATATTCTCGCCCTTCCTCCCCACGGATCACCTTTGCCAAATCATGCGCCTCGGCAATATCCCGCACCACGACGACCGGAGCATGCTCCTTGGCGTGCGAAAAGGTTGCCCGTGACTCCTCATGAAGTCGTTTACCATGAATAACTACGGTGTAGCCCTTATCCCCTATCTGGGCACTCCGACGCCAGACCTTTTCGACAAACGGACAGGTCGTATCGTACGTTCGCACATCTACACCCAAGTCTTCCAGCTCTTCAAGAATTTCCAGCGTGGTCCCAAAGGCGGGTATAATAATAATGTCCGTAGGGGAAAGCGTACTGAAAGGGATTAGTTGTTCCCCCATCGTTGAACGAAGGAAATGCATACCCCGTCGGCGCAAGTCGTTGTTCACATGCGGATTGTGAATCATTTCCGAGAGCATGAACAGTCGGCGACCCGGATTGTCCGCAATTGCTTGATAGGCAATTTCAACGGCGTTTTCCACACCAAAGCAAAAGCTAAAACTCCTGGCAATCCATATGTGGAGAGATCCGAAGTCCAGAAGTGAGGGAGAAGTATCCTTCTTCCGCGGATCTGCCGCCATTCGCGCGGTCTTGAGCGCCGATATGATCGGGCTACGATAAAATTGCGGGATCTTGAATGTCCGTGGCATTGTATTCGAGTCTCTTGCAAAACTCTTTTGTTGCAACTCGTTCCCCGGATTCGTTGGGGCACGAATTAATCCAATTTATTGAACTTACGCGGATGATGCCCGTGGGTTCTGCGCAGCCTGCGAATCAGTGCGCGATTTGCCTCCACTTTAGCTTCATTGTGACGAATTCTGTCTGGAATCCCATTTGGTACGTCCTGATGTGGGCTCTGGTGTCTTTCGGGCAAGAAAACCGGGCTGCAAACCTGTCATCCGAGCTTCCGTATGGGGAGCTAAGTCAAGCGTCAATCATGTTCTGGCTACCCATATCCGTCACCATCATAATGCTCGGAATTTTTCCGTTTTCATCTTCAAGAGTAGGAAGAACGGGGTGCATTAAGCGCCGGATTCCCGGCGGGGGCTTTGTCGCTCAGGATCGATCCTATGTAAAAAAGACGGGAAGGTGTATCGTATATCTCAGGGATTTGCCGTCACTGCGTACGCTCATGGTGATCGTACAGGGGAAACCTAAATCTCCATTCAAGAGGAGGGCAGGTTGCGGCCGAGGAAAAAAAACAGCGTCTTGAGGGCGATATCGGAGCGTGCCAGTGCACTCGTAGATACGACGACAGCCTTGACAGTACGCCGCGGGATTTTGACTTCCTGGCCATTCTTGAATGTTGGCCTCTTATATATCCGTCGCAGGGTCGGGAGGGCCATTCCGAGTGCCCAAAGACAAAAACGTCGGATTCCGGTTTCGTGAGGAGGGATCAGGAGGATGTACTGGAGGGCGTTATCGAGATGCTCTCTTGCAATAGCAATGAGTTCGTTTAACCCCTGGATAAATCGAGGGTCCGTATGTTGCCTAGAGAGCGAACTGAGATCAAAGTCGTAGGCAAGAAAAATGCTCCGTGGCAGCCAACACGCACCTCGGTTGCGATCCTCCCACAAATCTTTGAGGATATTGGTCATCTGGAGACCTTGCCCAAACGAGGACGATAGAGCAAAGAGAGCTTTTTTTCGCGCATCGATCTCGGCGGAATAGTCGCAGAACAGCTCGGTCAGCATTTCGCCGACAACTCCCGCAACGTGGTAACAATAACTGTTGAACTGCTCAAGGTCACTCAATCCTTCGAGGTTAGCACCCTCTTGAAAGACAGCCATTCCATCTGCCATGATATTCACGCAGCGTTGGAGGATTTGCTGCTGAGATTTGGAAAAACTCTGCGTAATTCGTATGACTCGGGGCGTGTTGATGATAAGGTCGTGCTCGTACCGAGTTGCTGATAGAGTAAGCAGACCAGAAAGATCCTGCGCAAACTCATGTGCATCATTACTGCCTTCAACAACGGCGATCCAGCGGTCTGAGAACTCACGTTTTTGCGATGGCGATAGCGCTTCTTCGTCCTCAATAGTGTCTGAAATCCTACAGAGTAAATAGGCATTACCCACCACGACTCCCAGTGGATCAGGTAACTGGGGAATGGTCAATGCGAAGGTTCGGGAGACCTCTTGGAGGATATCCGTCTGGTACACGATGTCTTCTTCTAAACGAATTTTTATTGCCGTCTGCGTTACGGTACTTGGTATTGTTGGATATTGTAGCAGGACTACTCTGGCTGGTTGAACTGCATTAGCATGAGTTCACCTACGAACCGACCAAAAAATTTACCTACTAAAAAGTTCAATTTAATGGGAATTAAATACTTGAGTAGCCCGAAGGTTACGGAGTTTTCTGATGAATCGCGTGAATTGATACGGCTGAATTAACTTCAGTCGCAGATGCCCCACTCCTTAAGGCGAAGACCGCAAAATTGAAACTATCCCGAATATATTCCGAACACATAACCACACACCGGCATTCCATTATTCAACGTTAGACCCAGCATAAGTATTATCGTCGCTAGGTATAATGATCTTATAGCGCCCGAATGAAAAACCAGGTCGCAAAGCCAGATGAATCGGTCCTCGCTAGATTGTCAGGCGTCACCCACCACTATGGATCAATACTCGCGTTGGACGAGCTTGATTTGGAGGTTCGTCAGGGTGAGGTGTTGGAAGTGTTGGGTCCCAATGGGGCTGGCAAGACGACTGCAATAAACCTTCTTCTTGGAAACTTACCCGTCCAGCAGGGCTCGGTCAGTGTGTTCGGGCAAGAACCAGGGGCAATGCAAGTACGGGAACGCCGGGGCGCAATGCTGCAGGTTTCTGGGATTTCTGGAAATCTAACCGTGCGCGAAAACATTGAACTTTTCTCCAGCTATTATCCCGCCCCACTCGCCGTCGCGAAACTACTTAGTACGGCGGGACTTGAGGAACTCTCTGAACGCCGATTTGGGAAACTCTCTGGCGGGCAAAAGCAACGCGTGATGTTCGCCCTTGCACTGGCAGGTGATCCCGAACTTCTGTTTTTAGATGAGCCCACCACTGGACTTGACGTGGATGCACGGCACCGGTTGTGGGATGAAATCCGAACCCTTGAAGTCACTGTAGTCCTCTCAACCCATAACCTGGCCGAGGTTGATGCACTTGCTGACCATGTAATCGTTATCCATCATGGTCAAAGCATCGCTGACGGCACTCCAGCGGAGATCAAGTTGCATGTAGCAGGGCGATTAGTGCGCTGTGTCACAAGTACCCTCCCAGACGAAATCACACAGCTCCCTGGCGTGATCCAAGCGAAGGTCAGAGGCCGTCATTTAGAAGTTCAGACGACACTTCCAGAGGATCTCGTACGAGATCTACTTGCCCGGGACGAAGATTTGGTGGATCTGACAGTTGAAGCCGTTGATCTTGAAAGCGCGTTCCTGTCCCTTACGAAAGAGTCTCCATGACCGTAGATCGACGTATTCGGGTTTATCTTTTAGAGGCGCACTACCAGTTTATAGACGTGCTGCGTGAGCCCCTGTTTTCCATCCCCGTACTGGCATTCCCGCTCGTGTTCTATCTGTTCTTTGGTGTGATTCTGAATTTCGGCGGAACCTCGATGCCTATGCAAACCTATATGTTGGCAACTTATGGGGTCTTTGGCATATTGGGTCCTGCGCTGTTTAACTTTGGTGCTGGACTCGCAACCGAGCGTGATACAGGAGTGTTGCTTTTGAAGCAGACGACACCCATGCCGGTTGGTGCATACTTCTCCGCCAAGATTACCACTGCGCTGATATTCGGTGCGACGGTCGTATCAGCCCTGTTTCTCATCGCTGCGTACGCAGCCGATGTGGCGCTCTTTCGTTGGCAGTGGTTTGCGCTTGTTGGAGTATTGCTTGCAGGTGTGGTCCCTTTCTGTACACTGGGTCTTGCGATCGGTGCATGGGTGAAGGGGCGATCCGCAGTTGCCATCGTTAACCTGATCTTCTTGCCGATGTCCATGCTCTCCGGACTATGGATCCCCATCTATGTTTTTAGTGATTTTATGCAGAACATGGCACTAGTGCTGCCCGCCTATCATCATGCACAGCTCGCCCTCAAAGTTATCGGAATGGATAGTGGGCAGCCTATCCTTCTGCATGTCATCGTGCTCGTAGGACAAACCTTCATTTTTTTGATTGTTGCTGCGCTTGGATTCCGCCGTGTGGGCGGTTTTTCGATCAGGAAATCTTGATCAAGCGTACGCGGAACTTGATAAAAAGCAGCTTGTCCGGCTTCGGTGCTGGAATTGTGGTGTTTATCGGGATAATTTTGACATTACCGGTACCCTCGACCTTGCAGACCCCAATGGGAGGCGTACCCCAAGGGAGCTTTGCTGTTGTTGATGTTACGGTATTTGATGGCGAAGTCTTTCGGGAGTGGTGGGTTGTGTGGATTGAGAACGGGCAAGTCCGGCAGGTTGGACACGGTCTTGATCTTCCCGATAACTTCCCTCGTCGAGACGGTCACGACCATACACAGATTCCCGGGCTGATTGACGCTCATGTGCACACCATCGGTACGACACTGAGCGATGCCTTACGCTTCGGGGTGACCGCAGTCTTGGATCAGTTCACTGATCCCATCCTCGTTGCAACTAAGCAATCGGCGCGTCAGTATGTCTCAACATCACATTTTGACCGTCATACTCACATTACCTCTCGATGAGATGCAGGGAGCGTTACTAATCCGCTGAAACCTGTCACCTTCCCAGATGAAGTTGCCCGCCTTTACGAGTCATCTACAAGACGAATCACCCGGAAATTAAACGGGGAAACCATCTCCTGCCATGAATGCTAATCAGCTACCCTGGCCACTCGAAATCCACTAAAGACAGGATCAATTAATTAACTACTTGCTGTCATCCTCACCTGTACCAGTACCTGTACCCCCAATTGCAGAGCGCATATCTGTATCTGCTTCAATGTTGCGCAGGTTATAGTAATCCATAACCCCCAACTGACCGTTGCGGAAAGCATCCGCCATCGCCTCAGGTACCAATGCTTCCGCTTCTACAACACGGGCGCGCGCCTCCTGCACACGGGCGACCATCTCCTGTTCCAGTGCCACTGCAGCTGCACGCCGCTCTTCAGCCTTCGCGCGTGCAACCTGTAAGTCTGCCTCCGCCTGGTCTGTCTGCAGCTTGGCACCAATGTTTTCTCCAACATCAACATCGGCAATATCAATCGAAAGAATTTCGAATGCCGTTCCCGAATCCAGCCCCTTAGCCAATACGGTCTTGGAAATGATATCGGGATTTTCCAGCACAGCGGCATGCGAGTCTGAAGAGCCGATCGTAGAAACAATCCCCTCGCCTACACGGGCAATAATTGTTTCTTCACCTGCGCCACCTACCAGCCGCTCGATATTGGCGCGCACCGTAACACGCGCGATGGCCCGTAACTGTATTCCGTCCTTTGCAATTGCGGAGATTGGTGGGGTTTCAATGACTTTCGGGTTTACTGAAACCTGCACAGCCTCAAATACATCACGCCCGGCAAGATCAATCGCTGTGGCTCGCTCAAACGGCAGGTCAATGTCTGCCTTGTCTGCTGAAATGAGCGCATTTATCACCTGCTGCACATTACCTCCGGCCAGGAAATGTGCCTCAAGTTTTGGCGTCTCAGAAGGGATCCCAGCTTTGTGTGCAGTAATAAGCGGTTTTACAATTCTGTCCGGTGGAACGCGTCGCAGGCGCATTCCCACAAGATCTCGGAAGAGTTTCAGGTGAACACCTGAGAAAATTGCAGTGATCCATAGACGCACCGGTATAAAGTACAGCAGCATAATGACCCCGAACAGGATCAATAAGATGATGAGCAAACTTCCAAAGCCGAATAAACTATCCATTTTTATCGTTTTGTGATATCAGTGACTGTCATGCGCATGGTATACACCGTGCACGCCGCCCTTCTTGGACACCAAGTGAATGTTCGTGATACGAATGTCTTTCGAAATAGATTTGCACATATCGTAAATGGCCAACGAGGCTATTGATACTGCCGTTAAAACCTCCATCTCTACACCCGTACGTCCAACCGAAGTCGCCTCAGCCCGGACAGTGATCGAATACATCTTTTCATTGAGCGAAAAGGTCAGGTTTATTGCTTCAAGCGCTATCGGATGACACAGCGGAATGAGGCGGGCGGTTTCCTTGGCCCCCATGATTCCTGCCAACTGGGCTGTTGTGAGCACATCCCCCTTGGTTACGCGCCCTTCGACAAGTGCAGAATATGCATCGGCCCCCAGTTGTACCGTACCTTCGGCTGACGCGCAACGTTCAGAGGACTCCTTTACTGAGATATCCACCATATGGACACCACTTTCATTATCTATATGCGTAAATTTCGCCTTACGGACCATATAACGATTAGCTTGCCGGGGATTCTTCTTTGACTGGAACCCCATATAATCAAAGACATAGTCCTGTGTTTCAATGAGGCGTTACATCAGACGATGTGCCTCCTTAAAGCGAATCCTGAACATACAGACAAAATCCTGACACAATGAATTCTATCTCCACTGTTTGTGAACTTGTTGATTTCGGTTTAGATCACAATCCAGGCATTGTTGCCTCCACCAAGCGGGGTGGGGTCTGGACTGATACAGACGCCGATACATTTCGCGCACGCATGCACGCTTGCGCTGCGGGCTTCTACAGTTTGGGCGTGCGAAGCGGCGATCGGGTTGCCCTGCATGCAGAAAACAGCACCGAGTGGCTCATTATTGATCAGGCGTTGTTGCGCCTCGGAGCCGCCAGTGTGCCTATCTATACAACACAGCCTGAAGGTCAAATCGCATACATCGTCCGCGATGCGGGAGTGTGCGGATACGTTGTCTCGACAAAGGAGCTTTACGACGGGTGCCCGGCAGATCTGATGTCTTATCCAGACATGCAGTGGATAGTAGGGCTTTTTGGCCAATACACCGAGGGGATGCTCACCATGGATGAGCTGATCAAGCGCGGAGAGGCACAGCTTAGCGAAACACCAGACCTCTTGGACCAAACTAATAGCGCGGTCAGCGGCGAGGATCTCGCTACACTGTGCTACACATCCGGCACGACCGGAGACCCAAAAGGCGTCATGCTTACGCATACAAACTTCACTACGAATGCGATTGCCGTGTCGGAAAGATTGCCTTTTGATGTACCTGCACGCGTGTTATCTTTTCTTCCAATGTCCCACTCGCTGGAACGCATTGCCACCTTCTTCTACCTTTCCAAGTCCTGCCCGATTTATTTCATTGAGACAACAGATGAGCTCCTGCAGGATCTCGCCCATGTGAAGCCGGCTCACATGACCACTGTGCCACGACTGCTCGAAAAGGTTCATGCTGGCATGATGGCAAAAGCCGCAGCTACAAAGGGTATCCCTGGAATGATCGCCCGGTGGGCTTTCGGGCGTGCGGAACAGTTTGACGTGGAAAACCCCAAACCTACCCTGCTAGACAAGCTAGCGGACAAGCTCGTGTACAGTAAAGTACGTGCCGAACCTTTTGGAGGAAACCTGGAAGCGCTTACCAGTGGTGGAGCCGCCCTCTCACCAAAGGTTCAAGCTTTTATCAACGGTCTAGGTATCTGCTGTGGTCAGGGATATGGCCTGACTGAGACCTCTCCGGTCATAACGCTCTACGAACGCGATCAGATGCGACCAAGGTCAGTCGGCAGGGCCATTCGAGATGTTGAAGTCAAGATTGCCGAGGACGGTGAAATCTTGACACGAGGCCCTCACATCATGCGTGGATACTACAACAATCCAGAATCTACGGCCGAAACAATTGCAGAAGACGGATGGCTGCATACAGGTGACATTGGTGAGCTCGACAAGGATGGGCATTTATACATCACCGATCGCAAGAAACAACTCTTCAAACTGTCCACCGGCAAGTACATTGCCCCTGTACCTATTGAAGTGGCGCTTGCCTCAAATGCGCTGATCGAACATGCTGTGGTTATCGGTCCCGAATTCAAATTCTGCTCTGCGCTGATCGTCACTGACGCGGCCTACGTGGAAAGTTCATTTGGTGCAGACACCGACGAGGATGTTCTGAGGGGAAAAGTTCAGGACATAATTGATCAGGTTAATCTAACGCTCCCGCCCCATGAACAAGTGAAAAAATTTCATTTGATCACAGAACCATTCACAATTGACGGAGGAGACCTCACGCCAACCTTGAAGGTACGCCGAAAAAACGTGTTTGCCCGTTACGAGAAAGAGATTAAAGCTTTGTACATGTCATAACAGCCGAAAACTATTCCATCATTACCTGCAACTGAGATCAACGACTGCCGTACGCTCCGCTCCGTATACAAGCCATGTGAATTATGGAACTTGATGGGAATTATATCCGAAAGTAACCATATTTGAATTTGTCCGACCAGATGTCTGAGGGTAAGGAATACAGAGGAGTAGAGTACAGGTTGCTCCCGGGCACACGTGCAAGAGCAAGGAAGCTCGCGGGCATAGCAGGAGCATGCAGGTTCGTCTGGAACTACTTTCTTGCACAGAACAAAGAGGAATACAAGCGGGCAAAGGAATCCGATGGCAAAAAGCCTTCTATATCTTTTTTTTCGCTTGGCAAGCAGTTCACGCAATTGAGAAAGGAGATCGACTGGCTTTCAGAGTACTCCTTCATTGTCGTCAGGTACGCGCTCAAATATCAAGCGGACGCGTGGCAGGGATTCTTCAAGGGAGTCCGCAAGCATCCACGATTTCACTCCAAGTACGGCAAGCATCCATCCTTTACGATTCCAGAAAACATCAAGATCAGGGACGGGCGGTTGTTCATTCCGAAGGTTGGCTGGATGCAGATACGCCGAAAAGGTGGCAATCCAAATCTGGACGGCAGGCCCGTGAAGGCCACCGTGAAGAAAGTAGGCCGTCAGTGGCGCGCATCTATTATCTACGAGATTGATACTCAGGAACGCATCGAGAACGGTGTCGCCGTTGGTATAGACTTGAACACGTACAACGTGGCCTGTACACACTCAACGGGAGAGCAAGAGATGCTACCCATTCCAAAGTTGACCCTCAAGGAGATACGCATAAGACGTTACCAGCGTAAGTTGGCGCGTCAGCAGAAAGGATCCCAGCGCAGGCGAGTAACCAAGCGAAAAATCGCCAGGTGGAAGCGTAAACAGAAGAATTGTCGCAAGAACGTTGCCCACCACCATAGCCGAGCATTGGCCAACAGAGCAGAGACGCTCGTGCGTGAGGATCTGAATATCAAAGGTATGTCGAAGTCCGCCAAGGGCACGGTAGATAATCCCGGTACGAATGTGGAGGCGAAGGCGGGATTGAATAGAGTGATCCAGAATTCAGCATGGGGGCGATTCAATCAGTACTGCGACTACAAATTCAGGAAGGTCATAGAAGTAGACGCCAAGTACACAAGTCAGATGTGTAACAAGTGCGGACACATCTGCAAGGATAATCGCAAGACCCAAAGCCAGTTCACGTGTATGGCCTGCGGCCATACGGATCATGCAGACCTCAATGCGTCTGCAAACATACTGGCCTCCGGGATTGGGGCTGCTGGACGTGGAGAGGCGTTTCCATTAGGAACCTCTATGAGCCGTCAAATTGATCTGAATATAGCCTAATGGTTACTTTCAGATATAATTCCCAACTTGATCTATCCTCTTGCGGCATTGAGGTCAGGGACATCCGAAGAAATATGGTGCCTGCCGTCCTCTATGAAGATGCGCTTCGCAATGAGACAGCAACGAAGATCACGGACAGTGGTGCCATTGCAATCACAAGTGGAGAAAAAACCGGTCGAAGTCCCCGAGACAAACGCATCGCTAAAATGCGTTCAAGCTCTCAGGATGTCTGGTGGGGATCGGTAAACCTGCCGATTGATCAGCACACATTCGAGATTAACCGGGAGCGTGCGCGCGATTACCTGAACACCTGTAATCACCTCTATGTCGTAGACGGTTACGCAGGCTGGGACCCACGCTTCCGAATCAAGGTCCGTGTCATATGCGAGCGCGCCTACCATGCGCTCTTTATGCGAAATATGCTGATTCGACTCACCGATAAAGAACTTGAAAATTTTGGCGAACCCGACTATGTCGTTTACAATGCCGGTATGTTTCCGGCTAACCGCTTTACGACATACATGTCTTCGAAGACCAGCATAGATATATCCTTTGAAGACCAGGAGATCGTTATCCTGGGCACTCAGTATGCGGGGGAAATGAAGAAAGGAATCTTCACGATCATGCATTACGTCATGCCGCAGAAGGGAATCCTATCAATGCACTGTTCGGCCAATCAGGGAGCGGAGGGAGATGTTTCTCTCTTTTTCGGACTCTCTGGAACCGGCAAAACTACACTGTCGGCAGATCCAAACCGTAGGCTGATCGGTGATGACGAACACTGCTGGTCGGATGATGGCATCTTCAACATTGAAGGAGGCTGCTATGCAAAGGTAATCGATCTGTCCGCCGAACGTGAACCCGAGATTCTTGAAGCTATCCGCTTTGGTTCTGTCCTCGAAAATGTTGTCGTAGATCCAGTTACACGCGCTGTTGATTATTCAGACACTAGTCTCACTGAAAATACTCGTGCCTGCTTCCCTATTGAGTACATGCGGAACGCCAAGATTCCGTGTGTTGCGCACCACCCGTCAAACATCATTTTCTTGGCCTTTGACGCCTTTGGATTTCTACCACCCGTATCACGGCTCACACCTGAACAGGTTATGTATCACTTCATTAGCGGCTATACGGCCAAAGTTGCTGGAACCGAAGTCGGTGTGCATGAACCAGTGGCGACATTTTCTGCATGTTTTGGTGCAGCGTTCCTAGTATGGCATCCCGCAAAGTACGCCGAACTGCTCGCAACCAAAATGAGAACCCATAAGGTCAACAGCTGGCTTGTCAATACAGGAATCATCGGGGACGGAAATCAGCGAATCAAACTTCGCTACACGCGCGCCATCATTGACGCTATCCACAGCGGTGCCCTATTGAATGTGCCCACGGTGCGCGAGCCTATTTTTGAATTGGAAATTCCTACCAAATGTCCCGGTGTACCCGACGATCTCCTGTTCACGGAGCGGGCCTGGTCCGATCCGGACGCCTACCAACAGGCGGGACGACAACTCTCTATTCTGTTCTCCGACAACTTTGCCAAGTTTTCCGATCGATGTCCTCCCGAAGTCATTTCTGTCTCCCGTAAAATTCTGGAGAATGAAACCTGCAAGGGCTAGCAGGCACACCAGGCACAAAAAACTATTCGGCGGCGCCGGGAGCAAGCAAGTAAATTACCGCCATTCGTACAGCCACACCGTTGATGACTTGATCAAGTATAGCTGTACGTTCATGGTCTGCCACCTCGTCATCCAGTTCAACTCCTCTGTTCACTGGACCAGGATGCAATACAATCATGTCGGGATGCATAGTCATATGGCGTCCATTGAGCCCATAAGTCGCATGATATTCACGCATGGACGGGACCAGACTTGCCCCAAGCCGTTCGCGTTGTATGCGCAACGCTATGGCTACATCACAGCCATGAAGCGCTTCATCCAGATTATGCACCACACGCACGCCCAGGCTTTCAGTGTGTAGCGGCATAAGCGTCGATGGACCACACACGGTGACCTCAGCCCCCAATGTCGTTAGCGCGAAGATATTTGATCTGGCAACGCGACTGTGCGCAATGTCCCCGATTATGGAGACCCGCAGGCCGGAGAAAGATTCGTATCTCTCCGAAATCGTCAGTAGATCTAAGAGTGCCTGAGTTGGATGCTCGTGCGCTCCATCCCCGGCATTGATAACCCGTGCCTTGATACATCTTGTAAGGAAGTGGGCCGCACCAGGTGAGCTATGCCGGATGACCACCATGTCTACCTTCATCGCCTCAATATTTTGAACCGTATCACGCAGACTCTCTCCCTTGGATAGACTTGACCCTGATCCACCGAAGTTAATCAGGTCAGCAGATAACCGCTTGGCTGCAAGTTCAAATGATATACGTGTGCGTGTGGATGGCTCAAAAAACAAGTTCGCAATCGTAGTGCCTAGCAGAGTCGGAACCCGCTTGATCGGGCGTTCCAATACCTCACGGAACTCACGGGCCGTGCTCAGAATCAACTGGATCTCATCCGCACTGTACGTGGATAAACCCAGCAAATGCCTGTGTTGAAGTATCCGTGTCTCAGCTTTGGGAGCTACATCTTCCATTATCTAGATCCTCGGGTAACCAACCATACACCTTCACGGTCATCAATTTCATTAAACTGCACCCGTACCTCCTCTCCAGGAATTGTAGGCACTACACGCCCGACCATATCTGCCCTAATAGGCAACTCATAATGGCCCCGATCAACGAGCGTCAGGAATTGGATCCTGGCAGGCCGGCCAAAATCTGTAACCGCATCCATGGCTGCACGTACCGTACGACCCGTGCATAATACATCATCAACCAGAATCAGATGGCGATTGGTAACATCAAACGGGATGTTTGTGCTCCGCATTTGAACTTTTCGGGAAATTCTGTGCAAATCATCCCGGTACATGGTTACATCCAACGTCCCCACGGGTATCTCGATATTCTCAAAATCACTGATGAGCGTCTGCAGTCGCCGCGCCAAATATACACCGCGCCGGTGCATCCCAATGATCGCAGCCGATTTATCGTTCGGATGCAGTTCCTCAATAACCTGTCTGGCCAGCCGGGCTAGCGTGCGCTCCATATCTTGCGCATCCATTAGCTGCGCCTTGACGATATCCGAAGGTTTCATGGTACAAATCTAAGCACTGAAACGTATCCTTGAGCTCATTCTAGTTTCAAAATGGTAAATCGCGGTTCAACAAGTCCTCTCAAGTATCTGGATCCCGTCACAGTTTCCCGATTGAAAAACATGGAGATGCGTGCGCGCCTGGTTGTTGAGGGGTTCATTACTGGCCTGCACAAGAGTCCTTACCATGGATTCTCTGTTGAGTTCGCTGAACATCGGCCATATAACCCGGGAGATGATCTCCGGCATGTAGACTGGAAGGTGTACGCAAAGTCTGACCGTTATTATATCAAACAATACGAAGAAGAAACAAATTTGCGGCACTATGTCGTTCTGGATACCTCGGCATCAATGCAGTATCGCTACGCAGGTCAAGTATCCAAACTTGAATACGGCGCATATCTAGCAGCTGCACTGCATTTCCTCATGGTTATGCAAAGGGATGCCACTGGGCTCATGACCTTTGATTCAGAAATACGGACTGTGCTCAGGCCACGCAGTACCATGCGTTATTTGCGGGAGATCCTGTTACATCTCGAACGATTCTCGAAATTTACGAGCACCGAACCTTTCACCGGTACAGCTCGTGCTCTTCACCGGGTTGCAGAAATAGTTAATCGACGGTCGCTGATCGTAATAATCTCAGATCTCATTGAAGGTACTGAGTCGCAGGAACAAGTAGTCCGAGCCCTCAGACGGCTGCGCCACAAGGGTCACGAGGTGCTTATCTTCCGCATACTTGAAGGAACAACAGAGCGCCTTTTTAATCTTCCCGACCGTCCGATGGTTCTACGGGACATGGAATCTGGCAGCGAACTGTCTCTCCACCCTGGCCAACTCCGGGAAGCATATATGAAACGAATGGAGTCCCTCACTGAATATCTCCGGCGCCAGTGCCTCGAGCATGCTATTGATTACGTTGAACTGGATACGGCCGTGCCATACGACAAAGCCCTGTTAGCGTATCTCAACAAGCGTCGGACGCTGCATTAAAATCCTTCATGCATAACAACATCGCCCGCGATATCAAGATCGCAGCCAAGGCTCTCCTGCCCCGGCTAATCAGCCTGCGGCGGACTATACACCAAAACCCTGAATTGGCCTTTGAAGAACATGCTACATCTGCCCTAGTGCGGAAAGAGTTGACGGGAATAGGAATCCAGTGTATAACTGCAGCCGCCAATACTGGTGTAATCGCGACTATCCGAGGCAGTAGACCCGGACCCACTGTGCTGCTGCGGGCAGATCTTGATGGATTGCCAATACAAGAGAAAACTAACCTGCCTTTCGCCTCCAAAAAGGCAGGGGTAATGCACGCATGTGGGCATGACATGCATACTGCTTCTCTGTTGGGCGCTGCGTCCATATTACACCAATTGCGAGACAGGATCGCAGGTAACATTCGACTGGTTTTTCAGCCCGCTGAAGAGCTCTTGCCAGGCGGTGCACTGGCCATGATCAACGCGGGCACACTGGATTCTGATAAGAACGGGCCTGCACCAACCTATTGTATTGCCCAACACGTAATGCCCTCCTTGCCGGCTTCCACGCTTGGATTTCGCGCCGGAGCCTTTATGGCTAGTTCAGATGAGCTCTATATCGAGATATTATCTGATGGTGGTCATGCTGCAAAACCTCATCTATTGAAAGGCGATCCCGTGCTAGCCGCCGCCCATATAATTGTTGCGCTTCAGGGCATCGTGAGTCGACATAGACCCCCAGAAATCCCAGGCGTTCTCTCAATTGGACGCATTAAAGCTGATGGTGCAACCAATGTAATCCCACCGAATGTACAGTTGGAAGGAACCCTGCGTGCGATGAGCGAGAATTGGAGAGAATCCGCCCACGAGCGTATTCGTCAAACGGTAGAGCATACGACCCGAGCACATGGCGCAAAGGCGCGAGTTGAAATACGTAAAGGTTATCCGATACTCGTAAATGACCCCACCCTTACAAAAACGGCATTGGATGCCGCAGTTGGCTACGTGGGAGAGTCACAAGTCAAGGACTTGCCACTATGGCTGGCGAGCGAAGATTTTGCTTATTTTCTGCAGCAGTGCGAGGGATTATTTTACACGCTGGGGGTAGGGCCATCGCCTGATCTTCATACCGCTGAATTTTCTCCAGATGAATCAGCCTTGGAGGTCGGTGCCGGATTCATGGCTTTCCTCGCTATGAAGGTAAGCGACAGTAGGCATACCACAGATTCATGCTGACCGTGATAATATGTATATTGCGTTGCGGTTCGGGTTGCGCTACGCTCTTCAATTTCGGGCAACTCCACGACCCGTGTAATAACATTCCAGAAAATCGATGACAGATAATCTGCAAAACGATAGTTCGGAGAATAGTTCTCAGAATCGTCTCAAAGCACCGAGAGGACGACGCTTGGCCACCATTATTTTCGCTGCCAATGTGGGTCTGCTGGTTATCACTGTTCTGGCTGTATCCGTATCACAGATTAATAATTGGATGAACGGGGCGCGTGAGCAGGCACTGAATACCGCTGAAAAGACCGCAACCCAGATTGCCGATATCTATGCGGATATTGGAGAGATATCCATTGCCAATGTAGCCCGGACTGTTGATGCTTCGCTCAACGCACCTATGACTGCACAGGCCTTCGCCTCTGCATTTTTTGTTAAGGTCGCAGAAGAAGCTGGTTATGACACCTCGCAGGTGATTAACATTCTGACCTCTATCACTGAGGAAACTGTTCTGGATGAATTCTGGATCACAGACCGTGAAGCATATTCTTATCTAACAAATGTTCGAGGAGAGGATGGTGAACTGATTTATTTCGCATTTCAGGAAAGCCCGATTGAACAGCCGCAGGCATACAAGTTTTATTCTTTGCTCTATGTCCCGCCCGACTCATTCGCAGTGGTTACGCAGCCCGCCCAGGTCCGTGAGGTTGATCGGAATGTGTACAAGTACGTGGGCACCAATGGTGTAGACCATCACCGTATCACACAGGTGGGTAACGAGTTGGTCTTCGGGGATAATGAGTTGCTCAATCAGACACATACAGATTCAACGGCAGACGTATCCTCTGTAATTGAAGGGAATCTGGCCGCAAATATGCGTGTGGTTGGAGTAATTCTCGACCATTACATCGAAGCTTCAAATACTGCTGGCCGTAGTGTGACAAGCATAGAGGAAGATTTTGGTAGAATTATTACCCACACCGCCATAGGCGAAATCATCATTGCTGATCGCACCGGAAGGGTACTCCATTCTGTCACTTCTTCCGGCGGAGAACGACTCAATACAGTATTGTATCAAGACGAACTGGACCAATTGATGGCGGATAACTGGATCGATCACAGTGGAGCCAAAATCCACCGCGGAGATTCTTCACAGTACAAGTATGTAACCGTTGCAAGGCCAGGAAGCGACTACATAGTCCAGATTGGGTTGCCATTGGTTCGGGGTAATAGTGCTAGTATTCTGAATACGGTCTATCAAGAACAGGCGGATGTACTTGTGCGCGAGGGCTATCCGGAAGCACTCTGGTTTAATGATTCAGACAATCAGATTGCTGCGGCTGCACAGTATTCGGAAGCAGATGATATTACGGAAATGGAGTCTGCCTGGCGCATGCCCTACTATGATCGTTCGGATAGCGCCGCTGTCTTACTCGAGCGTGCGTCTGCGACCGGTCAACCCGCTAGCTACGCGCGACTCGGACTAGTCAATTCTGAGCATCGTGGCATTTATGTAGCCACACCCATTTCACTTGGCGAGAACCGAGTCGGTTCTATACTGGCCTTCATTAATCTTGACGATACAGCCGAAGAAATCTGGAGTGGTATCCGGCAGACCCTGTTTATTTCACTGTTTCTGTTGATCTTCACGGCAGTGGCAAGCTTCTTTGGAGCTCGTCTGCTCACGCGCCCCATTGAGAAGATTGCAACGGCGGCACGCTTTGTCGAGAGTGGCGAGCAACCGGATGAAGAGTTAGTCGGCTCCGTTGTAAATCGGGCAGATGAGATTGGCGCCCTCGCGAGGGTCTTTCAGGATATGACCATTCAGGTTTTCAATCGTGAAGAAGTACTCGAAACACTCGTGTCTGAGCGCACCGCTGAGCTCGTCTCTGCAAACGATGAGCTACGTCTCGCACAACAGGCCATCAATCAAGACTTGGAAATGGCCACGGTTGTGCAGGCTGCTCTAGTGAGAGAGGGAACCGCGGATCTTGGAAGCTATACAATCTGCGCACGGATGGAACCTGCACAACAGGTAGGCGGAGATTTCGTCGATTTTTTCGAGGACGGCAACTCGGTGATCTGTGTCGTGGGCGATGTATCAGGAAAAGGAGTGGCTTCCGCACTTTTCATGGCGGCTTCTCAGGCTGCTATCCGTTTCGCCGCTAATGAGAGTAGCGACATAGCTGAGATCTGTGAGAGCGCAAATAACCGACTCTGTCATCAGAACCCAATGGGTCTCTTCGTCACCGTATTCATTGCCAGAGTAAACCTGGAAAGCGGGGAGGTCGTATATACGTTAGCGGGACATGAACCCCCGTACCTGTTGAGTGGAGGAAAGCGCACAACAATTGCCCGAACTAACGGGATCGCTATGGGAGTGATGGATGGAATTCCCTATGGTACGAATTCGATCCAAATGAAACCTGGGGAGTACCTGTTTTCCTATACCGACGGATTGACTGACATGATCAATTTGAATGGTGACATTTACGGCAGGGATCGTCTGGAACAGGCACTTGACAATGCTGATACGTCAAACCCGGACAACCTTCTGAACTATGTTTGGGATGATATTGCCACCTTCTCTTACGGAACTGCATCTGCGGATGACCGCACATGCTTAATTCTTTACCGCAACCTTCAATCTGAATCGAAAACAACATGATTACCCGTGATTTCAATGTTACGGTAGCTGCTCGAGTGTCAGAGCTGCGCAATCTCTCGGCTATGGTGGAGACATTTGGAGAAGCACATGACCTCCCTCCGAGAACTAATTTTATAATCAACCTTGCTCTGGAGGAGCTCGTGACAAACACACTTGTTCATGGTAAGTTTGAGCACGGTGTTGATCCCCAAATTGACGTCAGTCTCAGCATACACGACGGCCGTGTGATCGTGGTCGTTCAGTCCAATGGTGGCAAGTTTGATCCGACAAAAAACACGAACCCGGATACGACAAGCGAGCTGGATTCTCGTCCAATTGGTGGTCTTGGACTACATCTCGTAAAGAGTCAAGCCGATGCATTCTCCTATGAGTTTGTCGATGGCTTCAATCGGTTGACTTTGGAGTATAACTTGTCCTAATGTTACACTAGGTTCACTATATTGGACATCCTCATTAACCTATCAGTATAACCCTAATCAAAACCATTCTGGGAAGCAGCAAAATGGCTAGCAAACTTGAAGTACTTGAAGAGCGCGAATCAGATATACTCACATTGGTCCCGGTCGGGCGTGTTGATAGCTCCAACGCACCGGTTTTCGAGCGTGTACTCAAAGACTGGATTGACGATGGTGAAACCAACATTATTGTAGACTTTAGCAAGTTATCCTTCATAAGCAGTTCGGGAATGCGTGTTCTGCTGATCGGAGCAAAGGGTGTGCGTGCCATTCAGGGGAATCTCATCCTCTGCGGAATGCGTGACAGTATCCGAGAGATTTTCAGCATCAGTGGTTTCGACACCATTATACCGGTAGTCAAAGACCGCATCGCAGCCGTTGATACTATCTGATTCTATCGTAAGCGGTGCCCTGTGGTTTTGAAGCATCGTGCGCGGCACCTAATTGGCTACGGCATTGATCCTCAGACACGCAAGCCTGTGTCGAAATACGTATCCTTTGCTCTGATCCTGACTCCTGGTAAACCCTATTTATCCATGTTCAAGGGCAGTTGGAATTGTAGCAAGAGATTTCGTGAAGGTAGCATACAACTCTGCCCTGCCGCTTCAATGCTCTAAACGCATTATGTGGGCAAGGTGTCAGCCCTGGATGAAGTTAAGTTGGTTGTGATAGGCGCCGGATCTGTTTTGTAAGCATTCATCAATCCAGACCTACTCGTTGATTCAAACGGTCACTTTCTGAACCCCGTTGCCACGCTGCCCGCGTGTAGCTCCAAGTTGATGGCTGAGCAGCTCGAGGTTCAACTATAGCGTAAAGTGCAGACCGCCCCGCGCCTGCACAGTAACAATTGTTATCTCTGAAGACCTTGTCTTGGGATAACGTAAAATGGGCGGCCGCTTGAATCAGCCGGCCGCCCACACGATCCATTCTGGAAACCAATCAGAACGAGAGAGCCTCTCTTGCAAACAAGAGACTAATCCTCATCGTCATAATCTTCAGGCATCAACACAAATTCCGGGTAGGCCTCAACTCCTAGTTCCGCAACATCCTGTCCAAGGCGCTCAACAGATTCTGAAACGCGTGTTCCTATCAAAATGTCAATCAGCTTCCATAACCCAAGCGAAATACCAAACACGAAAGCTCCTATTGCAAGAACGCCTAAAAGCTGAACCCCAAAACTTGTACCGTCTACGGTAAAAGCAACAGCAATCGTTCCCCATATTCCAGCAAAAAGATGGACGGGGACTGCACCAACAACATCATCTATCTTGAGAACATCAAGCAGTTTTATCGCCAGTACACAGACTACGCCTCCTACAAAGCCAATCAGGATCGCTATCCCATGATGGTTCATCGTGGGAGCTGCTGTAACGGCTACCAATCCGGCCAGTGCACCATTGAGTACGGCAAACAAATCAAACCGCCCGAGTATCATACGCGAAACGGTAATTGCTGCCAAGGCACCAGCTGCTCCTGCCAAGTTCGTATTGACTAGGATACCGGCAACACTTATAGCATCCACAGCTCCCCCTAAAGCCAGTTGAGACCCACCGTTGAACCCAAACCAGCCAAGCCAGAGAATGAACACGCCTAAGGTAGTAATCGGCACACTTGAGGGGGGAGTATTTTTCACGGTACCGTCTTTCTTGAACTTGCCCAACCGAGGACCTAGTATGATTGCTCCTGCAAGTGCAGCCCATCCTCCTGTACCATGCACTATAGTAGAACCGGCAAAATCAGAAAAGCCCAACTCAAATAACCAGCCTTCCCCCCAAGTCCACGCGCCAACGATGGGATAAACGAAAGCCGTCAAGGCAAGCACGAATGTGAAGAAAGCCCACAGTCGAATCCTCTCAGCAAGTGCACCGGACACGATTGAGGCCGCAGTCGCTACAAACACCATCTGAAAGAACCATCCCGACATCTGCGAAAATCCAGTGTCCAGGACAGACTGTGTCACCCCTGTATCTCCACCAACCAAAGCAACCTCTTCCGGGGAAGCATTGAAGAAGAGCGTAAAACTGCCAATAAAGCCCGACACATCCGTGTACATCAAGTTGTACCCGATGACGTAGTAGGCCAACCCCGCAATTGAATAGAGCCCAATGTTTTTCAAGCAAATTACGGAGGCATTCTTCGTGCGAACAGATCCAGATTCCAACATCGTAAAGCCCGCAGCCATCCACATTACGAGAGCACCCCAGATAAGGAATGCGAAGGAATTAAGAACAAACTGTGTTTCTGGTACCATTACCACTAGATTGTTTTGATTAAGTAACTATAGGCCACGTCAAAATAATACAAAAAAACCAAAGCTGTGCCGCGAAACAAACCAATAATAACTGGCCAGCCAAAGATATGCCACCGTCCGGCACAAGGTATTTGGACCACCAAACGATTATAAAAGCTACTCGCGCACATTTAGCCGCGTAAGGACCCAATGTATCGCTTCACGCGTCCCGTACGTTGCTGACTCCAATCTCCCCGTACTTAATCACACCCACCTTACCCGATGTTGCAGCCCGATTGTGCCCTATTATATGATATGGGGCAACATAACTGATTCAAACGAACGAACGCCTCTATCCCTACACAACTACACCCCCGGCCCCCGCACAAAACCTACAGACAACTCACAATTTCGTCACTGCATTCTTCCCACGGATTTCTGTCAATTATCCTGACCCGTTCGGTTTCAGACACAAATGCGGGCAGGTCAACGTTGAATTCTCGGACGAATACACAAATTGGACAGGCACAGTCAGTCTACGTCCAACATCGCCTGCTGTCGAAAATCAGCAAACTACAGTCGCCAAACAATCAACAACTCAGGCCGAAATTCATTCTGGTCCTTAACACCCAACTTGTTTTTCCAATACTGGAGTTCCACACCAATGTGAATCCAGTTCGGTGACCCAAAAGCATTCCCCACATCCCAAACGAATTGTGGCTGCGCCAATATCCACGCCTCACTCTTCGTACCAAAATCCGTCTGATCCACCGCACCGATGTACTCAGCATGCCCCATGAAGGAGAAGGACTGCCCCCCAATGTTAATGACCTTGAGCCAACTGACATCAAACATGAAGCCGCTTGTCGTGCGAAGTGGCTCGTTGCTATGGTCAATCATGGCGGTAAAATCCGTGTTCACAAAAATAAACCCCGGGATCTGCCAGGAAAGCCGCAAACCTGGAAGGGTCTTGAGCACATTCGCATCCCCATCAAAATTCAAACCAACAACAACAGAAACATCCTGGACTGACCCCGCCTTCATGGTCGTGCCAAAGAGCCTGCTCAAACTAAGTGTAGGATACCACTCACCGTAAAACTCCTTGTCATTGAATCCATCTTGCTCTACATCATCCAGAAAATCAATGAAGAAAAAACTGCTTCCAAGCTTCCAGCCACCTGCGTGCTGAAATGTCAGTATCCGAGTTGCGTGAGACTGGCCCGAGAACGGGTTCTTCAGACTGCCATACTGGAATTGAAATTCCATTTGTGCAGAGGCCGGTAAGTAACTGAACCCAGAGAGGATAGCAGCAACTGCGATACCTGCGAAAAAACGCTTGTAATTCATTTTTCTATATATACGTCTCTGATGAAAGCAAAGGGCTCCTAGCGGCCAATTTATGAACTTATGGGTCAAGTTTCCGGCACTCAGAAGGTTGTACCATTTTATTGCACCCTATACAGACTCAACCCTCAGAATCTGGGGCACAGCATGTTGGAGTGCCTGCTCGATTCCCGCACGTAACGTCATACTGCTCATAGGACAGCAGCCACATGCACCAAGCAGCTCAAGCTCGACAACCATATCGTCTGTAATTCTACGCAAACGAACCTCTCCGCCATCAGCTATCAGATATGGTCGAATGGAGTCAAGTCCATCCTCAATCCGTTTACGGAGCTCGGCATCAGTGTTTGGGTGGTATGCAGACATTAAAAGAGTTCAATCTACTGATATTCAATTAGCGGAGGAACTTCAGGCACCACGCTAGATACCGACAAAGTCTCTGCAACTCCGGCCGCAGCCTGGCGAAAAGCCCGAGCAGATGCAGTTTCCGGGGCCGCCAGAACAATAGGTGTGCCCTCATCGCCCGTAACACGCAGGGATTCCTCCAAAGGAATCCTACCTAACAAAGGTACGCCGGTTTCGGAGGCAAGGTTTTCTGCCCCTCCCTCTCCAAAGAGGAAGTATTTCCGGTCGGGTAAATCCGGTGGGCTGAACCAGGCCATATTCTCCACGATACCTAATACGGGCACATTTACTTTCTCAAACATAACCAATCCCTTTCTTGCATCAGCAAGTGCGACCTTCTGCGGTGTTGAGACGATAACAGCACCAGCCAACTTGACGGTCTGAACAATCGTCAGTTGGATATCTCCCGTTCCGGGCGGCAAATCCAGAAGCAGAAAGTCAAGCTCGCCCCACTCAGTGTCATTTAGGAATTGCCGCACGGCCCCGGAAACCATCGGCCCACGCCAGATTACGGCCTGAGAATCATCAACCAGCAGCCCCATGGACAACACATGAACGCCATGTTTGACCAACGGAATAATTTTTCGCTGAGAATTGACACGCGGCTTACTGCCTTCCAAGCCGAACATTACCGGAATACTCGGACCATAGATATCCGTATCCACGAGTCCTGTCCGATATCCTTCTGCTGCAAGTGCCACCGCCAAATTCACAGCCACAGTACTCTTGCCGACACCCCCCTTCCCCGAAGCAATCGCAATCATATGCCGTGCTCCAAGCCTGATCTTATGCCCTCTTCCTTTTGAATGGATTAAATCAATCTTTACCTCGACATCCTTTCCAAACGTATTCTGAATAACCTCTTTGCATTGCCCCGCAACCTTACGGGAAAATGCTGTTCCAGGCTGGGTAATGTTCAATTTAAACGCAACTGTGCGACCATCCACAGTTAGATCCCGAACTAAACCAAGCCGAATGATATCGTGATCTCGATCCGGGTCACGTACTTTGCTGAGTGCCTGATAAACTGCCTTGCGCTTGATAACTTGATTACCCATACTTTTCATTGGCCGTCAAATCACTATCCACTGAGTGAATGATGAACCTGCCCGCACTTCGAGTCGCATTCCGTCACAACCTACTAGTACCCGGCCTATTGTAAGCAACAACTGCATCGTATTCATAACCGGAGAAACCATACAGGTAAGTCCCCAATTGTCGACCATGAACTTGGACATCCGCACAATACCTCACACCGTCTGCATAGCCTGATCGCAATGCAACGATCAAGTCACTGTATTGTGCAGATCTATCCGCATTAGACCGATTACAGCTCCGCCGACTGTTCATTACCTCAGGGTACCATCCCTCATAATTTTCAACCCAATACCATGGCGTAGTCCCCACTTGCTAACGGTGATTGACCTCTGGGCGAGTCTATGCATTAGCTCAAAGCAAATCATGCAGGCTGCTGGAAATACATCCGAACGCCCCCTGAGTTTTTCAGGATTCAAAGCAAGTACATCAGACTCCTCCATCTGAACCAAATTTTCCACCCAACTCTTCACTTGGGTAAGCGTCAGCTTTCGTTCATCTTCCCCGGTTTTCCTTAAACGTTCCCACTGTGCGCTTAGCGAGCCCATCGTTGTTTGAATCTCACGGCTAACCAGCGCATGATGTAAATCCAGCAGAAGTCGATGTGTATCCGAGGTGCCCACCAGACTATAGTTGTCTTTATGTGGAGCAATTGAATTGGCAAACAACTTTCGGATAAATCTCTTGGCCGCTTCCAATTCCGTCGGCTTGGGAGGTTGACAGGAAAAAAACCGTTCGGTGATACGTACGGAACCAATATTCAGACTTAAGCGCTCATGGACTACCCCCTTGTAAGTACCCCTGACAATTTCTGTTGAACCTCCGCCTATGTCACAGGTGACGAGGTTGCCGTTTGCACGCAGCAATCCAGCGATAGCACCTGTAAAGCTCAAATCAGCCTCTTCTTCGCCAGAAAGTATCTCGTAGTGCAGTCCGGTGCGCTCCCGAACGGTATGACTCAGGGTTTTACCAGCATCCCTGGAAGCGCTGGTACCGACCACAATATATTGCTCTACTTCCCACGCACCCGCGATAACCTGAAACTCCTGCAACGCCGCGATAAGTCGTTCTACTGCAGCTTCTGACAGAACACCATTTGCATCTACTCCCTCCCCCAGTCTGATTGTGCGCTGTTGCTCCTCCAGCGGCGTGAGCGTATTCCCCGGAGCCGATTTCGAGATTAAAAGTTTTGCCGAATTTGTTCCGATGTCAATAGATGCCAACCGCACGCCTAGGCCTCAAATCAAAATGGTTGAATCGGACAGTTCTTCAGGTAGTCGTGTAACGTCTTGCCTCAGGTATAGATCTCATGGCCAAATCTGCCATTGAAATCCAGGATCGGGACAACTACAAGGTGAGAAATGTTCAAACTAACGACTCCAAGGACATATGAAATTGATTGCATTACGTGCCATCTAATCGGTACAATTGTGAATCTAATTTCCCCGGATTATCATCGGATCGCACGGATGTTCACCTGACAAGAGAGCAACAGGCTACTGCACTGGCGCGGGAGATTTTGACGATGAATCAATGATCGCAATCTCCGAACCACCCTCCCGGATATCGAACAAGGCTACCCCCCATCGTTCCTGATTATCTGGCGCACGCGCATTCCAATGCTCAAAAGAGTGGGACCCGTCTGATTCGTAGTGCAGTACATAAGTCCCCGGTTCCAGGATCAGAACTTTAACAGCTTTTCGGTTTTTTTGAGCTCCACCGGCAGGCACTGAGTTTTCGTATGTCATCTCCCATACGGTACGTGCCCCTCCGTCGTCCTCCAACTGCTCTAACCATGCAAAATCATATCCGTTGTTAGGCCCTGTTATCTCTCCCATGGCATGCAGCATCACGGGCGTTGTCCTGCTTATCATAAAGGTAGTCTCCCATCGTGCGTCATCGCCGACTTGCATAAAAGCGATCACCGGCTCGTCCTGCATCCACGGATCAAACGTGGTAATCCGATCGCGGGTAGGACTACTCAGATTTATTCCCCATCCATCGGGATCGTACGGAGGATTCGCTTCCCAACTACCGTAGTTATGACGGCTATCCGTCGCCACAGAAGCACGATATATCCCCGGCTGCATCCCGACCGTACCCTCATAGACCCGGTTTTCCTGTGCCCCTCCGGCCCATTCTGTATTATCTCTCGATAAATACCAAACCACCTGTCCAGAGACTGCATCCTCAATCATTGAATAGTCAACCGTTCGGAATCCATCACCGCTGCTCAATTGTCCCATAGCCTGAATCTCGAGCTTTGCCGGACGCAATACCTCAAAATAGTATTCTTTCTTTTCATTCCGCCCCATAGCCGTAGCCTCCCAGATCTTCTCGCCCGAATCCATTCTTAATACGCCTGATATGGGTTGCAGTGCATCCCCGTTCTCTGAACTTTGAATCATCACACGCCATTTTCGTTTATCATCCCAGAATGGGGCCCTTGAGCGTTGCAGGAGCTGACCGTATGACGCAAAATTTAGCGTGTATATACCTGCTTCCAAAACAAGCTGGTCCCCTTTTACATGAGCGAGCGAACCTTCCTGTAGAGCATTGGAATTATCCATCTTCCAAATAACCTCCCCAGTATCGTCACGTGTAATCCAGGGATATGCAGCCAGCCCCATCTCTCCTGAACGACGCTCGTCAATTGAACCAGTCGCATCAATTTCAACTGTGATGCGCTCTGAGACTCGAAAACTCTGTTGCCTCAGTTCACGAACGTCAAGCTTTGTGAATACAATTGCTCCACGTGGAGAAGGCGGACCGGAAAAAAGTCTTACAACTACGAAAAAACCTAACAGCAAAAGTACGATGACTTGCAATCGACTCCGTGAACTCATTTTTTCTCACTATTATTTGCAATGACACCTTCGTTACTACGGATGTCTGGGCAGCAAAGTTGCCCCCAGATACCGTACAAAATGTAACAAAACTAGCCCATTCAGGGTAATAGATTTAGCGTACTTCTGGTAGTATAACGTTGAAGCAGTTTGCCTAACATTCTTTCCAAAACAGCCCTCCTCTCAGTATTCAAACGCTTCTGGCGCTGGCTCCCGCTCATTGGGTTTCCCTTGCTGTTCATCGGCACAACTGTCTATGCTTTTCTTGGGGGATTGGTTGATTCCTCAACGCTATTCCAGAGAATGGTTCATCATGCAGCACTGATCCTGTGCTTTCTGTGCTTATGGGTTGCCGTTGCCCGCCTGGTCAGGAACTCTCGTCCTACCCCTATTCAGACCTTCTGGCAGACAATTCTAGCTATCCTGGGCGGCTCGTTCGCGGCATTTCTAGCGTTTCAGATCCCAGGAGATTTTGTAGATGTAGAAGATCTTAATCCGGCTGCCTCTATCGTCCATGTAAAGAGCGCCCTCCTGAGTGTGCTCTTGGCAGGTCTAAGTTTTTTTGTAGTCCATCGGCTTGGTCTCTTGGTTCGCTTTCGACGTACTCGAAGGAGTGAGCGCAATTGGCGCCTCATGCTATTATTTGTCGGGATTGTCTTCCTGATCGTAATTCCCGAAAATCATCAATTTGCACCCAATTTCATTTCGTCTGGGGATCTTTATTATATCCTTTTCATCTTATCTTTCCTTGCCGCGATCGTCTTCATTCTGATGAATTCAATTCGTCTAGCTTGGATCGTGCGTCTGTCGCATAGGGAACAAGGAGCTGCGATCGGGCTAGGGGCCCTAACCGTGGGATTGCTTGTTTGCGTGATACTAGCTACCGTGGTTAATTCTGACGCATCATTCGTTAGCACGACCTTTTCACTGCCCCGTCCTTTTCTGCGATTCTACAGTTCCTCACTTACTGTCGCGACAGTACTCTTCCTGCTTTTCGGACTCATCTATGCACTGACCTCAGTGCTATCCCTGATCTTCCATTTGCTAACTACAGTAGCTTACGGGAGAAGTACAGACTAAATGGCCGCCATGCAAACGATTGCTGGCTTGCTACGCGAAGTGGTTGACTCCGAGAAACTACATCATTGGGCGGTTTCTATACCGGTCGAGTCTGGACACTCCAATACGGCCTGGCTCACGGTACAGAAACTTGAGTCTGGATCGCTAGCCCCTCGCATAGTGGCTTCATGCAATATCGAATCTGAGCGAATCACCGAATTGTGTGATGTCACATCAATCCATAATACGATCGTACAGACGCGCGAACCCGTATTAATCCAAGACAGGCTCATCCCCTACTACATGGGCGAGCGAACCTGCCTGTACAGCATTGGAATTATCCATCTTCCACATAACCTCCCCAGTATCGTCACGTGTAATCCAAGGATATGCAGCCAGCCCCCATCTCTCCTGAACGACGCTCGTCAATTGAACCAGTCGCATTAA
>VXLY01000073.1 GCA_009841335.1 Rhodothermaceae bacterium | reverse complement strand
TTTGGGGAATTATATAGGATACTTGAAATACCTCCGCTAGTTTCCGGGCTTGATTTTCTTTTTCGGACTATTGAGCAGCACCTTCACTACCTCCATCGGAGTCCGCCCGCCATACCGCGGATTTGGACTCGGGGTATTCATCACGCGGTCAAACTCCGCTCGGATGCGTGCCATTTCTGCATCTGATTTGGAGCTTCGTGTCTTAGGTGTCTTTTTCATCTTGCCCCCTTTCGCCGGTTGTATTTCTTGTGGAGTATCTGGCAGTTACTCTCCTCGGTCTTACCGCCCTCACTCCACGGAGTGATATGGTCCGCTTCCATCTCAGAAAGGGGATATGCCTTACCACTCTCGGCACACTTGCGTCCCTGACGTTCGTACACGCGTAGCTTGATCGTATTATCAAAGGTCCGCAAGTTCAGGTGCCGTTCGTCTCCTGTGAGGATGTACTCGTAGATTCCCCTTTGCCTCTGCACCTCATCATCTAAGATCAATTTCTGTATTCGCTTCTCGGTAGCCTCGTAGTTGATTGGGGTGTGCTTGTACTCGTTATAGAACCGCCCCCAATCCAGCCCTCGCATGAGCTTTGGACGTGTCTTAAAACATGAATTGACCCAGGCGATCACCGCCTTGAAGTACTCCCACAATGGCTCGGCGTTTGAGTCGTGCTGATGCCTGCCCATGTAGTCTTTGAGGTTGCCGCCACTGATCCATTTGAGAACGGTCTCCAAATAGTCCTGTCGAATAGGATTCCCTCTCACGTAGTCAGAGCCCAGACTGTATGCCGGACCTCCCGTTCGGCTGAAATGCCGCTTGGCATCCGCAAGCCATTTGCCTGTATAGACGGCATTCAACAACTCTTGATCCGTCAACCTCTCCCCGGCAATGTTCACCGTCCGGAACCAGTCTAGTTTCTCGCTTGCCGTGCCCGTGCAAACGTAGATCATCAGCTTGTAATTGAGGATATGGTTTCGCTTGTCGTCCGTATGATTATCGAAGTAGAGTCCGTCAACGGAGAAGTCTCCCTTCACATACTGTCCGATAGAGATCGTTCGTTGCTGGCCATCTATGACCTCATATTGATCGTTGTCATTGTCCGCCCAATACATCACATTCAGGGGAAAGCCTTGAAAGATAGAACGGATTACGGCAGCCCGTTGTTTATCCTTGTAGACAAACTCCCGTTGATAGGGCGGACGAATGTCGAGCTGGTTATTGTAGCCGCGAACACCGCCTTCACGGTTATCAGAGTAGCCTTCGACCAGCTCGCTGACTGTAACGTTCAGGAATTTGACTTGCATTATCTCTTTGGATGCTTATGGCGAATGAAGAGGCGTGCGTATTTTTTTTGCCTTTCATAATTGGAGCCGCTACTTCACTTCCAGGATCCCAAAGATTTCCTGATCTCCCTTTGCCTTGATTTTCATCTATTCCAAGTATCTCAAACTGATCTGGATTGTACTTATTCATGAATGATATGGGAACCCCCATCACACCGCCCCAATCCTCCGGAATCTCTCTTACTTTTCCGACTTCAATCGCATCGTAGTTATCATATCTCGGGTACTCCTCTGGAGAATATCGCTTATACAGAATCAGTTTTTCGTTCCGGTTATTGTGAGGGAGATTCGTAAACCATTTTACCCCATTCACATTCTTGATTACTCTTGTTCCATCTTCTCTCACATAATGGGATGATGCGATCATTGGGTAATCTGATGGTATAGCAAATTCGTTCACTTTTGTACATCCTAACCATACCTTGTTTTCCTTGATCAATGGAAATATCTCCTTATAGATCATCGCTCCCTGATGTCCTATGATCAAGAATTTTTTGTCATATTTGATCAGTTGGGAGAAGTATTTGGGAAACAGGGAGAACGGTGGATTCGTCACAACGATGTCTGCTTCCTTCAGGAACTCAATGCACTCCACGGAGGCAAAATTTCCATCTCCTCGCAGATACACTTTATTGACCTCCTCAGGATCCGGCCTCCTGTTATCGTTTTTGTCTCCTAGATATTCCAGATAATAGGAACGCTCCGCCGTGTGGTCACTGAACAGATCCGGGCTAGGATTCTTGTAACAGGTCGCCATCAACTTTTTCAAGCCAAGGCTCTCGTACTTCAAGGAGAAGTACCGCCAGAAATTACTCACCGTGGGATCATCACAGTTGCAGTAGACCACCTTATTCCGAAAGTGCTCGGTGTAGTGACGCAACTCGTTTTCTATATCCGGCAACTGCGTATAGAACTCGTCATTCTTTTCGCGCTGCGCCTTCTCCATTCTCTTTTTGAATGACATTACGCCACCAGTTCTCTGTACAGCACTTTGCGCCCGACCATTCCCGCGACGATGTGCTGCATTTGCTCTTCGGTATCTAAGTTCCTCAGGTTATGCTTGCCTGCGAATTGGGCTACATAACGATTCAGATGCTTCTTGCTTACATGATGGTATACGCCATGATACGCCCGCTTCAATGCTGCCCAGAAAGACTCAACACCGTTCACGTGTGCTTGTCCGTTGACGTACTCGGAGACGCTATGCTTGACCGTTTCGTGTGGACGATCAGAGTTCTTGTAGGCCGTAGCTGAATCCGTATACAGTTGAGCACCTTGGGCGGCATTCTCATCTACAAATCCTCCCAGCGTGGCTCCGTCTGTTTGCTCAACCACCTGTGCTTTGATCTGTCCAGTTGCACGATCCTTCATTCCCACTACTGCGGTCTTGCCCACTGGCCCACGCCCGGCGTTGAGCTTCTTGTGCTCGTGCTTATTCTTTTCCAGTCCTCCAAAGTATGCTTCGTCTACTTCTACAGGCCCCTCAAACTCTCCGACATTTGGCACCAATCCCGCGCGAATACGGTGTAGCATATGCCACGCAGTAGTTTGGGTCACACCTATATCCCGATGCAGCTTCATACTGGATATACCTTTCAAGCTCGTGGATTCAAGATAGATCGCCCACACCCAAGTCTGCAAAGACAAATTAGAAGCCTGCAAGGACGTACCTGTTTTTACGCTGAAATACTTCTTGCAGTCCCGGCAACGGAACGGCATTTCCTTGTGCTTGCAACGATACACGTTCTCACTACCGCAACGGAGGCAAAACAGCTCCCCATCCGGCCAGTGAACGCCCTCAAACCATTTTCGGGCAGAGTCTTCATTGGGAAACATCTGTCCGAGTTGCATCATCGTAATTCCTTTCCTGTGTGAGCGTCCTGGGCCAGTCATAATCTACTACCTATTCTGTCGGTTTCTAGTATCTTATACGGAGCCCAAATCAGAAAGTTTCAAGTATCCTATATAATTCCCCAAT
>VXLY01000049.1 GCA_009841335.1 Rhodothermaceae bacterium | reverse complement strand
TTCACCATATTGGAATAATTGAAGTTCCGGGTACGCTCAACTAAGGTATCCCCCTGATCATTGATGACAAATGTGCTGATATTCGAATAATCCGCAGTCATTCCGTCCGAGCGATCATGGATGGAATCCAAGGGAGTTCCGTAATTAACAAATATATCCGTTTGCTGCCCGTCTCCCTTAAATGAGCTGATCAACAATGGCATCCCCAACTCGGGACCGGATGCCGTCAGTGCCCAATAATAACGAAGTGGTTTTTTTATGATATCACTTGGATCAGGTCGTACCTCGATCTCGTGATCCACTTTGCGCGCGTCGCAAGACTCTACAATTCTATCTCTCCAAATCTCGTACACTACACCATTAATCCTGGCCCGCATCGGAAAACCGCCGGTATTACTCGCTGCAAAGCTCTCATTACCGCTCTGGGTGCGTAGGATTTCGACTACATCAAGTAGGCTTTCATGTAGGTTACCGGTGTCAATTATTTTCCCATTCACGCGCAGTCCGTTCTTATCGCCTGCAAAGCGTATTTGAGCTGAAACATTGGCGGTCAAAAAAAATGCGAACAGTACTGCGGATAAAGCATATGTAAATGTCGTACGTCTCATCATAGATACGCTACGGTCCAATTGCATAGGAAGTGTACCGGCAGGTTCAACCTCAGATGGGTTGATGTCTATTATGCCGGTAAGTGAGTCCAAACCAACAGCGGCGGATTTTCCCCGTTAACCGGGGCTGATTCTCCGTCAGGGGACCAGTCGCTTGCTGTATTTCGGTACGTGTCCGTCCTGCCCTTTGTTTCGCGAACTCTATCGGGATCAGGAACTCATCTGAAGTTACCACCATCTCCTGCACCCATCAATTGAAAAGAGATATTTGTTATGACCAAGTGAGGAAAGGTCTACGAAATTAAATTCACCACCATTCGCGTCAGATGGGATATTCCTACAAGATCAGGATATTCCAAGCGGCTGTACCACTCACTCGCTGCACGACAGTCCCCATCTCTGCAAAATCAGATCCAGAATCCGCTCGGACTCGTAACCCGTTTCGTTGTCCCGAACAGACAATGTTAGCGTGTATGGTCCTGTATTCTGGTCACTAACATCAAGTATCTGGTACAGAGATTCTTCCGGCTTGGAACCATTGCCTCTGTAGCTTACAGATACTCCCTCCCTGGCCCTTTCTCTGTTTCGTCTGAACAAACGGCGAAACCTACGATCAGAGTTCTTGGGCTCCAAAGTGATTTCTACGTCATAGTCCGTTCTCCCGCGAGCCCCCAAGGCGAGCCCATAGATCTCGAAATATAGATAGATCGGCCAATCAGTTGAGTAAACATTCCGCGCCGCAGGCAATATTGAGAAACCTTTGCGGACAATTTCATTCGTGCTCGGGGGAATGCCATATTCCGTCTGTTCAACCGAATAGGCAAGCATAATGTCGCTTAGTCTAATACCAACCTGATCGAAATCTGGCACCTTAATTTCACGCTGCCGAGCAACCGTGGTCTGTCCGCCAGCAACTTGAAGGATCGTGAGGTCATGTACATCTGACGACATCCGAATCTGTTGCGTATCAATCCATAGATGCTTGTCTGGGAATGCTCTCACCTGATGGGTTGAATAGTCGAAGTTCCGCGTACGCTCAACTATGGTTTCTCCCTGATCGTTGATGAGAAATGTGCTGATATTCGCATTTTCCGCTGTCATTCCGTCCGAGCGACCATTGACGGGTTCCAAAGTGACTCCATAGTTGACAAACAGATCAGTTCGCTGGCCATCTCCCTTAAAAAAGTTGACCAAAAATGGCACATCAATCTTTGGACCGGATGCCTTCTTTCTCCGACGTATAGGTTCTGCTAAAAGGGATGAGTCTGATCGTATCAGGACATGGAACTCGTGATCCGCGTTACCAATATCGCAAGACTCTACAATTCTATCCCTCCAGATTTCATACATAGCACCATTGATTTTGGCCCGCGCCGGAAAAGCTACGTCTGCAAACAACGAAAAGGCAACGGTGCCGCCCGCGGTGCTCAGGGTTTCGACTACATTAAGGAGGCTTTTATGTAGATTGCTGGAATCAACTATCTTCCCATTCACACTCAACCCGTTCTTATCACCTGCAAAGCGTATTTGCGCCGAAACGCCCGTAACATAAAAAGCCAGTAGCACCGCGATAATTGCATGCGCTGTCACGCATTTTCTCATGGTACACGATAGTCCTAATTTAGAAGAAGTGTACTTGCAGATTCGACTTCAGACGGGCTGATGCTTGAATCGACCACGAGTGAATCCCGCTTCGCGACCGCAGACTTATCCCCCAAACTGGAGCTAATCCGCCGGTGAGCTAGACCTTTCGCGACCTCGATACTTCTCCGTCCTGACCTTTGTTTCGCGAACTCTATCGGGATCAGGAACTCATCTGAAGTTACCACCATCTCCTGCACCCATTACTTGAAAATAGGTACAGGCTATGTCCGAGTAGGGAGAAGGATACGAAATCACATCCACCACCTTTCACGTCAGATGCAAATACCCAAATGATGAGGACATCCCAACCAGCTACGCCAGTCACTCGATACACGACAACCCCCACCTCTGCAAAAACACATCCTGCACCCGCTCAGACTCCTCACCCGTCTCGTTGTCCCGAACGGACAAGGTTAGCGTGTATGGTCCTGGTTTCTGGCCACTAACATCAAGAATCTGGTATAGAGATTCCTCCGGCTCTGGACCATTACCGCTGTAGCTTACGGATACTCCCTCCTTGTCCCTTTTCCGTTTGAACAAACGCCGAATCCTACGGCCAGTATTCTTGGGCTCCAGTGTGATTTCCACATCGTAATCCGTTCTCCCCCGAGCATTCAGAGCTAAGCCATAAACCTCGAAATACAAATAGATCGGCCATTCAGTTGAGTATACATCCCGTGGCGCAGGCAATATTGAAAAGCCTTTACGGACAATTTCACTCGCACTCGAGGGAGTATCATTTTCCGTCTGTTCAACCGAATAAGCAAGCATGATGTCACTTAACCTGAGGCCTGCCTGATCATAATCTGGTACCTTAATCTCACGCCATCGAACATGCGTATCCAGGCCGTCAGCTATCAGGACGACCGTAAGGTCATGTGCATCTGACGTTACCCGCATCTGTTGCGTATCAACCCACAGATACTTATCTGGAAATGTCCTCAACTGATTGGTTGGATAATCAAAATTCCGGGTACGCTCAACTAAGGTATCTACCCGATCATTGATGAGAAATGTGGTGATATTCGAATGATCCGCAGTCATTCCGTCCGAGCGACCATAGATGGGTTCCAAAGG
>VXLY01000091.1 GCA_009841335.1 Rhodothermaceae bacterium | reverse complement strand
CTGGGAATGAGTGCCTTGGGCATTACTGATCATGGCAATCTGTACGGTGTGCCGGAATTCCACGCAACGGCCCGAAAAAATGGAATAAAGCCTGTTATAGGGTGCGAATTCTACGTAACCCCGGGCTCTATGAAAGAACGCGATACCCGGGTTCGGTACCATCAGGTTCTATGGGCAAAAAATGAGCAGGGCTACCGAAATCTGATGAAGTTGTCGTCGCTCTCGTTCCTGGACGGGTTCTATTTCAAACCCCGTATTGATTTCGAACTTCTCGAAAAGTACCGTGAAGGTCTCGTAGCAACAACCTGCTGCCTACAGGGGCAGGTTCCCCGTGCCATTATTGACGGGAATCTGGAAGAGGCCCGTCGCTGGTTCAAAAGGTATCTGGACCTGTTCGGTAGAGAAGACTACTACGTGGAAATCCAGGATCATGGAATTGAGGAGCAGAAAAAGGTGAACAAACAGCTTCTGGCTTGGGCAAAGGAGTTCAATGTTGAGGTTGTGGCTACAAATGATGTTCACTATGTGGCAAAAGAGGATGCCGATGCGCAGGATATCCTACTCTGCCTCCAGACTGGCAAGGAACTTGACGACCCCATGCGTCTCCGTTTTGACAAAAAGGAATTCTATCTGAAGTCAGCAGATGAGATGTATTCCGTTCTGGGAAAAACGAAGAAAGCAGCTGCTTGGATGGAGAACAGCATGGCCATTGCGGAAAAGTGCCAGTTCGAGTTACCAACGGGCAAGCTTCTTATGCCTCATTTTGAGATTCCTGCAGAATTTGGGGGTAATTCTGACAAATTTCTCAGACATCTGGTATTTGAGCGTGGCACGGAGCGGTATCCTGATTTTTCAGAGGAAGTACAGACACGTCTGAACCATGAACTGGGCATAATCCAGCGCATGGGTTATGCCGGCTACTTTCTGATTGTGCAGGATTTCACGACTGCAGCACGTGAAATGGGAGTATCCGTAGGTCCTGGGCGCGGCTCGGCCGCTGGCAGTGCCGTGGCCTACTGCCTCGGAATCACGAACGTGGATCCGCTCAAGTATGATCTGCTCTTCGAACGCTTTCTCAACCCTGAGCGGATATCAATGCCGGATATTGATATTGACTTTGATGACCACGGCCGAAGCAAGGTGATTGATTATGTGGTCGAGAAATATGGACGCCTCAACGTAAGTCAAATCGTCACATTCGGCACAATGGGAGCACGCACTGCGATCCGAGACGTGGCACGCGTCCTCAAAATCCCGCTTCGGGAAGCAGACAAGATTGCCAAAGCGGTCCCATATGGAACAGCCAGTCTCGACGAAGCTCTGGATTCCGTTAAAGAACTTAAAGAGCTAAGGACCTCCAAACGTGAGGAAATCCAGAAACTTATCAGGATTTCGCAGGCCTTGGAAGGATGTGCCCGGCATACCGGCGTACACGCTGCCGGAGTCATTATAGCCCCCGGTACGGTCAGCAATCATGTCCCGGTGGCAACCACAAAAAACAAAGGCGAACAAGTGCTGACCACCCAATATTCGGGAGATTGGGTAGAAGATTTTGGTTTGCTCAAGATGGATTTTCTTGGGCTTTCAACCCTGACTATTATCAACGATACGTGCGAGCTGATCAGGCGTAGGACTGGTAGTGCACCGGATATGGATGCATTGCCGCTGGATGACTCGAAAACATTTGAACTCTTTCAGAAAGCAGAAACGAATGCCATCTTCCAGTTTGAATCGGAGGGTATGCGTAGGTGGTTGGTTCAGTTGAAACCAACTTCGCTGGATGACTTGACGGCCATGAATGCGCTCTATCGACCAGGGCCCATGGACCTGATTCCAAACTATATCAAGCGAAAGCACGGTGACGAAGAGATACAGTATCCACATCCAAGCCTGGAACCGGTACTTAAAGCTACTTATGGGATCCCCGTTTTTCAGGAACAGGTCATGCAAATGGCCCAGGTTATGGGCGGCTATTCGCTCGGAGCAGCCGATGTCTTGCGACGAGCAATGGGCAAGAAGAAAAAATCCGTGATGCGAGCCGAACGAGCGCGCTTCGTTGATGGAGCAAACGAACGTGGCGTTTCCAATGAAGTGGCGAATGAAGTCTTCGACATGATGGACAAATTCGCGGGCTATGGATTCAATCGATGTGTGGAGGAGTCAACCCTAGTTACCAATGCACGTACCGGTGCACATGTAACCGTCCGAATGCTTCATGAGCAAGGATGTGAAGATTTTCCGGTCTATGCGCTCACAGATGAGGGAGATATAGTTCCCAGGGATGTGGAAGCTGTCTACTATAACGGATTTAAGCCGGTTTTCGAGCTGGTCACAAATAGCGGGCGCCGTATTCGTGCAACTTCCACGCATCGGTTTCGCGCGCAGGGCGGCTGGAAACGCCTGGGGGATTTACAGGTCGGGGATAAGGTGGCAGCTATGGAACAGAAAGAAACACTCCCCCAAACAAACCCATGTGATGTCCTTGCCTTAACAGAAAGGATCAAAACAAGCATCACTTGGGAGAGCATTGTACGGATCGCATATGCGGGAAATGCACACACATACGACCTCACAGTAGCAGAAAATCATAATTACTTCGCCAACGGCTTCGTGGTGCATAACAGCCACAGTGTAGCCTATTCGCTTGTTGCCTACCAGACTGCATACCTTAAAGCAAACTACCCTGCTGAATTCATGGCGGCGGTGATGTCGAATGTATCAGGAGACTCCAAGAAATTCATCGCCATGTTGAATGAAGCGAGGCGGTTGGATCTCAAAATTCAGCCTCCGTCGGTCACCCACAGCGTGGGTGATTTTTCAGTCAACGAAGAAGGGGACATTTATTTTGGGCTATCATCCGTAAAGGGGGTTGCCCGAGGAGTCGTTGACAAAATCGTAGAGAACAGGGACAAGAAGGGTCCAGCAAAGACACTCTTTCAGTTCGTGAAGCGGCTTGACTCTCGGATTCTCAATAAGAAAACACTTGATTCTTTGGCACGTGTTGGTGCCTTGGATAAGTTTGGCCAGCATCGGGCACAAATTGTTGCTGCATTGGATATGGCTATTCGGTATGCCGAGTCTGCAAGGAGGGATGAGGAGCTAGGGCAAGGGTTTTTGTTTGCCGAGGAGGATTCCATGATTGAGCATCCAGAACCCTCATTACCCAAGTGTACAGAATGGTCGCAGGCCAAAATGCTTGAGCAGGAACACGAGTTGGCAGGGTTTTATATTTCCGGGCATCCGCTGGATGACTGGGGGATTGAACAACGCTCCTGCGCGACTAACACCTTGGCGAATCTGCCCACTCCGACTGGCGAGGGTGATTCGCGACCTTCCTGTACGGTCTGTGGTGTCATCACAGCAGTAAAAGTCAGGAAGACCCGCAAAGGGGAAGAAATGTCGAATATCCTACTCGAGGACTACACCGGTCAGTCTGAGATTGTCTGTTTCCCCTCTACGCACGCCGAAGTAAAGAACATCCTCACTGAAGGTGCTATGGTGATGGCCGAGGGTACAGTAGAAGATGTCGGAGGAACCCTGAAAATACTGAGCCACCGTATAACCCCAATGGACGCGTTGCGTAACAAACTTCTCGACAACATCGTCATTACCCCGGATTTCGAGCAACTGAGAGAGGAGGACCTAAACCGTTTTCTGGATGCTTGCGAAGCTAACAAGGGTGAGAAGGGGCTTTACTTCGAGATCAAATCGAATGGTCACAATCTGAGATTGGTCAGCGAAAAAGCAAAAGTAGCGGCAACCCCGGAGTTAATGTCTGTTTTGGAGTCTACGTTCGGAGTGAAAGGAGTTTTCCTCGAATGGAGTAGAGAGTCAATATGATGCGTAAACCTAAAGTCTTGTTTGTCTGTACTCACAATTCCTCTCGCTCACAGATGGCCGAGGGTTTGTTGAGACACATATTTGGAGACTATTACGAGGTTTATAGTGCAGGAACCGAACCTAGCGGCGTGAGCCCATTTGCAGTTGGTGCTATGGAAGAAATAGGCATTAACATCAGTCATCATATTTCCAAGGGGGTTGACGAATTCTTGTCGGCAAACCTGGATACGGTCGTGACCGTATGCGATTCTGCACATGAGCACTGTCCGTATGTTCCAGCCAGGAATAACATACACCAACGCTTCGAGGATCCGCGTGCAACCACAGGTTCAGACCAAGCAAAAATCAAGGCCTTTAGACGTGTACGGGACCAGATAAAGGCTTGGATACAGGAATATTTCATCCCTCACGACTGATGAAACCGCGTCTTATGGACGACCAGGTTCGCCCAGAGTTGGATTTGCACGGATGCTCTGTTGATGAGGCATTGCGTTTAAGCCGTGCGCTGATTACTGAGTCTTCCCGCCGGGGCAGAGATTCGGTGCGGATTATTCACGGAAAATCTACAACCGGATCCAAAAGTCGCACCATCAAGTCTGCATTAACCGAATTGATTGACAGCGGACAGCTGTTTCTGCATGTAGCCAGCACCTACAAATCTGAGGGCCACATGCTTGTTGCTCTGCGCAAAGGAGGCAACAAGTATCGCTCCAATCGCATTACTCTACGAGATATCAAAAAACGACCGTGAAACCTCTGATAGGCATAACAACCTCCTTTGAGGATGGAAAATACCGGCTTGATCACACTTATGTGAGTGCGGTCAACGAAGCCGGCGGACAATCGGTGCTATTGCCGCTCGTCAGTAATGGTGAAGAAGCTGCACAGTTGTGCGGTCAGATTCACGGACTGATCATTCCTGGCGGACCGGGCATAGTCGTCGGGATGGTGGGAAGCCTGCCCGCTCAGCTGCGGGCCGTGAATCCGAGACGATGGGAATCAGATAGCCTGATCCTGGATTCTGCTGTTGAAAGAAATCTTCCGATTCTCGGTATTTGTTATGGAATGCAATTGCTCTGCGTCCGAGCCGGTGGATCGTTGTATGCTGATGTGGAAAAACAGGTAGAGGCCGCCTCAGTCCACAGTGAGAAACGTGGGGCACAGAACCATCCTGTGGACATAGTACCTGGAAGCCACCTGGCGCGAATCTGGGAATCGGATCTGAGTATGGTGAACTCGCGGCATTTCCAGGCCGTGCGCGATGCGGGGACCGACTATACGGTCAGCGCCCGAGGCACTGATGGTGTCATTGAGGCAATAGAGCGTACGGATGGTATGCACATTGGCGTGCAGTTCCATCCAGAGCGGATGAGGATGGGATCCCTATTTCGCAATCTTACACTACAGGCTACGAACTATCGAGATGCTTCGCGAAGAGCTGCGCTCACTTAGTCCAAATCGACGCCAGTTGCGCTCCTTTGGCATCACATTAGGGATCGCGATTCTCGTTATAGCAGGCGTGCTTTACTGGCGTAACGCTCCGGGGGTAATTCCGGTATCCAGTATTGGGGTGTTGTTTCTGATAGCCGGATTGGTAGCTCCGGCAATCTTGAGGCGATTGTATAAGCCATGGATGGCGCTAGCGGTGCTCATGGGATTCGTAATGACCCGCATCCTGCTAACCCTGATCTTCGTGCTGCTGTTCATTCCTACGGGCTTGTTGATGCGGCTTTTCGGCAGAGACCCTCTACGCCGAAGGCTTGATCCCGATGCGAAAACATACTGGATACGCAAGCAATATGACCCGGAGAGGCGTGAACGCCTAGAACGCTATTATTGACCTCGGTGGGACTGTGCGCTGAAATGTCGCAGGTTGGTTGTCGGAAATTCAGCCTATGCAAAGCATCAGTTTTTTCGCGATGCGCGACGGGACGGAACGGGGCTTCTAGTTCGCCTAACTCGTCAGGAATTTGGCGAAGCTAGGCTATGAAGGGAATTATGTCATTTGGTTTGGGAAAGATACTGAGCGGGAACGATCTAGGGCCGTAACGCCCGACGTTCTAACCTGATGTTTAAGGTATTCAATCAACTGGGGGTGATATGATTTCATCCGTGTTCGGTCGAAATCTGCGTGTGCGGACCAGGCGAAATCCAGGTTGTTGGATACCAAGGCCTATGGAGTCGTACTGAACAGACCCCGAATTCTAGGAAGCCGTACATCTGGGATCCCAAAATATCGAACATTTCACTACTGCCAAAACTGTCACAAATTCTAAACGGAACCGTACCCCTATAGCGTGGGGTTCTCGGCAGGAATATGTGTCTTGAGCATGTGGCGCGTGTTCCGACCCATTCTCCCGGAGTTATTGTCCAAAATCTCTCAAAGGCTTTGTTGTTGCGAGCCGCAATATTGCGTAAATAATGAAACGGTTTTCTTCTTGTTTGGCGTGCCTTCTTGTTCTGTCTTTTTGTGATACGGTAGAGGCTCAGATGAATACGTCTCCTTTCGAGCTCACTGAGATATTTAGAATAGGAGATGAAGAGGGTGGGGACTCCATATTTATAGAGACGCATTTATACACGCAGATAGCGGTGAATAGCGTTAACCAGCTATTCGTCGGCGGATGGAGAGTATCTCCCGTCATGTCCTTCTCCGATGAAGGACGCTTTGTTGGCTATGTGGGCGCAAAGGGGAAAGGGCCGGGGGAGTTTGAAAATAGTAGAAGCGTAGTCGTTGGACCAGGAGATTCTATCTATGTCTTTGATTCAGAATTAGAGCGGTTGCTCGTATATGAACCTCAAACGTTACAATTTGCCTATAGCAGGAACACGGTCGAAGCGGTATCCAATATTTCCAGTCCTTCAGAATTGCTGGGCGTGACCGATCAAGGATATCTTTTTGAATTCAGAACACCATACAGGCCTCCCGGAAATAAACTGGGCGTGGAGCCTTATGGTCCAAGATTAAACGTAATAAATCTGCTGGACAGAAAGGGGACTATGGTGAAAAAATCCGTCGCGAAGCTGCCTGCAGGAGAACGGTTAGTCCAAACATCTCAATCAAGTGATGAGTCATCAATTGCCGTTAGGGACCTGCCCTTTGGTAGGGATCCGTTCTTTGTTTTTAATAACAGCAATGTGTATGCTGGATGGAATGACGTAATTGATATTGCAGTTATTTCGGAAAAAGGTGAACCAGTAAGAACAATTAGAATTGCCCATGAAGCGTCTCCGGTTACACGAAGAGATATTGAAGGCATCGTAAAGGATGCTACAAGGAGGGTACGCAGGTGGGTTCTCGAATCTGAGTCAATCCCCGAAACCAAACCTGCCTATGATGCACTGGTCGTCGATGACCAGGGACGTCTATGGATCAGAGAATATCCAGACACTGAAGCCGAATTTGCCAAATGGCTGATCGTGAATTCAAATGGGGAATTGGTTGGAGCGATGGAGTTACCTGAGAATCTTCTCTTGAAGGAGATAAAGGCGGGGCGAGCGTATGCGAGCGTCTACTCCGAGACTTACGGACCATACATCGTCGTATACGCCATTACGGAGTGATCGTCCTGAGGAAACGCCTCAGTGTAGCCGCACCGGGTGCAGTGCGAAGTGGGTCCATGGCGTCGGAAACATCATGTTAGCCGGACGATAGTCCAGGTTAGTCCGGAGTGCCGAAAAGATGTGTGGAGGCTTGGCCGACAACTCACGCCGGAAAAAACCTGCATACTTCTCCCCAAGACAACAGCCCACATAGACTTCAGCCTTCAAAGAGCTTCCCGTCGTTAATCGTAAGCAGGTATCGTTTCTGGTTCAGATACTCCATCTGTAGCCTGCTCCGGGCGTCGCTACCTTCAGGGGCATTCATCATCTCATGTTTCAAATGCTGGATCTGCCTTTTCACAAAGGCTCCCTTGACGCGCATCATACAGTCTTCAGCAACGCGTTTTGATTTTTCGTTCAGTCGGGGGACATTAATCTTCTTGGCACCCCATCCCTTGGAAACTTCATGCCGGCGTATCAGAATATCCGCCACCAATTGTCGGGCGGTCTCATCAGCATTCGTCCTTCCCGAACCAAATGCCGACATTACATCGTCTCCATGTGCTTCGTAGGTCTCCATCAACAGGTTTACAAGCTCGCGGGATGGTCCTTCCTGAAACTCGTCATATGCCATGTTCCCGAGGATATACTTAATCATCGGACCACCTTCTTCAAGCATTAACTGTAGGAGCATTTTTTCAGGCTCGGAGATTGCATCAAAATTGACGGGCGCGGCGCCGGTACTTCCCTCCGGTGGAGTCTGAGGTGGGCGTTGCTGTTGCTGATTGTTCCTGGCGACTCGTGTGATTTCATAAGCCATGTCGCGCTCGGCAATCGCGAACAACTGACTGGCCTTTTGTACATACATTTTCCGAAGAATATCATCCTTAATGTATGCGATGCGTTGGGCTACATGGGAGATTGCCTGCCGCTTCTTGTGAAGCGTGCCAAGACCGTTGTCTGAGAGAGAAGCATCGAAAAAAGCGTCAACCCAGTCTTTGGTAGCCGTCTTGAGGTGCAACCTAAAAGCATCAGCCCCTTTTTCACGCACAAATGAGTCCGGGTCCTCTCCTTCCGGTAGCGCAACAACGCTTGCAGCTACGCCCCCTTGAAGCACAATATCAACTGCGCGCTCGACAGCTGCTGTGCCCGCACGATCGGCATCATAGAGTAGCCGGATCTCTTTCACATATCGCCCCAACAGTCCAACCTGCTGAAGGGTGAGAGCAGTTCCGCAGCATGCAGCTGATCCAATCGCTGCCTGGTCTAGTGCCAGAACATCCGTGTATCCTTCCACCAGAAGGATGCTCTCCTCCTGGCGCGCCATCCGTTTGGACTGATGCAGCCCGTAGAGCACGGTGCTTTTGTGATAGACCTCCGTTTCAGGTGAGTTGAGGTATTTTGGCGCATCTGGGTTATCCGCAAGGAGCCGTCCCCCAAAACCGACAAATTTGCCCACATGTGATCGAATAGGAAACATGATTCGTCCCCGAAATCGATCATAGTAACCCGTGCCGTCTCTCCGCTCAGCGACCAATCCGGCCTTTTTCAGAGTTTCGAGCTTGATGTGCGCATTTGTAGCTGCCTTTATTAGGCCATCCCACGAATCAGGAGCATATCCCAGACTGAATCGCGATATAGTTTTCTCAGTCAGTGCACGTCCATTCAGATACTCGCGTGCTCGCGCACCAGAAGTTGGGTCGTTGAGCTTGCCAACGTAGTACTCGGAAGCAAAGCGGAGAGCCTCGTATATAGACTCCCGTTTGTCGTAGGCTTTTTTCCCCTCTTCTGTCTTTGGGATCTCTATTCCCGCGCGGTCCGCCAACCATCGAATGGCATCAACAAATTCCAGTCGTTCAATCTCCATCACAAAGGTGATCGTGTCACCACCTTTGCCGCACCCAAAGCACTTGAAAAATCCTCTCGCTGGATTCACATTAAAAGACGCCGTTTTCTCGCGATGGAAGGGGCATAACCCTAGGTAGTTGCTCCCGGCTTTCTTGAGCCGAACATAATCCTGTACAATGCTCAGAATGTCTGAGGAATCACGAACCCGCTCGACAACGTTTTCTGGAATCCGCATGCTCACTCTTTTACGGCAGCGCGGCAACCGGCGGTTGTTCGGGCTTTTCCGAGCATTGGCAGGCACCTATGGAAAGAAAACCCGCAAGAAGTATGGCAAGCAAGAATCTGGTCATAAATATATATTTCCAATATTTTCTGTGTGACTTGGCGAAGATACTGCCAATGTTCTAAGTTACGCACTATCTTTCTGCTTCTGCTACGCTTACTCTGGATTTGAGTTGGAAGTTCTCGGAATAGACATAGGTGGAACTGGAATCAAAGGAGCTCCGGTGGATATAGCATCTGGGCAATTAACGTCTGAGCGTTTTCGCCTTTCCACGCCAGAGGGCGCACGCCCGGAAGAGGTTGCGCAAACTGTGCGTGCCATTGTTCATCATTTTTCCTGGCACGGAAGAATTGGCGCAGCAATGCCCGTACGCGTCCGTGACGGTATTGCCCTTACAGCATCCAACATTGATTCCTCGTGGATTGGTACAAACATAGAGGAGCTATTTTCTCGCGTCACGGATTCGGATGTGGTTACGCTCAATGATGCAGACGCTGCGGGTTATGCCGAGATGCATTACGGTGCAGGCAAGGGTGTTTCAGGTAAAACCCTCGTACTAACTTTTGGCACGGGTATTGGCTCAAGCCTGTTCGTAGGGTCCACTCTCGTGCCTAATATCGAACTTGGCCATGTGCGGATGCACAACACCATTGCGGAAGCCTGGGCTGCCAACAGCGCGCGAAAACGGGAGAATCTGTCTTGGGAGGACTGGGCAGATCGCTTGCAGGAGTACCTGAGTTACATTGAGTTCCTGTTTGACCCTGAATTGATAATTCTTGGAGGTGGTGTCAGTAGACCCAAGCGTGTAAGACGTTTCTTCCATCTACTCAGAACAACGGCACGCCTTGCCCCGGCGCATTTCCAGAATGAGGCAGGTATCATCGGAGCAGCCTGCGCCGCGCACAGCCGCAAGACTTGAATGACGCCTTCCCGGTCGAGTATCCGAGAGTACCTTGGGTCAAATGACCCTCATCTGCAGGCGCTTGGCTTTGACCACCTAATAGAAGGGCTCAATTCCGGAAGAATACGCGCTGCTTCCCGAGACGCGGGAGGCAACTGGGTAGCCCATGCTTGGGTAAAGAGAGGGCTGCTGTACGGATTCCGTACCGGGAAACTTGAAGAGCTTACGGCTGCACCGGCCCCCTTCTTTGATAAACACACCTTTCCTCTGAAACCCCTCGAGGTGAACGATCAGGTCCGCCTCGTACCGGGTGGATCATCTATTCGTACCGGAGCATATGTTGGTGCTGGTGTAATTTGCATGCCCCCGATGTATATCAATACTGGAGCCTACGTAGACGAGGGAACCATGGTTGATTCGCATGCTCTTGTGGGCAGTTGCGCCCAGATCGGAAAACGTGTTCACCTTTCCGCTGCCGTACAGGTCGGCGGAGTCCTAGAACCCCCGGGTGCACTCCCTGTAATCATAGAAGATGACAGTTTCATCGGGGGAGGTTGCGGCATTTATGAAGGTTGCATAGTCCGCGAAAGTGCAGTGTTGGCACCGGGCGTAATATTGACAAGCTCTACGCGATTGTACGATCTGGTTCACGAACGTATAATCGAAACCGGAGAAGTTCCTCCGCGAGCCGTTGTTGTACCGGGAAGTCGTAATAAGCCGGATTCTTTCGCACGAGAGCACGGGATAGCCACGTACGTGCCGGTTATCGTGAAGTATAGAGACGCGCGGACGGACGCGGCAACGGAACTCGAATCGGCACTTCGGTGATTCCCTACTCAACAACCACCTGGTCAGGTGCGATGAAAGAACTCGCATAATCATCCTTCATCACTTCAAGGAGACGCTCAGCGTTAGCACGACTGATAAAGTTACCTATCCGAACCCGATAATATGGGGCCCGAAAGTCTTGGTACACTGGCGGTTCCGGCTCGGATCTTGGGTATAGGTCGTAGAGTGAAGGGTCCTCCTCAAAATCTCTCCACCAGGCCAAAGCATCTTCGACGGCCTGATCTGCTTCCTGTTTACTGAGCGTAGATACAATCTGAATACGAAAACCCGGTCGCTCTTGACGGGAATATTGCGGTACGTTGTGGCTGGAAAGCAGCATTTCGGGTACATCATGCTCCACCTCTACCGAAGCGGCAACCGGGGGCTCCCGATAGGCTTCCGAGTCGAAATCCTCATGCGCAGACCAATCAATTGGGACATTCTCCTCCGAAGATCCAGCGTCCATAAGCGGCGTTGTCGCCGGACCTGAGCAGGCAACTGCGAGCAATAAGAAAATAAGTGTTAGGGTTGTAGCGCTCCTGAACATTCAATCAAGTTCTTGGATAATCGCCAGCGAAGCGCTGGCCCCAATCCTGTCCGCACCCGCCCGTACCATTGCGAGCGCTGAGGCTCCGGTGCGTATCCCGCCCGCTGCTTTGACTCCAAGATCGCGTCCAACAGTATTACGCATGAGAGACACATCTGCTTCCGTTGCTCCCCCGCTTGCGAACCCTGTGGATGTCTTCACATAGGCGGCTCCTGCATCACGTGCCAGCAAGCACGCGGTGCGTTTCTCCTGCTCTGTGAGCAATACGCACTCAAGGATCACTTTTACCTGAGCCTCATTCTCGCAGGCATTCACTACCGTTTGAATATCTTTTGCTACCGACTCGTATGCCCCAGTCTTGAGTAATCCTATAGCCATGACCATGTCAATTTCCGTTGCGCCGTCATTAATCGCAGTCGCCGCCTCCGTGGCCTTGACGCTGCTTTGGTTTCCCCCCAAAGGGAACCCCACTACCGTGCATACCCGAGGCGCTTCTCCTGTGAGTATTCGGGTAGCCTCCTCCACATAACATGGAGGAACACACACGCTGGCAAACCCGTGTTGGACAGCCTCCTCACAGAGAACGTACACCTCCTGCACCATCGTATCTGGAGCAAGCCTGGTGTGGTCAATTATTCGGGCAAGCTGGCTTGATGTCATTCAACCCTCTAATGCAAAGGTTATAAACATCTTCGTGATTCACTTATGAGTGACAAGAGAACTTAATGTAACTTACGGCCTGTTCCCCAGTGCCAAATCCTCCACGGAAGCCATGCGTCAAGTCTACCTGCTTTGCTTGCTTTTTATTGGCTGCTCGTCCAATCTTCCCGGCGAAAGGACTGTGGAGGACGATTTGGGGCGTACTGTGGTATTGCCTCCTACGATAGAGAGAATTACTACGCTTGCCCCAAGTGTGACGGAACTAGCGTTTGCGGCGGGGGCTGGATCAAAAATAGTAGGGGTATCAACATTCGACGACTATCCCCCAGCCGTTGACACGTTACCACGATATGACATGCTTCCAACAGATTTTGAAGCTATTGTCGCCCTTGACCCGGAACTGGTCCTCGCAAGTGAGCAGGTGAACAGCTTAAAGGACATTGACATTTTCTCATCGGTGGGCATTCCGGTATATTTTGTTGCGGTGAATACACTTCCAGATGTGACCCGTGCGATTCGAGCCCTGGGGGAATTACTTGGAACCACAGAGGCCGCGACGAGGCGCGCCATTCAACTGGAAGACTCGCTGGCACAATTGTCGGCACTCACTGTCAGCCTATCCGAGCGACCGCGTACATTGTTCTTGATTGACGATGTAACGCTTTATGCTTTTGGGCAGGGAAGCTACATTCATGATATGATTGATCTAGCCGGGGGTCACAGTATCACGCAAACAATGACCACACGTTTTCCCGTACTCACTGACGAGTTCGTACTAGATGCAAGGCCCGAAGTGATTGTGGGCTCATTTGGCCTATCATATGATGCCACGAAACTTGTTTCGCATCACGCAACCTGGGATATTGTACCCGCGGTCCTGTCCGGCCGAGTCTATGGACTGCATCCAGATCCTTATTTACGGCCTGGACCGCGCCTGGTGTCCGGGGCATGGGCACTTGCAAAGATTTTGCATCCTGACGCAGTGATTGATCCATGAATCGCTGGGCAATTGGATTACTGATATTGGCATTTTTCAGCGTGATCATCTCTGTGAGCACAGGAGATGAAGTATCATTTTCCGAGGCACTGTCCGTGCTATGGCATCATCTCACATTCGGGTACGGCACTGTCCCGGACCCCATAGCAGATCGCATCGTGTGGAGGCTCCGCCTCCCCCGTGCCTTGCTCGCCCTTATTGTCGGTGGAGGGCTGGGGATAATCGGAGCAGCGATGCAAGCGCTTGTGCGAAATCCCCTGGCAGAGCCATATATCCTGGGGATTTCCAGTGGGGCGACGGCAGGTGCATCGCTGTTTTACCTGGGTTTCCTGCCTCCCTTGATATCTAAGGCGGTATCTATGCCAGTGGCAGCTTTCGCCGGAGGTTTGTGCGCAATTCTCATCGTGTACAGCGTTGCAGGTGGTCGGGGGCATCTATCGGTTACCCGGCTGCTCCTTGCTGGTGTGGCCGTTGCCTCGCTCATGGGTGCTCTTTCTTCCTTTATTACCCTATCGTCGCCCGAGCCCGACAAACTAAGGTCAGTCCTTTTTTGGCTATTGGGATCACTTCACTTGGCAACCTGGAGTACACTGATCTGGCCTTCAATAGCCGTACTGATAGGTCTTATCTCGTTACTTGTGCTGGCACGTCCTTTGGATGGGATGCTAACCGGCGATGAATCTGCTCACTCACTTGGGGTTCAGGTTGAGTCTATTAAGCGAATCTTGATTATTCTCGCTTCTCTGGTTACTGGATCTATCGTGGCTGCAAGCGGAGCGATTGGCTTCGTTGGTTTGATTGTTCCTCACGCCGTACGCTCCGTAACTGGCGTAACCCACCGGCGTGTACTGCCGGCAAGTTTTATCGCCGGCGCAGTATTCCTTTTATGGGCAGACCTTGTAGCAAGAGCTATTCTACCAGGGGCACAGCTGCCGGTTGGCATTGTTACTGCCCTCTGTGGTGTGCCGTTCTTTCTGATCCTGCTGCGACGCAGTAACTATGGCTTTGGTTGATTTTCCGGGCCTACAGATCATAAACTCAGGCCCTGATTGAACACCATTGAGCACGTTGTCGTTTATAGCCGTCCTGCAATCAGGTCAGACCGGATGGTGGCAAACCGGGTGGAAACTGCGATCGCGCTGCGAGAGATCCAGTCGGTTGTGGAAGATGACATTAAGGAGTTTTATCATCACTTCAGAGCCGCAGTGCGTGTGGAGCATGGGCTCCTGAACCTGATTCTGCGGTATGTGCTGCGTCAGAAAGGTAAGCGTGTTCGACCGCTACTGGTGCTTTTGGCGGCAAAAACCTGTGGGGGCATCAGTGACCGCAGTTACCGCGCTGCTGCACTGGTTGAACTGCTTCACACGGCCACACTTGTACATGATGACGTCGTGGACGAGTCTGAAAAGCGACGGGGATCCTTTTCAATCAATGCGCTCTGGGGCAATAAAGTAGCCGTACTCCTTGGCGATTACTTTCTCAGCCGCGGTCTGTTACTGGCCCTGGAACACGATGATTTTGACATGCTGCGCGTTCTCAGCAATGCCGTGCAGCGTATGAGCGAAGGGGAATTGCGCCAAGTGCAGCGGACACGAAACCTGGATGTTGATATAGATTCTTACTACCGGATCATATCAGACAAAACAGCATCCCTTTTGGCCGCATGTACCCACTGTGGAGCTTTGAGTGCAAATACTGACGCAACCAGCATAGAGCATATGTGCGAGTTCGGCGAACAGCTGGGGCTGGCTTTCCAGATACGGGATGATCTTTTCGACTATGGTTCCGGCGGAATCGGAAAGCCTGTGGGTGCTGATCTGCAGAAGAAACTGGTTACGCTCCCCCTGATACACGCCCTTAATGCTACGAATCCGTCTGAGCGCAGGCGAATACTGAAAATAATACGCAGGGGTAAAGGAACCCGGCAGAACCGTAAAGTCATTCTCGATTTTGTTGAGACCACAGGAGGACTAGCCTACGCGCAGGAACGCATGGAATTCCATGTGAAAAAGGCGCAAACTCTGTTGGAAAACTTCCCGGATTCGGATGCGCGCCGGGCGATGCACGCGCTCAGCGAATACGTAATTGCACGAAAAAAATAGTTTTTGCTATTTCAAGTGCAACGCTCGTCCAGTTCTGGCTACGACACCAGTTACAAGGTCCTCTACTTCTACCTGTATTGTGTAGCTTCCGGCTGAAGCCTCCCCCAGGTCAAGGGCTACGTAAGAAAGGGGCGACATATTGGCACTCCGCTGTTCGCTTGTCTGCAAAGTAATTGTTCCCTCCTGGCCCGCGTCGACGGGTGTGAGTGTGTATGCAATGCGATACCTTGTTTGCCCGTCCGGTTCCTGGGTCAAATTGTAAATCTCAAAGTACACGAACGGAGCTGTGGGTCTCTCGAATTGTCCAGAAGGATTCACATAAAGGATCACGTCGTCACGCTCAACCGCATCTGGAAGCACAGCTATACTATCCGCGAATAACACATCGCTCAACTGCAGGCCGGTGTCGGTATATCTGGGTACCGTATAATCGAATCTGTACGCACGAAGATGTACGCCATCCAGCACTCGGGCATGAAGTGCAATATTGAACCTATCTGCGGATAAATCTACTTGAAACCGGTCTACAAAGGCATCCTCGCCACGGCCGAATTGCGATTGTTTCCGTACGTAATTAATGCGGTCCCAATCTCCGGTATGAATCGCAAAGCCGGTTTCAACTACAACAGAATCGGGGCCGCGCACACGTGCAGTTTCGTGCAATGGGACTTTGTAGTAAACTTCCACCAAAGTTCGGCCGTCAAGCCCTCGGAATGCGCCAACGACGTATGGAACCTCCCAGTGACGAGTATCGGATGACCACTGATGCCGGTCCGTGCTCAATCCATTTACGAGATAGTCCACACTCTTCCGTTCCGCATCCAGTGCATCCAGACCTACAACCGCAGGCTCAAATGTTGGTCCAAGTGGAGACGGCACAAAATGCTCTGTAACCCCACATACCTGACCTATACAGGTTGGAGCAAAATGGAAAACAAGCAGCGAGTCATTGTAGAGCCAGGAATTTGCTTCCCCAACGGTATAGTCGTCAGGTTCTCCGTGACGCATGAATACGATGCCTCGATCATTAAAATCAGAACTTAGCTCGTAGGTGACCGGAAAATATGTCTCATCGTGTGTGAACGCACTCCGGAACCATGAACGGTACCCGTTGAACAGAAAATTCTGCTCAGCAATACGCAGCCGACGGTAATGTTCAACCATCCGTGCGTTGTAAGCGGCAGCCGGCATGGGGTCTCGGCTGGTCCAAAACGTCCTGAAAAACTTGCGGTACTCTTCCAACTCTTCAATGCGCTCAAAGGCAGCTACCTCTGCCGGGCTGGCAATGGTTTTTATTTCTTCAAAGAAGACCAGCGCATCTACTTTCGTATCGATACCGGAAATCGCTTCCTCGATGGTTTCTGTACCAATCTCTGGGCGCATACGAGCGAAGCTTAACCGCGCCTGTGCAAGAAGTAGGGGAGTTTCTGATATATCTTCGTCATCGGCATAGATTGTTTCTGCAGAATCGTACATGCCCTGTCGTTCGTATGCACGACCGATAAATAGCGGGGCCAGAGAGCCTGATTGACTCCGTAACCACAATCGTGCCTTCTGAGGTGCAGTCGTCACGACATAGCGCCAGTAAAACGACAACAGACGTGGCAGTACGTAATCCAGATCCGGCCGGTGCTCCAGTTGGGCTTCTCCCAATCTGATTGCTCCCTCTAAATCGTCCTCATACCGTTTTAGGATCGCGTACTGAAAGAGAACGTCCTGGTATGCAGAGTCTAGGGCAACTACGAATTCAAAATCAGTCGCACTTCGCGCCAGCACACGCTGAAGACGATTCTTGAGTGTGGGATTCCGGCCGCGTTCACGCAATGCGATCCCACGAAGGTACCGACCTTCAATATGGGTATCGTCTGATTCGAGAAACTCGTCCAGTAACTGGACCGCGCGTCCATAATCCTGGCTCCCGACCGCCTGGCGGGCCGCCTGCAAATCCGTCGCAGGGACCTGTGAGAGCAGCAAAATAAGGAAGCACCAAGACATCGCAGATTTTCGGCGAACCTGGGGGCTCTGCCACTGCGACGCGCCTAAATAATGGCGCTGATCTTTTGAAAGATCTCGCTCCTTGGCTCACCGGTTTTATCGTGAATGAGTTGGACCATCTTACGCATATTGCCGCGCGCCTTCTTCATCTCTTTCTCATTAAAATCCGCCTCGCTCCAAATGGCCGCTATTTGGCCGCACACCTGCTGCCAACTCTCGTTCATACGCTTAGTCGCCATCAACGCTGAATTAGATGTAGTATGTAAGGCATAAAATGCATTGAGGGCTGGACACCCCAAGACACAGCATAGGTGTATGCCTAAGCGATCAGTCTGTTCCAAAACATCAAGACCAACAGGACCAGCCAGAACAGGTGACCGATGCCCGCATACATGGAGATTTTGCGGGCGTGCATTGATGCATCATCACCCGTAGTTTCTGATTCCGCGTTGATGTTTCCTGCTTCGACGGCGGTGCATAATCGTTTCCAGGCTGGACGCAGGAACACGAACTGGATCCCTAACAGAACAACAATTAAAGCTGAAGCCGCATGGTACTGCATTTGTCCGGGATATCCGTTTCCTGCCATCAGCAGTGCCATGGAGAACACGAAGGTAGCAATGAGCATAATGCCCATAAGTGACAAGGTGCGCAGTCCATCGACGGCGACCGCCATCTGCCCGGTCGCAGCGAGTTTGGCTTGACTGCCCAACCGTATGCTTAGCCCAAACCAGGCTGATGCCGTCAAAACATGGAGTAAAATCAGTAGCGTTACGATCATGGGCTTGTTCACATATTTTGTTACGCCGATGCGTGATGACGCAGGTATGAAGCCTGGTCAAAGTCATCAACCTGAATTGCTTCCCATGAGGCTTTTGCTGCCTCATGGATCTTTGCAGCTTCCTCGTCGGTGATAATTCCAGCCGCACGGGCTCTGTCGAATCGGGTGGACTTTGGTTTGCGGGCCAGCTGACCGATACGCACAGCCTTCGAGACTTTTGCTTCAATCGGCCGAACGGCTGCCACCAGATCCAGTGCGTGCTCCAGTCGTTTTAGCCCGCGCGTTTTATCATTACCCATATAAACCCCTGCTGTAATTCGGTTACGCTGCGGACCGGGCGTCTGCATGAGCTGGGCAACTTTGTGCCCCACGCGATCGGACGGGCCTTTCCCAAAGCTGTTCAATCTGTGCCATAGTAATGCCGGCCCCCGCATCCACCATGTAAAGCCTGGCACAGTCATGTTCGCGAACAGGCCTTCAAAGGCCCGCTGAATTTCGCCGAGAGCATACTCCATGGACCACTGGAAGTACGGGATATCCTCTTTACGCAATCCCTCGGCTTCAAATCGACGAATCGTAGCTGAGGCCAGATACAACCAGGAGAAGATGTCGGCAAAACGGCCGGTTATCTTCTCTTTTCGTTTCAGCGAGCCCCCCAGAGAAGCCATGGCCAAATCTGCCAGGAATGCGAACGAGGTTGATGCCCATGTAAGCCGTCGAATATATTGTCGGACGATTCCTCGACCAGGAACCATAGCTGCATGGCCGCGAGTAATCCCCAGCAGAAAACATCGTGCAGAATTGCGTATCACATGTCCTATATGGCCAATGAACGCACGGTCGAACTGACGAACGTCTTTTTCAGCCAGTGCAGAAATCTCCTTGTAAGCCCAAGGGTGACAGCGCAGGGCTCCTTGGCCGAAGATGATCAGGGATCTTGTGAGTATGTTTGCACCTTCAACTGTGATTGCGATCGGGTTGCTGAAATAGAAGTGGGCTAAAACATTGCGGGGACCGGACGAGATCGCATTGCCTCCCAGAATATCCATCCCGTCGTTAATGACCTTTCGCCCAAGCTCAGTCAAGTTGTACTTAACGATGGCTGTGACCACCGCGGGGGCCTCTCCACTATCAATGGCGCCAAGCGTGTAAATACGGGCCGCATCCATGAGATAAGTAAACCCGCCAATTCGCGCCAGGGGCTCTTCAATTCCCTCGAATTTCCCGATTGGAAGTCCGAATTGGCGTCTGACTGCAGCATGTGCGGATGTAGCCAGATAGACCGCCTTGGTGCTTCCAACGGCAGATGCAGGCAAGGATATTCCACGTCCGGCAGCCAGGCTCTCCATAAGCATTCTCCATCCATCACCGGCCCCTTTTTCTCCGCCAATAATTGCATCAAGGGGTACGACTACATCATGACCTTCAAACGGTGCGTTCACGAACGGAACCCCTAGTGGGTCGTGTCTTCGGCCCCGCTTGATTCCTGGGGTGTCCGAAGGGACCAAAGCACATGTTATCCCGAGGTTCTCCCCTCGACCAAGGAGGTTGTCTGGATCCCGGAGCTTGAATGCAACCCCCAGTACTTCTGCTACAGAAGACAGGGTGATGTATCGTTTTTGCCAGTTAAGCCGGATCTTCACATCCCCAGCCTCATCCTTGAACAATACCCCGTCTGCTTGAATTGCGCCTGCATCGCTGCCGGCAGCCGGTTCGGTGAGTGCAAAAGCAGGTAGAAATGTGCCATCGGCCAGACGCGCCAAGTAGTGCTCACGCTGCGACGGTGTCCCATAGTGGATCAACAGTTCTGCAGGTCCCAGAGAATTCGGCACCATAACCGTTGTTGAGAGCGGATTGCAATGTGACTGCAGTTTCGCTACAACTGCACTATTTGCCATCGCAGAAAATCCGAGTCCACTATACTTTGTGGGAACGATCATGCCAAAGAACTTTTCACGCCGCATCAACTGCCAGGCTTCATCGGAAAACTGCCGATCTGTCCACACCTTCCAGTTATCTGTCAGGTCACACAATTCCTGTACTGGACCGTCGAGGAATGCCTGTTCATCCGAACTCAGTTCAGGATACGGTGTCTCTCGAATACGCGCCCAGTTTGGGCGCCCGGAGAATAGTTCACCCTCTACCCAAACCTTGCCCGCCTCCAGGGCTACCCGCTCCGTATCCGAAATAGCCGGCAATAATCCCATCCGGTCTATGGTCAGCATGACCGGACGAGAAAACAAAGTTCTGCGCGCTGGCGGTATGGCAAAGATTGCGACAAAAACTGTAGCCAATATGATCAACCACAGCGGGGATCCCGCGACGAAAAGAAGAAGAAGGAGGGCAACTCCCCAGACCCAGATACGTGCACCGAAGTAGGCGAGAAGCACGGCCGCGATTAAGCTGACGCCAATACTTTGCCAAACCGTCCAAATATCATATCCGTATTGCTCCATAGGGGCCTAGCGTTGTCGGAAATCGTTACACCAGCATACTGTTTAGCGGTTTCCCTAGTTGCGGCATCGAGCTCTTGATCAGCGAGATTTGGTCCCCCTTCTTTGATGTTTGGCAGCAGGCCGCATTCTGAACATTCGCAGGGTTACCAATGGATGAAAAAATTTGAGTATCGTTGAACAATTCTCTGCGCAACCACGGCCGGATGCTTCGCATGTGATCCTCTGCACGGGGCATGCAACCAGCAATTATCAGTGAATTAGCTCAGGTTTTCGAAGATTGCCGCCGCGCCCATGCCGCCACCGATGCACATGGTGCATAATCCGTAGCGAATGTTCTGGCGCTTCATGGCGTGAAGCAAAGTGGCGGTGAGCTTAGCTCCAGTGCATCCCAGCGGATGACCAAGAGCAATTGCTCCTCCCTGTACATTAACAACGGATTCGTCCAGTCCTGCCTCCCTGATTACCGCCAGTGCCTGTGCGGCAAACGCTTCGTTCAGCTCAATTAATCCAATCTGGTCTCTGCTAAGCCCGGTCTGTTCAAGGGCTTTGTCGATGGCCGGTACAGGTCCGATCCCCATTAAGTCCGGAGGCACGCCAGCCACGGCAAACCCAACCATGCGTGCCATTGGCTCAGCACCCAATCGAGCTGCCATGGCCTCCGACATGACCACGGTAGCCGCTGCACCATCAGACATTTGGGAGGCATTCCCGGCCGTCACACTGCCTCCATTCCGAAATACCGGTCGCAAACGACCGAGTGCCTCCATACTGGTGTCAGCCCGCGGTCCCTCGTCCACGGAAAACGGGTAAGTAACCGTTTTTGAAATCCCGTTTTGGAAGCTTGTTTGCTGAACCTCCAGCGGGATGATCTCCTGTTCAAAAAGCCCACCAGACTGGGCTGCAAGTGCTCGCTCATGGGATCTAAGTGCAAAGCGATCCTGGTCTTCGCGTGAGATACGGTACTTCTGTGCCAGATTCTCCGCCGTGTTACCCATTGAAACGTAAACTTCGGGCCTGCTTTCAGCCACGCCGGGGTCTGGCTGAAAGTAATATCCGCTCATGGGCACAAGCGTCATACTCTCTGCCCCTCCCGCTACGATACATTCTGCTTGCCCCATCCCGATGGCCTGATTGGCCATGGCAATGGTTTGCAGACCCGACGAACAGAAACGATTAACAGTTGCTCCGGGTACAGAGTCGGGCAGTCCTGCCAGGCTCGCAATGATGCGCCCCACATTCATGCCCTGTGATCCCTCAGGAAAGGCACAGCCGATAAGTACATCATCAATATCTTCCGCTTGTAGGTTCGGTGTATGGTCCACGGCAGACCGAATCGCCTCAGCGCCCATGACTTCAGGGCGCATAAAACGCAATGCTCCCCGTTTGGCCTTTCCGACTGGTGTACGTAGACTGGTTACAATAACAGCTGACGATTGCATCCTCGAATTGCTCAATTACGAATAGGTCGATTAGTCTTAAGCAGGCCAGCAATGCGCTCCTGTGTCTTGGGTTGGCCCAAGAGACCCAAGAATACTTCCCGCTCCAGGTCCAACAAGTACGATTCGGACACTTCCTGCGCCCCACTTAAATCCCCACCTGTAAATACATAGGCCAATTTCTTGGCCAAGTACAGGTCATAGTCACTGATGAATCTTCCCTGATGCAGTTGATAGACAGCCGTACTTAATGCTGCTGCGCCGGGCCGGCCCAATACACGAATTTGTGAAGATACAGGTGGTCGATATCCTTGATTTGAGAGCCTCAATACTTCATGTTTAGCCACGTGGAAGCGTCTGGCACTGTTCATTACCACGCATGCATGACTAGGCAGGAAACCAAGATCACGAGCTTCTTCCGCACTCATTGATACGGTTGCCTTCGCAACGGTCTCAAAGTATTTCATCACACCAGGCAGAAGATTGCTGTCATAATAGCCCTGGTTCTCTTGACTGGCCTTGGCTGCAAATCGCATACTGCCTGTGCCAGCCGGTATCAATCCCACCCCCAATTCGACCAGTCCGGCATAGGTTTCTGCTGCGGCAACCGGGTTTGGGCAGGCCATGATGAGTTCGCATCCTCCCCCCAGTGCACGCTGATGTGCGGCCACCACCACAGGTTTACGTGCGTAGTGTACACGCTGCATAGCAGACTGAAATCGGGCGATGTATTGATCAATCTTCCTAAACTCACCTGACTGGACGGCTCCGGCCATTTCCGCAAGATTGGCGCCCACTGAAAAATGGCTACCTTCGTTGCCAATGACCAGTCCGTGCAGGTTGGGATCGTTCTCGATGTAATCAATAGCCGCATACAATCCACTAATTACATTGAAGCCAAGCGTGCACGCCTTGGAGCGAAACTCAAACAGCGCCACGCCGTCTCCCAGATCAATCAAGCCGGACTCTTCGTTCGACCACAGGTCCTTGCCCGACTCCAACTTAATGGATGCCAGTGACCGTTCGTCTGTTGGCCTGTCCTCAGCCACGTATTCTCCGCGGGATGGATAAAAGACGCGCAAGGGGCGGTTGATGTAGAAGGATGCATCGTCCGGCATATCGAGTACCCACTCCGGGAGAGCAATCCCATCTTTGACCATAGATTCTCTGACCCGGGCGAAACCAATCGCATCCCACGTTTCAAAGGGACCCATTTTCCAGCCGAAACCGGAACACATCCCCCGGTCAACCCGCGCGGGACTATCCGTGATTTCGCCTATCCGTCTCGCACCATAGGCCATACCGTCCAGCATGGTCTTCCGAAAGAACTCGCCTGCGCGTCCCTCGTCTTCGAACAATGCCACAAGGCGATGCCGAAGTGCGCCTGCCGCCTTGATCCAGCCCAGATCTCCGAGATTGAGCGGGGCGGGATCTTCGTACTGCCCTGAAGACAGGTTGAGTGAGCGAATTTTGCGCCCTTCCTTCCGATAAAATCCGGCTCCCGATTTGGCTCCGAGTGCTCCATTGGCTACCAAATTTTTCAATACCTCGGGAACTCTGAATCGCGCTCTACTTTCATCCGCCGGCACGCTCTCGTAGAGATTTTGGCAAACGAGCTGCATCACATCAAGTCCAACCACATCTGCCGTCCGGAAGGTGCCGGACTTTGGACGACCGACTAACGGACCCGTCAACGTGTCAATTTCCTCTATAGTGTAGGTACCGTTGGCAAACTGCTCAATTACTCCCGCCATGCCATAGATACCGATCCGGTTGGCAATGAAATAGGGCACATCATTCGCCTGCACAACATCCTTGCCCAAATGGATGCGGGCAAACCATCCAATTCTGTCTAGCACATCAGGGCTTGTGTCGGCGTGCGTAATAGCTTCCAGGAGGGAGAGGTATCGCGGTGGGTTAAAAAAGTGTGTGCCCAGAAAATGTTGCCGAAATCCTAGACTGCGTCCAGCGACGAGCGCATGTATAGGGATTCCACTGGTATTGGTTGACACGACACTCCCCGGGCTTGCATGCTTTTCCACCTGTTCCAACAAAGCCCGCTTAATATCCAGCCGCTCAATTACTGCTTCAATGATCCACTCCGCATTCGCGATCTTTTCCAGATCATGCTCGATGGTGCCGCAACTTATGCGTCCGTGGACAGCCTTAGTAAAAAACGGATTGGGCTTTAGCTTGGTAACAGCTTTCAGACGCTTTTTGACCAACGCAAGTGGCTCTTGTCCTTTCGGGGCTGCCAGATCCAAGAGCAGTACTTCGACTCCAGCATTGGCCAAATGGGCAGCTATCTGAGCCCCCATAGTGCCTGCGCCGATTACCGCGGCGCGCCTGAATGGTAAATATGAAGAAGTGCTTCTCATATGGATATTTAAGGGTTCACACCTACTTGGATGTATTTGATCAGATTATAAGCATGCGGTTCCACATCAACCAGCGAGATCGTCTCCAATTTCACCACGATGCCGAGGCAATCTCCCCGTGTACTCCCCAAGCGATTGGAAGACGCTCAACCCAACTGGTGAAAGGATTGTCGAGGAAAATATTGGGAACCGCTGGCCTCGTTTTATATGCTGATTTTTTGGTTCCAGTGCTTGGCACATCAAAGTTGGCAGAATCAAACGTAGGGATTGCCGTTAAGATATGCATTGACCAACTATGCTCACAAATTGTAACTGATCGCCGCAATTATTTAACTCGTGACCCGGGAACGGTTCGCATTTTCATTTTGCTGTCGTCTTGTGCTGGTGCGGACAGGCTCAGCGTTGGAGAAACGATGGATCTGATCAGGCTGTCAACACTGGAAGTCCGAAGACCCGACTGGATTCATTTCAGCCTCCCAGGTCACCTTTGTAACTATCGGTAACCTGCCTGTGAGGGCCCCAAAATCGAGTTACAGGGAGCCCAAACCGGCCCGAACAGGAGCAACCCGCTGCACAAGTGGATCTACCGAACGACGAGAAACCCGGTGCAGTCGTATTCAGCTCATTTGATCCTTGTCGGCGCGAAATAGCACAAATAGCTTTGCTTAACTTCTCAAGAGACGGTCGTCTAGATCCTGGAATAATCGAACGAACTGTCAATCGAACCAATAAGGGGGACTGTACAGATAGTTACGCAGTGATTGAATTCAGGATTAAACTTGCTTTCTTGTCTTGACGAGTCCTTGGCTCAATCTCAAAGATTGCTTTTGTTAACGCTTGGGCATTTGCTTCGACCTATTGGTGGTCTACCTGATGGAGCGGAACTTTGATCTTGGTTTACTTGTCAAACTGCCAGTGCCCTTTTTGGCTGGGAGATACAATTTAGTTGGAGATACGTGGGGGTAAATTGGCTATATCGGAAGAAATCACTCATTCCGCTGATTTATATGATCAGGGAGTATTTCGGACACGGCCTTGTTGAGTTCTCTTATACTCCCGTCAGATTTTAACAATTCAAGGATTTATAGTGAAATGAATTCTTGACTCTTTTTCCGAGATCCCCCAATATATCCTATAATGTTTGCTCAGTGACAGTTTCTGCGCGAAGAGTTGCAGAAACGACTGTCTTGTGGGCGGAGTTGTTGGGATCATATTGCGGGATCGGAATCTTCTGCCATTGGCTTATGTGGGCACATCGGAGGCAGGAACAAATTCTACGCCGTCCAAGTACTTTGCCTTTAATTGTCGGTATACGTACTGTGGCTAAATCCAAAAATCACTTTGATAATGGATTCATTAAACGATCTGAAAAACGAAATTGCTTATCTAAAAAGGATACAGTCACAGCATCGTGAAATGCATTTATTGCAGGCGGAGAAGAACACTTTATTTTTGCGAATTCTGACTCATGTTCTCGAACATCCGTCAATTAATAATGCTCAGTTAAACACGGTGTTACAAGAATTAAAACACGAACTTCCAGAAATGGAATCTCTTCATCTCAAATTAAGGGAATTATAGACCAAACTGTAACTTGATATCTCCATCCGCAGGGAGTGCGTCTTCTCCTTTTCTTGGTCTGGTTTCACCAATCCCAACACGACCTCGCGCATCGTCAACCTTTCGTACCCTAGGATTGCCTACTGGCCCATCCTGCAACTCATATGCGTGGGCTTTGATGGGTTGACTAGCAGTGTTGGTTTGTGGCCATTCGTTGATTGAATTGAGTATTTGACGAGTTTAGTCGATTCCATTTAAGGTTGAGTCAATATGGAATTTAGGGATCTGATTCGATCAGATCGACATGTTGCGGACAAATCTGTATGTACCTTTCTCTCCCATCTAAATCGCGTAGTAATAATGGTGGTGAATTCTGAATAAAGTTTAGTGCCCAAAGGAAATTCACACATGGTCAATGTGCAAAAGTTATGATATGCACGAGCGGGAATAACTGTTAGTGGATGGAATCGTTACTGCCATAAAACGAAAGGATAATCACCTCTGTATCACTCAAAGAGAACCGCTCCTACTGACTCAATGGATTATTCCTGCATAAGCTTGTCCCAAGCGACGGCGGATTCGTTGTATTCAATGTTAATACCATACGTCACTTGTTGTTGACCCTCTATTAACTTGCCATCTCCATCCTTGCACATCCCAAAAATCATGTCGCTTTTGCTGTTCCAATTCAGATCTACAGTTCCGTTCAGCCCCTCGATTAAGCACTCATCAACCAGTACCCGCGCCGCTTTACCAAGCCCCCAAACACGATCCGCATCCACAAGCGCCCAAAGTACCTCAGGGGTAAAAACTGGTTCAAAGTAGCGTTTCTTTCCAAACGAGTGGCGGTATTTTTCCATGACATCCACGATTTGGGGGAAGTCCGCTTGTAGCCTATTCCTGCAATCCTCTGGGAGAGACATATAAAGATCGGAGAGATCATGAGTCCTCTTCGCCCTATCAAGGCGTGTAATGAGAATGGCCTTCATAAGGATCTCGCACGCAAGGGATACGGTGTACCCCGCCATCATCACAGTGCCCAGCCTTCCCCGTAGCCACCTGCCAGTCGGTGGCGTCTTCCATTGCATCTGTAGGGGCCAAGTCCAATGACCAGACTCATCCATACTTGGCACGCCTAATTCATCCACCAGATTCTCAATGTCAAAGTCTGCGAAGCTGATCGGTGACACGTCGTATGGAAGGGTTTCTATACCGGATACAAGGATGCGACCCTGAAGGTACAGAAGGCCTGGAGATGCTTCGATTGGAAAATTACATTTCCTGGTCACATGGCCACGTATTTTCTCGTTAGCCTTATCAATGCGGGCATCAAACGCCTCCACATCGCTTTCCATTTCTGGAAGAATTTTTAGCACAAAACGGGCACTCTGATCGTAATCGCCCCCCTGACCTTTGCATACCCGCGACATGTTGTTTTTCATCTCATGCTTCATCCTCTCAAATTCCCGTGCGGCCTCCTCCGCATCAACCGCCCGCCTGCAAACTAGGCATTCTATACCGTCCCCCTGTGTACTACGACTGATTGGACCCCAACATCTCGTACAGCGCCCAACCACATCCACCATTTGTGAGGAGCCCGGGACGGGAAAGCGTGCCTCGAAACTACCATTGAAGATGGTACCTTGCTGGTTTTCTGTCTTCTCGCTCATGAACTCTATTGCGCTCTCTATCACGTCTCCTTAATGATAGCTTTTCGGTATTCAGGCTTTGAGCGTTGCACGTATGGAGAGACTCGTTTACGTATTTCTGTCGAACATTCAAGGCATCCTCTTCTCGAAGATCAGCGGAGCCACAGGAGCAGGCTTGATGGGCGATAGATTCCACGCCTGTAGGTGGATTCAAGTATCAAAATACAAAAATACGCCCGTATCCAAATAATTACCGCTTGGGGGGTGGTCAAGCACTGTCCTTATCCTTCATGCCAGTTTAACATGCGAATGGGAGTGCATCCTCAGGTGATGACACATATTGATTGCTTGTGTGCCTATATGGTCAGGCCTTACCTGCTAAACTTCGTTTAATGCCTAAATTCATCAAAATGCAAGCAATCTTTGGGATATTCGGTTTTGGGCCACTTTACGGTAAATCGTCTGCGTGCTTTGAAGGACCAGTTCGAATCTCTTCGGAGGAATCACGTTCGATATGTACGGTAATTTCGTTTAACGAGTACAGTTACAGCACTGACTGCGACAATGGTCGGGATCAATACAATGGCTGCAACGGAGCCACCAAGGCCAAGGTGGTGGGGAAGTTCGGCCAGCGTACTGCCATCCTTGATCAGGGAGACTTTCCGCACTTTTCCCTCTCGTGTGAGTTCTTTTAGTTTGTCAACCAGTTGAGATCCTTCAACCTTTATTTCTTCAACACGATCGATAAGGCGTTCACCGATTGATTACTATGGCCATCTGCAGCCTTCAAGATGATCCGAGCACGCAATGCGAGAGACTGGGCGTTTGGGCTTCGGATCCAATGGTCCAGTTCAGCTTGTTCTAATCGCTCAAGTCAGGGATTTTGCGAGTGTAATGATATAGCATGAGATTCGTACTTGATACGAATCCAATATGAAAAATATTTTACAGATAAATGAATAATGAAATGGGACACTAGCTATACCATGATCATCCATTCTTCCTGCTTTGACTACGAGGCAGCTCGTGTTCATGTTATCAAGTAGCCCATTATCCAACACCAGTAAATGATAAAGAAACTCAAGTCAAAGTTCAGCCCCTGAAGGTGGACTGTCTGACGGTCGAGGCAAATGTCCAGGCTTTAGCAAAAGCAATCTTTGAGATAAAACCAAGCCCTCGTCAACCCAAAAAACAGGGTTGAATCCAAAATAAGATCTATGCTTAACTATCCATGTAATCCCCCAATAGAGTCATCAAATAGAGTATTCAAGATGCCGGAAAGCGTGTACTCCTTGAGCTGGAACGTCGTGGCATGGATGGCACTCTCGTACGGATCATAGGGAAATGAAATACTGGACGAGTTATGGCGAGAACGAGTCTCACCACCGCGTTGAGGTAGCGCGCCTATGCTCGCTCATGGTTGCGGAAATGGAACTTGGTGCCCATATAGCTCGACGGACCGGCTTATTGTATGACATCGGCAAGGAAATTCCTGAGTCTGAAGATCGCTCCCATGAACTGGTCGGCATGGAATATTGCAAACTTTTATGGAGTACACGAAACAGTTTGTAGTGCCGTGGAAGTACATCACGATTAGCTCTCAATAACTACGACGTACGCTTATATCGTTCAGCTTTGTGACGCCATTAGTTAAGCCCCTCCAGACGCACACAAAATAGATGATGAAAAACATCTTGTGCGCATACGTAACATGGAAGAGATAGCTAAGTCATTTGGTGGTGTGAGTCGTGCCGTCGCGATCACAGGAGGTCGCGTACTCCATGTTGTCGTTGAGCCTATGGAGGTACCCGAGGACAAGTTCTTCCACCTCTTACGGAAGATATCCTCTCAAATTGAAGGGGAGCTCCAATTTCCCGGCCAGATGACCGTGTGGATGACACGTGATGTTCAAGAAAAATCGGTTGCCCGACAATGCTTCCAGATAAGTACGCGTTAATTGTGCGTCCTGCGCTTGGCAAATGCTTCGCCGAATCCGCGAAGGATTGATGCCAGAGACAATGGAAGTGTTTAAGGGGCCCGTAGAGGTAGACGAATCCTATCTGGGCGGACTCGAATAGAGTTAGCAAGAAGATAAGAAACTGAACTCTGGCACGGGAGCGGTCGGAAAAAGCACAATGCTTGGCGCGAAAGACCGCAAGGCCAACAAGATCACGGCAAAGGTGCTTGAGGATACCACGAAGCCAACCGTGCAGGAGTCCATTAACGATACCTGCTCCGAGAATGCCGAGATATTTAGCGATGAGCATAGCAGCTATGAAGGATTGACGAATCACACGTCCGTGAATCATAGCCGAAAGCAATGGGCGGTATCTACTGCACCGGGAGAACTGGCCCATACGAATGGGATAGAATCCTTTTGGGCAGTTCTGAAGCGTGCCTATCATGGTACAGACCATCACCTAAGCGAGAAGCATCTCAACCGCTATGTGACGCAGTTTGCGGGCAAGCATAATCTCCGGCACTACGACACAATAGATCAAATGGCAATGGTTGTAAGAGGCATGGTCGGGAAACGATTGAAGCACAAAGACCTGATTGCGTGAGGGAGAACCTAAAGAGGAGTTTGGTGTATGCCGCATCATCACGCTAGACGTGACTGATGTGTTCGTGGAACACCTCTCGTTAATAAAATTGTCCTAGAGGTGGCAAGAAAATGAAAGTTCAAGTCTTGGATGCTAGCGGAAATGAGCTTGAAGCCTTCGACGAACTCACGTTGGTTGATGTGGGAGTAAAGTACTTCAATCGACAGTTGGGCGGGCGTTGTTCTATTGAGATTCGTGACGAAGATGATCAATCGGTGTTCTACGTCGCAACAAGTGTCAAGGATTGAAATGGAAGTTATTACTTATATACCTGGGTTTGTATGGGGTGCTTTAACAGGTCTTTTAGGTGTTTGTTTGGGTGCTCTGTTGACACATCGGTTATCTCGTAAGCAGCTTATAGATGATCGAAAGATAGAGAGTTTACTCCAAGTTTCTCGTGATGTAAATGCTTATTGCTTAGATAAAGAAAATTCTTTAACAAATCTATGTCACTCAATGAACGAAGCTATGCTTCGATTCTCTTCCAGAAAGATAAGATTAGCTATTTATAGATTTCTTTCAGAAGAGGGTGAGACTGTTAACATGGATAATATAAATGAGATATTGAATTTAATGTGTGAGGATATTGGTGAAGATGTGGAATGGAATTTCAAACAGAATCGAAGCCACTTAATTTGATGTTGCGTCCCGTGTCTATATTTGATGCTGCCTCGTACATTTTGGAGAAATCGCCTTGGACGATTACTCAGTTAGAATTGCAAGAACTTTTGTATCTGTCACAGATGTTTCACTTGGGGTTGCATCGTACTCCTCTTATGTCGGCACGTTTTGAGGCTCGTAAGTATGGTCCTGTAAATAAAACATTGTATGATGAACTCATTAAATATGGGACTGATGCTTTAATTAGTTCAAACATTCCAGGTGACTATAGGGCTATAGTGGGAGAGACTCATAAAAGTGTTTTGGATTTTGTGGTAGACAAATTATCTGATCGAGTTGGAGCTGAGTTATTTGGTCTGACACATCGTGATGGTGGTGCTTGGCGTAACACCTTTAACCCTCACTACCCGAATGTGCATATACCTGATCGATTGATAATGGAAGAATTTGTGCAAAAAATTGAGCACATAAGAAACAATCCCGAACATTATTCTGAGGCTGCATTGAATAAATGAACCAGTCTAGTGATACTCTTCTTGATGTTCTACTTCGTGGAACGATATTTTCTAAGGGAAAATCCTCTAAGGAAGAAGACTATGGAGCTAAGTTTCAAGATGCACTTTCTCAAGCGGAAATTGAATATCGAAAGGAAAAGACAAAAGAAATTAAGAAGAGGAATGAACTTCGATACGGGTATGCAGATCTATTCATACAGATCTCATGTGGCAGTTTAATCTTTGTGGGCATTATGGTTTTTCTTAATGCGAATCCGCGTATAGGGCTCTATTTGAGTGATACTGTCCTTGTAGCTCTGTTAGGTACGGCTTTGTCCACTGTGTTTGCGCCTACGATTTTACTTGCCAAGTATCTTTTCAAGTATGATGAAGGAAACAAATGGTAACTATAAAACACCTCAGAGCCCGGTGAAAAAGTCTGGGCTTCGGTGTATGTAGGGAATAGCAAAAAGCTACGAGATTCACACATACGATAAGCATACGGGGTCAAATTGGCAAAATCGGACTCTGTTTAACGGAGACAACTTGGAGTTTCTTCGTGCGATGAACAGTGAGAGTGTGGACTAGATTGTCGCCGACCCACCTTTTAATTAAGGGAGGGACTTTCACGCCACGCCGGACAGTTTAGCATCGGGAGCAAAGTTTTAGGATCGATGGACGTGGGAAGGAGATCTACAGGAATAGTGGGTGGATCAACTGACGGATGATTACCCGAAGCTCATCGAAGCGATTGAGTCGGCTCGGTACGCCCATTCAGACGGGATGGGAGCTTACTCCTTGCTTCACGGCTGTACGTCTGCTTGGGGTGCGGAGAGTTCTCAACACATGGGCAGTATTCATCTGCACTGCTTCCCGACCGCAAGTCATTACTTGAAGGCAGCGACAGACGCAATCTTTGGATGGAGGAATTTTCTGAATGATATCGTTTGGCATTATCGTCACAAGAGTGCGACTTAGAATAATTTTGCTCGAAAACATGATTAAATGGTATCCCAAAGGAAAGAATTGGATATTTAATCTTGATGATGTCAGAGAGCCATATGATGAGCAAACATTAAGAAGATATTCCAAGCCTGTAGTTTTTCCAGGAGGTTAGGTTGCGCAGCAAAATAAAAAGGTTCGAGTACCTTATGGCGTTTGGATAATTCCACTTTTGAGAAATGTTTCAAAAGAACGTACAGGTTATCCTACGCAAAAGCACATCCTCTCTATGAGCGAATTGTTAAAGCATCCAGTAACAAAGGAGATGTAGTACTTGATCCGTGCGCCGGATTTGTTACGACCTGCGTAGCTGCAGAGCGTTTGGAGTGTCTGTGGATAGGTATTGATCTTTGAGACAATGTAAATGATGTCTTACTTGACCGCATGAAATGGGGAGGAATGATTGGAGACTGAAGTATGAAAATAGGTGACCAAACACTACTGTTTCCGAAGGAGATTATCTTCACTGATCAAGTACCAGAACGTACGGATGATAAGCAAGAAGCCGTTCCGTTCTTGCAAGTCAAAGAACGTGTTCAAGAAACCGAAGGACCCCGTTGGACGAGAGCAGAGATGTACGAGCATCTGTTGACGCAGCACGGGGGCAAGTGTCAGGGATGTGATCGTGTATTTCATGATTCATGTTATTTGGAGTTAGATCACAACACGCCCCGATCCTCTGGTGGATGGAATCATACAACTATTCGGATTCTTCTTTTTGGTCTGCGTCAAAGGCTCAAGAGCCATATCTATACGCCGATTGGGTTACGCGGGGAGCATAAGAAGCGGGGATATATAGTAAAACCTTAAGTTCATGATTCATCGCCGTACTGACAAGGAACTTGACCGGGAAAGACAATATCTAGAATCTACGGAGGAGAGGTTAAGGGATTTGGAGGCACATCATTCAGATTTTTTAGATTCATCTTATGTACAGCAGAAATGGAAAGTAATCGGAGATAGAAAATATCTTCCTCCGGACATTAGGGGAGCACTCGAACTACGAGAGAAGTTGCAGAAATGGATAGCAGAATCTCGAATAAAGATTGAAACAGAAGAAGAATCACGGAGAATAGACAAGTCTTCACAACCGACAAAAAGGGGGCTAAATGATGAAACATAACGATAAGAAGGATTCTCAAGACGCAGAACTGAATCGCCTAGATAGGATGTTAGATGAGCCAGTTCCAAATAAACGTTACGGGGGAATGCCGATGCGCGAGATGGTTAGGAAGGTGGTAATACGGAGGGTTGATCGTGCAGATGATTCTATTAGTGAATCCAATGAATCAGGGCGAAAATGAGCGGAGGCTTTCCAACTATTCCACATAATTCCCACAATAATACTCTTGTTCAAAGTCCGTACAGGCTTGGCTGTTGTTACCGTGCGTGTATAGATAACTGATGCCCGTTCGTCTTCTCAGGCACGCCTCTTACGCTTTTACAGACCGTATGCGACTCGGATACTCAGAGGCGAAGCAGCGATACGTTACCTACGCCGGCAACCAAGGTGATTGAAGCTTCACCTCCCCCATTGATCTCGCCGGAAA
>VXLY01000102.1 GCA_009841335.1 Rhodothermaceae bacterium | reverse complement strand
TTTTGGTTGGAGTGCTGCAAAGGACGGGTTGCTTTCGGCAAACGATACGAGTGGCTGCAGCCAGTCTTCAGGAACGGCTACATCATTGTTGAGGAGTACAATATAGTCCGCGGTGACCTCCCGAATCGCCTCATTATTCCCGCGGCTGAAAAGCCAGTTTTCCGGGTGACGAATGATGCGGATTCCGGGGAATTGGCCCGCTATCCATTCACTGGACCCGTCCGAGGAATTATTGTCCGCAAAAACAATCTCCAAGTTGGGCCAGCTCGTCTGCGCTACCGTTGGCAAGCATTTTTGGAGGATAGGCAGTGCGTTGTAAGAAACAATGATGACTGCCACGCGAGGAGTCTGCATGAGGAAATTCCGGGACGAAACTGAGAACGAAAGAGGTAACTAGAAGCCCGCAACTAAACGGGTTTCCTGTCCTAGACGATCCATGATCTGATTCTGTACAACCAGGTAGGATTGAGGGTGCTTGGCATAGAAGGCCATACGATCGTCAAATTCCTTTCTGGATAGTCCTCTGCGCACGATTATTGTGTCAAGCGGGGCACCATCCGACCCGTATCCTAGTTCAGCACGCGCGTTAGCCAAATGTATATCAATAAATATCTCAGCCATAAGGCTGTCTACAGGCTCCTTTCCGAGCTCTCCAGGACTGGTAGTACAGGCCGAGAAGACAGCAAGGAGCAATACACAATACCAGCTATATACGCTCACGTTGTTCTTCTTCAAGGGTACGAAATGTATATGCGATGACTTCCATTTGTCGCACAAACTCACGCTTGGAATAATTAGGTGCGAAAACCATTCCATCAATCAGGTAAAGCCGGCGGGTGGGCTCATCATAGAATGCATAGGAAACAAAAGGTCCCCCCATGCCAAAGGGAAATATGCGACCATTCTCTTCTCCAACCATGTGCCACAGGCCACGAAATTCAATTGCGTAGCGGTCATTAAAATTGATCTCTGTAGCGGTCATGGGACGACGACGATCAACCTCAATCCATCCTCCCGCTGTGCCGCCAATGTACCGCTGTGTGAGTGCATCTCGGGCAAGAACAATCCATTCAGCGGTAAGGTTCTCGGGATTTCCGTCTTCCTCATAATACACAAACATACTTCGCCATGTATCCGAAAGTACGCGACGCAGCCATACGAACTGTGTTGTGTCGATAGCAACAAAAAAATCATGTTGTCCGTGCACAGCAAACCCATGTCGGTCCATCAAGGTCTGTTCCAGGCCACGCTGGCGTCCAATATCAAACATGTTCATATGAAGACGTGCTCGTTCGACTTCATTAAAATGATACCTGATTTGTTCTGAGTACTGTTCAATGGAACTAGTCAGGTCATCAGGGGAGCCTGCTGCCAAATAGTAGACCAATTGGCTTCTCCTCCAGTTGTTTGGTCGAGCGACTAGCGCGGGTGAGCCGCCCAGGATCATTTCGCGTAGAGAGTCAGCCCCGAAGATCGTGCTCAGGTACTGGCTTTCGGGTGTAGCTTCATCGTCAATAAGGCCTACAAAGAGCACATTCTTGCGGTCCTGAACCATTTCAAAGGCAGCACGAGAAGTAAGGCCTATTGCTTCAAGGTCGAACTCAGGTTCAATGGCCGGAAGTGTTTCAATCGCTCCACCCACATGGTCTCGGACAGCGTCTCCTACGTCTCCTCGCCAGAGTGCGGAGTCAATAACGACCGTTATTTGACCATCTACGCCAGTGGCATTAGGACGAAAGTCGTTATTGAATACGCCGTCACCGCAGCTAGTGCCTATGAAGGCCGCTGTCAGTAAGAGGATAGTACATCGCATTATTGTTCACGCAAACTTTATTTCTTGGGACCGTATTTGAGGGATCGCACAAATCGTGCCACCTGCTGACCACGTTCGGCCATTGACAGGTCCGGGCATGCCCACAGGCGTTCCACTTCTTTAATGACTGCCGATCCAACGATAAAACCATCTGTATGCTTCGTGAGATCACAGGCGTTATCATAGGATTGAATTCCGAATCCCACCAGTAGGGGATTGTGTGTTATTATTTCACGTGCATGTTTCAGGTAAGAATCAATGGCATCCAGACGTCCTGCAAGCCCAGTGCCTGTCAGGCCTGTGATGGTCACGCAATAGACAAAGCCGTCGGACAGGCGGTCAATTTCCTTCATGCGTTCATCCGGAGTGTTGGGGGCTACGAGGAACACTAAATTCAGTCTGTATTTTTGCATGTGTACGCGCACGAGAGCCGCCTCTTGCGGAGGCAGGTCAGGGATGATCAATCCGTCCACACCTGCGTCAGCTGCAAGTTCACAGAACTTTGCTGCGCCGAAGCGCAAAATGGGGTTAACATAGCCCATGAGAAGGAGTGGTGTTTCGCTGCGTTGTCTGAACCGTGCCGCGATTTCCAATGTATCCTGCATCGTGATCCCGGCCTTCAGGGCGCGTGTACTGGAATATTGTATGGGAAGGCCCTCGGCAAGGGGATCACTGTGGGGCATTCCCAATTCAATGAAATCGGCGCCGCCCTCATCAATCGCATCCAGAAGAAGGTCTGTGACTTCAGGTGAAGGGAATCCACTTGTAAGGAAGATTCCCATGGCCTTCTCCTTATTCGAATTCAGTGTCAGCAATCGAGAGGATAAACGTGAACTCATAGATGATCCATGATGGTTTGCATATCCTTGTCCCCGCGTCCAGAGCAATTCACCACAATTGTTGCGTCAGTGGCAACCTGGGGAACGATTTTTTTCAGTGCTGCGATGGCGTGAGCAGTTTCAAGCGCCGGGATGATTCCTTCCGTTCTGGACAATAACTCAACACCAACCAATGCATTCTTATCTGTTTCAGTGAGATAGGTTACCCGTCCAAGGTCCTTGAGCCATGCGTGTTCGGGGCCAACGCCAGGGTAGTCCAGCCCTGCCGAGATGGAGTGCGCCAATTCAATCTGTCCATCACTATCCTGAAGCAAATAACTCATCGCCCCATGCAAGACCCCCTTATCTCCACGCGTGAGCGTAGCGGCATGACGTCCATCAAGTCCCTCGCCTGCGGCTTCCACACCGAACATCTGTACTTCGGGATGATCAATGAATGGATAGAACAACCCAATTGCATTGGATCCGCCCCCCACGCAGGCTACAAGCACATCGGGAATGTCTGTGCCAGTTACTCGATTTAACTGTTCTTTGACTTCTTCGCCGATCACAGTATGGAAGCTGCGCACCATTATTGGGTAAGGGTGCGGCCCTACGACGGAACCAATGATATAAAAAGTGTCAGTCGGATTGGAAACCCAATCGCGGATGGCCTCATTCGTAGCGTCCTTCAGGGTTTGACTACCACTGGTAACCGGACGTACTTCTGCTCCCAGGAGTTGCATGC
>VXLY01000116.1 GCA_009841335.1 Rhodothermaceae bacterium | reverse complement strand
TTAAATCGATCCATACAAGCCGCGACAAAATCGGAAGAATTTGTGCTTGACTCCATTTTACCTTAACTCTGGGGTTCCCCCCTTCCAGCCTCTCAAAATCGTTGCCACATGACCTATCGTGAAATCAGATTCATTGGCTTAGCAGCCATACTTCTTGTTATACCCGTAATTGGGATTGCTCATTTGCTCCCCGTTAATTCCGACGAGAAGATGGAGTTTAGATCGGAAAAATCTAAACGTCTAAAAGCTGCTTTCGGGTATCCAGATAAATTTGTAGAGTATTTTGCCGCAGTTGAGGGACTTGATGAAGGTTATGCGCCCTATCCACAGGGCTCCAAGATGGAAGAATTTCGAAGAGCAATGCTCGCCAATGCCAAGCGAGGCGGGACAACCCAACTTGATTGGGTGGAGCGCGGGCCTGGGCGTGTGGGGGGACGAACACGTGCTATTCTGGTTGATCACACAGATCCAACCGCTAGTACCTGGTTCGTTGGGACCGTAGGGGGCGGTGTTTGGAAGGCGCGACGGTTTATTGACTCATTCGATCAGGTGGCAATTGAATGGACGCCACTTACCGATCACCTTCCCAGCCTCGCTGTTTCTACTATGGCAGGAGCATCTGTGAATCATCCCGATGTTTTTTATGTCGGAACAGGCGAAGGGTTTGGAAACATTGATGCTAACTCCGGTGTCGGCATGTTCAAGACGACTGACGGGGGGAATACTTGGACGCATTTGACCGCGACAAGTAACAACACAGACTGGGCTTTCACAAATCGTATAGTCGTAGATCCTAACAACCCGGATATTGTTGTGGCAGTGACAAACACGAGCATCTTTCGCTCAGAAGATGGTGGCCAATCATTCTCAACAGTTTTGGCGAGTGACGAAGATCGAGGTAGGATTCAAGATTTACGAGCAAAGCCGGATGACTTTAATGTGCAGTTTGCAACAGTAAATGGGACTGGGATATTGCGTTCTACCGATGGAGGGAAAACTTGGGAAAATTCGTTTGTGGGATTGGTTTACGGAGGAGCTCGGATTGAATTGGCAATTTCACAATCTCACCCGGAGGTAGTTTGGGCCTCTGTTCAAGGTACAGGGGCGAGAGATACCCCCGCAGGCCCTGTAGCAGATTTATATCGTTCCGTTGATGCTGGCCAATCTTGGAGTATTGTCGATAATTTGGAGAGCGTACCAGATCCTTTTAAAGCTTACCTAGGCGTACAAGGATGGTATGACAATGCCATTACGGTTCACCCCTTTTCACCGGATACTGTATATCTCGGTGGAGTCCTTCGCTGGAAAGCATGGATTGAGGGTGATGAAGCTTCGCAAATAGGGACCGTTGGAAATTTTGCGAACAATGCAAGTAGTTTCTTGGACCTTGTTAATTTTGGCGCCAGCCATGTAGGCGGACAAATAGACCTGGGGCCTTATGATCCCGACGCAACCGATATAGAGGTGGACGAAATGACCTCCGTAGAAATCCGATTTGGCCCAAATCTCACTCAAATGGCTCACCGATTCTCAGTACCGCCAAACGGGGGAACTGCTGGAGATGGCGGTGCAGGAATTGCGTTTGCGGATTATATGTATAGAGAATATGTAGAGGTCCCCTTTCAGGTTTGGGATACGGACAATAACCGTCAGCTGATGGTCTCCTTCAGAGATCAGGCGAACAATGGTTCGTGGGACTTGATTCCTTTTAATACAACCGGTGCAGGTAATACGCATAGCCGAGAATATATTTTCATCTCCAAGCATAATTACAATGCAAATGCTCCCCTGTCCAATTACATGACAAACGGAGGCTTCTCCAGCGGTCTCATGTATTTTATGTGGCCAACGCTGGCCGATGGGGATGAGGTTATATGGGATCCAGCTTCTCCCTCCCCAGGCATTCTGGAGATTGAGTTCGTCTCCATCAAAGGCGAGACTCGAAATATTGACTTGTGGGAAAATAGCGAGGTTCATGTGGACCACCATAATTTCACCCTTGTACCAATTGATGAAAACACCAATGAATTTCATATCCTGAATGGGAATGACGGAGGTTTCGCATATTCGCGTGATGGCGGTGAAACCTGGTCAGAGGGAGATGCTTTCCCAGGATTCAATACGTCTCAGTTTTATGATGCTACCAAGCGCCCAGGGTTCCCCATGTATTTAGGTGGAACGCAGGACAATGGTACTTGGGCTTCTTACAATAATGCAAATAGCCGACGTGGATGGCGGGATATGCTGGGGGGAGACGGGTTCGATGTTGTTTGGAAGGGAGCCGACTCACTTATGGGATCCATTCAGTTCAACAATATCTGGAGATCACTTGATGGCGGCACAAACTGGGAACCAGCAGGCAACATAGGGAACTTTGCAGGGCAATTCCTCACGTCTATCGGATGGACTCCCAAAACAGGGTCGGCCGTGTTTAGCATATCACCAGATCCAGCCGGAGGACTGCTACGCTCTCTTGATTTTGGGGAGACCTGGCAAGCGACACCGGCACGCGGCGCACCTGTTTGGGCACCAGGCAATGGCGGCAAGGTGCGGGTTTCTCTCGCCGACCCCTCCGTGGTCTGGGTCGGATATAGAATGAGAACTGCTACCGGTGCTGGAAGACTCCATGTAACCGAGAATGCTTTGGCTCGCGCCCAGGGAGAAGGCGTGCAAAACCCGGTCGTACTGCGACCGGTTAGCTCACCAGATTTTGCACCTACAAGCCAAATTTCGGGCTTAGCTACGCATCCGTTTACTCGTGCTACCGCTTATGTGGCTTTTTCCGTTTCATGTCAGCCAAAACTTTTACGGACAGAAGACATGGGCCAGACGTGGGAAGACCTTTCAGGGTTCGTTGGAACTGATGGCTGCCGAAGCAGCAATGGATTCCCCAATGCCAGAGTTTGGGATGTTGAGGTCTTTCCTGAGGTTCCGCGGATTATTTGGGCTGGTACTGATATGGGCATATTTGAATCCCGTGATCATGGCCAGACCTGGGCTTACGCTGATAATGGGCTCCCGGCTGTGAGTGTTTGGCGTATTCGGATTGTAGATGGTGAAGTAGTTGTGGCTACACATGGGCGCGGAGTTTGGTCACTTGATCTTACACAGGTACTAACCTCGGCAGAAGAAGAAGCTGGAGCATCGGTACCAACTTCGTTTGAGCTGCTAGATAATTACCCCAATCCATTTAATCCAAGCACAACAATTGGCTTCAAACTCGCAACGGACAGCCATATTAGCGTAAGTGTGTTCGATGTATTGGGCCGTAAGGTTGCAACACTCACAGATCAACCCTATTCAAGAGGCACTCACCAAATCACATGGGATGCTTCGGCGGTGAGTAGCGGACAGTATATCTACCGGATGGAGGCAGACGGTAAGTTGATCGGTTCAAAAGCGATGGTGCTTGTAAAATAGCGTCTG
>VXLY01000021.1 GCA_009841335.1 Rhodothermaceae bacterium | reverse complement strand
AGGTCAGTTCATCAAAGATGCCGTCGGGGAGTGTGGACAAATCGTTGCGCCACAAATCAAGCCCAGTCAGCAAGGTCAGTTCATCGAAGATGCCGTCGGGTATTGCTGACAATTCGTTGGCCCCCAAACCAAGCCCTGTCAGCAAGGTCAGTTCATCAAAGATGCCGTCGGGAAGTGCGGACAAATCATTGGCCCCCAAACTAAGCCATGTCAGCGAAGTAAGTTCATCAAAAATGCCGCGAGGTAGTGTGGTCAAATCGTTGGCCGCCAAAATAAGCTTAGCCAGCGAGGCCAATTCATCAAAGACGCCGTCGGGGAGCGTGGACAGAGCGTTGTTACTCAACTCAAGCCTATTCAGCAAGCTCATTTCATCAAAGATGCCGTGGGGGAGCGATCTTAGGTGATTAGACTGTAAAACAAGCTCAGTCAGCGAGGTCAGTTCATCAAAGATGCCGTCAGGAAGTGTGGACAGAGCATTCTGCCCCAAATTAAGCGCGTTCAGCGAAATCAGACCATCAAAATCTCCTACCTTCAGGCTTGCGATATTCTGAGAAGACAAATCCAGGGTATCCGTGATGGAAGCCAATTGAGTACTCGTAACTTCGGAACAGTCATTTGTAGCGGAGATTCGACTCAAAATCGCATCCATGACCGCAGCCGTACGATCACAAATACTCATATGTGCGACCGGTTTCACCGCTGAACTTCCGACCACCGGCATTTTTGACCACATTCCGTCGTGAACGAGCCCGTATGCTTCGGACCTGAGTCGGAAATGCTCCTCGCGCATCCAGTCATCCGCATAAAGAGTCGCTCTCATTGAGATTATATTCTCATCCCATTCTCGTTCCTTCTTGGAGCCCGTCTCCCTTGACGAGGTATGCTCCAACACTTGCGCGAGAACCAGACCAGGCAGAAGCATAGACAGAAACGCGACTAGCGTACAAACATGAGATAATCTCCATGAGACTACCCCCTCAAGGATGCGGCTCGAAGGGGAAGGAACGGAGAGTTCGTCTGAAGTTCTTTGGCTGCGCGTAGACACGAATGGACAACAAAATGCGAGGCCACATTTCACGGAAGGACGGCGTGTGGCAATCCGGCTGAACCCATTTGTGATGAATGAAGTATTCTTTATTAAAGTCAATAAATACACCTTGTAATCCAATGACCAATATGTTTTTCGTAAAACACTCAATTAGCTCTATTTGATGAGCGTCATGCGTCCACTGGCGCTATGAACCTCCTTCCCCATTTGCGTCGTGACCTGGTAGATGTATGCCCCGGCGGACAGGTGGTACACATCCAGCGGTAGTGGCTTTGAAGCACCTGCCGCCACTGCCTGAAACTCCTCCCGATGGACCCGCTGGCCGAGCACGTTAAAGACATCCACTGTGACCGCCGCCACTTGCGGTACATCCAGTAGAATGGTCGTAGACGGATTGAACGGGTTAGGATAATTTCCAAGCAGCCTGAATTCAACCACCGAAGGCGTCTCCGATGTGCTGGTAGGCAAATTCGAAACCGTTACCGTAACCCAGTCGGGAGCTGAGTACGCATGTCCGAAGGCTTCGCTGGGCGTTCCTTCATGTCCGGGAGCTGCCACTAACTTAAAGTACAGTTCCCCTTCCACCGTAGGCGCCGTAAAGCTAGGCATGGCCGTGTCGCCGCCCGTCAAAGGCAACGCCCCTGCAATAGGTACATCTGAGTTAGGGCTGTCTACCTGAATCCACTCCCACCGAACAAAATTTCCCCATGGCCCTTTGACACTTCCTGAAATCGAAACCGCAGCCCCCGGCTGTGCCGTTAGATCTGCACCGGCATTGACGACCGGACTGAACGGGGCGCCGGGGTTAGCATGCAGAGATAAGCCGTAAGGGGAAAAGCGTTCCCTCAGGGACAATTTTGCGAGTTTATCAAAGAGCCCGTCGGGGAGTGTGGACAAATTGTTGCCCCCCAAATCGAGCGCAGTCAGCGAGGTCATTTCATCAAAGATGCCGTCTGGAAGCGTTGACAAATCGTTATTCCAAAACCAAAGTCCGGTCAGCGAGGTCAGTTTATCAAAGATGCCGGCGGGTAGCGTGGACAGATCGTTATCCTCCAAATAAAGCGAAGTCAGCGAGTTCAGTCCATCAAAGATGTCGGCGGAAAGCGTGGACAAATCATTGCCCGACAAACCAAGCTCAGTCAGCGAGGTCAGTTCATCAAAGATGCCGTCTGGGAGTGTGGTAAAATCGTTGGCCCACAAGCCAAGTCTAGTCAGCGAGGTCAGTTCATCAAAGATGCCGTCTGGAAGCGAGGACAAACTGTTATCCCCCAAATGAAGCGAAGTCAATGAGATCAGTTCATCAAAGATGTCAGCGGAGAGAGTGGAAAAATCGTTGCCGGCCAAACCAAGCTCAGTCAGCGAGGTCAGTTCATCAAAGATGCCATTGGAGAGTGTGGATAAATCGTTACCTGACAAACCAAGTCCAGTCAGTGAGCTCAGTTCATCAAAGATGCCGTCGGAGAGTGTGGATAAATCGTTGGCCCGCAAATCAACCCAGTCCAGCACGGTCAATTCATCAAAGATGCCAGCGGGGAGTGTAGACAGACCGTTGTGCCCTAAATTGAGCGTATTCAGCGAGGTTAGTTTATCAAAGATGCCAGCGGGGAGTGTGGACAAATCGTTGCGCCCCAAATCAAGCCTAGTCAGCGAGGTTAGTTCATCAAAGATGCCGGCGGGGAGTGCGGACAAATCGTTGGCCCTCAACCAGAGGCTAGTCAGCGAGGTCAGTTCATCAAAGATGCCGGCGGGGAGCCTTATTAAGTTGTTAGACTCCAAATCAAGCACGGTGAGCGTGGTCAGTTCATCAAAGATGCCGCCGGGGAGTGTGGACAAATCGTTGCCCCGTAGACCAAGCCAAGTCAGCGAGGACAGTTCATCAAAGATGTCGGCGGGCAGTGCGGACAATTCGTTGACCCAACACAAAAGCCCAGTCAGCGAGGACAGTTCATCAAAGATGTCGGCGGGTAACGTGCTTAGGTGTCTAGCGTCCAACTCAAGCTTGGTCAGCGACGTCAGTTCATCAAAGATATCGTCGGGGAGTGTGAAAAAATCGTTGTTCCATAACAAAAGCGAAGCCAGCGAAATCAGTTCATCAAAGATGCCGGCGGGGAGTGCGGTCAGATCATTGCGCGACAAATCAAGCGTATTCAGCGAAATCAGGCCATCAAAATCTCCTGCCTTCAGGCTTGAAATGTTTTTAGAAGATAAGTTTAGGGTGCCCGTGATGGCGGCCAATTGAGTACTCGTAACTTCGGAACAGTCATTTGTAGCGGAGATTCGACTTATAATCGCATCCATGACCACCGCTGTCCGGTCACAAATGTTCATGCTCATATGTGCGACTGGTTTCTCCGCTGAATTTCCAGCAACAGGCATTTCTCGGCGTAATCGGTCATGAACGAGCCCGTATGCTTCGGACTTTAGTCGGAAACGCTCCCGTCGGATC
>VXLY01000037.1 GCA_009841335.1 Rhodothermaceae bacterium | reverse complement strand
TTTGGCGTGATCAAGCACCAGTGGGGCTTCCGCAAGATATAATAGCGTGGGCAGGGTGAATCCATTGGTCTGGATAGACCAGAAATATGATCGTTCGCCAGCTGAATTACTCTGGGCCGAAAGCGATCGCTGGGGACCACTGTCTGGAAAATTGCTCAGCTTTTCCTACGGATACGGCCTGATATTTCTTGTAATGCCCCACTCCGTGGAAGGTATACACCAGGCGGGCATTGTGGAACTGCCCCTGCCGGCATTCCCAAACGGGATCATGCGAGGCCGTATGAATCCCCTTGATGGGCAGCTTTACGTGGTTGGGATGTCTGCGTGGGCAACTAGCCAAATGATGCAGACAGGAGGCCTTTATCGGATTCGGTATACCGGTGAAACTGTACGTATGCCTGTTTCCCTGCGCATGCTTGAAGGAGCCATAGAGTTGACTTTTGCCACCTCACTGCAGGAACGGACCGCAACTCGCGCCGACAGTTATGAAGTGAACACCTGGCAACTCCTGCGCTCACGACACTACGGATCCGAGCGTCACGATATGCAGCGGCTCAGGATTACCGATGTATCTCTGCGTGATTCTACAGTGCGAATTGGTCTCCCGGTTTGGGGCCGACCTGGATAATTGAAATCAAGTACAATCTCGTTGATGCCGACGGAACAGCGTTTGATGGGGTCGTGCAGGGAACCGTTTACGCCCTCGAAAAATAGCTAGCCGGGTCCAAGTTTGCACGTGTTTGTAATTTTTGCGGGATGCAGGTGGATTTTTCACATCGAGTTACATATTTTCGGGGGTAAATCCCCGATTATTGCCCCAGCCACACGTTCCATAGGGAAAGACTAGTCCAGATACTGGGGTACCCCATGAAATGTCTGACCCGGGACTCCGCCTGTTAAGCGAGCAGACAGGGTCAACAGATTGACAGTCCTGTCGTCTGACGCAGAGGTCAACGCATCCCATCGGGCAATTATGCCACCGAAAAGCCATCCCATCCAACGGGCATGCTCCAAATTTGGTCGGCAGTCGGGACCGTGAGCGCGAGCAATACGAGCACAAAAAACCCGCACAATCTGTGCCGACGGAAGCGCGGCGAACGAGTTAGGAGAGTGGCACACCCTGAATTCAACTTGGGCCAGAACATTGCGGAGGGTCGAGTTTACATGCTCTCAAAATGATGTGTGAACGGTGAAAGGATTTCGCTCTGCCTGACTGACTACGCCTTTCGGTCCGACCTGGGATGATTCTGGATGCGGTTCCCAGTAAAGATTTCGATGGTTGATTCCTATTCACCGGATGTGAATGAAGCTTCCAGATTTGACGATCGCGCCTTCGGGTAGGCCTACATGCATCCAGTACACATACATTCCAGATGGCAACCCGGCTCCGCTCAAATCGATGCCACGATCCCAACCGGCTTCGAGCATCCGGGCAGGGACACGCAGTACACGCCGTCCTGTAATATCCGATACATCCACAGACACCTTGGCTGCTGAAGGCAGGTCAAACACGATCCGGGTAGAGCCCGTAAACGGGTTAGGGTAATTGCCGCGCAGAGCGAACGTGCTCGGTACTGCTTCAACCTGTAGGCCCACGGAAGAATGGACTTCTATGCCAAACTGCATGCTGACCACGTCCCCGGCCGCATCGGCTGCCGTATATGTGGCGGTCACTGGCGGCGTTGTGACTTCGGTCGGTGTCCCGGAAATAGTCCGCGACGAGGCGTCAAAGGCGAGCCCGCTCGGAAGCGCCGGTAAAAGTGAATAACTGATCGGTGACACGCCTCCGATGGCTTCGGGCAGCACCAGGGGCGTGACGGACTGCCCCAATATGAACGACTGGTCCGCGATTGTCTGCGCAAACTGCAATGGCGTTTGAGTCCTGAAGCGGGCCCGTATGGGCACCACCGTCTCATTGAACGAATCGCCGCCTGTGGTCATCAAATCCCACAACTGCTGCCATGCGCCCTGGAGATATACATGCGATACATTTTTCTCCGTATAGGGTGCAGGCCCCAATACCAATAGGTTGTCGTCAGTTCCCGCGTTCTCGTATGCGATGTGGATGGTGTCCGGCAATGCGCCAATGCCTTCAGTCGACAGATCCAGCTCGAAGAAATCCAACGTAAAATTCGTGACCTCGGCATACGCCCTCGGATCCTCAACCTCCTTCGAGAACAGGACATCTCCCGGCACACCATCACGATCCGAGTAAATGTAGACGGTGAAATCCCGGGCGGCATCCGTCGGCAGCGTAGTATTGGAAAACTGATTATCATAGTAAGGGGCCAGCCAGACACGATCAATTTGTACCTCTTCGTCATCTGCCGTGGAGGTCCCGAATCGTCCTTCATGATCTTCTCCCAAAGACGACCGGTATCGTCCATCCCGCTCACCTCTCGCATAGGTCGGGGATCGCACCTCCCGGTCACCCGTCGAAACGCGCTGACCGGCACTCTCCTGTTCATCTCTGGAAGAGACTGCAACGCCCACCCGCGATAGATCCCTCACCTTTGCCCTGATTCGCTTCTGCTCCCGCTTGTCTTCCAACAACTCCCCCATCCGCCTTTCCCGATTTTCCTTGCCAATGGACTCGACCAACCTCTTCCATTCTTCCGGCCCACTGGCTGGGTCAGTTCTTCCCCGCCGATTCCCCAACAGTTCCTCGATTTGTGCTTTTTGGTCATCCGACGAAGGGGTTTCGAGTCGTGTCACCTGATCAGCGCTAGAGATAACCTCGATCCGAGCTTCCCGGTCATATACAGAAATAGCCCTGTTCCACTGTTTGCCTCCAGAAGATGCGTTAACCACGAAGCGGGTGGCCATTTGCGCATCCGCCGGCAGACCAAAAAACAGGTGGCTGCCATCGACTGTGCCGACCGCTTCGCCCTGATCATACTGTACCACGAAATCTCCCCCTGCAACTGCACATGTTGGTCCAGAGTGATCCGGGATACGGCTCAGCCACATCTGAAACTCATCGTCGGCAGGAGCACAAACGCTCTGGTTGCCGAAGTGAAATGTCTCAAGACTATCCAATTGCATCAAGCTCCTTGGAAGCCGTCCCGTGAGGAAATTCCAATCTATGCGCAGCCGCTTCAGCCCCGAAAGATTCCCCAGTTCGGGCGGGATTGGCCCGGTAAGGGAATTTGACGACAGGTCCAGCCACTGCAGTTGCTCGAGGTTGCCCAATTCGGGCGGAATCGACCCGGTAAGGGGATTTGACGACAGGTGCAGCCACTGCAGTTGCTCGAGGTTGCCCAATTCGGGCGGAATCGGACCGGAAAGAGAATTGTTATCTAGCCAAAGTCCCCACAGATGTTCAAGGTTCCCGAGTTCGGGTGGAATCGGACCGGAAAGAGAATTGTTATCTAGCCAAAGTACCCACAACTCTTCAAGGTTCCCAAGTTCGGGCGGGATGGCCCCGGTAAGGGAATTTGACGACAGGTCCAGCCACTGCAGTTGCTCGAGGTTGCCCAATTCGGGCGGAATCGACCCGGTAAGAGAATTATTTCCCAAGTGTAGTTCCTCCAGTTGTTCGAGTTTCCCGAGTTCGGG
>VXLY01000062.1 GCA_009841335.1 Rhodothermaceae bacterium | reverse complement strand
GAGGTGACGCCTTCTGGGGGGGAAGACGTGGTGGTTACGGTCGCCGCAAACTCGGCGACGGACGATTTTGGTAACACGGGGCCAGAAGAGGCAGTAACCGCGACGGCAGCCTGGGACCCGGTGACGGTTATCCTGACGGCTTCGCCGCCTGAGGTCGTTGAGGGAGGTACAATCACAGTAGATGTAACGTTATCTGCAGCATTGCCGAATCCGGTGACGATTGATTTGACGTATACAGACGTTACGACAGAGCCAGCGGACTATGATCCTCTTGAGCAGATCACGATTTCCGCGGGGGCACTGACGGGGACAGGGGATCTGGTGACGAATGATGATGATATTGCTGAATTAACGGAGACGTTCACGCTTGTCTTGGGGAATTTGCCCACAGGATTGATTCCCGGGGATCCATCTTCGGTGGATCTCACGATTTTGGACGATGGAGATATTCCACCACCTGCGGAAGTGTCCTTATTCGTAGATCCGGCGGAAGTTGATGAAGGAGGTGCGGTTACGGTGGAGTTGACGCTGAGCGAAACGTTAACGGCCGATGTTGTGGTTCCGTTATCTTATCCCCCCGGGGGGACCGCGGAAACGGGAGATTACGTAGTGCTTGAAGAGGTCACGATTTCCAGTGGCCAGACTGTGGGGACGGGTCAGATCACAACCGTTCAGGATATGGATGTCGATGATGAAACCTTTACCGTGGCATTGGGATCTCTGCCGCCTGAACTGGCAGCGGGCAGAGAGACCTCACAAACGGTTACGATCCGAGATATCTATCCACCGGAAGTGCGTATCGTATCGGCAACCCCCAATCCGGTTGATGAAGGGGATGCACTCACGGTGACGGTAGAACTAGCGGAGCTATTGTTGACCGATGTGGCAATCCCCTTGGAGTTGAACGGTATCACGGCGGATGCGCAGGACTATCAGGCACCGCCGCCGGTTCAGGTGGAGATCGAGGCCGGGGACACGCGCGGGACCTATCAGGTTTCCATTATTCAGGATGCTGTTGCGGAGGACGACGAGACTTTCACGGTGGCGTTTGGGGCGCTGCCAGACGTGGTGGTTGCGGGGGATCCGTCGGAGATAGAGGTGACAATCACGGATGACGACGTGGTCGGCATAGAGGCTCCGCCCTCTGTGTCGGTGATCGAGGGTGGGAGCGCCACTTTCGACATTTCATTGACCTCAGTGCCCCTGGATGCGGTCACGGTGACGTTGACCGGTTATTCGGGGACCGACCTGACACCGAGTCCTCTAAGTTTTCTCTTCGCACCCGGAAACTGGAATCAGTCCCAGCAGGTGACGCTGGCTGCTGCAGAAGATATTGATTTTGCCGACGATGAGGTGATGTTGACGTTAGCCGCCAATGGAGGTGAATACACGGGGGTAACGGATCGAGTTATAGTGACGATCACCGACAATGATGCCCCGGGGATTGATGCCCCTGCGCTGGTGACGATTGCCGAGGGCGGGACACGAGATTTACCAGTTGCTCTTGCAACTCAGCCTTCTGGCGATGTGACGGTTACGTTTCCTTTCACGATGGGTGATCTTATGATCGCTCCCACAAGGGCCTTGGTTTTTTCACCAGGTGACTGGAATGTACCACAGGCAATTACTCTGGCGGCCAAGGAGGATGATGATTTTGCGGATGACCGTGAAGAGATCACCTTGACCGCTAACGGGGGCGGCTATGTGGGAGTAACGCGTCTGGTTGAGGTTATGATCGCAGACGATGATACGCCGGCGATCGTGGCCGAGCCGGAAGTGACGATGGAAGAGGGCGGGACCTACCCACTCGGGGTTCGTTTGCTTGCCCAGCCATCGGGTTCGGTAGCGGTGGCGCTGATCGGGCACGTAGGAACGGACTTGAGCCTTGACCAAAACTTGCTCACCTTTACCACGACGAATTGGAGTATTCCACAGACCGTGACGCTGACCGCAGCAGAGGATGACCAGGATTTTGAGGAAGATCATGTGGAGCTTCTGCTCACGGCATCCGGCGGCGGCTACGACAACGTCACACATCAGACTCGCGTGAAGATTACGGATAACGATGTGTCCGTGGGGCCATTGACGCTCTCCATTTATGATCAACGAGAATCAGAGGATGCAGGGACGCTCCACTTACAGGTCGAGTTAAGTCACAAAACCGACCAGACCGTATCGGTGCAGTACGCGACTGCGGATGTGGAGGCAGAGGGAGGGTCAGACTATACGGAATCACGAGGACTTGTGATTTTTGCTCCGGGTGCGACCCGCGGTACGATTGTGATTGACCTCACTGATGACAACATTCTGGAAGAAGCAGAACGGTTTGAGGTAACGCTGTCAAGTCCCAGCAATGCCATCATCGCGCGTGGTACGGGAACAGGAACCATTCTGGACAATGACGGAGGCGCACACCTTTGGATAGATGATGCAGTAGCATCGGAAGACGAGGGTGAAGTAAAATTCCGGGTGGTGCTTTCACAGCCGCAGCTCCAGATGATCTCGGCATCCTATCAGACACAGGACGGCACAGCAAAAGCGGGGGAGGATTATGAAGCCTCTTCCGGCGTTGTGATGTTGTCTCCAGGGACAACGGAAACCCTGATCGCCGTACCGCTATTGAACAACAGTTTTGACTGGGGAGAAGAGAATTTCTCGGTAATCCTGGTGTCTTCTAGGCAGGCAGAAATTACAAAGAAAATTGGTGTGGCTACAATTCAAGAGACGACTGCAATAGAAGAAGAAGTTTTAGAGGCTTATGTAGTGCGATTCGTCAGGACGTATTCATCACAAATAGTGGATGCCGTAAGTGAGCGGATACGTTCGGGCCGAATGATTTCGGCTTGTGGTGCAAGTGCTCGTGCAGAAATGGCACAGCTTTGGTATACAGCCTCTTCCTGGGAACCATCGCTGGGAGAATTATTGGCAGGGTGCAGGATTTCAATGACTGCACCAAGTGGTGGATTTAGCCTGTGGGGGCGGGGAGCGTTCAGGCAATTTGATGGGCAAGGAACGGATGGATTAACCCTTGATGGAGAAGTTGCGACGGGAATGTTGGGCGTAGACTATCGTTGGCATCGCGTATTGGCAGGCGTACTTTTGGGGCACAGTCAGGGAGATGGCTCCTTTGAGGCGGTGCAGCAGTCGGGCGCGGTCACTGCGGGGCTAACAGGGATCTATCCGTATGTATCGTATGTGCAGTCAGGATGGGAACTATGGATGAGTGGCGGCTTCGGTTGGGGGCAGGCGGAGGTGTCAGATCTAACAGGTGATCTGATATCTCGATTTGGGGCGATGGGAATACAGGGATCCCTGGTTCAGACTAGTTTAGTTGGACTGAACTACCATGGAGATGTGTTGCTGACAGATGCCGAGATTGCAGATCATGATGTGATGGCAGAAGTGTATCGTTTTCGAGCAGGCGTGGAGGCGAATGCAAAGATCAGCGACGGGCTTCGTCCATATGTCGTGGCAAACGTACGTCAGGACGGTGGAAATGCAGAGACCGGTACGGGCTTAGAGTTTGGCGGAGGGATCAGGGTTGCCTATCCGGCGTGGCGTTTGCGGGGACAAGTACATACTCAAGGTCTCGTAATGCATACTGAAGAGGCGTTTAGTGAATGGGGATTTTCAGGAACGCTGCAGGTGGGCACGGAATTAGAGGGCTTTATGATGCGTCTGCGGCCATCATGGGGAAGGGGACAAGGCATGCAAATGTATCGTCAGCAGACGATGTTGGAT
>VXLY01000069.1 GCA_009841335.1 Rhodothermaceae bacterium | reverse complement strand
CAAGTGCCGGAGGTGGGACTCGAACCCACACATCCGAAGGGACACAGGTTCCTAAGACCTGCGCGTCTACCAGTTCCGCCACTCCGGCATAGAAATTGCAGAAAGGTGGATATACGTTCATGAGATATTGTTCCATCCCTTGCCGCGTGGTCGGTGCTTTGCTATTTGGGTCAGTTGCCGCGAATGCGTTTGCTCAGGTAGGGCAGCAGTCTGTTCCACTGAGCGCGGACGATAACGCCGAGGTGGAGCATGTCTGGCGATTTGCCCAAGAGACGGAGTCCCGGTCTTCGCTTCCACGCGCTGTAGATGCCAATTGGATCGAAAATGCACGTTTAGGAACACTTAAGTTGTCCGGATGCGCTGCGGCACTCGTGAGTGCCGACGGTCTGGCGGTGACCAGTGCAACATGCCTGCGCTCGCTGGAGAATTGGATCCGACCAGATGACAGTGTCTTTGTAGCCGGTACGCTTTTGGAAGAACGTAAATTGCCAGGATTGACCGCGCGGCAGCTCGTGGAAATTCGTGAGTTTGCTCGCATTGAGGAAGCATCGGAGGATTTGGAGACCGGGTTTGAAGCAGAGCTTATTGCGGCCGATGATAGCAGTACCTTCTGGGAATATGTTTGGCGCACATACGGTGATGTGCGGCTCGTCGTGATCCCTCCTGCGGATGTCACAGACTTTGGGAACGAGGAAGGTGTATACCCCAGATACGCAATAGATTTTGCACTATTCAGGGTTTACGATGGCCAGGCTCTACCCCTGGAAACGGAGAGCTATTTTGCGTGGAATGATCGCAGTCCATATGTACGGGAGAGGCTCTTTGCAACTGCATTTGACGCAAATACGCCGTTCACTGTCATAACGCTCTCAGACACATTCAGCTACAATGGCACAATCTCACCGCCGCACACCACATTGTATGGAATGCTGGACCAGTATTATTCGCATGGCGCGACAGGCGCCTGGGAGTTGACGGAAGACTGGCTATCCGGCATCAAGGAGAATGATTTGGCAACTGCGTTAAATTTTTCTGTGGTCGGTGAATGTGCACAAACTGGTGCAGGACTTATAAATGTGGACATGGAAATTCTAGGCATTGCCTTCGATAATGCGAATACCGAGGAAGGTACGCGTTGCGTGGTCATGTCTACTTCCGGGATATTAGCGCTATTGCGCACTGTACTGAAAGCCCAGGGCGTGGCGGACGAATTAGCTGAACAAGCACTGCCGTAGAAAATGACGCTTAGCCGCATGAAGGGATTGTCTATCGGATTGCCGCTTCTTCTGGTGGCACTGGCGGGCTGTGCCACTTCTGCTGTGGAAGTTGTGCAGGTGATAGAGCAGCCTCTGGTCGTAGAGGAGGCTCCGCCCCCGGTAGCGGAACCGGTGGAGGAAGTTTCCTTTGAGGTGGACAGGTATGATGTGGATCTTGGTCGTTTTGATGGAGGCAAAATGTGGACTTTTGATAATCCGCCGGTTGCCTGGTTCGCCGAAGAATATGGCATAGATGCCGATTCTGCCTGGTTTGCTAAAGCCAGATTAGGAGCTTTGAGACTCTCGTCAGGCTGCTCCGCCAGCTTTGTCTCAGATCGGGGATTGATCCTGACGAACCACCATTGCGCGCGTGAGAGCATTGTGGATGTGTCCCGTGACGGGGAGAGTTTGATGGAGGAAGGCTTTCTAGCTGCAACCGGTGCGGATGAGCGAAAAGTACCTGACCTGTATGTTGAGCAGCTCTGGGGAATCACAGACGTTACGAGACGGGTTCACGGGGCCAGCCGCATCGTACGGGGGGATACTGAACGGGTCCAGGCCCGTCGCAACAAAGCTACGGATATTGAAGACGAATTGGGGGCTGCAGCAGCAGAACGTGATTCCGCTTTGCATGTGGAAGTGGTAGAGCTCTACAGTGGCGAACGCTATGCCGCTTATACCTACAGGCGCTACGAAGACGTGCGCTTGGTCATGGCTCCAGAGGAGCAAATAGGTTACTTCGGGGGTGAGAGCGACAACTTCACTTTTCCCCGTTACTCGCTTGATCTGGCTTTTTTGCGGGCCTATGACGAAGACGGCAATCCTGCAGCAACACCACATCATTTTGCGTGGAGTACCGAGGGGGCATCAGTTGGTGATGCGGTCTTTCTCGTGGGTAATCCGGGTTCGACCAGTCGACTTGGAAGTGTATCACAGTTAGTTTTTGAGCGCGACTACGTATTGCCTCAACAGGTTGCCGCATTGGAGCGGCGGGCAGAATTACTTCGCCCGTTTGCAAATTCCGCCGAATCGGATACTGCGGATGGGCTGAACAACATGTGGTTCAATGTCAGCAACACGCTCAAGTCGTTTTCGGGAAGGTTGGCGGGTCTGCAAAATGATACGCTGATCGCTCGGCGCAGCGCAGCTGAGTACCAGGTGAGGGACGATCTTTTCAAATCGGACTCCCTGTCGGGTCGCTACGGCCAACTGTTTCAGGAGCTGGATGAACTCCAGCTTTCGAAGCGGGCAGAGGCTGGCCGCATGGCAGGGTTTGCACTCTTCGGGACGACGCTCGGGTCAAGGATTCTGTTGCGTGCGCTGTATGGATATTATTATGCTAATCTGCAGCGTAGAGGCTTTGTAGATCAGGAAATAATCACGGATGTGCGCAAGGATGCATTGGCACTGGACGATTTCCCCGCAGAAGTGGATGAGTCACTGATCAAGTTGCGGCTTCGGGAGATCCAGGAAGCTTTGGGAGCGCAGGATCCGACAATGCGCAGTCTGTTGGGAGAGATCGCGATAGATAGCTTGGCCGCAGGCATTGTCGCCAATACATCACTCGCGGACTCGGCTGGATTTGCCGAACTTTTAGATAAGGGATTTTTGGGAAGCGATGATCCGACCGTTCGGGTGATCAGTGCATTGGCCCCGTTGTACTTCACGGCTCAACAGCAGGTGGAGAGTTTTCAGAATCGCGAAGACTTGCTTGTTGCGGAGTTGGCGGCACTGCGGTTCGCGCTCTACGGCACGGACGTGCCCCCGGACGCATCCTCTACTTTGCGGATATCCGATGGTCGTGTTGGCGGATACGTGTATAACGGAACGCGTGCTCCAGCATTCACCACATTCTATGGGATGTATGACCACTTTCACGCCTATCGTGATGTCAGCCGGGAGTGGGATCTTCCCGAACGTTGGCGCAATCCTCCCGAGGCATTTGATCTGTCCACGCCGCTTAGTATGGTCAGTACCAACGATTTAGCCGCGGGTAATTCAGGGTCCCCACTCCTGAATCAGAATCTGGAGGTTGTGGGGTTACTCTACGATGGTAACATTGAATCCTTAACCAATGAGTATGTATTCTCTGATCGTGCTGCACGGGCCATTTCGGTGGACGTGCGCGCCATTCTAGAATCGCTGCGCCACATCTATGGGGCTAATCACTTGGTACAGGAGATTGTCTCCGAGTCGGATGAATGAAAGTTAGGTAGATGATCCTACCGCTACTTTATGATACTGCGCTGCGTCTGGGCAATGTGGAACGATGATTTCTATCTAAGGAAATAATCTTAATTGTTACTTCACACCTAATAAGACGGACTGAATATGTTGAGACTGTTGGACAAAAACAGTCCTACAATTCGGAGTTGAGTGCCGACAGGAGATGAGCAATACATCTAATCTTAGTGAAGAGGAGCCCTCGAGGCAGTTGGCATTGGTGCTCACTGGAGGCGGTGCACGATCGGCCTATCAGGCTGGCGTTGTGCACTTCATGAAGGAATTGGTCCCGGAAATTACTTTCCCGATCATTACGGGGGTTTCTGCCGGGGCAATCAATGCTGCATTTCTTGCTGGGCACCCCGACTCAGGAGGTGCAGAAGCGTTGTTACACTGTTGGCAGAATATCAGTCAGGAAAAGGTATACTTGCCAGAATCCAGCGGAGGCCTGTTTCGGCGCCTTCTACGGCACATACGGCCTGGCAATCCCGTGATTCGTGTGAATGAAGGCGAAGCACTTCTCAACACAGAACCGCTGCGCAAGTATTTGTCCGGGCAGTTACCAGCTACCCCAGACGGAAAATTGCCGCAGATTAGCGAGAATCTCGCAAGCGGAAAATTACAATCGGTTTGTATTACGACAACCAGCTTCACCACAGGTCAGTCGGTGAGCTGGGTACAGGGGCGGGATATTGGAATGTGGCATCGCCCGAGTCGCATAGCACACAAGACTGAAATCACGCTTGATCACGTGATGGCATCTTCGGCTTTGCCACTGTTATTTCCTGCGGTAAAGCTTGGCGGAGCATGGCATGGGGACGGTGGTATTCGTTTGATTGCTCCACTCGCGCCCGCACTGCACTTGGGAGCAACGGATATCATCTGTATTTCGCACAAATACCCACGCTCTTGGGAGGAAGCAGGTGAGCCAGCGGTTATCGGATACCCTCCAGCAGCGCAGGTAATGGGCATCATGCTGAACGCCATTTTTTTGGATGCTTTTGATCATGACATACGAGTGGCCAAGAGGATAACTAAATTGGTCAGGAGTACGCCGCATGCCGAACGAAATGGAATGCGTCCGGTCAACATTCTTTTGATTGAACCATCCAAGGACATCGGCATGCTGGCAAGGGGATTGGAGGTCAGGACGAAGGGTGTCTTAAGATTGCTTACTCGAGGGCTCGGAAGCGGGGATACCCTGAGTCCAGACTGGCTCAGTGTGATGTTGTTTGATCCAGAGTTCATCAGTCGGGTGCTGGAGCTAGGTTACGAAGACGGCAAGCGGCAATCTGCCACCATAGAAACATTTTTGGAGGAAGCTATTGATGCATAAACGCAGTATCGGCATAACATCGGGGTTGATCTTGCTTCTGTGCTTGGCATGTCCACCGGAGATCAAAGCACAGATTCTCCGTGGCCGTGTTGTTGATGCCAGCACCAATGAAACCCTGCCAGCGGCAACGGTGCAGATCGCGGGTACTTATAGAGGCACCATCACAAACCGGGAGGGGGTCTATGAAATTGCAGTAGATGATCTGCCGGTTGATCTTGTGGTGCGCTACATCGGCTACCGAACCGATACGCTTACGGCCCACACCGAAACTCCACTGGAGTTTCGGTTGCAGCCCGTGGTCATAGAGATGAGGCAGTTGGTAGTTACAGATGAGGATCCGGCTGTATCAATCATGCGCGAGGTGATCGAGCGCAAAGCGGTTTGGCAAGAGAAGCTGAGCACATTTGAGGCTCAGGCATACTCACGATATACGTTCTCCAATGACTCCGGTATTGTTGCTATTACTGAATCTGCTGCCACGGCATGGTGGGATAAGGATAGGGGAATTCGCGAAGAGATAACCGGAACGCGGAGCACGGGCAATTTCCCCGGTGTAGATGCGATGCCCGCAGCTCTGACCATGTTAAATCTGTATGATGACGACGTGGAAATTAGCGGCCATACACTTTTTGGCGTCACACATCCAGATGCCCTAGACAAGTATGTATTCACGTTGGAAGGGATGCGCAGCGTTGATGATGTACTCATCTATGATATTGCAGTTGAACCGAAGTATAGACAGACCAGCGCCTTCGTGGGCACAGTTTCTGTCATGGACGGGGTGTTCGCGCTTATTGAAGCCAGGTTGCGTCCGGGACCGGCCTTTATATTCCCATTCCCGATCCGGAGGTATGAGGTCACCTATCTGCAGCAGTTTTCTAATTACGGTGGAGATATTTGGCTGCCCGTGGATTTGCGATCAAATGCGGTTGTCGAAATCTCTTTTGGCGTATTACTCAGTTTTCCAACTATCATCGTTGATCAGGTGTCTCGCTTCACGGACTACGAGTTGAATATTGTATTGGCAGACAGTCTGTTTGAGGAAGGTTGGAGGCTGCATGTGGATTCGTTAGCGGTAGCATCTGACGAAGGATTCCAACGTGAGGGGGTTGTGGTTCCGCTTGATCCCCAAGAAACAATAGCATATGCATCCATTGACAGTACTCACTCGCTAAGAGAAGCCTACGAAATGCGGGGACCCTTGGGACGTGCAATGAACAGGCGCGCCGAAATGGAAGAGCGACGCGAATCTACGGACAGGGTCTTCGGGTTTTTCGCCAAGTATGGGATTAGCCCGCGTGTATGGTACAACCGGGTGGATGATTTCCATGGAGGTCTAGGATACCGCAAAGAATTCTCTCGCGAAGAGTCCGACCATACCTTTGCCGTAGAAGTGGGGGCAGGTTTGAGCACCGGGCAAAAAGGGGCTGAGCAGTTTTCGTATGATGGAGCTGTTCGCTGGGAGAAAGATTGGTTCGTCAACGTGGGGTACAGGTCGGAAAACACTTTCACCTATCAGTCCGGCAACAAAAACAGATTGACTAACAGTAGTTTGATGCTCATTGGGCAGGAAGATTACTTTGACTACTATCGAAGGCAGGGGGTATCAATCACAGGGGGCTATCAATTGCAAGCTCCTCAAGGCACGATATCGGCTACGTACCTGCATGAAAATCATTCACCGTTGACCGGTAACACCAGTTACGACTTGTTAGGTAGGAGTGAACCACAGCGGCCAAACGCGACGGTTATGGAAGGCGAAATGAGGACAGTCACGATTGAGCTTGCTTTCGGTCGCCCCTCGGTGATACTAATTGATCCATCAAAGCACCTGGCTTTCAGTGCTGAATTCTCAATGCCGAAGTCAGATTTTGTTTTTCGTCGGTACTATCTGAGAGCAGGGGGCCGCGTGAATACACTTTTGCGCAGACGTTTTATACCGGCAACCCTTGATTACGGCATTTCAGTAGGTATGGCTTCTGAAGGCGGTCGGACTCTGCCGCTGCAGCGTTCGTTTATTGTTGAGGGAGGCACCACGGTTTATCATTGGGATGGTTCGTTGCACACCCTTCGGGGACTCCCATATCAAGGCAGTGGAATTGTTTTTGGACACTGGGAGCATAACTTTCGTACGCTGCCATTTGAGCTGCTGGGGCTGTCGGCCATGGTGGATAGGGGCTATAATGTATCAATTTTTGGTGGGCATGCTTTTATTCGAGGGTTGGGAGTCTCGCGGCACAGTTGGCGTCGTCATAATGAGTTAGGTCTATCACTGAGCGGAATTTTCGGCTTAGCACGTGTGGATTTCGCCTATCACATTGAGGAAAAACGTTTCCTGTATCCAACGTTTGGTCTAGCCCGCCTTTTTTGATTTTCGCAAGGAATGACGGCCTGTTCCCGATTGTCAGAGGCGCATTCCGGGCTGTCGGACAGGCGGTCGGTCCTGCGGTGGCTGCTCATTGTTTTGAGCGTCGTTGTAATCCAGCAGTCTACGCAGTGGGCGTCGGGGCAGGTGCTTGTTACAGGGTCCGTGCGAGATTCTGTCACGCTATTGCCACTGGTGTCCGCGCATGTAATTCTGGATGGAACTGTTCAGGGTACGATCACAAATCGTGATGGTGCTTTTGAGATCACGCTTCCTGTCTTGCCAGCGACTTTGATTTTTCGGCATATCGGCTATAATTCTGTGCAGGTAACACTGGGGCCGGACGATCCACGAGTAATTAACGTGAGTCTAGAACCGGCGGCTATCACCCTGCCTGAAGTACTGGTGACAGGAGATAATCTGGCCGCTGGCATCATGCAGAGGGTCATTCACCGTAAGCTTGCCCGCCGAGCCCATCTGGAATCCTTCGGTGCTCGGATGTATTCCAGGATAACTTTACGGCATCGCGAAAGGATCGTCCTGATTAGTGAGGCCGTCCTTGATCGGTTCGCGACCGGTCAGGCCGGAACCCGGGACATCATACGGTCGATGCGTTTGACATCGGATTTTTATGAACAGCTGGGTCTGACCCCGGCACCTCAGGATTTTTCTTCAGATTATGTGCAGATAAATGGATTGATTTTTTTCGGGCCTACACATCCAGATGCGCTAGATCACTACAATTTTACACTTGCGGGTCGTCGCCGCTGGGGTGATCAGCAACTCTACGATATATACATTGCTCCGAAGAACAATCAGGAAGCCACACTGATTGGACGAATTTCTGTCCTGGACAGTGTTTACGCACTGGCAGAGGTTGATGTGAGGCCTGCTTCTCATGTAGTTTTTTCCCCTGATACCCGGGCTTGGAGGGTCGCTTACCGTCAGAGTTTTGCCCCGGCGGATTCATTTTGGCTGCCAATAGACCTTCGGACAGAAGGCCGCATTCATGTGGAGCCGGAGGGCGAGGCTACTAGCCCAACTACGGTCCAGCAAGTTGCCAGGCTAATGAATTATCAGATCAATCAGGCCGTACCTACTGCGCCATTCATGCGTCAAGAGCAGTTGCAGGTGGATTCTGTTTCGGTCTTCCGGGACGATCTGTTTTTGCTGGGCTTGGATATGGTTGCGCTGACGGTGCAAGAATTGGATGTGATTGATGACCTGCTTCGTGAACGACCGCTAACCCTGCGTCAGGCGCTTCCAGCCACTGCCTCGGTTCGCGGCTCAGAAATGGAGGCACGTAGCTTTCATTTGGGAGATCGTCCGCAGTTTGTTTGGCCCCTTATCGGAGGTTTTGCACCATGGCTGCGCTATAATCGCGTGGACGGCACTCTCGTAGGAGTTGGCAAGGCATTTCCCATAGGAGAGCGCACGGAACTGGCAGCCCGCATCGGAAAATCTCTAGTGTATGACTATACGCGCGTGGCTGCTGCGCTGCGTAGTCAATTGACAAATGTCTTGGAATCCTCCGTAATACTAGAGCGGGATATGCAGCCGCAAAATGGTACATTAATTCACACGGAGGCTACGAATTCGTTGTCAGCCAGATTGCTGGCCCGGGATTACTTTGACTGGTATTGGGCGACGAGGGTGCGTTTGAATGCAAGTTACGAGGCGCATGGGATCAGGGCGAAAATTTCCGGGACGTACGCCGTTATTGATTCCGTACAAACCCAGGTCAGGAGGCCATGGCCGCATAAACGGGAGTTTCCGACGAATTTCCTGATCAGTCCAGGGCACCACAAGTCCTTCGAGCTCAGGGTAGCCACCGGTAGCGATTGGCAGCCATATCGCATAGATCCTCAGGAGAGGGTTGAGGTCAGGGTTGAGTATGGCGACGCTCCTGAAGACCGTCGGTATCTGAAAGCAACCCTGTTTGCGGATGGGTACATGCGTACTCTGATGCGCCGTCGCCCGCAGTCCGCTGGAATGTCGGTACGTGTACTGGCGGGGTTCACAACATCTGGAGCTCCTATTCAGGAATGGCATGTTGCAGAGGGCAGTATGGGTCCGATTGGAGCACTCGGTACGCTCCGCACCGTCCGTAACCGTCGTTTAATTGGACGTCATGTGGCAGGAGTACATTGGGAGCACGATTTTCGCAGCCTACTGTTTGAGCTGTTTCGCGTCAGGCCACTTGTAGATCAAAAGGTCAGTACCCGATTTGGGGCTGCACATGTGTATGTTAATGACGGGTGGATCCATGAAATCACTTTGAGTATTGCGCGAGCTCCATTACGCGTGGACCTTAGTCGCAGAATTAACCAACCTGGACTGTTTGTCAGTATTGGTTTAGCAGGGCGTCGATAGCATGGTGTGTACACTGAATTCTCATGTGGCTTTTTGAGGATAATCATTTGTTGACGCTTAATAAACCTGCAGGTCTATTATCCCAAGCCGACATTACAGGGGATCCAGACTTGGTAACGCTAGCCCGTGCCTACCTGAAAAAGAAATACAGCAAACCGGGCAATGTCTACATTGGATTGGTTCATCGCCTGGATCGTCCGGTATCAGGTGCTATGGTGCTTGCGAGAACATCCAAGGCGGCACGACGCTTGAGTCAAGCATTCCGCGATCGTCGGGTAACAAAGGAATACATCGTTGTAGTGGAGGGCTTGATTGAAGGGAGCGGTGTAATGGAAGACTATCTGCACAAGGAGGCGGGGCGAGCACATGTTGTCCAGGACGAACGATCCGGAAAGTATTCAAGTCTGCGTTGGAGGGCACTGAACAGTGATGGGATTTTTACGTCTGTGGGCGTGGAGCTTATCACGGGCCGTGCTCATCAAGTTCGGTGTCAGTTTTCTGCCCGGGGTTTCCCTGTATTGGGAGATGTGCGTTACGGTGCACGTCACCGTTTTGACGGGCGAACCATTGCGTTACATTGTTGCCGTCTGACTTTTGAACATCCGGTAGCTCGGGTGCCTTTGGAAGTGAATGCTGCGTTTCCTGAGAGTTGGTCGGCTAAGCTTCTGAATCTCATAGAGACTGATTAGGAAGAGCCGGTTGAGATTCGAACCGTCCCTGGGCGCCGTCTTCTACCACAGGCCTACAATCTTTATTGGTCTTGGTGCCCTTCTTCGTACTTCAGTTCGTAGCGCACGCCGCGCCGGGGACCTGCAGGTGACGAAACATCAAACGGTAGGAGAACGAGTCTCAAGTAGTCGAAAAACCGAATGGCCTATGGATCGGCAAGGTCTGGATTAGACTAGAGCGACGGTTTGGCACTTGTACCGTTTTTCATAGGCGTAGGGCTGGCACAGGTCGCTGCTGTCGATGTCACCGATCGAGTTGTTTTCGTTATTGCCGGTGTGTTTCCATTTTGCATCGAGGATGAACCGAAGCATGCGCGAGTCGGTGCATGCGCACTTCCATCTCCGGCAGCAGAAGTGCAAACAGGGCACGATGCGAGGTAGGCGGAAGCCAGTTTCCGCGAACACGCCGATTCTGCTGCTGGACAGTACGGACAACACGCTGCGTACCGCGCAGGCTGTCACTCAAACGGTCATAGGCGCCACTTTGATGAAAGGTCATCGATCGGGCCAGATCCTGCAACAACCGCCGGGCTGCCGCTCAGCTCAACAACCGTAACTGGGTGTGAATTTGCAACAGCAACGCACGGGCCAATGCCAGATCTGGAAGGGCAAAGGCGCGGGTGATCGCGCCTTGGATTGGCCGTTGTTCTGCAGCGGCAAGATAGCTGACCACTCGTGCAAGCTTGTGCATCTGACAATGTTGCAGTCGGATCTGTGACCCAAAGCATTCGGTCAGGATCCAGGAAAGCATCGCCGCTCCCGGTGTGATACAAGCAGGCCCCCGTCTGAAGACAACCCACGATCCAGCAGGTCTTGAGACAATCCGCGCACCGACGGAAGGTATTGGACAGAGGATTCCACAACCCCCAACACATGCCGAAGGCCCTCGAAGGTGGCCCCCATGCACAAAAGAAGCGGACGCCCGGATAACGGGTGGCGGGCCATGAATTTACCAGTCCCTAAGGCTCTTTGCTATGGGGCGTCTAAGCCGCACTCTACGCCATCGGTGTGCAGCGATGGTGTCTTCTGCCCAAGTACGGCGCAGCGTAGACTCCATACAACCAGTCTATTACTCGTGGATGGGATTTGCCGGCTCTACCAGACCTAGTCTCTACCTCCGAAAATTGTCAGGATGGAATTCCTACGTGCACAGGGTCCGCTGTACCTAGCGCCGTAGACTGGAACGTACATTCTCCCGGAATGTCCAATTAATTGTGACATTGACGTGCACGGTTTTGACAGCTCGCGGGCAAATCACATTGCAAGCTGAACGCGCCCGCCCGCACCACAAGACCCAAAGTGGTTCGCTCCTATGAGTCTTTGCCAAATACTTCTGCCAAAACTTCGAGCAGTTTGCCATCTCGCAGTTCATCGTCGACGGCAATAATCTTGCCCTCCCCATTGACGAGAATTGGACGCGGATATCCGTCAATTTCAAATGCTCTCTTCACGGCATTATGGCGTGCACCACTAACGATTGTATGCATCCAGGGCATGGAATATCGTTCCTCACGGAATGCCTCAATCGCCTCTTTCTCGTCCCGCATAGCTACGCTCAATATCTGGAATCCAGCCTCGCGGTATTTGTCGTAAGCGTCTTGAATTTCAGGGATCTCCCTGATGCAGGGAGCGCACCATGTCCCCCAGAAATCAATGAGATAGGTAGTGCCGAGGAGACCTCTTTTGGTGTAAATTACCCTACGGTCGTCGAGTGAAACAAACCGAAACTTTGGAACGGACTTGCCATACTGCACCTTCCGCCCTTCGTCAAAATTTAGTCGCGCCCTGGCGGCATTTTCGGTACGACGATGTTCGGTCTGCAACTGGTTGTAATAGCGCCATTTCAATTCTTCGTCTCCGGCGCGGTCGGCCGCGTATAGCCCCACGGACAAAAACTGCGCACGGACTTCCGGATCAGGATGGTCATCAATTACACGCTGTATGTATTCGGCAACATCCTCGGGACTGTCCGCAGTGCGGGAGATAATGCTTATGAGGTTTGAGGCTCCGAAAGTGAACCAGGCCTCGAAAGTCCAAAGGGGTGATGTCGGAGGCACTGTCTGGAGGGCTTCGAGAGCAAGGTGTTGATACTGTCTTGGAGGCCAAAACGGCCACAACTCGTCTAAGAACCGAAGCAGCAGCCACTGTCTAAGCAATGGTTGGCTCTCAGTCTCAATACGTTCGAGGACAGGCGCCCTTTCCTGGTACAAAAGTGTATCGGTAACCACGATTCCGCCCCACTTCGACTCGACCGTCGTGGCGGCAGCTATACGACCGATTCGGCTGATTCGGCGCTCTCTTGCCTCCACATCGAGGTATATTGCCACAATTTCGCCCACGGTGACGGGGTGGGATGTGACCTCGGGCAACTGATCATCCTCGGCTTCACTGGCTGTGAGGCCTATGTCCAGTTGTACAGGCTTACGAGATGTCAGGACAAGCGGTACCTCAATGGTTTCGTGACGCCGGCCCCGTGCCGTAAGCGCGTATCCGCCGGGTTCACGTAGGGCAAGGGTATACCGTCCGTCAGTATCAGCGGTGGCCCTGGCAATTACTTTGCCAGAACTTCTTTCCACCTTAATACGTGCGTGCCGCATCGGCTTGCCGTCTGAACCGAGCAATGTACCGCCGACCGTTATTTGATCGCCCGACTGGCATGCCCCGCCTGCCAGGAACAAGGCACCGAGAATAACCATAGATATCCGCACAGCAGAGTCTGCCATCGTGATCTCAATCTAGTCGCCAGCGGCACGTGTAAGGTTCGAGCCGTGGTAGAACTGGGTTGGCTCGCGGAGCGAGGCATTGTTTCATTTTGAGTTGGAACTCTCTATTTCTACGGGCTAATCGCCGGAACAACTTCAGCTTTTACGGCTTGTTCCGGTAAGGTTTTCTGCAGTGCCGCCAACTGATTGGGTTGTTCAACTTCTTGCGCCCTCTTCTATGTAGTGCCAGTCAGGATGTGTAGAGTCGCGATTCAGGACAGCAGATAGCGGCAAATGATCGTCGCGAATCACCGTTCATTGCAGAATTCCCGCGGTGAACTCTTATGGTTATTCTGGATTGTTGACACTTTTCCCAGAGCATCAGAATATGCAGTGTGGGTATTGGTCATCTCCAGGTCAATTGGATTAAGCTCACGGCATATACTCAGCAATTCCGTCTTGTTTGGTTAGCAAAACGGCAAGATCGTATATGATGCGGGTAACTGACTTAGAGGTCATTTGCCCGCCATAGATACCAACTGGCAATGCTACGGAACGGCTTCCAGCGATCACCGATGTCACGAAGTTCGGATGGCATGGGAAGTTCATCCAAACCATAGGCGATCTTGTAGCCTCGCCGGATGCCGAGGTCTGTGACAGGCCACACATCTGGACGCCCTAGGTTGAAGATGAGAAGCATCTGGGCAGTCCAAATACCAATGCCGCGGTGTATGGTCAGCGTTTTGATTATTTCTTCATCGGTCAGCTTTTCCATGGCGACTTGATCTGGGAGTGTGCCATCAGCTGCGTGAACGGCCAGATTTCTAATGGTTTTTTCCTTTGCTTGGGAGAGTCCCACGCCCCTTAATTCTTCGGGTGTTGTTTGAAGTACTGCATCGGGTTCGGGGGCGCTGCCGTCAAATAAGCTGAAGAGGCGGCCCTGAATTGCCCGACCGGCGTGTGTCGAAATTTGCTGGAAGATAACTGAGCGCACCAATGCCTGGAACGGACTCCATTCATCGGTCAGAGCCAATTCAAAAGGGCCCACACGGGCAATCAGATTAGCCATGTGTGTGTCGGAGGCCCGAAGGGCGCTCACTGCTTCGTCGATGTCAAGAGAGAGCATTGCGAAATATTAAAAATCGAATATTTATGAAAAAACTTGACACACAATGTAACCTATGCTGAGCATTTTCCGTACTGACATTTAGGTCCGCATTTAACTCAAACATCCCAATACAATGAAACAACTTCTCGCTTTTAGTCTCTTGGTGTTGTTCGCAGCACCCGTCCTTGCACAAGACAGTCCCCCAGCGCTAGCAAACGAAACCGTTCGGTGGAATCTGGCAATCGCTCAACTTGAAACTTCGTTGGACTCTGAATATCAGTCAGTTCGTGAACAGACACTCAAGAATGCAATTGTGTTGGCCACGCTCTACCGAGACAAGGTTGATCTGGCTGGCCAGAGATCACTCCTACACAAGATCTACGAAGAATCAAAGTCCCCAAAGAACAGAAAACTGGCTGTAGCTTTGCTCCAGGCTATTGGAGGCAATCGTGCTCAGGATTTTCTCGCTCGTAATACCACGCAGGCGGAGTTTGACGAAGGGCGATTGACGGTGGCATCAGTGTTGAACGACTATTATATTAATCATCAGAATCCAGTCACTGGGTAGCCATCTGACTTTGGTCCAGCCTCGCCGGTTGGATTGCAAGATTGAGCGCGCACGGTGTTTGTCATCGTGCGCGCTTTCTATTTGGTCGCGGCCGAAATGAAGGCACCGTGTTACCAAGATGGAGGCAGGTGTAGGTGAATCAGCAAGTAGTCCGACAAGGGGGAAGGCATGCTCCGAACCAGGAATTTGGTAAATCATAATTGATTCAAATGATTCTGGTCGATTTATTATGAACAAATTTATTCTAGCGAGTTGTCGCCAAGCCCATTGTTAGTTGTCGTGGATACTGGCGAGTCCGTACAATAATCACTGAACACCGGGTAGATTCCGGGTGCTATCAAGCCATCTTATTGAGCGGGCGGGCATCTCTCGTGGCGCAATGTTCAGGTAAACGTATCCCCGTCAAGGGCATCAATGCCTGCTATAGCGGTCCATGAATTAAATCGATCCCTGAAATCGACAACATGTAGTTGGTCAAGCAAACCACTTGCACCGTAAAGATGTAGGTCTTAGACTCAAATCGTTTGTTCGTCGGCACTTGCGGCTGCGTACACCATCATCCACTATCAAGTCATAGCCATGCACGGAAGAAAGATGCAAGGCCAGATACATCTTGAAGGTTTTGAAGATTAGCGGTACCTATGTAGCATCGCCGCCCGCTTGCACAGCTTGGGTACGATGGATGGGCCTCTGTGTATATTAGTGCTACAGTTTGGTTGGCTGGTGCCGTGGGCGGCGCATTACTGGGTTATTGGGATTGTCTAGCAGATTGCCCTTGCAAATAAATACAATTTGGCTCAACCTAATCAGAAGATTCCGAATAGACAAAGGAGTGAGGCATCGAGTAATTGACCGAACGTGCAAGAGATCGACAAGATTCACTCCTGGATATACGCAATATGGGAATTCAATTTAGTTCTTCTGACATTCCGGTGAGTGGGAATGTGACCGGAATGCTGAACATGCAGGGGCACACGACACCAAAAACACCGTATAAAAAATTCCCGATTCATTTTGAGTGACGAGAAACCATGAGTAGAATGTCCAGGAATCAAAAAACAGGATTCGGGAGCATACTGATCATGATTGCGATGATGGTTGGTATTTGCCAGATCGCAATTGCACAGAACAGCAGATTCTACGCGGGTACTTTCGTCGGAGCTGAGGGAGTAAGCTTTGAACATGCAAAGACTGTAGACAATACAGGTGTACCGGCGAATTACTTGCAGAGAGGAAACATCTACAGCACAAGCGCTTCGGCGAGCGAATCGGGTTTTAGTACTGGATTTCTTGTCGGCTACCGCCTAGATTTGGATCCAGGCAACACCTTTGACATAGGGCTAGAGATTGATGTGCAACTCCACAGTGGCACGGCAAATGGTACGTTTCCCGGAGACGGACAATCCGAGAGTAGAAACCAGTATGGAGAGGCCTGGCCCGATGAGTGGAGTGTGGAGAGAAAAAACAGCTATGGTGCAGCGTTGATGTTCCGTGTGAGCCCCTCGTTTATGGTTTCGCTTCTTGGCTCGGATACCGGTGTATACGTTCTTGGCAGAGTACGCCGCTTGGAGGCGGATTTAACTGTCAACTACAGCGGATGCTTTAATCCACTTGAACTTTGCGGACCAGGGGAATTTGGTTCGGGCATGGATTCCCACGACCGAACACTCTACACATTTACTGTAGGTGGAGGAGTTGAAAAGATGATAGGAGATAGGTTAGGGATCCGCGGCGAAGTGCACCACACACAGTACGGAAAAGAGGAATGGGGGGCCTTTTCTGAGGAAGCAACCACGGTTCCCCTATCACTTGACGGAAGTGAAACCGGGTTTTCCGTAAAAGCGATTCTCTACTTCTGATTCGGTTTTCAGGCATTTGTCCTATAACCTCACCGATATCCTTAGTAGTTTCTATCCCGTCCACTTGCAGCCAAAGAAAGGACTGTCGAATCAGGCCCATGTGAAAAGCTTTCCGGATCCTGTCTTTGTGAAGCTTCAAGCTTCGTTCAGACTTGATCTTCCTGAAATTCAACGACAATTGAACTGTTGATCAGCGAATCGGAATTTCGCTCCTGATTAAGCCCACCGGTACAGTTCTTGACCTGTGTCTGTTTGATTGAATTGAGGACAGCGGCCAGTTGAACCAAAGGTGAAATATTTGGAGGAGGTGCAGCTAAAACTGTACGAAGCCTTTAGCCGTGAGGGAATCCAATCTGTGAGAGAATCCGTGATGTGATTTGTGCACATGTTGGCGGCTTATCGGGGTGCTGGGGGATTTTCGAATGGATGCGATTAATGGGTCAGCGCAAGTGTTCCGGTGGCTATCTGACCGTCAATTATCAGCCTGCTGAAGTAAGTCCCCGCTGGCAAATGGTCCGCTTGCCAGACAACGCGATGCTCTCCGGCCGACCACGAGCCGGACACCGGACGGGCAACCTCACGACCCAATGCATCATAGATCGCAAGAGATACCTGCTGAGCTCGTTCAAGCGAAAAAGTGAGTGTGGTGGCATCATTAAAGGGGTTCGGATAGGCTGGAGACAATCTTAAAACCTGAGGTACGCCAATTTCATCCACGGCTGTGGCCTGAGGAGACTTATGCAAGGCCAAATGTGCGGGAGCAATTCCCGCTGTGAATCGCCCAACCTCTGACAGATCATCCCGATTTGCAATCTGAATAAACCCTGGTTGGGTAAAGGCGATGCTAAAGTCCCTGTCAAATCGGCCAATGTAGAACAGACGCTCGGACGCATCATAAGCCAGACCACCAACTCTCTCAGTCCCCGAGAAAGGGATGGACTCCTTGTACATGTTAGTGGTGGCATCAAAAACCAAGACCATTGCAGTGTCACTACGAATCAAAAATATTTCTTCGCTTTCAGGGCTGTAATGGGAGTCCTGGCCGGGCCCACTTGAGCCGACTTGATGACTGAATTCAATACGATTCAGAATGTCGCCGGTCTGCGGATTCAGAACGACAACCACGCCGTTGGTTTGTTCGATTATCTCGGTGAAGTCCGCGTTCCAAACTGTTTTGCCCGTGCAAAAAGCCCAGAGATCACCCTGCTGGTCGACTTCAAGGTGCCGGGGACCATCACACGCCAAATCAATTGTATCAATTACCGTATCGGTCTGGGTGTCAATTACCGTAAGCGTAGAATCGTGACTCCACCCTGAGTTGGCCACGAATGCACGGTTGCCCACCACGGCAATGTCCTCAGGTCTAGAGCCTACGTCTATAGAGGCGGACACGGTCCGTGACCGCAGATCCAGCACCTTGACTTTGCCCGGATCCAACTGCTCAGATACGTAGGCTTTGTCCTGATCAACCACGCTGATATATCGCGGACTGGCCACCTCACGAATCTGGCCGACACGCATGTTGTTGGATAAGTCCAGGATATCCACATTGTTCGAAGAGTTTGATGCGATATAGCCAAGACCACCGTGCAGTGTGATGCTTTGGGCAATAGTGCCAAAGTCAGATAGGACCTGCTCTGCCTGTCTGGTTGATAAATCGTACCATGTAATTGAGGCATTACCGTCAGAAAAATTTCCTTGGTTAGTGATGTACACGCCATGAATTTGCTGCGCGGACACAGGTGCGGCGATCAACAACATCAAGGTGCAAGACCGAAAAAACTTGGTCATTTTCGAAGAGTTTTTAGTGAAATGTTAGGGTTAGAATCAGCCGCGCCTGTCTCGGAGGCATTGGATTGGCCGGCAGATATTCGTAGCGGGCATCGAGAAGGTTTTCACCGTGGACACCCAGAGAAACAGGACCGACATGCATGTTCAGTTGGCCATGTACCAGAAAAAAGGGATCTGATTCGGTAACCGACGTTACTGCGAGCGTGCCAGTGTAGCTCGCGGCGACACTGGCTGCCAAGAATCTCCAGCGGAGGCGCATGTGGCCTTTGATTGCGTTACGCGGGATAAGCCGCAAAAACGAATCGCTCTTCTGTGCCACGCGCGTCCACACGAAACCTGCTCGAGTTTCCATCCGTCTAGTCAGGGCCCGTTGAAAATCAACAGAGGTTTCCAGTCCGTAATTGGTCGCACGACTGACGTTCAGCGGCGACCAGTACCCGGCCGATGTGGGCTGCCACACAATTTGATCGCGTAGCCGGTTCATAAAGGTGGTGATTTCAATCTGTAGCCCACCATACAGCCATATCAGACCGGCATCGAAAGACTCACCACGTTCAGGATTCAGATTTGGATTCCCTCCCGGTAACCAAAACCGGTCGTTAAAGGTGGGCATCCTAAATGCCGAGGCTGCCGAGCCCTTCAGATGGAGATTGCGCTTTAGACGGACATTTACTCCCAGGCTGGGAATGATGGGACTAACCCTTTTCGGTTGGGCATAATGATCCAGGCGCACGGCTGGGTAAATGGACATTGGCCCCCAGCTCCCTATCGCGTGGGCATACCCAGCGTAACGACGCTCCATATTGCCCTGTTGCAGCCTTGGGTGGTCTGCTTGACCAAATCCTGCTTCTATTCCTCCGCCCAGTTGCCAGGCACGGATTGGATTTAGATCAATATTGGCATGGACAGATGATAAGGTCGTTCGACCAGTGTTATCAATATCCGTACGTGGATTCATGTAACGGAGTGCCCCCACTTGCGTGAGGCCGCCGGCCTTCAATGAACCCCATGGCCATTTCCGCCTGACATGCGTCCATACACGCAGATGCTCATCCCACTGGCGCTCACCAGAATGCAGCGAGGAATTAATACTCGGCAGTCCGCGCTCCGCGTCATTGTACCATGCACTTACCCGCCATTCTTCTTTGGGTCGTGTCCACGTCATTGACCCAAAGATCGAATGCTTTTGCTGGTCGCCTCCTTCACGAGGCGATTCTTCCGGGGGGAACAGTGCGCGATTCAAGTAAGGATAGTCGCCCTTGTAGCGATCTATCTCACCTGCCACTGTACCTGCTAAGCGTCCACGGCGCATGGTGGCGTAGAATGCACCATTGCGTTTTCCCCATTCTCCTGTCTCAGCATGTACTGTGAAGAGGTTTTCGGAGGATGCCGTTTGAAGGTTTACAACTCCGCCAACAGCATCGGTGCCGTAGAGAACTCCACCCGCGCCGGAGGTGATCTCCACCGCATTCAACAGTATCGTTGGTAGCAGGGACAGGTCCAGTTGTCCGGCTTGTGGACTTGCGATTCTATGGCCATCAAGCAGAACCAGAGTTTGTGAGGCCGTTCCGCCGCGCTGAGATAAAGTTGATAGCCCTCCAACGTAATGTCGAACATACAACGCAGAACGTTGGCGCAGTAAGTCTGCCACGGTCAGTGACCCGGATTCTATGATGGCACTGCGATCAAGCACCTGCGTCCGTATGGGGGCGTGCACAACGGAAACGGGTATCCGCGAAGCGGTAATCGTAATCGGAGGAAGCGTGACAGTACTATCGGCCACTTGCGCGGCGAAGACCGGAAGCGGCTGAAGTGCACAAAGAAGTAGGATACGCAGCATGTCAGTGCCTGAACCCCATTCAAGAGATCCAGGCCGCTGCGTCTAGCTGGTCACTCCAGCAGATGCCGACCGATGACCTCAACGCCCGGAGGTTGGTGGCGCGTTTTCCCTTCGGCAGGTTTCCTGACTCGCCGTACGCACACTCAGTGTGTCCGAAGAGGCGGTGTTCACAGCCTTCCCATCAACGCGGACAGTGACTATGAACTCCCTCTTTCCTCTTTCCTGGAAGTATTTCAACTTCCGTACGGCCTACAGTTGCGGGTACAGTTCCGGCTTGTTCTTGCAGCAAGAAGGCACCGGATTCCCCTTTACCCAGGCGAAATGCCCAGACCGAAGGCGCAATGGCCCCAATATACAAATAACCATGTATTCCGCGTCGGGTGGAGAGCCATTAGTTGGGAAATGTTCGGTATGTGAGTGAAAATTATGTTGACGAAAACCTCTCCAATCGGTCCCGACAGCTGAGTATCGTGAATGGAGCCCAATTCCGGCGGCTTCAATGTGCTGAGTCGGCCTGACTATCAATCGATGGTCGGCTGCAAGAAGGCTACCGATGCCGGGTTCGCCGTATCTAGCACTTCAATGCAGGCAGATGGGTACATCGGGCGGTCATTTCATGGCATATATGTGCCGGGGCCAGCCGTCGACGGTGGAGGATGTCTGATATGCTTGTTCTGAACCAGTGGCGGTTCGCTACGGTCTGTTCAGGTCTGACATTTCTCTCGGCTGCCGGATCCAAGGTCGGACGGCTCTTTTCAGAACCATCCATTTTCTGATCAGAGCAATCGGGTACGACTTCCGCGCTGCATCACCGCGGTGTTGTAGCACAATCCTTAAGGGCACGAATGAGTCTCTGCAATGCTCCAACCAGACTCAAAACAGAAGAACCTTTGGTCAGACACAAGAATAGGTCTGGACCTATAGGCACATAGTTCCCCAAATGTTCTATTGGTTTCTGTCTGCAAGTTCCTTTGGCTCGGAAACTTGATGTCCGAACAACTTCCGCCAAGAGGTAAATTCAGTACGATAGTTTAGACCAAGTCCGGTTTCGTTCGTGATGAGAGTTTCGCTGAGAACATCTCCTTCACGTCGGTAAAAAACTTCCACGGCTACCGAAGGGCTTAATCGGATCTCTACAACGAACTCACCTTCAAGGCCCTTGGAAACCGTCTCCTCGGCATTTAGTCCGCGGTACACGCCCTCTCCGCGGATAATCAAACGCTCATTCAAAAGTCTTAACGAAATTCCCGCAGCCACATCCAGGTCCTGTATGTCTTCGTCACTCTGAACCCCAAGTGTGAAATCCGCTTGCGGAATAACCTGGTTCAGGTAACGGTTGAGTTGGCTAGCCACGAGACTGGATACACTATTGACCGCAGAACTGGTCAAAATCCCACTGCGTGTGCCGTCTGCGGAAAGCAGAAATGAGTTCGTAAGCAAAACGCTGGTGGCGTGTTCTGCAGCGAGATCTGGTCGATTCAAATACGAATCCAGCAGTGGTGTATCGCTGATGGCTTCCTGTCGCTGATCAATCTCCAGCGACAAATCAATCAACACTGCATTAAGTGTGCCAGCAACGTTCAAATTTACGAACAGCGGTAAACTTGTTCTTATTGATCCACCCACATCGTCCGGTAGGCCGTTGCGCGATGCGCGGGTGCGGTAGGCCGCTTCAATATCAAGCGCAGGATTGAGTGGTTCGCCGGTCCAGGTGATCGTGCCGGAATCAATCAGGAAACGCCGTACGAATACCTCACCCGCCGTGAAAAGGTAGTCCCCGGACGATAATTCAAATGAGCCGTACGTTGCGACATCTCCGCCTGTTCGCTGGATCTGAACGCGGGCACTTCCGACGCCATTTATCACATCGCCCAGCAACGGATCAATAACGAGGCGAATGGTTGATCCAGGGGGCCCCACGATATTGAGATCCATATCCAGTCCATCCCGAAACTCCCGCTCACCTTCGGGGCGCCTTGCCAAAATATTATCACGCTGCTGGAAAGAGGCCAACTGATCCTCAACAGGCCGCTCAGGATCTATATAGACGATGAATCCTGGGTCGTGAACAGAGTCGGATTCACGAACCGGAATATATATCTCGCTTTGTGGTGTAATGACTAGGTTGTCCGAACGTAGAAACGAAGTGTGAACAGGTCCAGTTAATGTGGCATCACCGGATACACGAATATCTCCATAGAAAGAGAGGTCGCGCGTAAAGTTGACAACATTTAATATCTGCAGTGCGTCAACCTCCGCGAATGCATCGAAGGAGAGAAATCTGAAGCCATTGAGATCAAGCATTCCAGAAAGAGTGGCTGAACCACCGTCTCCATCCTGCACCAGCAGTTCATCCACGAGGATTTTGTCGTCCAGAAGCGTGACAGACGCAGCAGCTTTATAGGAGGTGTTGAATTTTGGAATGTCAAAATGGCCGTCTTCCCAAGTCAGTGTTCCGCCAAGCGCCAGATCATCTGGAGGACCGCTAAGTGTAATTTGTCCATTGAAACCGCCCTCAAAATCTCCAAATCTTCTTAGAAACAGCTTCAGAAAAAATGCATCAAGGCGCTGCACATCGAGTGAGAAGTCAAGCGCTCCGGCACTCTCCCTACTGGGAACAGTCATATTGCCGGTGAGCAACATTTGATTACTAGCATCCTCAAACCCTGCAGGTGCAGATTGAATTGAATCCACGACCATGGACACCTGCAGATCGGACTGACCGGGTAGCAGGGTACTGGAGGCCCGTACCTGGCCGATCACCGTTTTGTCGAAAGTAAGCGTATCAACCCCCATGGTCCCGGTGATTTCAGGTTGCCAGAGACCAGTCCACCGCAAATCTGCATTAACTTGCCCCCCTAGTGGTCGTCTAAGGTTGAATGTGCTCGAGAGATAATTCAAGTCTACGGCCTTTAGTTCAAGATTAAGCGTGTCGGTTGGCTGGCTCGATAAACTGCCGTAAACAGTAATTGCTTGTACTTCATCAAGAAATGGTCCGACATTTTCGAGACGAAATGGGGTAATTACAGTTGCATCAGCAAACAGGTCGATACTGGCAGGCTGGGATGTTTCCCATGTGGTTTCCTCAAGTGGGAGCACTACCTGTTGAATTTGGATTCTTGATCGATCCGGGAGGAGTTGGATATTTGAGAACAGGTGGCCAGGCTGGTTTGTGTCTCTGCCGTATGCGCTAATATCCACTGTTCCGGTTAGTCCGTCCTGTTTAATAAATACGTCGGGTTGCAGAAGGGCAATTCCACTATTGGTAAGAGAGTCGGCTGACAGGCTGAGATCAATTTGCCATGATGATTCCAGAGTCTGGTTCAGGTCCGCCTCAAGCGTAAGCGTACCACTAGGTTGGTACGCTGTAACATTGCCGAAAACCAGTACCTCGTCCTGGATTTGAGAACGTAAACGGAGTTTGTCAGAATCCGCGCGAATGTTTGCCTCACCCTGGATATTGCTCGATAGCTCGGGCAGCATGGGAAGTAGTGCACTGGTGGCTGGATGTTCAAATAGCCTCCAGTTTATGTCCAGATCTAATGAAGCTAATTGGGCAGATGCCAAGACCCCCTCTATCTGGAGGGCCGCGTTGAGTTGATCCAGTGAGGGTCCACTTGCAAATGTCGTCGGCGGATTGTCTTTCAATTTGACAGCGAATCGGTCAAACAATTCAGAAAACGCTCCAATCCAAGCGCCTCCGATACTTTCGAGCAGGTTTGCATGAAGTGTGCCCGAAGCTTCAAGGTTTAATACGTTTCCTCCAATGATCAGGCGCGGGCCTATTGCCGCTGGATCAGTTACAGAAATAGACCACTGGGTAGGGGGGGCAGAACGTTGCACGTCGTTCCAGTTGACCGTAGATGAGTCGGTTTGAATGTCTAGCGCGGCGGCAAGGGTAGACAAATCGGTCCCTGATCCATTGAGTGTCCATCCCGCATTCACGCTTGTTTCCAGTTCAGGGATTGCAAGGATTCTTCCGAGATCAACTGCTGTCAAGTTGCCTTGAGCTTCGTACGAAAAGACGCTGTCTGCCCAAGAGGCCATAAAATCGGTTTCGAGGCGAGCGTCTTGCTCTACTGCAAAGCCATCGAGCCTTATCTGGTGGTCGACAACAGTTCCCGCAATCCAAAGACTGTCCAGAGAACGGTTGGCGATTGTGGACGGAGCAATCGCAAGGGAGGTGTAAAGGGATGGCTTACGAATCCCCCTTCCTTCGATCGTTAATTGACCATTAATGGTGCTGTTAAGTTCTTGCCGGCCTGTATGGCTCTGTAAGTCAACCTCCGTTGCCGTTAACTGTGCGGCGTAACTCCATGTTGTGTCATGATAGGCTGATATCTCGAGTAGTCCACGACCACTTGCTTCGGTTGCAATATCGAGCACTCCCGCAATCTGAGTGCTATCAATGTTTCTCAGACCTCTCAATTGGCCCTCAAGTTGTATGGCTCTCTCGCTCCAGGTGTTTGTGCCAAGGAGTGCGTGTATATCCAAAGGATCTAACACGCTGGGTCCAACCACAGCGTTAAATGATAACTGGTCCCTGTCGAAGCTGATGTCAGACGAGTTCAGGATAATATGTGAGCGTTTCGTATTCGCGCTGAGGTCTTTCAGATTCCATTGTCTTCCGTCACCTTCTATATCAACACTCAGGGATAGCGAGTCTGGAAGCATCAGATTTGGGACGAGAGCGTTGGCGAAGCCGGGAGTAATGAAACTCCGGGCCAGCGAAAGGTTGACGCGTTGATCGTCACCGGAGTATACACCTACAACCTCGGCCTCATTCAGTGAACTTGACAGCTGTAATGCATTCACGTGCAATTGTCCACGCTCTAGTACCAGCTCTCCGGCAGCCTCCACCTGGAGAGTGTCTATTGAAGCCTCAAACGAGTCAATCGTAAGGAGCCGCCTGTCGGGATACAGTATGATCTCGCTCTTGAGTGACAGGTTGGATACATTCGCTGCCGCCAAGTCGAACAGCCATCCCGACTTAACTGCTGGTGGCGCGAATTCTTCGTACGATACGTTGAGGGTTCCCTCAGTGATGGAAATCTGTGTAGACTCAAATGTCCATGCTCCCGTTCGATCCCGTCTCAGTATAGTGGCGAGGTTCCAAGTGCTGTCGGCTCGATACTCAAGGTTTAGCGAGGGGCGCACAATGCTGAGTGTGCGCAAGTCTATTTTACGGCTGAGAACGGCCCACCAACTTGGCTGGCTGGTTATTTCCTCTGCGCGTAACCAAAGTTGATCCTTTTCGTCATAGAGCTTCACATCCTGAAAGCGAACGATCGGGCGGAAGTTGCCGGAAATATTACCTATGGCGAGGCGCCCGTTAAAGGATTCGGCAAACGAGCGCTCAAGTTCTTGGCGTAGGGAGTCACGCCCTACTTCTGTGTGCGTGAGGCCAAGGTAAGCAAGGAAGCAGCCTGCAAGAAGGAAGGCTGCGGCTGCTCCAAAGTATTTCAATACCGTTCTTTTTTTGCGGCTTTTCGTCTCGGGTTTAGATTCTGAAAAGGGCTTGTGGTTCACGAGAAGTCACCACATCTATTTGTTGCTTATGACAATATGTGTCACAGTGCATGGGCTATTGTCCCGTTCGAAATGGAGCTGCAGGTAATCCCTCAACATTAATAAGATTAGCTGTATCCGGGTTGTCTGCCCAAGCATAGCGTACTGCGACCGGGTCTGGGATATCGGGATGAGAGACAACGACTGAGTCTCCTTGAATCTGGGCCTCCGCCCAAACATAGACTTCATCTGGTCCCGAAATGGCAAACCCTCCAAGAGGACCGTCACGTGAGACAAGCCCTCCACCAGTGTGATCAAATGTGATGTAGACCTTCCCATCCTCTATGAGGTGGTCACGGTAAATTGGACCCGAGTATACGAGCTCGTCTCCGTATACGAGGTTTCGGGCCCAAAGTGCAAGCCGCAACCCTACATCCTGTTTATTTCTGGGATGGATATCGTCGGCTTCGCCAATATCCAGCGTGATGGCCTGTCCAATCAAGGGCAGTTCCAGTGCAGCAGACTGCGACTCGCGAAGAATGGCCCAGTTGCTCTCTCCAGGTTCCTCTTGTGCTGCACGAAAGCTGGCCAAAGACACAAACAGGAAGGGTGCAGCTTCATTATCCCATAGCTCACGCCACCTGAGAATCATTGACTGGAATTGGCCAGCATACGCGGTGGCGGTCTCGGGATCGTTTGCGTTAGACTCTCCCTGGTACCATATGAATCCTGTAATGGGGAAGTTGAAAATGGGATGAATCATTGCATTGTAAAGCAGTGTCGGCTGCTGATTGGGGTTGCCTCCTGGGTTAATCTGGAATTGTCCAACTCTGATTTTCCACATCCCTGCCAGTTGCACTTCCCCTTCCGACCACTGCAGTGCTAGAGGATAATCTCCAACCACGATCCCCCCGTTACCGCCCGTATCATGTACCCGAACGGTCAGTTGATTGGTGCCGGCACGTAAAACACCTTCGGGAACAGTGTAGGCTCGTTCAACCATATACCGGCCGGTTTCTCCCACTAGCTGACCGTTGACCCAGGTCATATCGCGATCATCTACTGTCCCAAGACGCAGTACCGCTTCGGAAGGGACAGACTCAAGTTCAAAAGTGGTACGGTACCAGACGAAACCGTTCAACCCTTCCAGTCCACCTGCTTCCCATGAGCCCGGCACAGCAATATCCATCCAGTCCGACGAGTCTAATTCGGGATCGGCCCAGACTGGCTCATCGCCGTCAAAGCCTGGATCTGCGTCAGCAGATGCACCATGCTCTTCAATGAAAACCTGCATCAGACTATCTGCACGAGCCCGTGGAGAATCTAGGAGCTGTGCGATTTGCGTTTCATCCATTTCAAGTGCGGTGGGGTCCATCCATGCCTCTACTCTACTTCCACCCCATGAGGTGTTCAGAATGCCGATGGGTATATCAGTTGCTGCACGGAGCTCTCTGGCGAAGGAATACCCAACAGCTGTGAAGGCGGCCACGTGCTCCGGATTAGCATGGTGCCACTCACCACCTGCGAGTGTGTCTTGGGGATCGTAAGACCATGTGCGGGGGACTTTGTAATGGCGCAGGAGTGAATCATCAGCGGAGGCGATTTCATTTTCGGCGTCTGCTGAGTTTGCCACGGTCCATTCCATATTGGATTGTCCTGATGCGATCCAGACATCTCCGAACATGATATTATCAGCGATCAGGGTATCCGTGTTCGTCGCTACCATGAGTTGGTGTGGGCCACCAGCGGGGCGAGGTTCCAATTCGACCATCCAAGTTCCATCGCGTGCTGCACGAACAGATTGTTCGGCGTAGTCAAGGGTAACGGTGACCGTGGTGCTGGGTGCAGCGGTTCCCCAGACAGGAACAGTTGTATTGCGTTGCAGCACGGCACCTGTTCGAAAAAGTTTGCTAACGGTAAGCGGTTCGTTGCTGCTCGGGCCGCTGCATCCGGCTAGGCAAGCGAGAAAGACTGTAAAAACAAGTTTGGAGCGCATAGGAATTAAGGTGGTTACTTAAGCAAGATAAAGAATCTGAAGTCCTGCTGGGTGCATGGTGCCAGAATGGACCCCAATTCATTGACTTCACTGGCAATCTCGTCATCGGCCACGTCTGCCAGGAAGCGATGAATATATAAGGCAGCAAGATTAGGAGTTTTTCCACGGATAATCGGGAAGGCCGAATTCCGGCTCCTATTCAGACCAATAGCGAAGCTAACTAACTTTGTTTTACGAGCAGCTTGCTCAACTAATGAAGATGACTTTCGAAGTATCAGGAATACTCGGCTCTTGCGCTGTGATTGGGTTGCGGGAGCGTGCTTCAAATAGCTTTATAGCTCAAATTGCACACCCAATAGTATCTTTTTATGGAGACCAGACCAGAGAATTACCTGATTATTCAAGATTCTCTCGGGATAGCTTCAGGTGTGGGATACTTGTACGGAATATCCCAAGCGAGTACAATTTATTAGATAATTATCACCAAGTCAGCACAAAACGAAATCATGCACACACATTCACGCTCACAAGCACTCTTTGCAGCTGCTAAAACCCGCATGCCCGGAGGGGTCAGCTCACCAGTTCGCGCCTACAAAGCAGTTGGTGGTTCGCCGGTTTTTGTTAAGCAAGGGGCTGGAGCATGGATCGAAGATGTAGATGGCAACCGATATGTTGATTATGTACTCTCCTATGGGCCATTACTTGTGGGACACGCCCATGAAGAGGTGGTTGCCGCTGTGCAAGATGCAGCTGCAAAAGGAACAAGTTTTGGAGCCTGTACCGAGCACGAATCGGCGCTTGTGGGCAAAGTGCAGACGGTTATGCCCGGAATCGATCGATTACGGTTGGTGAACTCAGGAACGGAAGCTGTAATGAGTGCGCTTCGGTTGGCAAGAGCCTTTACCGGACGCGATAAGATTATAAAGTGTGCCGGCAACTACCATGGTCATGCGGACTGTCTGTTGGTGCAGGCAGGCAGCGGAGTCGCCACACTGGGTTTACCGAACAGTCCTGGGGTTCCCAACAGTACCGTAAAAGACACGCTGGTTGTGCCATTCAACGATCTTTCCGCGGTAGAGACAGTCCTGGATCAATACGCCGGGCAGATTGCGGCGATGATAGTTGAACCGGTGGCAGGCAACATGGGTGTGATTCCACCTGTAGATGGCTATTTGGAAGGATTGCGTAGGGTCACGAAGGCGCACGATGTACTCCTGATTTTCGACGAGGTAATGACGGGTTTCCGGGTGCATCCAGGTGGCGCCCAATCTCTGTTTGGCGTGACCCCGGATTTAACGACACTCGGTAAAGTAATTGGAGGAGGGCTTCCGATCGGAGCCTACGGAGGAAGAGCGGACATAATGTCCTGGGTTGCCCCTGAGGGGCCAGTGTACCAGGCAGGCACGCTTTCCGGGAATCCAGTTGCGGTGCGGGCTGGTCTCGCTACGCTGGACTTGGGGTTGAACAAAGATATGTGGGCGGGCACGGCTTCTCAGACCGCGTTGTTAATGGAGGAATTAGCATCCATTGCTACGCGCTGGTCGGTTCCGATGCAGGTGAATGGTTTGGGAACTATGTTCAGCTGTTTCTTTACGGATGCAGCAGTAACCGATTGGACAACGGCGTCCACATCAGACACTGATTTGTTCGCCAAGATTTTCAATGCAATGCTCAAGTTTGGCGTTCATCTTGCACCGTCTCAATATGAAGCCTGGTTCATGTCCACAGCCCATGATGCTGCCGCTGTAACCCACACGCTGCATGCGTTTGACAAAGCCCTAAAGGAAGCTGTCGGATGATGTTGGAGGACAGTTGTCTCGTGGTGGTGTGACGAGGCTATATCTGTACCTCCTTGACTTGTGCACTGTCAACATAGACCAACAGGCCGCGGTTTATTCCGGTTGCTCTCAAATAGGCAGCAATCTGTTCTTCATGATGCGGCTCAACTTGGCCGCTCTTCCAGTCGATGATCAATTGTGGTGTGCCATCCAAGGAAACGCTGATAGCGTCAGCAATGCCCACAACGACAGAGGACGCTCCATTTTCTGATTCGAAGTTGTAGACCGGGCATTCGGGGACAAGTGAGTCGACAATCGGATGAATTTGGGGAAGCTTTAATGCTCTATCCACCCGAAGACTTAACTCGACGGGATCAATTGAGTCTTGAGGTTCAATTTCGGGATACGACTGGATCTGAGTTATGAGGATTTCAGCCCTTTCTGTGGCTTGGTCGAGGGTAGTCTCCCCGGTAAGGATTTCTTCAATCAGTCGGTGAATTACTTGTCCTCGTACGAGTCCGGCACCGGTTATCGGAGGCAATTCAGCCTCAAGAATGGTCGATTCGCCGAGATCAATAAATGCTGTGTCCAGATCTGTTACAGGCACTTCATCCTTGCTGGGCGTAACCCACGTGAGCTGGCCGGACGACTGCCTGAGTTTGTTTGATTCTCTCAGGTACTGGTCGCGTGACTGTACTTGGAGTTGGGGCCCTGGTCTTCTGTCCTCCGATTTGCTTGGGGCACTCGGCAACAAATCAAGATTCATTTCCGGCAACTCATCCACACGAAGGTCCACAACTGAGCGCCAAGACCCATTCAGATTCTGCTGCGAGTCTGGGAGTGTAAGTACAAGGAGATCTCTGGCACGTGTTGAGGCAACGTACCAGAGGCGGACCCGTTCGCGGCCCTCGTGTTTTTGCTCAGTTTTCACGAATGTCTCGTGGCCGCTAGTAGGGATGTGAAGCACCTTGGCGTAAAGCTGTTGATGGACCCGATCAACGGCTATACTTTCCGGCCTTCTATACTTTCTCCAAGTATTTATCGGTATCACAACAGGCCATTCCAGCCCTTTGGCATTGTGCATCGTGCTTATGGTGACTGCATCGCGTATTGTGTCCGGTCTGGCTTCGGGCATTTTGGATTCCCGCTCCCAATTCTGATACATAGCCCGCGCGAAACTTTTCAGGCCTCGCACACTGTAGGCCCTCGCCCATTCAAGAAACAGGTCCACATTTGCGAGTGCCCGTGCCGATTGCTGGCTAAAGCGTTGTTGCAACAAGGGTCGAATATGGAAGACATCAATTGCTGCTGACAACAGCGCGTGTGGAGTTACCGTCTGGGCAATTCTTAACAGAGACTGGAGATGTCCAAGAGCTTTCTTTGCTACTTCATTATTGATTTGATCCAGATCAACGAGGGCACTAAGCCTGGGCACCCTGTCCGGTTCGTCGGGATCCCGCTCCAAGTTCCAAACAATGTCAAGAAGTTCCTCATCTGTAAGCCCCACAATTGGACCACGCAAAAACGCCCCGAGTGCGAGATGATCGTAGCCATTGGCCAGGATGCATGTTAGTGTCACCAGGTCCTGTGTTTCCTGAAGTAGAAAAAAGCTTTTCCCGGCCTGGGTCACGAAACTGATGCCTCGACTCTGGAGTTCGCGCTCATAACAATGGATTCCGGTTCCAACGGGCGTGAGCAATACGATATCCTTTGCAGAGTAGCCAGTGCTAATCAGCTCATGGCAGATTTGCGCCACAGTCTGTGCTTCATGCTCATGAAAGGTTGCTAGCCTTTGTTCTTCGGTATTGAAGACCACAGAGACCACAGCCTGCGCGTTGTCTGAATCCAGTCTGAATGGCTTCAGCGCCTTATATCCGGCTTGATCTGGTTCCGAGAGCGGTTGATTGAATCGGTTGTTCACAAAGTCAAGAACAGACGCGCTGGATCGGAAATTCGTTACAATGCTTAGGACCCGATCTTCGGGAAAAGTTTTCCGCGCTCTTGTATAGATATCCACATCTGCCCCGCGAAACCTGTAAATGGACTGGTTCGGGTCCCCAACGATAAACAGTGCTCCTTGACGAAGCGCAAAACTGGTCCAGTCATGGCTGTCGTCGTCACTGGAGAGACACCAGAAAATTTCCGCCTGAAGTGCGTCTGTGTCCTGAAATTCGTCTACCAGGATGTATTCATACTGCCGGGCGAGTGCCCGTCGGACGGAAAGACCATGTTTCCCATGGCGAAGCAGATTCCTCGTACCAATAATCAAATCATCAAAGTCCAGCAGACCGGCTGATCGCTTGTAGAGCTGATAGTGATTCAGTAAGTCTTTCAAGTTGTCTACAAGGTCTGCCAGAAGCTGGTCTGCAAGTGCAAGCCGAATCTCGCCGTTCCATAAGGATCTAACACGTTCGTATGCAGTGCTCGCTTGCCTGCGGGCATCATTTATTGATTTTTTCGTTCCATCCAGTGCACTGTACCAATCAACTGTACGTGCTTTTTGGGAGTAGGTAGTGACAGTTGCGCGGGAATTCTTTGTTACCAAGCCATGTTCTGACGGAAAATCTATCAGGGCTAGAAGCTGGTTGACATCACTGTTGGATGTAATTTGGGCCAGTTCGCACCAATGGGTGAATGAATCGGCAATAATCTTCGATTTGGGCTCAGGAACGGGTAAAGCCTTGATAAACGTCACATATGACAGAAGTGCATTCCGAAATTCTTCCAGTTTTTCGTCAAACCCTTCAGGGTTCGCAGCTTTAACATTGCGGTGGGCCCGAATCCTGTTTGCTACATCCTGGATGTGGCGGTATCCAGACGTGTAGTTGGTTCCGTAGCGGGTTATTAACCCCGCAATTAATGCTCCATTTTCGTCTGAGAGTGTCTTGTGTAACCAATTATCCAGCACCTCCTTGAAAACCCGGTTAGATTGACGCTCGTCCATAATGGTCGCACCGGGATCAATGTTGGCTTCTACCGGAAAGGTTTTGAGTATGCGCTGACAGAAGCCATGAATGGTAGAGCAAACAAGGTTGTCAAGGTTTTCCTCAGCTTTTTCTAAACAAATCTTTTCCCGGGAGGAAATTCCACTCTTGAAAACGTCTCCCAGGCCAGGTGGAAAATCATCCTGTCGAAGTCTTCTGATGTATTCCCGAACGCGCAGCAATAGCTCGCTCGCGGCAGACTCCGTAAAAGTAACGGCGACGATATTCTCGGGGTTCTTGCCACGGGCTAGCAGGACTGCAATTCGTCCGGCTAAAATTGTGGTTTTTCCTGTACCTGCGCCCGCCTCCACGACCAACGACTGATCAATGGCCGTGAGCGCGCGGTATCTGGATTTAGCGTCGGGGAGTTGGTGTCCCTGGGGGGTCATGTATCTGTATTCAAAAAACTCCACAGATCATGTCCAAGCCGGGTTTTTACGTCAACCTCTTTTCTGGTGGTGTATCCTCTGTGTAAATCAGCCGGTAAAGCCAGCCTCAGACCTCCATAGATGCCCCAGTCGCTCTTGTCCTCAGAAGTAACCCCTAATAGGGCATTGCCACTTCTAAGACTACTGACCGCTTCATTGATGGCACTTGCAAGCTCATCAATAAAGGAATTTTGTGGCTCGGGGAGTTCCAATTGATCTCCAGTTTTCACGAACAGCAGGCTGGCGGTGGTTTCTATATTCTGTCCAAGTAGTTGCTGTGCGGCTACAAGATAAATGCAGCGTTGCACTTCACGACCGCCATTTAGTCCGGCTTCCTTTTGTCGTTTTCCAGTCTTGTAATCCAACAGATAAGCTCTTTCATTGTCGGGATCAATATCCAGACGGTCAATCGATCCAGTTACACGTAAGCCGGTCCCTTTAAGGATTACAGATGCCGTAACATCCCAAGGGAAATCATCCTCTACATCTGCGGACTGGGAGCCGAAGGGGATTTCCGCGTATGAAACTCCATTTTCAATTTGGCTCTGGCTAAGAAATACGCGCGAAGCGATTTCCAACATGAGTTCCCGCATGTAACCCCATAGCAGTCTTGGTGGTGTTCCGTGAAGCGTTTCCCAAGCATCCATTCCAGATTGCACGCCTGCTCTGATGCACTCTTCCAAGGGTTTCTGGTTTGGGGCTCCTCGGTTAAGGTTCAGCTTTTGCAGCACCGTTTGCAGTACACTGTGTACCAGCTTTCCAAATAGTTTTAGATTTAAGGTCAGTGTATCTGCGCCTGTATCGGCTCCCCGCCAACCTAATCCGTAGTACCATACATAACCTAGGGGAGCGCGCAGCATTCGTGTAAGTGAGGTAGCGGATGCTGGCTTACTGAGAATGTGGTTTATAAGAGGATGATCGGCTCGAATCAGTCCGTCGTGTTCAGTGACGTGACCGGCCCGCCAATTATGCCAGCATGCAAGTGCTCGTTTGGCTGATGGATCCTCATTGAGATCCTCAGGCTGTGCCAGCAGTCGATCCGCCTCACTCATAGCGTGAAGGGGTTTTGCATTCCGAAACAGACGTGATGTCTGTTCGAGCAGTTCAGCTGACAGGAGATGGCTTTTTCCGAGTACCTTTCCGTCTCCGTCCTGTCGTGCAAAGGAGCAGGTCACGGAGTCGGTCGTAGTCTTACATATGGTAGTGAAATCCCTTCGATCAGCGTCTGCCACAGGCAGTGGATCCAGTGCTTTGGCTGCATCTTCCAGGCCAGGACCTGTGAGGAGGCGATCGTCAGTATTCTCGCGGGGCCAGTGACGCGAGTTCAATCCCAGGAGCCGAACGTATCGGCGGGGTGACGCAGCCAGTGATCTTGCAGGCATCCAGGCTACCCTCTCACAGAATTCTGGAGGCTCCTGTAATGAAACACTGGCGATTGTTTGCTCAAATGAGGCAGCCGAAGCAGATTGTAGTGCACGATTCCAAAGAGTTAGGGCAGCGTCCTTAAGCAAATTTTCGCCTGCTCGCAACCATATTCGCTTCATGGTCACATGATCGGCCAGACTCATTGTGGGGTTCCGTTCGGGTGAAACAGAGTAACTGTCGGTTACTTCGGATAGCAGTCTGGATAGTGCGTGTTGCTCGTTGGCCACATCCGCGGCAGCCAAAGCTTCAAGGCGTACACCGAGTTGTTCATGCGAGAGTGTATGAACATCATCAATTTTGCGGGATAGCTCGCGCCAGGTCTTTCCAAACCCTTTAACATCATCCGCTAAAAAACGCTTGTGGGCACTTAGCCGATTCAGCCGATCTGCCGATATTCCGCGTAGCAGCATATCTGCCAAAGCGGCTGTAGCCTGTCCTTGGGGGCTATTGATAACGCATACGCCGTGCGCAAAATACAGTGGAAGATCGGACTCTTCGCGCAGCGCGATGAAGTAGTCATCGTACGCGGTAGTATCCGTAGATGCGATGGCAATGTCTCCGGGTTTAACATTCTTCTGCACCACCATCTGGCGCGCCCACCGAATTGCTTCGATGGCTTCATGGTAGGGAGTAGAGGCACTAACCGCAGTGATTTCGGGGCTTTCTTTGGGGCCGGATTCAAGGTTGCAAATCTTAGGTAGCCTTGCCGGGATGTGCCTGGGGCCAGCCACCCAGGTCACCGATATGTGTTTGCACAGTAATTCAATCAGTGGCCACCAGCAGGGGTGAAGTTCTGTCATGCCCAGGATACGCACCGACCCAAATATGGCAGATGCATGTTGTATTCTGGTGCTGGCAGCCTCAATAAGGGCCGAGGGTCGCAACATGGAAGCCGGCAGTTTGTCCAAAACGGCGCGCTCCAGGCGCGCAATAGCCTGCACACGGGGATGATCTTGTTGCAGATCAAAGCCGCTATACCAGGCCTTGTGGAGTGTGTGTGTCGCCGCATGGACAAAACCTGGAAGGTCTTTTATGGTGTCCAGGTTCCCCAGATGTGTTTCGCTTAGTACCTCGTGTACGGTTTTGCGCAGCAGTATAGTATCAATAGTTGTCGTAAACCCTCCTGCGAGTCGGGCGACAAAATCGTTCATCGTCATGACTTGAGTACCGTGCGCGCGTTCATGTGCGCTGGCAAGGCGTTGCGCCAAGGCTGCATGGCGATCAAGCACAACGAGTGTATTCTTTGTACTGGAGTTCATCTAGTTTGCAAACCGAGGGGGACGCTACCCAGTTTTTTCATCTGGTGTCGGTCGCAGCGCCTCCTCAGCCCCGCGAAGTTTTTGGTCCAGATGACGAAACTCATCTGATCTGCGCACGATGCTATCGCAAATTGTGATAATTGAATGATTTGGAATCCCAAACCGACCACAATCCTAGAAAATCTAACTTTGGCGCAACGCTGATCTGAACAGTCATTATGCAGGCCGTCTGCCGACTGAGTCATGAGCATTTCAGTTACAAGTCCAAGGTGACCTTCAGATTGGAGCCGCTAAAAACTATTGTCAAATCTGAAACCTCATTGACGAGGAAATCTGCTTCATGGAGGACATCTGGGCTATTGGTCGTCTGAACTGCGATTATGCGAGCGCCAGCAGCCTTAGCAGATTGTATGCCTGCGGGTGCGTCCTCAACTACGATACAGTCCTCAATAGATTGATTCAGTCCCCACGCAGCTCTCAAATACGGATAGGGGGCCGGTTTACCCACGCCGATGTCTTCACTGCTAACGAATACTTTCGGCATGGGTAAGTCCAAGTAATGGAGTGTTTTGAGTGCGAATGCCCGTGGTGCACTTGTGACAATGGCCCATCGGTCAGGCGGGAGTTCCTTTAGCATCGTTGAAACGCCTGGGAACGATCGTACACGCTCCAGATGGTTGTCGGCTATAACGGACTGCCGGTAAGCCTCAGCCTCTGTGATCGGATCCAGGTGCGGCGCAACAACTCGAATTGTATCAGATACAGGCCGGCCATGATGAACCTCCAAAATGTGCTGATAAGACACGTCCCGCTCCTGGGCCCAGATCAGCCAGTGAGTTTCGTAGACAGGGTTTGAATCTACGAGGACACCATCTAGATCAAAGAGTAAGGCATTACAGTTAAGCAAAGGCACGGTGCTAATGGGAGTAATCACTTTGTAGGTTGAGCTTGCACGTACGACAATAAATGACAGAACGATTGAAAATCTTCCGCATGTCGGACTTATCGAACTTTATTGTTTCCAGCAACCTGCGAATACGTTGCTCTTACTTGGGTTTTTCAAAGTAGTTGTTGTGACCTTGACATCATGTCGTAGGATCACAATATACGGCGCGGGGGTGGCGCCTATACGGTGTACAACTGCGAGAGACGCTTGAATCGAACGGGCATAAACACGCGCTGCAGCGGTTTCTGCTGGTGTTGGGGGACCCGTACAAAATCCTGCGCGTTGTGCCTGTGCGTGGGTGTAGCACGGTAACTTCGAAGGCGGATGCAGTTGTGTTTCGCAAGGCTACGCAAGAGACGTACGGAGCTTTCTTTGACCTGGATCCCAAGCAAGTCCCGTACCCGCTGACGGACAAGCTGCGCGGCAAGCAATATGCACGAAAAAGTGCGCCGTGTGAGAAAGAGAAAAGAGGCGCGGCAGCATAACACCAATACACTAACTAAACGCCGATAGGTCGGCAAGCATGATGAGCATTTTTGAGGTATATGTGAGTAAGGATGGTGATGTCTTTGAGCCGAGAGGGGAATGGGAGGGAGACAATGCGATGAAGGCAATAGATAATTACAAGAGGAATGGAGAGCGACAGGAATGGGAGATTCGTATGGCTAAGAGGAAAGGCCCCGGCCCTGTATACCGAGCCGTTGATGAGAATGGACACGTACAGATTCAATGGATTCGAGTAACAACATTGAAATGATGCGGCGGGACCCTGCGAGCAATGCGTAAGGGGGGTGAGCATTCGGAAGTGGGCTATATTGCGCAAGCAAACAGCCCTGCAACAAAATGGAGATGGACATCCAGACAAAGAACAAGATCCGGGAAGCCGATAACCTGCTTGCCAATGCCCTGGTCTCTTTGGATAGTGATAAGATTCCGCGGGAGATTTGTGAGGTCAAGAAAGCACAAGAGATACTGAATAAGCTATTGAAGGAGTACAGGCAAGAACAGGCTCAGCGGCGGCAGGATAAACGTGAAGCGGGGGATTGGACTATCCAATGAAGTTCTGAATCGTGCCGCGCGTTGAGGGCGCGCAGGGCACATGAGAACAGACACAGAATTACGGCGCTGAATATGTGTAATCTGTATGTCTGGGGGCGCGGATGTCACATAAGGGCATTATGTCTCACCCCTTCCCGCGATCACCGGGAAATCCGGCCGCTTCCGGAGTTTTGTTATATATCCGGACAAAATGTCCGACTGAAATCCATTTACGGGCACGGATCACCACCAGTGATCCATTGCGTGTTTGGGATAATTACAGTACCCTCACTGGTCCCGGCGATAACGCAATGAGCTCCCTGTAACGGGCAGCACGTCCCATTCTCGGTGTCTGTTGCAACGCAAGAAGTTATTGGCGCATGCTCCACAACAACTCCGTCCTCGGCACTGAAAACTATTGGTATCGCAGCTAGGAACAGCAGAGCTAACCCAGCAGAAATCAGGGGGAGTAAACTAAATCGGTTCATGATTACAAAAATCTGGTTAACCTGACTTCGACAGGTTGTAACTCTACGAAGGTCAAAAGAGCCCCATCGCCAGGGGTATAAGCTTGTTTTTGGGCGTGTCCCGGGCAATTTGAACACTACAAAACAGGATGGCGGAACTCAAGGCTAAAATGGCCCCAAATACCCCCAAAATGCCCCGAAATCACCCGAAAATGGCCAAAAATGCCCGTTCGCGACCCCCGAGTCAACCCGTACCTGTCGAAGTCAGGAATTCGTGCAGGATCAGACTGCCTCAGATGCAACTTCTATGCTGTGAGCTTGACG
>VXLY01000024.1 GCA_009841335.1 Rhodothermaceae bacterium | reverse complement strand
TCCGCAAGAAAATGTAGACGCGCTTAAACTGGTGTCCGACCATGTACCGTTTCCGATCGCGACAGGTGAACGGCTGCTGACCCGTTGGGGGTTTCGCGAGGTTTTTGAAAAACAGGCGGTCGCTTATCTACAACCCGATACCTCCCACGCCGGTGGCATTACGGAACTCAAAAAGATTGCAAACATGGCGGAGGTCTACTACATGCACATCGCTCCGCACTGTGCTATCGGTCCCGTTGCTTTCTCTGCCTCCCTTCATGTGGATGCTGTTGTGCCGAATTTCCTCATCCAAGAACAGATTGATGCCGGCTTAGGTGACGGTCTGTTTATTGAAGATTGGCAAGTTACAGATGGACACATTGAATTGCCGACAAAGCCGGGACTCGGTTTTGAGATTGATCCGAAAGAGGCGGAACAGACGCTTGATACCTATCCTGAAGAACTCGGCGGTGAATTCTATTACGACACCGATGGCAGCGTGGCGGATTGGTAAATCAGTTATCGGTTTTCGGATGTTGAAGTGCGTCTATATCCCACAGCAGCACCGTGCCGTCCGCACTCCCACTGGCAAGCAGGGAGCCATCGGCACTCCACGATAGCCCCCTTATAGTATCTGCGTGCCCTGTGAAGGTCGCTTTATGTGCAGCGATAAATTTCAATATAACGGAGACTTTAACGAAAGCCTCCGACATAACGGAGATGGATAAAGTCTTATTTTCTGGGAAGGGCGTTTTCGGGACAGCCATAAGCGTTGGGACATCCCATAAACTCACCTTTCCGTACCTATCTCCGCTGGCGAGTATCGTACTCTCTGGGTTCAACGCTACCCAAGTACTTGAAATACCTGTAAGGATTGGCTTCGGGCTAGCACCTGTAAGGTCCCATAGATGCGTCCCGTCTCGCCCACTTGTACTGGCAAGGAGGGTTCCGTCCGCATTCAACGATAAACTATAAACACGGGTGTCACGCAGTAATTCTGTGAACATTACTTTTTCTGTTCCGTTTTCGACATCCCGTAAACGTAAGGCATGGCTGCCCTCACTGGCACTTGCGAGCAGTGTGCCATCCGCGTTCAACGCGACGCTATGGACTTCCTCTCTATGTCCGATCAGGGTTGCTTTAAGTGTAGGCGTGGTATTTGTGAAATCCCATAAATGCACTGTCCCGTGATCATTTCCACTGGCCAGGTGTGTGCCATCTGCACTCCACGAGACGCTACTGATTCTCCGTCCTGATGGACTTCTGTCCGATATTTTTTCTGTGAGTAATCCTACCTCCTTTGTACTTTTGACATCCCATAAACGTAGCCCATCTGCCTGGCCTGTAGCGATCAGCGTGCCTTCTGGGTTTAGGGACACACTGTCAATTACAGGCTCCCACGAGTGGGTCGGCGTCGTTCTCAAAGTTGCTATGTGTGTAGCCGTTGTGACATCCCATAAATGTAGCGTATCTGTCCAAATTGCACTTGCGAGGCGTGTGCCATCCGCGCTCAACGAGCAACTCGTGACGCTGCCTGTATAGCCTTGGCTACCCGTATATCCTGTGAGGGTCGTTTTAAGCGTAGTGTTTTGGACATCCCAGAGACGCACATCCGAGCTGCCAGTAGCGAGGTGTGTCCCATCTGGGCTCCACGCTAGACTTTCTACCCCTTCTGTCTGGGCCCTGAAGGTCGTTTTGAGTGTAGGTGCAGCCGTTGTGACATCCCACAAACGCACGATGCCATCATATCCAGCAGCAAGTATTGTCCCATCTGGGCTCCACGCTAGACTTTCTACAGGGGTCTGTGAGGAACCGCCCTCCGGTGTCTCATATTCTATAAGCGTTGCTATTTGTGTAGCATTTTCGACATCCCATAAGAACCACCCGTATTTGCCGCCGCTTGCGGTGCCACCTGCGGCGAGGCGTGTGCCGTCTGCATTCAAAGATACGCACTTGTCTCCCGGTCCGAATCCTGGGAAGGTTGTTTTCAGTGTGGCAGTTTTGACATCCCATATCTGTATCGTGTCCTCGTGCCAGCTGCCACTGGCGAGTAGTCTCGCATCCCTGCTCAAAGATATGCTCCCAACCCTCTCTCTATGTCCCGGTTCTTTAAGGGTTGCTTTCAGTGTGGCAGTTTTGACATCCCACAGACGAATCCCGTGAAAATCCGAACTCACGAGAAAAGTGCCGTCCGTGCTGAACGCTACAAGTTCAGGTGTCATGTGTTCACCGTGATGTTCAGTAAGGTTGATTTTGAGCGTAGCCGTTGCGGTGTCCCACAAACGGACACCGTCGTCGCTTGCACTGGCGAGTAGCCTGCTATCCCCACTCCACGCTATACTGGTGACCTCACCTCTCTGTCCTGTGAGAAATGCGCGTTCTTGGTACGTTTCAGTGTCATATAGCCATATCCCTGCGCTGCTGGCTACGGCGAATAAATTGCCATCCGGTGAATATGCGATTTCCATTACCGATCCCTTACCGAGCCGGACTTTCGCACCTTCCGGTAGGCTGAATTGGGTATGCGCGGGATACTGGGCAAAGGCGGTGCTAATAAGAGCATATAAAGTTAGAAGCGATGTGAAGATGAAAAGAGGTATCTTTTTTTTCATGCTATTCGCCCTTTGGCTATACTGTCAAATGTAAGCACAACTCAGGGGGATCCATCCAGTTTCAAATTACGGATAGTTATCTTGGTATCGGGCGAGGAGACCTCGCCCCTACGAGAAATATAACCTAAAACGCAAAATTCACACAGTGCTAAACGACCTGTTTCCGATTTGAAACATAAGGCGGTTCCAACATCAACTTCTGATCTTCATCTGACATCAGATTCCGGAGTTCGTCGTCGTATCTACCTTGACCCCACGAGGCGTGTCCCGGTGAATACTTGAACAGGATTGAACGCCGTTCATGTGAGGCAGTCCACGGGAGCGTGCCGTGTGTCAACGCCTCCGTAAAGATGACAGCGTCGCCTGCCTTCTGATGCACCGGTGCCATACAAGTTTTGTTATCCTTCACTGGTCGAAATTGCGATGGACACGGGTAGTTACTCTTGTGGCTGCCGGGGATACAACAGAAACCGCCATGCCCCGGAAGCATATCGGTGAGTGCCCACGAGACGACGGTTAACCCGTTATACATCCGGTCGTTTCGGAAAACGTAGTACTGCGACGGGTCATAAGGCGTACCGCCGCCGTGAAGTGTTCCGCCTGGGTTGCCATCTATCATCAAAATGCCGTAGACGTGATCCAGCCGGAACTTAGTACCTACGATCTCCGCTAAGAACGGCATGATACGCGGGTGGTTAAGGAGTTTACGGAACGCGTCGTTCTCCCAGTTCAAGAATCCGCCGAACCGCTGCGAATGAACATTATCATCCACCGGATCCGGATAATCTTGTGCATCGATAAGTGCGTTCAGTTCAGCGATTTCTTCGTCCCCTAAAACGCCTTCAATATTCACATATCCCCAGAGATCAAACAGATATTTTTCTTCGGGTCCCATTTTTTTAATTTTCCTTGCGGTTCGGTTAGGACGGTAGAGGCCTTCGGACACCTTTCCGTTGAGCCAGCCCGCCCGTTGGTTGGGCTTACGCGTGCTTTATAATAAATTGCGTAAGCCCTATTTTCTTATTGATGTGCCGAGCGTGAAGTCGGTTCAAGTCGTGTGACGACGATCTTTGACCTGTCAATCAGTTCACCAACGCGTGGTGAGATTTCGTTTACCCAGCGATCGTCTTCATAAACTGCTGCGTAAAGTTGCTCACGCTGTTCTTCGCTCTCGAAGCGTCGAATCCAGACGTAGAGATCGTCTTCTTCTTCGCCGATGAAGCTGCCGATTACGA
>VXLY01000066.1 GCA_009841335.1 Rhodothermaceae bacterium | reverse complement strand
CATTAATTACGTCATATACCGCCACAGTTACCCCCACTTGATCCAGAGCGCTGGAATATTGAATTACCTCATACCCCTCGAACTCGACTATACTGTTAGTCACTGGGGCAAATGGGTCTTCAACCCGATAAGACTCGAGGAAATTGTTCGACTGAGGTGAATTGGTCCACTCCAGAATTGCACCTCCATCCACAGCAGTAATCGTCACGTTGGGAGGAGCCGGCGGTGCCGGAATCTGGAAATCAGTGTCGTAAGCCGCCTGGGCAAGTGCACTTGCCTCTTTCATTTTCTGAACTGAATCAAAATTGTCTGTTCCCCGTGCCCAGACTATTCCAAAAACAATCTGCTGAAAATCGTCTGGATCGATCATGAACGGCCCCGTTCCCATGACAAAGCGCCGGTCTGCTGCCTCAATGTCTGTCCCTTCACCGTCTGCATTGCACTCAGACCAGTACTGGCAGGTATCATCACTGGCACCAGGATCTCCTGGGAACATGTATGCGGTGCAGTCTTCCGAGAAATCTCGGCCATTTCCCCCGTCCGTGATACACTTGCCATCCTTCCACCGTCCACGCATGTAGTTATAGAGGTTCAATGCAGTAATGGGTTGTCCTGTGACACCGCTACCATTGTTGTAGAAGGTGAACGAGGTCATTTTAAGGTTCTTGAAATCTTGAACCCATTCATTGCTCACCTTGGCCGAATCACCAGACGATGGCACGATCGGTCCCTGCAAAAAGTCGTATCCTGCCGCCGGAGGAGGAGAACCGTATCCATCGCTCCCCTCGTCTTCGTTGTCCGAGTTCCATACATAGCCGACCCCCAAGGTCGTATCGGAACCTACCCAGTCATCCTGGAAGTTGCCCAGATCGGGGTCGGAGTAAATTGCCATGTGCACATCGGTAAAGGGCCAATTCCCCCTGTGGTGAAAATCGTACTTGTAGAATGTGGCATTACCAATGTCTCCTGCGGTCCTGAACGCAAATGCCGTGGCGTGCACTTCCAAGCCAATCGGCGGCGACCATCTACGCTCATTCCCGCGGTCATTCATAATCCACCAGATCGATTGATCCCCGAGAATGGCCGGCCGCTCTCCGCCGGCCAGGTCAATCACACGATCTACCCGTTGCGAAAGAGGCTGATTCAATACGAATATCGTTTCTCCGGCCTCATCAACTTCTCCATCTCCGTCATCATCAACCCCGTTGCTGGGAGGAGCATAGGTGGGTGCCCCTAAACCCGTAGGCCAATCGCGTAAGTCCGGGGTAATAACTCCAGTGGCTTCGTAATCCTGAATGTCATCAATGCTAACCCTGTAGAGTCGATCGAATTCTGCACAGTCAGCAGGGGGCGCACCGAATTCATCCAACGGACCGGCCCAGAACTGGTAGTTGCTGTAACGTGCTGCCGCTACACGCAACTGTCCATCCACTTTACCGCCAATCCATATACCACTGTTGAAGATAGCCTGCACTCCCCCGCCCTTCGGTACATTATAGACATGTGGACTCCCGCGCCAGAACAGATTACCGTTGTTAAAAATACGAGCCCGGACATTGTTGATGTCCAAGTAGGACTCACCCAGCGGCGAAGTGCACGTTCCAACCTGTGCACGCGTCTCGAATACTGAACCAAGCCCCAGTACCATCAGCAAGATCAGCGAAAGTAAGCGTTTGTGATTGCTCATATTTGTCGTCTTTATTTGGATGAGCAAACAGCAATCCGAGTCCAGGCAGGCCCCAGATAGATGAACTGAAAAATAAGGTTGCTATGGGTCAAAGATCAAGTTACTAAGAATCATCAACCAAAGACCAGGTTGAAAAGAAACTAGAGCCCCCGCAATCAAGTCGCCCAATGCCTCGGGCGATATGCATATAAGGTTTCATGACTCGCCATGTATTCTGCACAATTGAAGTTGTCACATCGGCGAGTCTAGTACACGTTCAGCTGAACGCGTTTTTTCACCACGCCGAATTTGATGGTATGTGAACCCACTCCGGGTACCTCAACATGAATCAGATACATCCCACTCGCTATCGGCAAATTGTGATCCGTCGTCAAATTCCATGGAATGGTCGCCACTCCCGGCGATTGCTTGTTGATCGTCTTGATGAGCGTACCGTTGAGCGTAAACACGCGAATCGTCGCTACGTCGGGCAGATTCGTGAACCGCACCTCATCCGTGAACTGACCCACCTCATAAGAGGACGCGCCCTTGTACGGGTTCGGCACAATTCCTATATCCTCCAGGCGTAGTTGCTTGGTTGCGAGATCAAACTCTGTCGCAGCGTAGCCCTCAGTGCTGAACGTGTGCACATCCCCAGGCTGGTTTGGCTTGGAGGTCACGATCCTGAATACTGTACCCAACTCAGGCATATCCGGGTCGTATGGAGGAGCCGTACCAATATTCCATCCTACAAGGACCAACCTTGCAATGATCTCGTGCCCTACCCCGATATCTCCGGCAAAAAATCTGTTATGACCGATCTCACCGGGGGTCAGATCCGCAGGTGGATACCAGTAGACCCAATCCGTAAACGGATCATTTGCCGCACCTGAAGCAACATGATCGCTACCAATATCAAATACACCATGCTCCGTTCCTCCGCCACAGGTGTTTGTATCACAAATAATCGGAACCAGGCGCACATCATCACTGGCATCATTCGGCGTGGCGACTCCGGTATCCCACAGCTCAATTGGAATCTCAATCAACGAACCATCGCTGAATGCACGAAGACCCAAACAGTCGCCCAGTTCAACGACGCCATTGATCCCGTTTGCGCAGCCCTCCGTGAAACGCATCTCATAATCTCTAATCCCGATATGTTCAGAGTTACCGCCGTTACGCGTGCTGCGCGCAATGAAAGATGCATACGGCTGCGAAGCGCCACCCGCATGGGTCATCCAGATTGACCCATTGGTCTGCTGTCTCGCTCGATTGAGCCCTACCCCCTGAGCATTGGGGAAGTTGTTCCATGTGATTGCGGCATAAGCCGGCGGATTTACCGGCCCGCCTGCATTGGCTGTAACCTGAAAATCCTTGAATCCCGGATCCGGCCCTCGAATCGTGAACAATAACCCGTCAAGCACCATCACATTGTCGCGCTGTGGCGCCGCATAATCAATGGATCTGCCATCAAACAGTACAGCATCGTCTCGCTTGACAGTGTACGTAATCACACTCGCATCGATATCGCCAACTTTCTGAATGGCCTCCACCGCACTGATTGGATCAACTACATTCCCTTCTTCCTCCACAGTAACAGAATTCAATACCTTGCCCGGAACTTCATGCTCAAAGAACTCAACCGAATACGTGCCTTCCTTGACCCTGGCCGGGTTGATAATGTCTGCGGTCACGAAGCCATCCCCAATGCCCTCCTTGGCTGCGACAAAATCAGCAGAACTGAAGTCCTCAGCTGCGGCGATCGCAGCAGGCGCGATCTCCAGCGTTGATCTGGTTGGAGTGACCGACACCCGGGTAACCGGTCCCCGAGATATCTTACGCCCGGGATTATCGTAGTTCTGGGCGTAGGCCTGAACACCAAAATGATAGGTGGTGTAGTTCGTTAAGCCCGAGGCCGTATGAAAATTCTGGACCCCACGATCCGTTCCGTTCGCCACAACCACCTGCTCCTCCTGGATAAGTCCATCCCAAATCAACTGGTTTCCATCAACGACGCGCGTCACTCCATTAATTACGTCATATACCGCCACAGTTACCCCCACTTGATCCAAAGCGCTGGAGTATTGGATTACCTCATACCCCTCAAACTCGACTATATTGTTGTCCTCTCGTGCAAATGGGTCCTCAATCCGATAAGACTCTAGGAAATTGTTCGACCGAGGTGAATTGGTCCACTCCAGAATTGCGCCTTTATCCACAGCAGTTACCGTTACCTGGGGGGCAGCAGGCGCCGAAAACTGGAAATCAATGTCGTATGCCACCTGGGCAAGTGCACTTGCCCCTTTCATCTTCTGAACTGAATCAAAATTGTCCACGCCCTGTGCCCAGACTAATCCGTAAACAATCTGCTGAAAATCGCCTGGTTCGATCATGAACGGCCCCGTTCCCATGACAAAGCGCCGGTCTGCTGCTTGGTTGTTTGTCCCTACGCCATCTGAATTGCACTCAGACCAGTACTGGCAGGTATCATCGCTGACGCCCGGATCTCCAGGGAACATGTATGCGGTACAGACCTCCGAAAAATCTCGGCCATACCACCCCTTCGTAATACACTTGCCATCCTTCCACCGTCCACGCATATAGTTGTAGTGGTCCAAGGCAGTACTGGGGTCTTCTGTGACACCGCCACCGCCCCGATAGAACAAGAACGACGTCATTTTAAGGTTCTTGAAATCCTGAACCCATCCAGAGCTCACTTTGGCCGAGTCACCAGGCGATGGCACGATCGGTCCCTGGAAAAAGTCAAATCCAGCCGCCGGAGCAGGAGAACCGAAACCATCGCTCCCCTCGTCGTCGTTGTCCGAGTTCCATACATAGCCTACCCCCAAAGTTGTATCGGAACCTAACCAGTCATCCTGGAAGTTTCCCAGATCGGGGTCAGCAAAAATTGCCATATACACGTCGGTAAAGGGCCAATTCCCCCTGTAGTAAAAATCATACTTGTAGAATGTGGCATTACCAATGTCTCCTCCGGTTCTGAGCGCAAATGCCGTAGCGTGCACTTCCAGACCAATCGGCGGCGAAGATGCCCCGTTATGCTCATTCCCGCGGTCATTCATTATCCACCAGATCGACTGATCCCCGAGAATGGCCGGCCGCTCTCCGCCCGCCAGGTCAATCACACGATCCACACGTTGTGCTAGAGGCTGATTCAAGACGAAAATCGTTTCTCCTGCCTCATCAATCTCTCCATCTCCGTCATCATCAACCCCGTTGCCTAGAGGAGCATACGTGGGCGCCCCTAGTCCCGTAGGCCAAGCACGCAAGTCCGGAGTGGTTACCCCCGTGGCTTCGTAATCCTGAATATCATCAATGCTCACCTTGAAGAGTCGATCGAATTCAGAACAGTCAGCAGGAGGCGCACCGTAATCATCCAACGGACCGGCCCAGAAATGGTAGTTGTTGTACCGTGCTGCCGCTATGCGCAACTGTCCATCTACCTTACCGCCAATCCATATACCGGCGTTGAACATGGTTTGTGCTCTCCCGCCCTTCGGAACATTGTAGACGTTCGGAGGTCCACGCCAGAACAGATTACCGTTGTTTAAAATACGAGCCCGTACATTATTGATGTCCAGATAGGACTCACCTTGCGGCGAAGGGCACGTTCCAACCTGTGCACGCGTCTCGAATACTGAACCAAGCCCCAGTACCACCAGCAAGATCAGTGAAAGTAAGCATTTGCGTTTGCTCATTATTGCCGTCTTTATTTCGATGAGCAAGAAGCATCCCGGGATCAGGCGGGCCCCAGGTAGATGAACTGAAAGATAAGGTTGGTATGGGCGGTTAGCAAACTGAGGCTCAGGAATGCGAGGTTTACAAATGATCCAGCTTCTGGAGAAGGGATACACTCTGATTAAGAATCCCTTCGCATTCGACGTAGTACCGTCCCCCTCGAGGTATCCCGCAGCAAAAAACCTTCCAGTCTGCCTCGGTAAGCCCTAAACCGATACCATCTCTAGGTTGCCGGTTTGAACAGAATAATCCAGCCGCCGCCGAGGCTGATGCGGAGCCGCAAACCACTGGGCATGAAAACCAAGAGAGAAAAACTCAGGCACTGGGCGAAAACTAAGCCACACGTCCTTTAGGTCTGCCTACGAACAACCCGCCGCTAACGGATCGCTCACATATTGGAAATATCCCGCCTAGATGAATAACTGATTCGAAGTGTCCCCGCTTTTCGAAGCTCACCATGGACATCAGTAACGATCCCCATTTCCGATTCTTCATCCACCCGGAGAGAGACAATCAATCTAGGCTGTTCGGTAAGCTTCCTATACATGATGGATCGGATATTGGTCAAATCATCGATGACAGCGTCATCTATTTGCACTTTTGTATCCCCTACGGCATTACCCCGCAACTTCTCTGGACCCATCCATATGTAGGAAACATACCGCTTCTGCTCAATTTTAGTAAGTGCCTCAGCCTGGGGAAGGATCGTCCGAACCTGTACTTCCTGTTCCCGCAACACGGTTGTAACCATGAAGAAGATCAGGAGCATAAAAATGATATCCGGCAATGATGCCGTAGATATTTCCGGCTTAGCCTTGGACTTTTTTGTGAAGTGGGCCATTGATTTATTTCAGATTCAGTTACCTGGATCAGGCTCTGCCAATGAAACCTGGGCCGGCCATTTATCCCGGATCTCGTTCTCACTGGGGTCCTCCAAGTCCGCACGATATTCCACATAACTTGCAAAACCCATGGAACGGGCTTCCGTATCCCATATCTCGAAGTAGGCCATCCAAACCTCATCCAGCGTTTGGATATAAAGATTGTATGGCGTTAGGCGGTCCGTCTTGATGGATACTACAGCCTTGCCCGGGGAATCAGAATAACGCGCGTCCGCACCGTTATTCTGAACGTGAGTCATGACCTCATTCCGGATCTGAGCAACGGAAGACGGCAAGTCCTCCAGGAGGACCTGTCCCTGTGCATTAATCAGAATTTTAAGCATGTTACGATCTGCAACCGGGGGCGGAGGCGTCGTTTCATCCGGTTCCGGTGGCAGGGTCATACCAATCCCGGTATCTACATCGATCGTAGTCGTGACCAGGAAGAAAATCAGAAGCAAAAATGCAATATCCGCCATTGAGGATGTCGGAATCTCCGCACCCGCACGCTTCTTTTTCTTAGCAAGAATACCCATTGCGAAGGAGGTTTATAGGTCAGGAAATGATATTCTTGATGCCCGACACCAACAGTGCAACTAGTGTCAGACCAAGAGAAAGTATAATGGTCATGATGCCGGCATCAGTCCATGTGGGCAGCGCTAAGCCGAGGACGACAAACAGCAACAACGGAACCGCCGCGATTCCAACTGAGAGCAACTTTACCTTGCCAAACATTAAACTGCGCACACCAGAAGCCACCATTACCAAAAGGCCAAGCCCCATCAACGCAAAGACTACATACAGGGCAATATTTAGAACAGACATAATGAAATTTGTCTATTGTGGGGTGCGCGAACACCCCGGTTAGCGTACTGTCAGGGGTTCCGCCTAAGCAGAAGATCCAGATTCTTTCATCACAAGAGAGTCGATCAGTTCGATCGAAGCCTCCTCCATCTCTACAACAATCCGGTCAATTTTTGACACGGCATAATTGTAGAAGAACTGCAGAATAATAGCAACGATCAGACCAAACACCGTTGTCAGAAGGGCAATTTTAATGCCTCGCGCCACTAGACTCGGAGAAATATCGCCGGCGGCTTCAATCGCGTCAAAGGCCGCGACCATACCGATAACAGTTCCGAGGAAGCCAAACATTGGCGCCAGTGCAATAAAAAGCGATAGCCATACAAGGCCACGCTCCAGAAAACTCATTTCGATGGAGCCATAGGCGACCACTGCTTTCTCTACGGCTTCAATGCCCTCGTCCGAACGCATCAGGCCGGCTTGAAACACTGAGGCTACCGGGCCACGTGTTGCGGCGCATACCTCTTCGGCGGCTGAAACCCCACCATCCTGTAGGGCCTCTTTAACATGCACGATAAATTTGCGTGTGTTCACATCAGCCAGGATTAACTGGATGACGCGCTCAAACGCTATGGCAAGACCGATTATGAGAATAATCAGTACCGGCCACATGAACTCTCCGCCCTGGTTGAAATAATTCACCAGAACATTAATCATTCCTTCATCTGTGGCAGCTGCATCCTGTGGCAGCAAGACGTTTCCAAAAAGCTTCATTGACTAGTCCTCCGAGGAAATTGGTTTTAGGATTGAGAATTAGGATAACTGAACGACAATCATACAATACAACACGCACTACCCAAAAGCAATGTATCGCAAGAATGTCCTTCGTAGTTAGGTAACATAAGCCCGCCTAGTTAGGCGACTAATTTAATACTTTAATCTGAAAGTTGAACAATCAGGAGCATTTAGTCAATTATTGACGAGTGCCTCGGCTTCGGGCCAAAGCTTAAGTGCTGCCTGCAGTGTCTTGTCCTGCGGATGCATAACCGGATAGAATGCTTCCAAGTCAAATATACGCACGGCTAACCTTGCTTTTATTCTGGCCTCAAGATACGGCCTATCTGCTTCTATTTCTGATTCGCTGAATGCCCCTTCCTCATCACCGATTAGAACGCCCCGTACACGGGCATATTCAAGAAATTTCTGGAATTCCATATCTTCAACGACAAACGAGGCGAAAAATCCGTTTCGATCGTCCCCCCATCTTGCTACAAGCGCTTCGCCTTCACGATCGTACCACGTACGGGCATAAGTATTCGCCAGATTCCGGCTTAATATCTCGCGAAGAAAAATTGATGCAGAATCAATGTCTGTGATAAAGTCTGGCAATATTCCCCCACCGCCAATCACCGTACGACCACTAGCCGTTTTGTAGAGTAACGAGTCTGGAACACTGTCGATAATTTCCTGAGCACTCAGCAATGCTGTATTCGCATGCAATTCACGCTTGGAATCCATATAATCCTCCCGGTCTCCACCAGCATACGGGGTCTGAATCAGCCTGCCGGAAGGTGTGTAGTAGCGGGCTATCGTTACACGCATTGCACTACCATCGGGAAGTAGATGTTGCTGTTGTACAAGACCCTTCCCGAAAGTGAGTCGTCCAACAATAAGCCCACGGTCATGATCCTGCAGTGCACCGGCTACAATTTCACTCGCTGACGCGGACGCTTCATTCACAAGTACGATAACTGGCAGGCCTTCAAGTAAGCCCCTGGAACTGCCAACGTACGACTGGTTTGCCTCGCGAATTCGGCCCCTCTGAGATACAATAAGTGCATCATCCGGGAGGAATTCATCTGAGATTTGCACTGCCATCTCCATGTAGCCCCCCGAGTTTCCGCGTAGATCCAAGAGTAACCGCTGCATATTCTGGGCGCTGAGCTCATCAACGGCCTCCCGAAATTCCCTGTGCGTCGTTCCTGAGAAGCGGTTTATCTTGATGAATCCGGTTACATCGTCAATCATGTAGGCTGCATCCACCGCATTTAGTGGAATCCGATCCCGAACAATAGTGAATTCAATGGGCCTCGTATATCCAGGGCGAACGACAACAATATCAACTGATGTTCCTCTTGGTCCCTTAAGTGTTCGCTGAACATCAGCGGTCTCAAATCCAAGTGCACTTTGCTGGTCAATCTCAACGATTCGATCCCCCGAGTGCAATCCTACCTCTTCGCTGGGACCCCCAGGAATCACACTGAGCACGGTCAAGGTATCCTGCCCCTCAATACCTTCGATAAACTCAAACGAAATACCAATCCCCTCAAAACCGCCGCTGAAGTCTTCCTCAACACGGCGCATCGTCTCGACATCGATGTAAACCGAATGTGGATCAAGCTCCTCCAGCATGCCTTCCAATGCATGCTCGGCAAGCGCCCCCGAATCCACTTCCTCCACATAGCGTTCATTGATAATCAGGAATGCGTTCTCGAGTTTCTGTAGCGCGGCCCGCGTATCATCCGACATAGCAGACTCAAGTTGCATTCCCAGCAGTATACCCGTTACCAACACCAAGACGCCAACCAGTACCTTTGTATATGTGGCCCTGGACTTTCTCATTTTCTCACCGCAGTTACGTGACTAACAAGGATACGAAAGGCGTGCAACAACTGCATGCAATAATGGATCCAATCCCTGGATTTATGAGCATTTGTCCATGAAGATAACAGTTTTCGCGACTCTGGTGCTATTCATCTGCCTAGTCGCCGGGATTTCAATATGGCGAACGGCATATCACTGGCAATCCTCTCCCCCGAAGAGAGTAACCATAGAGACTTTGGATGATCCAGTACAAATTCTTTGGGGAGAATTCAACTCAGTGGAAATAAGGGCAAAATCCATGCCAGATGCCTTAACGGGGCTTGGTTACGTCCAGGGACGCCTGAATGGCTGGACCATTGCGCTCTGGAGGCAGGCCGCATTGGGTAGACTCTCGGACTGGTACACACCTATGGGAGAGCACGCAGACCGGCTCGTGCTGCAGCTTGGTCTCGCGGAAATTGCCCAAGCGGCAGCCAGCAATCTGGATGCGCGGGAAAAGGAACTGATTACCGCATTTGGAGCGGGAATACAGTCTGCATGGAAGGACACAGACTATATGCACGAGTTTTTCCTGCAAGAAATCACTCCCGAACCATGGGAACCCTGGCACACACTCGCCATTGAGCGCCTGCTTGCTTGGATTAGCACCAGCCCAGACTCTGTATGTGGTTTGGGGTTGTCCGTTTGTAGTGGAGATGCCGAGTTGCGGTCCATGCTGCACCTGCAGGGGTTTGAATTCGGCAGTTCGTGGATTCTTTCTTCCCCTGAACGCTCTTTGCTCTATCAGCGCCATGTGCTCGGCAACGCCGTACCGCTGGTTTTTCAAGAAGCGGTACTGAATGTTCAGGGCCAATCAGTACTGGAAGGGTTATCACTCATTGGAACTCCCTTCTTCCCCACGGGCAAGTCCCGAAATTATGCTTGGTCAATACTCGTTTATTCTCCGAAGGCCACCGGACGTGTTTTCGACAGCCTTGATCAACAAATGCATCTGACCTTTCCCCTCCGGGAAGAGATTGTAATTCATCGGCGCACGGATAGCACTTTCAGCACCCCCGAAGCACTACATGAGTTGAAATGGTCTGGCTTCAGTGCTGTTTCTGACGCTAAAAGCTGGTTTTCACTTCCTCGTGTTCCCTCTGCTGAATTTCAACTTTGGCAGGGTGCTGGAATCCTCATGTCTCCTGACGGTTCGTGGAATGTCCTTGGTGAGCCAAAATTTGTGTTTCCCGTGGATTCAGGTTTAGTCATCGGTAACAATCCACAAGTTCGTCATGCAGCTCTCTACCTTGATGGTATTGATCCGAGAAGGAGCGATGTAGATTCGTGGGTTACCGATACGCAGAGCAACTGGGTAAGGGATACGTTAAGCACTATGCTCGCTTCCTTACCAATAGACTCCGTAGAACAAGCTCTCCCAGACGCTCCTGCACCTATTAATTCTGCACTTACCTACCTGATAAACTGGGATTACCGTTTTGACAGCCAAAGTATTGGAGCAACCATTTATCACGAATGGGCGATGTCCACAGGCCGCGATTTGGAAGAAAGCCTTTATGATGCAATCAGCCGGTTGACCCGAAAGTTCGGAGATGATCAAACCCAATGGCTTTGGGAACGCGTCTATGAAAGCTCTCGTATGTTTACAATCCACCGAAGAACGGATAGCAGAATCTTCGAGCCCCTTGAGGTGCCTTTCTCGGGGCATGAGACAACCATGGCCTGGGGAGGGGCTCATGCAGCTGTTGCACCTGTAACCTGGGAAGCTTGGATATGGAACGGAACAGACGCTCATTATACTATCCGCAGACATCGTGTGGATATCCATCAGCCACTTGGCCGTTACACAACAAGCAACAACCAATTCACGTTTTCATTCCCCACACCATATTCAATGACCACAAGCCTTGTACCCTAGATGCCCTCTGGTAGTTGTGTATTCGGGCTTGATGCCGGTGCCACACAAACCCGGCTGTGTGCTCGCTCATTGGCCGGAGGTCCTGACCTAAAAGTCTTCGGAAATGCTGCGAATGTATTTCGACTGGGTGAATTGCAGACTGCTGAAATCCTGTCGTACCTGATCAAGAGGGCCCTTGAACAACTTCCAGAAGTAGACCTGCTTGCTATTCATGCCGGAGTAGCCGGTGCCGGCGCACCCTCCACACAAAAGGCACTCGCCGAACATATTCGCTCGCTGATTGATGGTAAAGATTCCGTCCAGATAAGCGTATCACACGACGGGATAAATGCCATCGAGGGAGCGCTTGGTGGTGAAGCCGGTCTCCTCTTTATTGCTGGGACGGGAAGCGGAGTAATGGCCCGAGCCCAAACAAATCACACACAGATTGACCATGTTGGAGGATGGGGGTACTTAATCGGGGACGAGGGTAGCGGATATTCAATCGGACGGCGAGGTATGGCTGCCGTTGGGCATGCGTTTGATGGTGGACCTACAACGACACTAACAAATCTGGTCAGAGACCATCTGAGTATTCACGACCGCTACTCCCTGCTGAAGAGCATCACCAGTCCTGATTGGAAGTTTCAACATGTAGCCCCTCTTGTGTTGCAAGCCTCCAGCGACGCCGACGCCGTCGCATGCGCTATCGTAGAAGACGAAACTGCTTTACTGGCACGTCAAGCAGAATGGCTACTGAAAAAACACCCGAATCTGAACCCTAGGTTCACTATCACTGGCGGGCTCAGTAATCATGAATTTTATGTTGCCAGTATATGCAGCGCCATGAGGGGTATCTGGCCTGCCGCCGAATATACATCCCCGAAAGGAACTCCTCTTGAAGGCGCCGTGCAAATTGCAATGCGACAGATTACTGGTTCTGGCGCTCGTCAATAAGTGAATCTACAACGTCAGGATCCGCAAGCGTAGAGGTATCCCCAAGTTCCTCATAATCATTCTCGGCAATCTTGCGCAGGATGCGGCGCATGATCTTACCACTTCGTGTCTTGGGCAGGGATGGGGCGAACTGTACGAAATCTGGCTTTGCAATCGGGCCAATTTGCTTACGGACATGACTGGTTAGTTCCTTTCGCAATGCATCAGAAGGCGTTTCGTCGGCATTAAGTGTCACATAAGCATAGATTCCCTGCCCTTTTATGGAATGAGGGAAGCCAACCACAGCGGCCTCGGCGACACTCGGGTATGCCACCAGTGCACTCTCAACTTCGGCGGTTCCCATACGATGTCCACTAACATTGAGAACATCATCTACGCGTCCGGTGATCCAATAGTAGCCATCAGAATCCCGACGACACCCGTCTCCCGTAAAATACTTGCCCTCAAACGTAGCGAAATAGGTGCTGACGAAGCGAGCGTGATCTCTGAATACAGTCCGAGCCTGGCTTGGCCAGGAATCGGAAATGGCAAGAAGGCCCTGGGCCTCGCCATCCAGTATCTTTCCGTTTTCGTCCAGAATCTCCGGTCGGACGCCAAAGAAAGGCACCGTCGCTGAGCCTGGTTTGGTTGGGATGGCACCCGGTAAGGGTGTAATCAATATCCCTCCCGTTTCTGTCTGCCACCAGGTATCGACGATCGGGCAACGCCCATCGCCAACAACTTCATGGTACCAACGCCAGGCCTCGGGATTAATGGGCTCTCCAACAGATCCCAAAAGTCGCAGAGATGATCGACTTGTTCTCTCCACGAATGCATTGCCCTTGCTCATAAGCGCTCGGATGGCAGTCGGGGCCGTGTAGAACTGATTAACCTGATGTTTATCTACAACTTCCCAAAAGCGGGACGCGTCTGGATAGGTAGGGGTTCCTTCAAAGAACACCTGTGTTGCCCCATTGAGAAGGGGGCCATAGACGATGTATGAATGACCCGTAATCCATCCCACATCTGCTGTACACCAATAAACATCTCCTGCGTGGTAATCAAATACGACCTCATGTGTCATAGATGTATACAGCAAATAGCCCCCCGTGGTGTGCAGTACACCTTTGGGTTTACCTGTCGAACCCGAAGTGTACAATATGAACAAAGGGTCTTCGGCATTCATGGACTGGGCTGGACATTCAGCACTGGCCGAGGGGACATGCTCATGGTACCACTGGTCCCGCCCTGCAATCCACGAAATATCTGCCCCTGTCCTTTTAACTACCAGCACTGTTTCCACCTCGGGACAGCGCTCCAGTGCCTGATCTACATTTTGCTTCAGGGGAACTCTTTTTCCACCTCGCATACCTTCATCTGCGGTGATTACAAATGTTGAATCGCAATCCAGAATCCGATCTGCCAAAGCCTCGGGAGAAAATCCTGCGAACACTACGGAATGCACTGCTCCGATCCGACTGCATGCCAACATTGCGGCGGCAGCTTCTGGGATCATAGGCATATAAATCGTTACACGATCACCGCGCTTCACCCCCATGTCAGTGAATACATTACTGAGTCGACATACCTCTGCGTGAAGCTCGCAGTATGACAAATGGCGCGCCTCTTCCTGCGGGTCGTCAGGTTCCCAGATCAGTGCGGTCTGGTTCCCTCTGTCAGTGAGATGCCGATCCAGACAGTTATGGGACGCATTTAACTCTCCATCCTCAAACCAGCGAATGCTGACATCTGAAGAGGCAAAAGACACATTACGTACTTGAGTAAACGGCTTGAACCAATGGATTCGATTGCGTGCTTCAGCAGCCCAGAAAGCATCTGGATCTGTAATGGAATCGTGATATCTAGCCCGGTAAACATCCTCAGATGCTATATGCGCGTTCTTGCTGAAACCGGATGCGGGGGAATATAGAGTCTTCGCTTTCACTTGTCCTTAGTAAGGGTTTTGGAATTAAATGTTGAGGATCACGATGTATCCAGAAAAAACCATTGTCAAGCTATCGCGCTCAACAGGATCCCCTCAATTTAAGCCGTATGCCAATATCAACAGAGGCTCGGCTGAAAAAACATGTGGTCAGTGTTGATCGGGAAAATCGCATACGCGAGAGTCTGTTAATTTATGCCTTCACTCGCGGAGAACTTGTAAAAGTGCCAAACGCTAACGGAGGCAACAATCCAGGGGGAGTCTAAGCTACTGCTTCACATGAACTTCCACGAGACGGGATTGAAGCGACAAAAAGTTGCCCAGCTTACTGGATTCACAGACTTTTGTTTAGTGCAAACCGGCTCACATCTATGATGAGATCCTGGTTAGATCACCTTCATCGGAGCAAAGCTTACCATGAGACGCTTCGTTTCGTAGCTATGGAAGTCAACCACAGCTTTAGTCATACTGCCACTACCTTCCAGTTGTATGACTTGCCCCTCTCCATAGATTTTATGTCTGACTAGCGTCCCTATACTCAGATCAGATGGGTCGCACGAGGGAACATGCCCGGATGTGGATGGCCTGTAAGCTTGTTTCCGGAAGCGAGTGTCTGTAAACCTCGCACCCAAACCTCTATCTGGCTGACGTGCTCCGTAACTAGGGAAACTACCCCTTTTCCTTGAACCTGACCTTTTTGAGGAACGTCGTTTTTTGAGTGTTCCCGGTTTTATTTCCTCAATAAAGCTACTCAGAGTCGTGAAGTCTGGTCGTGATCCGTATCTGTAACGCGTTTTGGCCCAACCCAGATAAAGGCGTGATTTAGCTCGAGTCGCGCCGACATAAAATAGCCGCCGCTCCTCTTCAAGGTCCTTTGGGCTAATTCTATCTCCGCGTATCAATGGCAACAGTCCCTCTTCCATGCCACCAATGAAAACAACTTCAAACTCCAAACCCTTGGATGCATGAAGTGTCATGAGAACGACCCGATCCGAAGCAGGATCGTCCTCATCTGCATCCGTCATGAGTGCAACTGTTTGCAAATAGCTACTAAGCGTATGCGCCTCCTCCCCATAATCATGCTCCTGGATTGCGCGCAATAACTCGTAAATATTCTCAAGCCTTGTCTGCCCGGACAGGGTACCATCCTCTTGCAAATCATCTAGAAGCCCCGACTCCCGAAAGATTGCCGCGGCCACGTCGACAGCAGGTTTTCCTGCTGCGGCTTCTGCAGCATGATGGTTGATCAGACTTATAAAGTCCTGAGTCTGATTCTTGATTCGTCCTGTAAGATTAATCTGGGAGAGTAAGTCTCCCTGAATCACTTCCCTTAGCCCGCACCCAGTTCTGCGCACATACTCAAAAATCTTCTCAAGAGATTTTTGGCCAATTCCTCTGCGCGGGTAATTGATCACCCGTTGAAAACTTGATACATCCCCGGGATTTACCAAGAGGCGCAGGTATGCTAGTGCATCCTTTATTTCCCTGCGCTGATAAAACGAAATCCCGCCAATGATCTGAATGGGTATATCTTCTTGCCGCAAGGCCTCTTCAAAAATGCGGCTCTGCGCATTTGTTCGATAGAGGATTGCAAAATCACGGTAATCGAGAGCATTCCTGATTCTTTCGCCCCTAATTATTCCGACAGCACGTTTAGCCTCATCCCGATCGCTGCGGGCCTCAATCAGTGCTACGGGATCCCCCGTCCCGTTCTTCGTCCAGAGCGTTTTTTGTATCTGATCATTGTTGTGGGTGATAATTGCGTCTGCCAAACCGAGAATGGCCTTTGTCGAACGGTAATTCTGTTCGAGGCGAATCACTTTAGCTTCAGGAAAATCCTTTTCGAAAGAAAGGATGTTCCGGATGTCGGCACCTCTGAACGAGTAGATACTTTGTGCGTCATCGCCAACTACGCATAAATTGCGGTGCTTTCCTGCCAATTTATTAGCCAGCGCATACTGTACCCGGTTTGTGTCCTGATATTCGTCAATGAGAACGTGCGTCCACTTGTTCTGGTATTTTTCCAGTATATCAGGATGATTGTCGAAGATCTCCAGCGGTTTTAGCAGCAGATCGTCAAAATCAAAGGCATTTGCCGCCTGTAAAGCGTTGTTGTAGGAATCAAATAGCTTCACGGCAACCCTATACTGCCTGGACTTATTGACCTTTCTTATTTCTTCAATCGGTGTACGGGCATTCTTTGCCTCAGAGATATATGCGCGAACTACGCGTGGCCTCACCTCTTTCAGGTCGAAACCCGCTTCCTCAATAAGTTGCTTAATAATTCTCTCTGAATCGTCTGTGTCGTATATCGTGAAGTCGCGTGTAAATCCGATACTTTCTGCCTCAATCCGCAGTAGCCGGGCCATTTGCGCATGGAACGTGCCAATCCACATTCCCGATGTCATGCCCGGTGGCAAGAGATTCTTGACGCGCTCGAGCATCTCTTTAGCCGCCTTGTTCGTAAATGTGAGTGCAAGGACCTGGTATGAGCGTGCGGTTTGTGTAGCCAGTATCCATGCAATCCTGCAAGTCAGTACCCGTGTTTTGCCTGATCCCGGCCCGGCTACAACCAGTAAAGGGCCGTGAGCCGTTTCAACCGCCTCCTTTTGCCGATCGTTTAATCCTTCAAGGATCGGGGTAGTGTCAAATGCGGGCATTGTCGCAGAACCACTCTAGATCAGTCCGAGAATATGGTAAATCGTCGCGATTATACATTGTAGAGTAACGGCAATAACAGGATGTTTGGAACAAGGTTGCAGCAGCAGTGCAATGTATCTCGATGCCCTACTTGCCATCACGATCCAGAAGAAGTTGAGAACAATCAGCCCTCGTCAACCACTTCGCCAGTATAGAACCCGGTCGTGCGCCTAGCAGCAGCGCGGGCAGCTTGTGCGTCCGTGCCGCCGCGAACGGAGGCCTCTCCCCACGCCTCGCTACTACCCGTTAGGAGGGCCTTTCCGTGAGGTGTAGTGTGGAATGTGGCTGCGTCCTGCCTGGGCTCTTCGGGATGGTCAATATGGAGTACAAGCCCTAGGAGACCCATCTCCCAGCCCACTCCCGTGGCACCTGCGCCGTATTCGTCCCACTGCTCCGAAAGATGGGCGGTGTGCACTAGGGTGAGACGAGCTCGGTTGGCATCGTCGTCAGATACCCGGGCCTCCACCCAACTGACATGGCCGCCGAATTCCCATGTTACTTCCAGATATGACAACCGCTCACACGCAGTGATAGTGCCCCCTGCGTTGCCCTCAAACTGAAATTGACCACCGAGTTCAAGCTCACCGGTGATTGGTAGGAACCAGCGAGGAATGCGATCGCCGTTGGTCAGGGCATCCCACAGGTCTTTGACGGTGGTCGCGTAGCTGCGAGAAAGTATGACCTCACTGGCCGCCTTTCCGTCGCGATCAATATACACGACGGAACGCTCAACGGCGTCAAGATGGGATGCTACATTGAGGAGCATGATTTATCCTAGTGGTTATGATCTTGTCTGCCGGAAAATACCTATTTTCTGGCAGATATAACGCGGCGATGGAAAAACTTCCTTGTCCGGTTGGATCGCCACGATCCTGCATCCCTATGTGACCGGATTAATCGTTTACGATCCCCGACACAGTGCACGCGTCAGTCGTAGCGGGAACAAGGATAGCTTCAAGCCTGCGGGTTACTCTGAATAGATGAATTCGGCACGGTTTTTCACAAAGATGCGTAGTACCTCGTGGATTTCAAAATCGCTATGCGGCGATTTCGTAGGAATGGAGATTTGCTCGAAGGTCGACGTCCGTTTCTTAAAGTGGTGCAAGCTCGCCCTTGCACCTTCGTTAAAATAGCGTTTATTGTTCCCTTACTTAAAGTATAACTTTAAGTAAGGGGCCGATTCCCCAATATGATAGACACTTCATGGAATTTTCTGTTTCTTTTGTCCGAGCGATTATAGGGCTCTCAACGGTGATCGGGCTTGCATTACTGCTTTCAGAAAACCGCCGGCTGGCTAATTGGCGCCTTATCTGTATAGGATTACTGGCTCAGATAACCCTAGCAGTGCTCATCCTGCAGGGTGATGCTATGGGAGAGTTTTTCTCCCCACTTGGTTGGCCGAAAGTCTTTTTTTCCTGGCTAAGTTTTGCATTTGTCAAGACCTTGCAGTTTTCGACTGAGGGAGCTCGGTTCGTGTTTGGTGACCTTGCCCTCCCTCCAACCGAGAGCATGGCACCGGGGACACCGCTGGTCACAGGCCGGAGCTGGGGCAATGCCATCGTCTTCCAAGTGCTTCCAACTATCATTTTCTTTGGAGCACTGATGGGAATTCTATATCACTTGGGCGTCATGCAATGGATTGTAAAGTCGATGGCACGAATCGTAGCAAAAATGCTCAAATCCAGCGGAGCAGAATCCTTATCGGTAGCTGCTAACGTGTTTATAGGCCAAACAGAAGCTCCTCTGGTGATTCGGCCCTACCTGGAAGGCATGACGCGCTCGGAAATCATGACACTCATGACTGCGGGGATGGCCACAATAGCTGGTGGTGTAATGGCAGCTTATGTAGGCTTTCTGGCGCTCCCATATGCAACAGCCCAAGGAATCCCCCTGGATGAAGCGCAGCTCAGATTTGCAGAACATCTCCTGGGTGCCAGCCTGATGGCTGCGCCAGCAGCAATTATTCTAAGTAAAATCATCGTTCCAGAAACCGGCCAACCTGCCACTCTGGGCAAAGTAGTAACTCCAAAGATCGGCGATTCGAAAAATATTATAGATGCAGCCGCAACCGGAGCCGGAGAAGGACTCAAACTCGTGCTGACTATCTCCGCAGTTTTATTGGCCTTCATCGCCCTGTTAGCCATGGCAGATTTTATTCTGGGTTGGGCCGGGGGATTACTCGGTCTCGAATTGACGCTAGGCAAAATCCTGGGCTGGGCGTTAGCGCCCATCGCATGGCTGATTGGAATTCCCCTTGAAGATGTGGTCAGCGTCGGATCAATGCTTGGCTACAAGATTGTCGCCAATGAATTCGTCGCCTATCTACAGCTTGCCGAAATGATCCAACAAGGAGAACTCGCGCAGAAATCAATGATCATGACTACTTTTGCCTTGTGCGGTTTCGCCAACCTCTCCTCCATAGCAATCCAGATTGGTGGCATCTCTCCACTGGCCCCAAATCAACGGCCACTAATTGCCGAACTGGGCATTAAAGCAGTGCTAGCGGGAACGCTGGCGAACCTAATGACGGCTACCCTGGCAGGTCTAATAACCTGACAAATTTGACTTAAAGTAAATTCTAGGTTGCCTCCAAATGCGGCTATTTTGGCCTATTTTCGGAGAATTAAAATTAATTTCAATCTTGGGCACTTAAAGTTCATCATTAACCCCAGCATCCGTGTATATGAGTCGAGTATTCAAACCAGAAACTGAACTGAGTGATAAGAAAACGCCAAGACCTTCGTCGTCGACGTTTGCTCAATTGAGTGGGCGTATTGCGAGGTCGGATCGTGATGCTTTTCGGGAGTTGTTTGAAGAACTACATCCAGCTTTGCTCCGGTTTGCTTGGCGATATACAAGAGATGCAGATACTTCTCGAGACATTGTGCAGGACGCCTTCGTTAAGGTCTGGGAGAAAAGAGAAACCCTGGATCCCAGCAAGTCAATCCTTGGATTCATGTACACCGTGGTGCGTAACCGGGCGCTTAACTTGGCCCGCGACTCACACTATACGAATAGCGTAGATGCAGATGAGGTCATTATTGAAGATGTACCATCCCCGGACGAACAGGCAGATTTTGCCGTCTTGGAGGAAAAGGTTTCCGAGTGGATTGAAAGCCTACCCAAACGCCGACGCGAGGCTTTTAAGCTTAGCCGGTTTGAAGGGCTTACCCACGCAGAAATTGCTGAGGTCATGAATCTTACACCCAGAACTGTTAACACGCATTTAATGCTCGCCCTCCGGGATCTCCGGGGCAAGCTGAAGGCGTTCCGTAAAGATCCCCAGGTTATATGAAAACAGAGCCTTACCACACTCTTCCCCGCGAGGTCCAGTCCGAATTGGATCACGCAGAACTTGCTGAGACGCTGGAAGCTTGGCAGCTTTCCGAATGGTACTGTTCTCAGGAGCCCCCTCTTGATGAATTCCGGCAGATGGGTGCAGGGATGTGGCCCGTGATAGAGGAAGCAACCCGCCCCCGCCTGACAAGAGTCTTTATCTGGCAGCGCGTGCCTCGCATGACTGTCGCGGTCGCTTGGGCGGCATGCATCGCTGTGGTCCTGGCGGTTGGAATCACGCTCACACAACAACCTGTTTCCGTGACCGCCCCGTTAGGCGATCAGATCACACACGAATTACCCGATGGGAGTTCAATCGTTCTCAATAGCGGCACAGATATACAGTACAAGAGAAATTTTGGCAATACATCTCGCAATATCATACTCCGTGAAGGAGAGGTTTTCCTGAACGTAGTACCAAACTCTACCCCCTTCGTAGTCGAGTCATTTGATGCACACATAGAGGTGCTGGGGACCTCCTTTAACGTGCGGGCGTGGCCCGACCAGATCAATGCGGCAACTCATGTGTTCGTTAGTTCAGGACAGGTCAAAGTCACCCCGATTGCTGCATCCGAATTAGCGGTTACCCTAGCTGCTGGGCAGTCTGCCCAAGTACGTCACGATGGCCAAGCCCCCTTGGTGATGGAGTCCATACAGGGCCCGATGCAGCGCGCATGGGTCGATGGCGGTTTCAAGTTTTCCGAAGAGCCCCTCGGCAACGTTGTCAAAGAAATCGAACGACGTTATGATGTGGAGATCACGATTGCATCTCCCGCTTTGGAAGCAGTGTCCATCGGCGTTCTGAAAGAATCTCCGGAAGGTCCTGAGGAAATCATTCGAGACATTTGTGCGTTAAAAGATACTGATTGTGATTACCGCGCTGTCCCGGGTGGTTTTGTTCTAGAGAAACCATAAAGTAGGGAATCGGCACCCACCCGGCCACGCGGACATTGCTCTTTGCATAGTATAAGTGGCCCGTAGGCTCCGTTTCCGTGCGTGCTGTAATTCGTTGGGGAGTTTGCCTAGCCGTCGTCCTTATAGTAAGTGCGTCGGTTTCAGTTGCTCAGTCCCATCTAAATCTAATTGATGCGGTCGAACGATTCCAGGCCGCCTGGGGTGTGGATATCTCCTATGCTTCCAGTACACTGGAGGGTCTAAAGACGAAGTGGGCCGGGCCTGTTGCAACCGATGCAGAATCGGACCTGGAGCTCATGCTTCAGGGAACTTGCGTGATTTTCACTCGACAGCCCAGCGGCACATTTATTCTAGATCCTCTGGTCTCCACACTCACCGGAATTGTCCGCGCACGAGAAACCGGTATTCCACTCAGAGACGTACACATATCCCTTGTCGGAACATCGGAAGGCACAACATCTAATCTGAATGGGAATTTCACCTTGACCACAGCTCGATGCGGCCCCGTAAGAATTGCGGTAAGCCATGTCAGGTACCAAACAGTTATTCGAGAGGTTGAACTGCTTTCAGCCTCAAATCCGTTGATCGAAATCTGGCTGTCCGAATGGGTCATTCAGGCACGCGGACCTGTTGAAGTTATTGCTCCACGCATACCTCCCGAACCTACTCTCGTCAGAAGCCCCTATCCACATGGAATGGATACACGTGGGCCCGAAGACCTAAGGCAAATAACCGATATGGGAACACCCGAAGTGCCTCGCAATCTCGGGGATATCCCTGGTTTGTATGTTGACCCGAGCAACAGTGATATCCATATGCAGGGAGGAGGACGCGGAGAGCACCAATTCCAACTTGATGGCAGTAATATTTTCGAACCGATCCATCTGGGGCTCTTTGGAATTTTTAACCCTTTTGCCATACGTCAGGTCACCGTCCGAAAGGCCGGTTATGATGTAGAATGGGGAAGCTCTTTGGCTGGGATCATCAATGCAGAGCATTCAATTGACGCAACCAAAGCTATTGAAGTGCAAATCGATCCAATTTCATTTAACGTCCGTATCGCCGACAGAATTGAACTTGGCCCGGCAAGAGTTTCAGTAATGGGGGCGTTCCGGAGCAGCGTCTGGAATCGCTGGTGGAATAATTTTCGCAGCGAAAGCATTGATCAACTGCTCAGAGACTGGAACCGTCCTGACGCATTTCTTATGCGTGCAAGCATTTACCCGCTCAAACGTGTTTTTGAGCTTGGCTACAATACGCTTATCGACCGACTCCAAACCGTTCCCGCACCCCTGTTGCCGGATATTTACTTCAACGATCTGCATGCCGCATACAAGACTGAATTGCCCGGCAACAAGGAAGCAGGCTTCTCCTGGTATCGGGGAACCAGCATGCTTGAGGGCAGATTACTTTCAGCTTCAACAGACAGCACTAGAAAGGTCTCCCCTGACCGCCATGACTGGGAGAATCAGAGCATGCGCATTTACTGGAGGCAGCTCCTCACGGAGAATTTCAGTTGGCGTACTTCGTGGCGCAGGGGGAATTACGCACTCTCGCATGATTACGGAGGACTCGACCGCCAAAACAGTGTCCATGCAGCCTTCAACCTGTATCAATTCAATGTCATAGAAACCAGCGATCAAAACAGCCTCTTCAACAATGACCTTGGGCTATCCATTGATTATTCGGTTCCTCAACTTCACGTGAGTGCCGGCTTGGATCTCTCGTGGTCAAATCATCGCTTCAGCATACAACACGTATTTCCCCGTGTACTGGAACATGAGCGCAAGTCACGCACATCAGCCGGCTACGTACAGCAAATCTGGAGCCCTTGGCAGTGGGTGGAGCTTACCACGGGCCTCCGCCTTACCTGGACAAAGGCACAGGACCGGTTTCATTTAGAGCCACGTGCCGCAATTCTATTCAAATCGCCGTACACAGGAGGTTACGGAGTGTCCCTTAGACTTGCAACCGGCGTCTATTATCAATTCCTAAATCAGTTTGAGATTGCCACCATCAGTCCCAGTACAATTGTCCCGTCAACCCGCTTTTGGCTTCCCATAGACGAAACCAACCGTGCTCCTCTTGCCTATCATTACAGTATTGATCTGTCGGCACAGCTGTGGACTTATTGGCAGTTTGGGTTTGAATACTACTACAAGGATCAGCGCCGGCTTTACCGAATTGACTACCCGATGCTCTGGCGCCAGGAAACGGGGGCCTCTCCGATCACCGCCATCAATGAGTTCGTGACCAACACCCACGGATTTGCATTCGGAACAGCGGCTGAACTACTCCGGAACGGTGAAATGTTTGACCTTGAATTTCGCTATGAGTACAGCGGATCACGACGTGAGTATACGTTCCGCAACAATGAACCAGTGTCTTTGCCTGTTCCCTGGAATATTCCCCGACAGTTCCAAACCAAAATGGCCGTGCGACCAATCCCGCTGTTGGAAGGGACAGTGCGCTGGCGAGGTGCCTGGGGGCGGAAATGGGGATATCAGCAGACTTACTATGACCTCTTGGGATCAAGTCCTGACTATATCGAAAACTTTGACGGTTATTCCTTCACAGATCCCACAGCACCTGGGCATGAACTTGCTCCATTCAGTCAATTTGACGTTGCCTTGGCTGCGCACATCCGAGACAGAGCTGGCAGTAGCTTATTACAACTTCGACTCGATGTCCTCAATGCCTTTGATCGATTCAACCCCGCGCATCGATACCTGCGAGAACAAAACGAATTTGAAGACGAGGATCAGAGTCTGACCGACGAGATGAGCTATCTGCTGCGCCGCACTTTCACATTCTCTGTTCAGCTACAATGGTAGCCTGAACTACGGGGTATCCAGTCGTGCAAAGAATCGGCGACGATCCATTGCGACAATACGAATATTGCTCCCTACCGCAATGAATTCGCCCTCTGTGGCAACTTCAATCCTTTCGCCATTAATCTCTACAATCCCCGTCGGCCGAAGAGGTGTGATAGCCACTCCCGTTTTCCCCAGATAGCGGGCACGCTTGTCTTTTCTGTGGCTAGCTTCATCTACTTCCGTCTTGAGCGTGGTTGAAAGTATGAACCTGTCCCATGCTCCTGAACGCCAAAGCAAAACAAACAACAGCACGCCACTACCAAGCGTCCCTACCAAGGCTATCGTTCCACCCAACAGACCGGACTCGCTGAATGCGTACCCGACCGCAAATACAATGAGAAGTGCGCCCAATACACCAATCACGTTGGACCCTGGGATCAAATAGACCTCCACGGTGATCAGCAGGAGCCCTGCCAGAATGCACAGAATGGGAATTAAAGTTTCCACAATTAAGACTCGTGAATTCTAACTTCGACACGGTTTCCACGCACACTGACCACTCGGACCTGTTCGTCTTGATCTATATACTCACCCGCGGTAATCACGTCAACCCGCTCCTGATCAATCAGCATCGCACCAGACGGTCTGAGTGCAGTGAGCGTCCGCCCTACTCTGCCTATGTATTCCGAGTGTGTAACAGCGGTCGTGTAGCCCTCACTGCTTTTGAGTTCGGGATGCAAGACAAAAGGATTTGAGGCAGCGGTGTGCGTGAGCGTACGACCCATAAAAGCTGCACCAACAACCAGTACCACCAGTGTTATTGCCACGGTGTAGATACTGGGCATCACATCCATTATTGGGGGAAATGACAGCCCCACATTACCGACTAGTGAGACAACAAGAGCAAATAACATCAGCACCAAGCCGGATATCCCGGCTATTCCAAATCCCGGGAGTAATAGTAGCTCAACCAGTATTAATCCAACTCCAATGGCAAAGAGCAGAATCTCCCATATCTCGACTAAGCCCAACAGATAATGAGGAGCAAAGAAGAGAGCAATGCCAAGCAATGCTACCGCCCCGGGAAACCCCACGCCAGGCGTCTGCAACTCAAAATACAGTCCACCCAACATCATGAGCATAAGGATAGACTGAACTACTGGAGAACCCAGAAATCTGAGCAACCGCTCGGCACGAGTTTCGCGATGCGCCACTAGCATGGGAGCTTCTAATCCATAGGCGGAAATCAACTCATCAACTGAATCCAGTATTCGATCTGCTACACCTAGCTCAAACGCTTCCTCTGCACTCAAAGTCAGTACCTTACCCTCCTCAGATATTCCTTCCACTTCCAGGGACGGATCCACCATTGATTCAGCAATTTGGGGGTCGCGGTCGTTTGCTTCCGCAGTGGCTCGCATGAGGCCACGCATGTAACTCTGATACTTGTCCGGCGCAGCTTCTCCGCCCACTCCCTCAACAACGGTAGCCGCCCCGATTGAAGCCCCTGGTACCATCACAATGCGATCCGCAGCATAAGAGATCAGAGCCCCGGCTGAAGCCGCATTTTTGTCAATGAACGCAACTGTGGGCATTTCTGCATTCAACAGCGTCTTGCGGATCTTGTCGGCAGCGTCTACCAGTCCCCCAAATGTGTCAATCTCGAAAACTGTAAGCGTTGCCCCACGACTGGTTGCATCCTCGACAGCCCGGTCGATGTAGCGTGCCAAGCCATTATCAATCATACCGTTAACCGGCACTACAAACACAGGCCCTTCCCCGGTGTCTGGATTCAACTCCAGGGGTTTGGGCGCACGTACCTGAGCCAGCGCGGAAGGCACCAGTAAGGGCAACAAGAACAATAGGGACTTTTTCACTCTATTTCGACGTTGTCCAGTAACACCGAACTCATATTCTATCTTTACGCCTCATCAGGCTTAAAGGATTCATTGATTGAATCAACTGGTGCCACGGAAAACTGATAAATCACATGTTTGCGTATGAACCTCGGCTGCTTGAAGTGTACTCCCATAAATTTCTGAAAGTCTGAACTGGTCCAAAAATTTACATGACCCGGATCGTCGCTGAAGCGAACTGCTCGAGCAAAGTCGTTAACTAATTTAAAATAAGGCTCACGAGGTACCGTGATTACGACAAATCGCCTTGCAACACGCTTAAGTTCGGCCATAGCGGTCTCAACATCGTCCAAATGTTCAAGAACCTGACTACAGACCACCGTATCAAATGAGTTGTCCGAAAAAGGAAGCGCATACAGACTCCCCAACCGATAAGTCACCGTTTCTCCGAAATTTTTCTTCGCAAATTCAATGGCCTGGGGTTGGACATCTACGCCCGTAATGCTCATTGAGCCATTACGCATTGCAAGGTACTGGCTTACAAACCCCTCTCCGCATCCAGCATCTAACACTGCTTTTGGGTTCGTACTCTCCACGAGTTGATATATTACTTCCATTATACTTCGCACATGCCAGCGTGAAATCGGGTCTTTGCGTGAATGCTTTTGCTTGTTTGCACGATTGTATCCGGTCATACTAGACTACTTCTCTATCACAACCGGTGTCCCTTCCCTCACGTGGGTCCACATAAAATCCATGTCTTCATCACGAACTGCTACACATCCCTGGGTCCAGTTTGAGGACAAACCTGTACCATGTCCATGAATCTCGATCATGCCCCCAAGTGGAGTCCCCATTGGAGGCGCGATGCCCCTTCTTTCGGACTGCATTATCGTATCAAATTGATGCTGACTGATCAAACCATCACGTAGTCCTCTCGCAGCATCCTCTGCGTTAGGATAATTAAGCAGAAAAGCTCTGTGAAATTGACTGTACGGATTCTTTCGTACTACATAAAACGCTCCTTCAGGGGTCCGCCAGTGATCGGGATTGCCCTCCGTTCCCAATATCTCCTTATCTGAATAGGCATTGTAACCAAAGTCTGCTCTGAACTCACTTACAACTTCCAAGCCACGATGAAGCGTTACAAGTTTGCGGCGTTTTGATACTAGGATCCAAATATTCGAAACTTCGTCCTCCCTTACGTACCCTGTTGCACCATCCATCGTGCGTACGCGCATGACGGAGCCTTCAGGGGCGAGCAACGTGACCGGCTCCCTGAATGCAAGTCGCACATAAGGCTTTGATCTTTCGACATCCCGATACAGGCTTGTCTTGCGACCGGTCACGTAATAGAGTCGATCTGCTTCCAATTCATTGCTTGTGGGTGCCTGCAGGGCATACGAATCAAGATGTACGATGCAGCAAATGGCCACCGCAGAAAGCAACAAGTATCGCATTCACAAACTTGCTAATGGACTGATCTTCGGTTCCAGGTTAACTATTGTTTCTGAGGGGAACTAGACTCATGGAACATCTGCATCATGGGCTCAATCATTGCATTTGCAATCCCCATACCGCTAAAGCCTCCGTCGTTGTACAGTGTTTGCATCGTGACCATACGTGTCAGATCACTCAGAAGGGTTACTGCATAATCCCCGCAACTTGCTGCATCCGCATTGCCCAATGGGGACATTCTATCGCCAAACTCAAACATGGCATCGAAACCGGAAATCCCCTGCCCCGCAGTGGTACGCGTCGGGCTCTGCGAAATGGCATTAATACGAATATTATGTTCACCTAACCGAGATCCCCAAGTTCGTACGATGCTTTCGAGTAAAGCCTTGGCATCACCCATTTCGGAGTAATGCGAGAATGACCGTTGCGCTCCGATGTAAGAAAGCGTCAGGATTGAGCTCCCGCTTCTCAGGGCTTCGGACTGCATTGCATGATGAATGATTCGATGCAGACTGATTGCAGAAATATCCAATGTTTTGGCGTACCAGTCATAGTTCAGGTTTTCATACGGCCGGCGCTTGCGTACGTTTACCCCCATACCGATCGCATGAACGATAAAATCTATTTGCCCATAGTGCTCCTTAAGCTCATCAAATAGAGCAATCAGATCCTCATCTTTGGTCGCATCCGCCCAGATCACTGGACTACTAACCTGTTCAGCAAGTCCTTCCAGCGATCCAAGTCGTTTAGCAACCGGGGCATTGGAAAGTGCAAACCGTGCTCCTTCCCGGTGCGCCGACTGAGCAATTGCCCAGGCAATGCTGCTCTCGTTCAGGGCACCAAAGATAACCCCCGTCTTGCCGGTCAATAATCCAGAACGTTCCATTTGCTGACTATTTATTTGAGCCCTAAAATAAGAAGCCTTCTCCTATTTCCGACCTATTTACATACGCTGAGAGACTTTCAACGGAGCTGGAATTAAATCTGACTTCCATGCCATTCCCACGCCTGACCCACACGAGCGAGGGCTTCCTGTTCACTATAGAATCCAGACAGAAAAGATGCCATGCAAATGAGTCCGGGCATGAGGTGTGAAAAAACCTATAAACCCTAAAATGGTCGCCCCTAGGTGCATTCATCGCCTTACGCAGGCTGTAAGTCGTGATAGAAGAAATCGCCGCGCCGCACGGTATTGCCGTGCGAAAATAAAACTGGAGCAGACAACACAGGTCCGGCATGCACAAACGTGTGAAACTCTCCGTTCTCTCCACACGAATCCACACCTGTCGGCAGATCATTTAGAAACGACATATCAAAACTCCTGCCCGCAAAAGAGGCATTCAATACCTTGGCATGTACACAGACCGCAATTGCCCTGAAACCGTCCGTGATGAACTGGCGTGACAAGGTTCGTGTGGACTGCTTCCACAACGGAAACACCCCTGTCAGCCCAAAAGATGCAATCTGGTTTTCCCTGTATGCACGCAAATCCTCCAGGAATATGTCCCCGAACACAACCTTGCGTAGACCCTTGGCTGCCGTGGCCGCGAAAGCCTGTCCCATTCTCCTCTCATAAATGGCATTTGTCGCCTCCGGCGGAACGACAACTTCCGTCACCGGAAGGCCAATGGCTGTGCACTGTAACCGGAGTAAACTCCGACGCGTTCCATGCATGCTCACGCGGTCGTAAGCATCGGTGACCGTTGTGATGAGATCAACAACTTCATACCGGTCGTCGTTATGCAACGCCTGGAGAGCCATCATGCTGTCCTTGCCCCCACTAAAACACATCGCGACAGGCTCGCGCATGGCCCCTTGGAAATACTATAGGATTGATTCACGTATGGTGCTGTGTACGCACTTAGGTAGCGGCTCGTTGCTTGATACACACGCTTGAACATGCCCTAGTCCGCCAGCATGCACCATGTCATAGATCCATTGGCAGACCGAATGCTTGCTCGTTTCGTCCTGCACTGTAATCATCCCATATAGTCGGCGGAGTCGCCCGTACAGATTCCCACACCGCTTAAGTGTTGTCATAAACGAACCATAACATTCGTCCTAACTGGGATTTCGATAAGTAAAACCGTGTATTGGCGAAGCAAAACGCGGCTGCGATCCTCGGTTTTGGGATTGGCTCCACTAAGAAAGGTATATTCCCCGTTCCATGGATATTGGCCGGGTCGAGCCTTGCTGCTTTTGACCATGCGGGCGCGGAAGTTCATTTATATGAAGAATCCATGTATCTTTTACCGCTTGCGGCAAAGAGTAGTTAGTCGGATAGAGTTATAAAACTGAATAATGGTTAGCAATGGTAACGGTTCTGTGCGGTTGTTCGCTGATGCGGTAGCGACCGCTACAATTTCGCCAGTTAGCCTGGAGCACGGCAATCTCATCTGAATTTATAGGCCTTAATGCAAACCGACGTTCTATGGATAAACATTTGATCCCTGCAACTATAGGAAGTCTCGTCGTTGATTACAATGGATAATTTGTCGGTGAGCACTCCTGATACGGACTTGCAAGACCAAGCCTCTACGAGTGTGAATGTGATCCAGACACTTGACCTGACCAAGCGCTACGGAATGCGCGCCAAGAAATCGGTTCTGGCCGTGGACCGGATTTCTTTCGCCGTAAAACAGGGCCAGGTATTCGGCTTCCTCGGCCCCAACGGGAGCGGTAAGACAACCACCATCGGGATGCTCGTGGGCATCATCATGCCAACGGGCGGCAGCTTCCGCTTGTTTGGCAATTCCGATTCCAGAGGGCTCAATGCCGCACGAGCTCGAGTCGGCGCCACGCTGGAAACGCCAAACTTCTACCCATACATGAGCGGTCGTGATAATCTGCGTATTGTTGCGGCAATCAAAGGAGTGAATCGGTCCCGCATTGAGGAGTGCCTAGCGCTCGTCGGACTGTCCCGCCGCGCGAAGCACCGGTTCAAGACCTACTCGCAAGGGATGAAGCAGCGGCTAGCGCTCGCGGCTGCCATGTTAAACGACCCCGAGCTGATTGTCCTTGACGAGCCTTCCAACGGGCTCGATCCACAGGGGATCAGGGAAATCCGCAAGATTATTCACACTCTTGCCAAGCGCGGCAAGACAATATTCCTGTCGAGTCATCTGCTTGTGGAAGTCGAGCGTACATGTTCCCACGTCGCCATCATTCGCGATGGGCGAATAATTAAGTGGGGGCCGGTGGCGGAGATGGTGGGAGAAGGGAATGCTGTATTGCTTCGTTCGGAGGATATTGAAGTCCTCGCGGGCGCAATGGAAGCCTATCCAGACGCCACATCGGTCCGCAGGACCGACGATGGCATTGTCGTTGCACTGGACTCGGGTGATCTGGCAAGCGTGACACGCTATCTCTCGGAGCGGGGAATATACTTGTCCCTGCTGGCACCGCACCAGCCAAGCCTGGAAGAGGTCTTCATAGACGCAACCGGGGAAACCACGGATTCAATGACGGGGCTCGCGGCATGAATATTCTGACTATTCTTTTGCGAATCGAATGGCTTAAGGCGGCCAAACGGCGAATCTTCTGGGTGGCCATTGGTGCGTTCGGCCTGTTCACCGTGATTCGTGCAGTCATAGGGATCTACATGGCCAGTACTATTCCAGATGTGGACTTTACCCTGCCGGAGAGATGGCCAGATATTCTGGGCGCCGTATCCGGGTTCGGACCGCTCTTTACCGCCATTTTGATGATCCTGCTCTTCGCCCCAGAATTCTCGTGGCGCACTGCACGCCAGAACATAATTGACGGGCTCAGCAAGGAGCAGTTCTTCACGGGAAAGGTCATCTTGCTTGCCGGACTCGTCCTGCTCTTCATGGCAGTGGCCGTGCTGGTCGGCGTCAGTAGTACGATGTTTAGCCCCGGCGAGAGTGGCTCCGCTATTTTTCGGCCTAATGATCTCAGCTACATGGGCGGAATTGCCCTTGGCATGCTGATCTATGGAAGCTTCGGCCTGGTGCTCTCGACATACCTCCGCTCTTCAGGATCGGCGTTAGGTGTCCTGTTCCTGTACATTATTGTCGAAGGAATTATCCCCTTGCTGACGCTCCGAATTGGAAGCAGGACTTTACGCGACGCGATGGAGTTTCTTCCGTTTAAGGTGGTCGAGAACCTTGGGGACAATCTGGCCTACTATCCCGCAGAGCTGTTGGAGATGAACCCTATGCGCCCTGAACTAGATCTTGTACCTCTCGGGAGCCCTGATATTGGGATTCACGTGATCGTTGCGCTGGCCTACATTGTGGTACTTCTCGGACTCTCGCTTCTGAATCTGCGTAAGCGAGACCTGTGACGCAATTCCTGGACATTGTTCGTGTTTGCACGGGTCGGCGGGGAAGTGGGAATTATGCTCTAGCAAAGCACTCTTGCTTCCTTTCTTGAGAGCGGGGTTTGCCATTCCCAAGTACACCCAGTGCGACATCCTTACCAATGGATGAAGGTCCGCACGAAAGGTGGACCTTGCCCTCCCCTTGCACAAGATGAGGGAACAGCTTCCAGAACTCGCTCGAGATTTCGTAAACCACTCCTGAATACACTATAGGACATCAATAAAAAGGTGGAGAAACGACACTCCATCAATGTAGTCGAAATCACGCATCCCGATTCGAGGACGGCTTGCGTGGAGCGATTACTTCCGCAGGAGTTCCAATGAATCGGCTTGCTAGGATTTTGCTAGAGTCTGGATTCTCACAGCGGACATCAAAGATTGCTTGTCCGGTGACAATACAGCGTATGCTCGGTCCAGACAGTAAGTGACCACGATGAACTGGATGTGCATTACGAAATGCTTACATTGCAGCACCAGAATCCGCAATGGAAGATCTTCAATTTTTTCGACTAACTTCCTGTCACGGTAGATCATCACGCAAACATGACATTAATTGACTGGGGGATTGTCTACCTCTACTTTCTCGTTGTTGCCGGCATAGCCATCTACTATTCCAAGCGTGCTGGACGCAATACATCAGAATTCTTCCTGAGCGGACGACGCATGTCCTGGTGGCTGGCTGGGATAAGCATGGTGGCTACAACCTTCGCAGCCGACACCCCAATGGCCGTAACTGAGCTTGTTGCGGAAAATGGTATAGCCGGCAATTGGCTCTGGTGGAATTTTGCCTTTGGTGGAATGCTGACGGTATTCTTCTTTGCACGGCTGTGGCGACGGTGTGGGATTCAGACCGATGTCGAATTTGTGGAGGTTCGCTATGCCGGACGAGCTGCAGCCTGGCTCCGAGGTATCAAGGCAGTCTACTTTGGTTTACTGCTCAATGTCGTGATCATCGGATGGGTTTCTCTTGCTATGGAAACTGCGATAAAGGTATTGTGGCCTGACCTGACTATTTTCGGGCAGACCGCGTTTGTTGTTGGAAATTTGACGATAAGCGCGGCGCTCGTTGTGGTCAGTGGGCTGGTGATATTGGTATCTATTTTTGCGCTCCTGTCTGGCTTATGGGGTGTCGCTGTTACAGATGTCATGCAATTCATATTGGCTATGGCCGGATCAGTCCTGATGGCCATATTCGTTCTTCGAGTACCTGAAGTTGGTGGAATTGCCGGTCTTAAGTCACAGTTACCGGTTGAAACTTTTCGATTTTTCCCGACCTTTGGAGAAACAGCTGGAGCCGCAGCAGCCTTCGCATTGTCTATTCCCGCGTTCGTGGCTTTTATTGGCATTCAGTGGTGGAGCAGCTGGTATCCAGGCGCTGAGCCGGGTGGCGGCGGATACAACGCGCAACGCATGATGGGAACTAGCAGCGAGCGCGATGCCACCTATTCTGCCCTGCTATTCACGATAGCCCACTATTGCATCCGGCCATGGCCATGGATCATTGTTGCCTTGGCCTCTCTGGTTCTGTATCCTAACTTGGTGGACTCACGGGAAGGCTTTGTGCTGGTTATGCGGGATGTGCTACCTGTTGGTGTACTTGGAATGGTTTTTGCCGCATTTCTGGCAGCTTTCATGAGTACTATTTCGACGCAACTGAACTGGGGAGTCTCCTATCTTGTAAACGACTGCTGGCGAAGATTTATAAAACCGGACAGGAGCGAACGCCATTATGTACGTGTCGGGCGCGTATTTACTTTCGCGGTGGGATTCCTGAGCATTCTCCTGGCCACGCAGCTGGAATCTATCAGTCAGGCCTGGACACTGATCCTGACCGCATCTGCTGGATTAGGCACTGTTCTGATCCTCAGATGGTACTGGTGGCGAATCAACGCATGGAGTGAACTCGTCGCAACCTTGGCTCCCATTTTGCTGGTTCTGATGACGCTGATCGGAGTGCCTATTCCCGGACTTCAGGCCCCCTTCCCCTCCAATCTGTTTGTTGTGGTCGGACTCACAACTGCGTTATGGCTGACGGCAACCTTTTTAACCAAGCCAACGGATCAGTCCACACTTGAAAAGTTTTACAAACTTGTACGTCCGGCCGGTCCCGGCTGGACTTCCGTTGCGACACTGTATCCAGACATTCATCCAGACGCCACGATAAGCACCATGATTCGCCAATGGGCGGCTGGTGTTATAGTAGTATACGCCTGCCTGTTTACAACCGGTTATCTGATCCTGGGGAATATTTTGCCCGGTATCGTCGTACTGGCCGTTGCGGTGGTTTCAACGCTCTACTTGAGACAAACTTTCTCCTCGTCGTCTTAATCAGCTATACACTCACGAATGTCACAGCTAATCGTTGTTGGAGATCGCGTTTTGATCAAACCCGACCTTGGTGAACAACAGACAGAATCAGGACTTGTTCTGCCCGCCTCTGTTGCCGAACGAGATCGGATTGGATCTGGTGTAGTGGAAATGGTAGGCCCCGGTCACCTGATCCCGAACCCAGACTATTCCGAAAATGAACCCTGGGCCGAGCCGAAAACAATCGGAAGATACCTGCCCCTTCAGGCAGAGGTGGGGGACCGGGCTTTCTACCAGCGTAAGGAAACGATTGAGTTTACCTACAAGCGCACCAAGTACATGATCGTGCCCCATCACGCTATACTCGTACTGATCAGACCGGATCACGAAGACATCATCGGCGAGCTTCTTGATACCGACACGCCGTAACCACCCAGACCTGCCGCTCAACCAGCATACTGCCCGTAGCCTGTTAAATTGAGGAGGACGGCGAAAGTGGCGTGGGAGAGACTCGAACTCTCGACCTTGCGATTATGAGTCGCACGCTCTAACCTGCTGAGCTACCACGCCGAGCACTTGACTTCAACTGATCTTATCCAGGACTGGTTGCAACCACCAAACCAAGCCGGGGTACCAAGATACCCAACTTGGGTTGGTAGACATGCACTGGAGCAATATCATCGGGCAGGAAAAAGTCATTGAACTGTTGAAAAACAGCGTTGCCGCGGAACGTGTGGCTCATGCTTATCTGTTTCACGGTATTGATGGTGTAGGCAAACTTGCGACTGCGCTAGCGCTTGCGCGGGTATTACAATGTACAGGTTGCCATGATGATGCATCCTGCCAGTCCTGTCAATGGGCACTAAAGTTCCGGCATCCCGATATCCAAGTAATGATGCCACAGCCAAGTGACGCTGACCCCGAGGATGTTGCCGAACGTTTAGCATTACTATCCCAGGATGAATATGCTATTGCAGACTTCATCCGTGCCCCTTCATTGAACCGAAAAAACGCCCCCAAATCTCTCAAGCAGCCATTCTACTCCATCGAAAGAATTAATCTAGAGTTACGCAACAAAATGATTATGCGCCCTCAGCAGGGTCGTTATCGGATTGCGATTATTCTTGATATACACACGATCAACGAACAAGCGGCTAATGCTTTTCTAAAATTGCTCGAAGAGCCGGGGCCGGATACAGTATTTATCACACTTACTCGCCGCAAAAATTTACTGTTGCCAACTATTCTGTCTCGTTGCCAACACATATCATTTGACAGGCTTGCCATAGATGTCATCGCCCAAGCACTGCAAGAGCGCAAAAACATAGATGCACACCTCGCCGCAACTGTAGCGAATATATCTAATGGTTCCTATTCCCGTGCAGTGGAACTCGCTGAGAATGAAGACCTGAGGTATGATCGTGAACGAATTCTCGACTTTCTCCGTCTTGCATTTACGCAAAAGATCGGTCCAAAAATGGCACTTGTTGAGGAGTTAAATCAGGCCGGTCGAAACCGTATCAAGAATCTACTTGAACTGCTCCTGGGTTGGATGCGTGATGTTTCACTCTACCGAACAGTTGGAGAAAACGCCCCAATTGTTAACCAGGATAAGCAGGTTGAGATTGCCAAGTTCTGTGGAAACTTGGAAAATGCAGACCTGGATGCAATGATTCGCCTTATTGAAGAAGCCCGGCTGCTCACCGAATCGAATGTAAATACAACGTTGCTTCTTATTAACCTGTCATCCAACCTCGGGCAAGCCATGCGCGGCCCGCATAGCGGTATGCTATTCAAGTCCCTCACAACCCCACAAAATGACTTTCAGGCATAACCAAGCACTTCTTTTGAAGCCTACAAATATCGAAAACCAACCTGTCACTGCATATCTCAACAGCTTGCGTATGAACGTTGTATGGTGCGAGGCGTAAATGCCGATTGAGTAATCGGGTTGATTATGGCATGTGGCTCAAACGGAGCTTGTGGGTGTAGCGGCAGCACCTTGGTAGGGTATGGCGGCTGTAACGACAGCTGCCCGTCCGTTCAGATTTTTGACTGGTTACCAAAATCTTCAAAAGATCCTGGCCGAGATCAATGCGACTTGGTTCAAGTGGCATTCAAGGGGCGTCGAAGAAAAATCTATAGAAACAAACGTCACATCCCCCTTCGGGCAGGTGACGACGTGATCGTTTCTGAGCAACGCGGTCTGGATTATGGACAAGTTTCACTGACTGGCGAGCTCCTGCACCTTCACGCGAAAGAGCACCTGAATTATCACCAAATTCTTCGCCTAGCCTCTTCCAACGACCGAAATATACATTTGAAAAACAAGGCTTCCGAAAAGGATGCCTTAGCTACTGCAAGAAAAATTATCCGAAAGAAACAAGTCAAACTCAAGGTGGTGGATTCAGAATGGCAGTTTGATCGGAAACGGCTTTCAATTTTCTATACTTCCACACAAAAGAAACTCCCTTTGGGACCGGTTATCGGCGATCTCAGAAAACATTTCGAGACACGTGTAGATTTTCGTCGTCTGAGACCTCGTGAAGAAACCGCACGGATAGGAGGCCTCGGGGTGTGCGGCCGTGAACTCTGCTGCTCCTCATGGATGCGTCAAATGCCCCCCGTATCGATCCACTCTGCAAGAAAGACGCAATCCTACATTTCTGAAGAACAACTGCTGGGAAGATGCGGACAGCTCAAATGCTGCCTCAATTACGAACTTGAACACTATATGGAAACGCTCAAATCCTTCCCGCGAAAACATACGCGCGTTTCCACAGCGAACGGGATTGGGAAAGTAATTGACAGAAACATATTTTCGCGAACGGTTCGGGTCCGATTAGATAAGCATTTTGTTGAAGAGTTTTCACTTGAGGAGATCGAGTATCCCGTCAAAAAGCAACGCACTTGACTCGTGTGTGAAGGCATAGACATCGCCTGTCTCCCGGCAACAACCCTCCAGAGAGCATTGCGGGAACGCAGACTGTCGCCCGTTGAGCTCACCCGTGCCTGCCTTACCGTATATGAGAAACTCAATCCTGAGCTCAATGCGATCGTCACCCTCAATGACCGGGTGTTAGAGGAAGCTCGCACACTCGAAACCCGGCCTCCGACGGGCCTCCTGTACGGGCTTCCCGTTGGTATCAAGGATACTACAGACACGCGTGGGCTGCGCACGACTTATGGCTCATCGGCGTATCGTGATCACGTTCCTGAACGGGATGCGGAAATTGTTGCCCGACTTAAAGCTGCCGGCGCACTCATTCTGGGAAAAACCAATACCCCTGCTTTTGCTGTTGGAGGTGAGACCACCAATGCGGTATTCGGATCAACCCGTAATCCATGGGACACTACACGGTCCCCAGGGGGATCTACCGGAGGCGGGGCGGTAGCGGTCGCGACAGGCATGGTTGCCCTTGCAGATGGTACAGATCTGGGTGGTTCTCTCCGGATGCCCGCATCATTTTGTGGCATTGTAGGATTGCGACCCTCTCCGGGAATCATTCCCGAGGATTCAGAAAGCTTCTTGTGGGATCGCCTTTCAGTGGCGGGAGGACTTGGCCGAACTGCGGGGGATGTCAGTCTCTTCATGCGAGCTGTTGCTGGGTCTTATGACGCAAGACCACTACAGTATCCTGCCCATCATTCTGGTTTTGAAACACCAGAACTGAAAACAAACATACGACTTGGGTATTGTGATCACCTCACCGACCTTGAACCTGCCCCCGTCGTTGCCGCTACTTGCCGCTCAGCTATCAACTCCTTCAAATCCCGGAGTATATCAGTTAAATCCGTGGACCTGAACTTATTGGAAGCTCCTCGCGCATTTGCCGTCCTTCGTGCGCACCATCTGCTGGCTGTTCATAGGAGCAGATTGAACGAACCTGAGGCAGCAGGCGAACAACTGACCCAAAACCTCAGCGAAGCGCTTAATTACGGCGCTCTGGATTTAGCAGACGCGGAGCGCATTGTTGATGAAGTTTGGCGGACTTTCCGAAGGGTGTTCAAAGAAGTTGATTTTTTGCTGACTCCTACAACAGCCGTCCTGCCGTTCAAGCTTTCAGATGGCTATCCTCGCCGGATCGAAAACACAGAGTTGTCTACTTACTACGACTGGTTCGCCCCAACATCCGTACCTGTATCTAATAAACATCTGACGCTGCCGACGATCTTTCGCGTGTAGATCT
>VXLY01000082.1 GCA_009841335.1 Rhodothermaceae bacterium | reverse complement strand
CTGGAAACCCCTTCGCTAGGCCAGAGTAACGGCGGCAATATTCATCACTAGCAAACATTTACTCTATGGCTTCCATTGCTGTAATACTGCTTTTGAGCTACCTGGCTGGATCAATTCCCGGGAGTGTGTGGATGGGACAGTTACTGTATGGTGTTGATGTACGCAAACATGGAAGTCTTAATGCGGGAGCGACCAATGTTTTCCGGGTGCTGGGATGGAAAGCTGGCGTGTTGTCAACCATTGTAGATCTAGGTAAGGGCTTGTTGGCTGCGGGGGTTATTGCCTCGATTCGCATTGACGAATTGCCGTCAGGTTTCGCCTTTTGGCAGGTAGAGTCGGTGGTACGCCTCTTGGCTGGAATTGCAGCTATCGTGGGACATATGTTGCCGGTCTGGGCTCGTTTTCGAGGCGGAAAGGGGGTCAATACTGCAGCAGGAGTTTTATTTGCAATCACGCCAAAAACCATGTGGATCGTTATCGGGGTTTTTGCATTGGTGTTGTACATTTCCCGGTATGTTTCGCTGGCCAGTATCGTCGCAGCTATAGTGTTTCCGGCCACGATTGCGATACGGATGTTTGTCTTTGATATTGAGGCGCTGGATCGGAGCCTGTTGCTTTTTGGGGGTATATTTGCATTGGCTATTCTTTATGCGCACCGCAGCAATATTCGACGATTAATAGCCGGTACAGAAAACAAGGTTAAGAATTTTCGTTTGGCGCACGGTATGCGAGGACGTGGTGAGCTTTAGCCATCGCTGAGACACATGTCGTCCAGGATATCAGTTTTTGGAGCCGGTAGCTGGGGAACTGCACTTTCGATCAGTCTGGCTGGGCATGGGCATTCGGTCACGCTCTGGGCACGCCGACCGCATGTGGCCAAGACCATAGTCCGTGAGCGTCGCAATCCCGGGTATCTTTCCGAAGCTGTCATCCCAGAATCAGTGGTTATTACTGATAACCTGAGAATAGCTGCGCGGGCGTCCGATCATTGGGTGATAGCGACACCGTCGCACGCTGTACGTACGTTGGCAACGGATTTACGGGAGTATTGCGACAAGGGGAAAACGGTGGTATCGGTTGCCAAAGGAATTGAGAATAAGACCGAACTGACCACGACTGCTGTACTTGCGGACGTGCTTACACCACCGGTTCTCAAAAGTGATTTCGTTGCGCTGTACGGTCCCAGTCATGCCGAGGAGGTCGCGGCGGGACAACCTACGGCCTTGGTTGCCGCAGCAACTAACCTGGATAAGGCCGAAGCCGTTCGTTCGATCTTTATGACTGAGCGCCTCCGCGTCTATGTCAATGACGACGTGCGGGGGGTAGAGATTGGTGGAAGTGTGAAGAATATTATGGCTATTGCCTCCGGCATTAGCGACGGCGTGGGCTACGGAGATAACGCAAGGGCTGCACTGATTACTCGGGGGATTGTCGAGATCCAACGACTGGGTAGTGTACTTGGGGCCAAGCCACAGACACTGACAGGACTGACCGGACTGGGGGACCTTGTGGTGACTTGTACGAGTCGGCACAGCCGTAACCGTCGTTTGGGAGAAGCAATTGGGCGTGGAGCGACACTTGATGAGATCACGACCTCAACAAGTATGGTTGCTGAAGGAGTGCGAACAACGAAAGCGGTATACCATATGGCTAAGCGCCTCGGTATAGAAATGCCGATCACCGAAGCTGTTTATGCCATTCTTTTTGGGCGTAAACAGCCGGCAGATGCGGTACGGGAACTGATGACACGTTCAGCAAAACAGGAGGAGTTTCTGTTGGTATAGGTGTTGGGAGGAGCGAGTGTGACGACGTAGGCTTCAGAGCTAATTTGGAGGGGCCTGTTAGATGTGGGTATTTATCGCGAATGCAGGAAGGGATTTTTCCCGGGCTGATGCGCAAAGTGAGCACACCCAAGGATAAAAGTACCATGAGCAGGGGCGACTTGAAGCAATTAGTAGCACAAGGAGAAGGCCTGCGGCTCGAATTCAAACATCGTCTACCGGAGCCTGAGCGAGTGGTGCGAGAGGTGACTGCTTTGGCTAACACTTGCGGGGGGTACCTGCTTATTGGTATAGCTGATGACGGTAAGATTAGGGGAGTTAAGGATCCAGAAGAAGAGATCTACGCCCTTAACAGTGCGCTTAATCAGTATTGTTTTCCAGAGGTCGCTGTCGAACTTGAACGTGTGAAGGTAAGTCGAACCCGCACAGTAGTAATGGTAAAGACCGCTATAAGTCCGATGCGCCCCCATTACGTTAGGAATCCTCGCAGTCGGGATCAGTGTGTCTTTGTCAGATTTGAAGATATGTGCATAGAGGCCAGTCGCGAGGCACGTAAGTTGATGTACAACTCACCCGATGCCGAGAACGTGCTGATTAAGCTTGGGGCAAAAGAACGACTATTGTTGAAACAGCTTGAGCAGGTGGGCAGGGTAACTGTTAACGGATTTGCCAAGTATGCGAAAATTCATCCAGGGAGAGCGTCCCGGATCATCGTGAGGATGACTCGTGCTAAAATTCTTGTTCACCATATTGATCTGGAGGAAGATTATTTCACCGCTGGCGCAGCTTTGCTTCGGGAGTCCGCTTAATTTCCATACCGGTAGAAGTCCGCACGGTTTTGTAGTTTTCTGACATGTTAAATTATGGGCCTCTTCCAATGATGATGGCCCAAATCTCATTTGATGAAGTACAGCGACGGGAGGTTTTTCTGGCGGTCGGTTAGAAACAAAACTCGGTTGATCCTGTACGACGCCGCGCAATGAGACCTGAGTTACTAAATTCGATCTTCTCATTACAATTTCAAAGGGGCTTGAAAGTTAATTTACTGTTGGGTAAATTGCCCCTGTGGTTTCCCTATAATCAGACTAGCACTTCAGATGAAACACATTTTTACAGTTTTTTGTGCTCTAACCTTTTTGTCCCTGCAGGTGGCCGTGGCACAGGTGCAGGTGCAGGGTACAGTGACGGATGCTGAGACAGAACAACCCTTCCCCGGTGTTCAGATAAACGTAAAGGGTACGCTTATCGGTACGACCACTGATGTGAATGGCGGGTTTTCGCTTTCGGTTCCAGAGGTTGGGAATACGCTGGTATTCCGCTTTGTAGGATATAGCACTCAGGAACATCTGGTCACGGATGGAATGACTGAGTTGGATGTACGCCTTTTCGAAAGTGTCCTGGGGCTAGAGGAAGTCGTCGTCGTTGGATCACGGCGTTTGCCCAGGCTTGTTAAGGATTCCGCCGTTCCGGTTGATGTATTTGGCCCACGCGATTTGGCTTCCCAGGCAAGCACGGATATTGATGACATACTTCGTACTCAGGTGCCCTCCTACAACGTGCAGCGCTACGGAATAGATGATGAGGCTACGCTGGTCCGGCCGATAACTCTTCGGGGGCTTTCTCCCGATAATGTTGTAGTGCTGGTTAATGGCAAGCGACGTCACCGTTCGGCATCAATGGCCCTTCTTGCCAGCTCACTCAACACGGGTTCACAGGGCGCGGACATGAACATGATTCCGAGTATTGCCTTGGGACGGGTTGAGGTACTTCGGGATGGCGCTACAGCACAGTACGGTGCAGACGCAGTTGCTGGCGTATTCAATATGCAGTTGCGCGAAAACTCCAGGGGCGTTCATGTACGGATGCAGGGGGGACAGTATAGTGAGGGAGATGGAACGAATTTCCTGGCAGCTGCCAATGTGGGACTTCCACTGACCAGTAATGGTTTCTTGAACCTCAGCTTTGAATACCGCGACGCAGACCCGACGGTCAGGAGTGGCCTGAGGCGTGACGAAGGACTCCTCCTAGAGAGAGGCTATCCCGGTGGCTCAACAAATACACCAGAATTCGGCAGAGATGACCCACCTGCACAGGTTTGGGGCAGCCCGGATGTTAGCAACTCCTTGGTCGGATTCCTGAATGCGGGCATTGATGTCGGCAGCAACATGCGTATATATGCGTTTGGTGGTTACGGCCAGCGGACATCCGAAGGAGGCTTTTATTTTAGGGCTCCAGGGACCGGTAGTGCGAGATCCAGCGTATTTCGTTTCGGCTCTGGCGACAGCGCCGTTCGGGCTGTAGCTGACCTGAACCAGAATGATGATATAGTATGTAGCGATGTCGTGCCCGGCCTGGATTCCGATTTCAGTGCTGTGCAGAGTTTTATATCACAGTACAGTGGTCAGTGCTACCTGTTTAACCAGGATTTCCCGGGTGGCTTCACTCCACGCTTTGGTGCGGATATATACGATTTGAGCGCGACCGCAGGTATCAGTGGGGGAGCGGATGATGGTTTTCGCTGGGATCTCAGCTTCGGGTATGGCAACAGCGACATAGACTATTTCATCTACAACACGGTCAATGCCTCAATGGGGCCGGATAGCCCCACGGAGTTTGATCCCAGGGGCTATGAGCAGACGGAGATGACAGTTTCTGCAAGCGGGTCACTGCCTGTGGAGATTGATGCATTTGCCACGCCTCTCAATGTCGCCGTGGGTGTTGAATGGCGCCGCGAGGAATTCGCTACCTATCCAGGTGATGAGGATTCGTATCGGGTTGGCCAATACGGCGAACAAGGTTTCAGTGTTGGTTCCAACGGATATCAGGGCTTGAACCCCAAGTTTGCTGGCACGTGGGATCGCCCAAACTTCGCCGCTTATGTTGACTTCGAGACTGATGTGACTGAGCGTTGGGTTTTGGGTCTTGCTGGTCGTTATGAGAACTATTACAATGATTTCGGTAGCACGTTGACCGGTAAGTTTGCGGCCCTGTATAGAGCCACCGACCGTATACGATTACGTGGTACGGCGTCTACGGGCTTCCGCGCTCCCACTCCTGGTCAGGCGAACTTGTGGGCCCTGCAAACTGCCTTGGCAGGTACAGGAGACCAACTCGTTGAGACCGGACAGCTTCCGCCAACACACCCAATTTCTGCTGCTTTGGGGGCAGAGGAACTCACCGAAGAGACCGCGCGCAGCTTTACGCTGGGAACCGTCATGGATATTTCGCAGGATCTAACGCTTACCGTGGACTACTTCGATATCACGTTGATGGACAGGATTTCGCTGACGGGTAATATTCCAATTACACCGACGATGCAGACTATCATGGATGAGGCTAATCTGCTGGGTGGAGTTGAGAATCTGAGAGAGATAAAGTTTTTCTCTAACGACTTTGACACGCGAACACGCGGGATTGACTTCCTCTTGGCGTACGATGTAGAGGATGAGGAAGGTAACGCGACCCAGGCTACGATTGCATGGAACTGGACAGCGCAGCGCCTCGTGTCTTTCTCCGCGCCTCGCCAGATCAGTGATTTTCTGGGACAGCAGCTTAGTACTCCGTTCACGCTTTCGCTGCTGACGCCGCGGCGGCAGATTGAGATTGAGGCGGTGAACCCGGGCCATCGCCTTGTGATTATGGGACGGCATGTGCGCGGGGCACTTCATGGTATGGCGCGACTAAGTTACTATGATGGCTGGTCTGCCTGTCGGAACAATAGTAATTCTTGTGTAGATGGCAACGACATGAGTCTGTTGGACGACTACGATGGAGCAATTATCGCGGATCTTGAAGTAGGCTACCGCCTGTTTGATGGCTACCAGATCTCCTTGGGAATCGATAATCTCTTTAACACATTCCCGGATGCGCACGCGGACGAGACCCTCAGCCAGGGTAATATTCGACCAGAGAGCACTCCGTGGGACTACAATGGACGGGCCTACGTCCTTCGCTTGGTTGCGGACCTGTTCTAGTTAGTTAATTAAACCGTAAAAAGCAAAAGCCTCGGGACGCTTTGTCTCGGGGCTTTTGTTTTTATGTCCGGTCGGCAATTCGATACAACTGGTGCCTTGTCTCCGCTTCGGAGGTTGGCAAGAGGACAAATGACGGATTGCAGGCGAGGTCTATGAGCTTATCGGAATCACCAACACCATGTCAGGATCAACGTAAGTACCAAACGAGACATGGGCAAACAATTAGGTGTAAGCCCCTGTGGTCCGTCAACGCCAGTGCCTAAGGTCGACGGTAGCTCAGTCGGAAGTATCAGTAATCGGATCAAAACCATCAAATTCCGGTATTGAGAATTCCATAGCAGTGGGCCTTTCGGGCACCGTAACTTCTATCCAGAAGGGCTCGGTCTGTACCCCGGAGTTTTCAGAAACTGAAGTCTTCACGATTAAAGACGTAGAGTCTGCCATTTGCATTGCCCGTTATGATGTCGGCCGAACTCCTTATTCTCACCACCGGCGGTACAATTGACAAAGTGTACTTTGACGACAAGAGTGATTATCAGGTAGGCAATCCTCAAATCACAGAGATCCTTCAGCATGTCGGTGTTTCCGTCCCCTATGTTGTCAAAACACTCTTGGCAAAGGACAGCCTCGAATTGACTGAACAGGACAGGAATTGCATTCGTGACGAGGTACACCAGGCCAGGCAGCGGTGCATATTGATCACACACGGCACTGACACCATGATCACTACTGCCCGACATATCCAGCCTGTTAGAGATAAGACGGTGGTTTTAGTTGGTGCTTTGATGCCGTCCAGGTTCAAGTCTTCCGATGCAGAGTTTAATATTGGGTTTGCACTTGCTGCGGCGCAAGTATTGCCCGAGGGCGTGTACTTGGCTATGAACGGTCGGATCTTTAATCCAGGAGAGGTTCAAAAAAATTTTGCGGCAAACAGGTTTGAATCTGTGTAGTACACCTTGGGCTGATAGCTAGTCTGACATGTACGTGCCTGTCCGTCTGTGATGGCTCACAGTAAATTCGATCCAAGGTTGGTTAGACGTGCACAGGACGGCGATGGGCTGGCCAGAGAAGTGCTTCTGGGTCGATTGGCCCAGGTCTTTAAGAACTACTTCCGAGCAAAAGTCGGGAATCAGGCGATAGTTGACGACCTGATGCAGTGCGCACTCATAAGAGTCCATTCAGGTCTCTCTGCCTTGAAGCATCCCGACCGGTTCAAGGCCTTCGCTATGAAGGCGGCTTTGTTTGAGTTGCACGATTATTATCGTGGGCGCCATTCGCCCAAGGAGCAAACGTACGACACTCAGATTCTTTCTGAAAAGGCCGAGGCCGCCAGCGACAGGTTTGCGAGCTCTCTTGATATTGAGCGAGTTTTATCGGTACTCACGCCACATGCTAGACGGATCCTGGAACTTCGCGAGTACGGGTACAAATACAAAGAAATAGCCAATATTCTCGGTACTACCGAAACGGCTGTCAAGATGCAGGTGAAACGTGCCTTTGAGAAAATGAGAAAAGTATTTGCAGATGAGTAGGTTACCTTTTTTCTGTTGCCTGCGTCATATAGTCGATGCACGATTCTGGAATGGAACAATTCGATAAAATAGACGCGATTCTTCACGAGGGTGGTCTGACTCCAGAAGAGCGTCAAGCGTTCATAGAGGAGTTGGAGAGCGATCCCGACTTGGCACGCTCCTATGCGGGCTGGCAGCAGATATGTGCACATCTACGTAGCAGATTGCCGGAGCCCCACCTATTTGTGCTGTATTCATTGGTCACCGGTGGATATGCCGGAGAACTCAGTGAGGAAGAATCTGAAGAGATCAGGGCCAATTGGGGTGTTGTGGATAGGGTGGTTGAGTCGCATCCAGGTTTTGCTGAGGCTGCGGTTCAGATTGAACAGGATCGACAGGATTTCCTTGAATGTTGGGCTCAAGTAGATCGTCCTCCGCGAAAACTACCGTCGTGGTCCTTCCGAATTGCGGCGGTGATTGCTATTCTTGCGGTCTGTTTTGTGGCTGTATTGACGCTTCGTGACAGTGATACTGCATTACAGACAGTTGCGGCTGCGTCGGGCGAGTATAAGCGGGTAGAGCTTCCAGATGGCTCTTTTGCTCACCTGAATGGTCCAGCAACAATCCGATTTGACGAGCGGGATTTCGTACGCAGCGTAGCGTTTACTGGTCAGGCGTTCTTCGATATTGTGCATCAATCCGATCAGTTCACAGTGCAGACGGACGAGGCATTCATTCACGTTCTCGGCACACGTTTTGGTGTCCGATCACAGCAAGGCGCTACTCACGTTGTATTGGAAAGCGGCCAGGTGGAAGTGGCTTCGAACGCACAAGGGTTGCCAACAGTCATGCTTGAACCCGGGCAGATGACCAAGGTTACCGATGGCGCCCCGCCCGAACCGTCTTCTCAAGTCGAATTGGAGAATGCATTGAGTTGGACCGGGTTTATTTTTCTTCGACAAACTCCGCTGAGCAGAGCAGCGACGTTGCTTTCTGAAAGCCGAAATGTTCGTGTCGAGGTGGATCCATCGTTGGTAAATGAAACCGTCACAGGCACATTTGCCCCGGATGCAGAGATAGAGGAAATTCTGAATGCACTGGCCCTTGCACTTGGAACCGCGGTTCATACAGAAGGGGGTGTCTTTCGGATTGCTCCGTAAGCTCACCATTGGAACCGAGTGAAGAATATCGTGTAACGCGCACATCAGATGTGCGCGATCCCCCAGAATCAGTCCCTACGAAAGTACTGTGCAGTCCTGTGTATGGCTGTTGCTATCGTGTGGGCAATCCCGTCATCAACCGTCCGCGCGCAGGTTATCGAAATAGACATCGTCTCTGAATCGCTCCAGAGAGTGCTGGACACATTCACGGTGGCACAGCGCGTTGATCTTGTATATGCAGAACGCCTGGTTGAGGGGCGTGTAGTTACGTGCAATTATGCAGGTACCGACATTGAGCGCGCTCTGGCATGCATCCTCGATAATCAGAATCTTCAAGCTGTTCGGGTGAGACGGAGGCAGTATGTACTCGTAGATACAAGCAGTGACTCCATCCCTAATTCAACTGAAGATAGGGTTCGCATGGGCGCATTACGGGGCTTTGTCACGGATGCCACATCTCAAGAGATTCTGCCTGGCGCCCATGTGTACCTGCCCGAACTTTCCATTGGTGCAATAAGCAACGAGGGCGGATATTTCGCGATGCCTGCTCTGCCGGTCGGTCAATATCTGGTAAGTGCTTCTTTTCTCGGATATGCCTCTCTGGACACGCTGATTACGATTTCCGAGGAATCGGTCATGTTAACCCTTGAGCGCAGGGCGGTTGAATCAGAGACCGTTGTGGTTACCTCAGATCGTCGAGATCCTTATGAGGTTTCTCCAGGCGTGCGGGAGATCCCTGTTGACCTGATCAGCGGATTCCCGGGGCTTCCTGGGGAAGCAGATCTTCTCCAATCCTTGCATTGGCTTCCCAGTGTACAGAGGGTGCGCACGAATCAGGGAGGCCTTGTTGTTCGAGGCGGTGAGCCCGACCAAATTCAGTACTTGATTGACGGGGCTCCAATATATCACATGTGGCATGTGGGCGGATTATTATCAATTTACCAGCCTGAAGTCTTCAAGGATGTTCGTCTGTATCGGGGCAGCTTTCCTGCAGAATATGGAGGACGTCTTTCTGCTGTACTGGATGCCGAACTAAAGGATGGTACGCAGGAGGGCATAACGGGGTTGGTGGGCGTAGGGTTGTTTAGCGCCCGTCTTTTTGTCGAGGGTCCGATTGGTGATGAAGTCTCGTTTATGATGTCCGGGCGCCGCTCTTATCTGGATCGCATTATCGGACGCAAGCACCCGGTTGATGACGGTGTGACCCGGGATACGCTGCGTACGGGGATCTATTTGTATGATGTCAGTGCGAAACTGGCTTGGCGTCCATCCCTGCAACACAGATTGACTCTGGGCGTCTATGGCAGCGCAGATGATTTGGATATTCGCTTGCCGATTAACATATCACGCATTGGTGAATCTGGATCAATTCTTCCATTGGCGAGCTGGTTGCGCCCTTCCAGTCTGATAGTAGAATTTGATACGCGCTGGAGTAACCGTCTGGTGAGTGCGCGTTACCATTATTTGTATGCTGACCGATTTTTTTTGAGCGCAACGGCATACGCAACCTCATATCGTGCACATGAGCGCATATTCCTTCGACCGGTAGCAACTTCATCAATCAGTTCAAAATATGCCGTAGATATACTTGATATGGGCGTTAAGTTAGACCTGGATTACTATGTGTCATTAACGCATCACATTCAGGCAGGGGCTTCCATAGTCCAGCGGAGCTTCTCGAGCGAGTTGGGAGCACTTATTCTGCAGACTAATTCAATTTCCGAGAGTACCGACGAAGAGAGCAGGTTAGACAATACTGAACTAGTGCTCCATATACAGGATACATGGAAGCCGACACGAAGACTGCAGGTTCAACCGGGGTTACGAATCAGCCGACTCCTTGGCGGTAATGACCTGAGGCTCAGTCCTCGTCTTGGCATCCGCTATGCTCTGGATCGAGTTATTTTACGTGCAGCCGCCGGAGTCAATGTTCAATACCTGCACCAGGTTCGCGACCGTTATTCAGTTCTTTACGATTTAATTGCTTACCGGTGGGTGCCTGCGAGTCGTTCAGTTAAACCCTCGCAGAGCTATCATGGATCTGTTAGTGGCGACCTGTCTCTCGGTACGAATCTTACAGCCGGTATTGCTATGTACGTCCAGAGAACAGACGGTTTATTGCTTCCACGGGATGAGGAACAGACCAAGGATGGACTGCGGGGGCCGGGGATTTCGCTTGCGGCCATTTTGGGTCAGTATACTAGAGGGGAGGCACTGGCATATGGCTTGGAGGGGAGCCTGCAGTATGAACGTGGTGCGAATATGGTCTGGGTCAGTTATGCCGCAGGGCGATCACGTAGTCGTGCCCCCTTACTCGGGGAGAAAAATCTTCGCCCCACCCGCTATGATGTGCCGCAGCGGCTCGAAATCGTCCTGCAACGCAACACGCGGAGCTGGACATACGGATTAACGGGACAATGGCGAAGTGGTTACCCGATAACTGTTCCTGAAGCTCGCTATGCCGTGGGTGATCCGCTCTCCGAGGAGCCCCGGGGATTTCTGTATTTCCCCAAGATCAACAACGGCCGCCTACCTCCCTATGTCAACTATGGGTTGCAGGGAGCCTACAGGTTTAATGCTGGGTTCGTTTCTATGCAGGTCAGTCTAGAAATTAACAACATTACGTTCCGTCGCAATATTGTCAGGCAAACGTATACGTTCGAAATTCCCGAGCCGGTCTCTGTGATGTCCACTTATGGTATGCCCGCTTATCCGCTTCTTGAACTCGTTGCTCGGTTTTAGCTTATGAAATTCCGGTATGCAATATTGGTGATCTTTTTTCTGATGGGCTGCGAAGCGGTCCATCCCGAGGATACTTCGCTCCTTGTTGTGGAGTCTTACGTTGCAGCAGGACAGCCTCTACCGCCGTTAATATTGAGAAGAACGGCACCTTTGGAGGCGAAGTACGACTTGGACCAGTCGACGGCCGCCACCGGTGCGCGTATAGAGTTCATGTTGCAGGATGCCCTTATTCCATACACCATGCAAGGCGCAGGAGTGTATGCTCCACTTGAACCTGTCACAGCAATACCGGGAGCAGAATTGGACTTAAAAGTGTACTGGGGTGATCATGTGATTACGGCGAACAGCAGGGTTCCACCACCCGTTTCTCTCGATAGTGTAAGTATTGAAGTTTCCGACACACCGATACCTGGACTTATCTTGGATTCCGTGTTTGTCGACCCACTCCTGGTGGACTCACTAGGACTGCGTGCATTAGGGGCAAATGCGCGTGAAGGATTAGTCTATTTGGTGGAGGCAACATTGTATTGGACCGACAACACCGAAAGGGACGGCGATGACTGGTGGATGCGGACGCAACTTCTTCCGCGTTTGGGGCAGAGTCCCCGCCTGAGCAATTTTTTCCTAAGTCCAGAGGCACTGCAGCGGGAGACGTCTGTACCATTCGTCAACGCTGAGCAGCGTTCATGGTCAGGGGCCTACGCAGTCCAGGTGCCTAGCTCAAGTAACCAGCTGCCTGCGCACGGGTTGCGCATCAGCATTGTTCGAGGTACATCGGCTTATGCACAGTTTGTTTCCGGCAGTTCCAATCCTGGGGAGAGCGAGCCGCCCTCAAACGTAACAGGGGCGCTGGGAATTTTCACGGGATTAGCAATTGACACACTTACGATTGAGGTTCAGTGATGGCCAGCGACCGCGATCCCTTGGTCAAACCCGGTAAAATAACAGCACTGAAACAGCAGGTTCGAAATTCTGCCCGAACATCGGTTTTCATTGACGGAGAATTTGCGTTTGGCGTCCACGCGGATCTGGCAGTGCGTGAAGGATTATATATCGGTCAACAGCTCAGAGAATCGGACTTGCAAACTTTACTGTGCAGTGAAAAGATCTTGCGGGGGCGCTCTGCGGCGTTGCGGTATCTTTCTTATGCTCCGAGGACCGAGCACCAAGTGCGTCAACGTTTAACCCGTAAGGGATTGACCAAAGATGAACTGAATGATATAATAGCCGATCTCTATGAGCTTGGTTATATCGACGACCGCAGGTATGCAGTGGAGTATGCCGAGGCGCGGTTCAAGAACAAAGGATATGGGCCTGGCAGGATCCGCCGTGAACTTACCGAGGATGGAGTCTCTAGTGATTATGTTTCAGAGGCGGTCGCGGCAGCTGCGAGTACAGATATGTACAGCATGAGTGCTAGAAAAATAGCAGAAAAGTTCAGGGATAGGGTAGAAGGCACGTTACCAGAGCGAAAGAAAAAGTTGGCAGACTACCTTATCCGACGCGGTTATGGGTATACATTGTCGAAAGAAATAGCCCTAGAGGTGCTGAGCCAAAGGTGAACTCCACGCAGTCTGGACTTAAATCTGCGAGTCGTCTGCTTCTTGGTTGTCTGGGGGGCGGGCAACCTTCGGTTGCAATCGTTTTGGGGTCTGGCCTGGATGTACAGTTGGATAAAAATTACTGGGAGATGCCTGCTTCGGAAATTCCAGGGTTCGTTCTCCCCACGGTGGATGGACATACTGGACGTGTGACGGCTGGTACCTTGGGCCAGCGTGATGTTCTGTTAATTCAGGGGCGTGTTCACTGCTACGAGGGAATTCCTGAAGAGAATGTTGCCTTCCAGGTTCATTTAGTCCGAGAATTGGGTATCAGTAACATAGTATTGGTGAGTGCGGCAGGCGGAATACGGGATGATCTGGATCCGGGGAGCATGATGCTCGTTGAAGATCATCTATGTGCGCAACCGTTGCAGGCTAATGCTGAGCGGGGGGCTGTGTACGATGCAGGCTGGAGGCAACGTGTGATTGCGGCTTCTGACGGATTGCGGATATCGTGCGGGGTATTTGTATGGACAATTGGGCCGAGCTACGAAACCCCGGCGGAGATAGTTGCTTTTGAACGTAGAGGCGGCAATGCCGTTGGAATGAGTCTAGTCCCAGAGGCGCTGTGGGCGTCCGCTTTGGGTATGCGTGTATTTGCTGTGGCGATCATCACGAACAGGGCCTCTGGATTAAGCAAAGGAAGATTGGGGCATGCAGAAGTGCTTCGTGCTGCATTAGATGCACAGGCTAATGTGACGAAGTTGTTGGTTCACGCCGTGGCTCAATCTCCCAAGTTGCATGTTTAGGAAAAAATCACGATTATATATCAGCGAAAGCGGATCCAGCGATGAACGACGATTATAAAGACGACAAAGGACATTGGGATGAGGTGCAGCCGCGCCGTAACAAGGAGTCCAGGTACCGCGATGAGGTTTTTTCGAAACGGGTCCGGGCAGGGCGACGCACGTACTTTTTCGATGTTAAAACAACTCGATCTGGCGAGGACTATTTCATAGTCATCACGGAGAGCAAGCGTGTTGGTGACCATCATGAAAAGCACAAGATCTTCGTTTACAAGGAAGATTTTGCCAAGTTTATCAAGGGGTTGTACGCGGCAATGGAGCATGTACGAACAGAGCGGTTGCCGGATTACGAGTTCTATGGTTATCCGACACTTGAATCCCCACCGCGGGACGACGATCAATAGCCTGAGATCCGGGCCATGATCCCTTTGATTGCGGCGGAGGATTGGAAGCGGAAGCCGGTTAGTCTTCACCTGGAAGTAGAGAAGGTCGTTTCCAGTATAGTCAGGAATGTTTCCGAGTACGGGGATCGTGCTCTGTTCAGGTATACTCGCGAGCTCGACGGTGTGCAGTTATCCACAATCCGTGTGCCTGCTTCGAAACTGGAGGAGGCGTGGATGGGTTCAAAACCATCATGGAGGCGTGTTTTTCAGGCTGCAGCAGATAACATACGTCGATATCATCTGAGACAGCAGCGGGAATCCTGGTATGTGGATGATGGGGATGATGTGCGTTTGGGGCAGCGTATTTTACCAGTAGACCGTGCGGGTTTGTATGTCCCGGGTGGCACCGCTGCCTACCCGTCCAGCGTTTTGATGACGGCAATCCCCGCTCAAGTAGCAGGCGTAGGGAGCATACATCTTGCGAGTCCACCTGGGCCATCTGGATTGCCTCACCCAGAAATCATGGCCGCTGCATACATGTTGGAAATAAAGAATGTGTATGCCGTTGGAGGTGCGCAGGCTATCGCAGCACTCGCGTTTGGAACCGAGTCCATCCCCCGCGTAGACAAGATTGTGGGGCCGGGCAATGCGTATGTTACAGCGGCCAAGAAACTGGTTTTTGGTCACGTAAATATTGACAGTCTCGCCGGGCCGAGCGAGTTAGTTGTCCTGGCTGATCAAACCGGTAGGGCTGACTGGATCGCCCATGATCTCATTGCGCAGGCTGAACATGATCCAGAGGCATCAGCAATACTAGTTTCGCCAGAGATGGAAGTTGCAGAAGCGGTCTGCGACGCGTTACAGGAATTGTCGGTCGACCTTCCCCGTTCAGATATTGCAGCTGCTGCTTTGCGTGAGCATGGCGCGGCGATTGTAACGGATTCTATGGATAAGGCCATTGACATAGTCAACAGAATCGCCCCAGAGCATCTGGAGCTTATGGTTGCAGATCCATGGGAAATGCTGGAGCGCGTTCACAATGCGGGTGCGGTATTTATGGGTTCCTGGTCTCCCGAGGTGGTTGGGGATTACTATGCGGGGCCTAATCATGTCCTGCCAACGGGTGGGACTGCCAGATTTGCATCCGCCTTGGGGGTTGATGATTTTGTGAAGCGGCAAAGTGTAATTAAATACAGTCAGCAGCGATTGGAACGTACGGCCAGTGATATTGCCCTGATGGCTCGAAGTGAAGGACTAGAGGGACATGCGCGTAGCGCTGAGTCTAGGATCAGTACAAATGAGTAAGTTAGGTGAAGTACTCGCCAGGGTTCGACCGGAAGTTCGCGAACAACATCCCTACAAGGTTGGTGTACCGACCGGAGATATTTCGGTTAAGCTGAACCAGAACGAAAGTCCTTTTGATTTGCCCGAAGCGTTGAAGGACGCTGTATTTGCGGGCTGGAAGGAGATTGCCTTTAATCGCTACCCATCGGAACAACCGTACGATCTTGCGGAATTGATCGCGTCCAACGTTGGCTGGGATGCAGAAGGAATAATTATCGGCAACGGTTCCAACGAATTGACGTATTCCTTGGGTCTGACCTTTATCGCGACTCGCACCAGCGTGGTATTGCCGCGTCCAATGTTTTCGTTTTATGAGAGGTTCGTCCATATTTTCGGAGGCGAAGTGATTCCTGTCGCACCTCTACAAAGCCTCGGATTTGATACGGAGGGTATTCTTGCAGCTATCGAGAAGACTGGTCCTTCCATGGTAGTTATAACTTCGCCCAATAATCCTACAGGCCTGGTGGTTCCTCTCGCAGAGCTAAGAGCAATTGCAGATGCCACAGCGGGTCTCGTGTTGATTGATGAAGCATATATAGAGTTTGCAGACGAACCGAGTATGCTTAGTCTGCTGAGTCATTATCCTAATGTGATTCTGCTAAGGACTTTTTCCAAGGCGTTCGGCTTGGCGGGTTCGCGGTTAGGTTATTTGATTGGCCACCCGGCCCTGATGGGTGAAATCATGAAGATTCGACCTCCTTTCATGATTGATCGATTCACTGCCTGCGTGACCAAACTGCTTCTAGATCATTCACAGTTGATCCAGGATCGTGTGGAGTTAATTCGCTCAGGTACAAAAGGATTGATTGATGCGTTGAAGGAGATGGAGGGTATGCGGGTGCTTGCAGGGCAGGCGAATTTTGTTACCTTTCGGCCTCCATGCGACGGGCAGAAATTATTTAGCGCGTTGGCTGATAGAGGAGTTCTGGTGCGCAATATGAGCGGATATCCAGAGCTTAGAGGTTTTTTGCGCGTGAGTGCGGGTGCACCAGCTGAGAACAGGAGATTCCTAAAAGCGTTGACAGACGCAATGTTGTAGGTTCTACATCCGTTCGGTAATGTACCATAAGCATTATAATGAATAGGGAAATGGTTGCCGTTGAGGTCGTGGGATTGTCGACCAGCCCAGCCAGTGGCGGGGCGTTCATATTGGTATTGGGGGAGATGGATGGTCCTCGGAGATTACCGATAGTTGTTGGAGAAAATGAAGCTACCGCGATTATCCTCGGTATCGAAAACCGCACGTCGCCGCGACCAATGTCACATGATCTTTTTTGCAGCCTGATACAGCAGGCTGGAATGCAGGTAGAGGATATTGTGATTGATGGGTTGAAAGATGGTACATTCTATGCTAAGATCCGCTTCGTCCAAGACGGAAACTATGATCAGTTGGACTCACGTCCCAGTGATGCCGTTGCCATTGCTGTGCGATTAGATGTTGACATTTTTGTAGCGGAGACTGTGCTCGAGGAAGCCGGTATCCCGATAGGAGAGCCGGAATTGCCGGCGTACGAAGAAGAAACCCAGGAGAGAGTATCTCCAACTAAACAATTAGAGCAGCAACTGGCGCGCGCGATTGAAAAAGAAGACTATGAAGAAGCTGCACGTTTGCGAGATGCTCTTGCCCGAATCAAAGAGCCCGAGTAGTGCTCCAGAACTCCTGCCAACGACTACCAGGTCAAGATGATACAAGAGTCAATTCCCTATTCGGGAACGAAGGGAGTGTCTCGGCTTTTTGCGACATATGTCACGGACTACGACCGATTGGCCCCATATTATACCGGAGACTGGCGCGAAGATAGGAGCTACGAGGCAGTTGCCCGGAGCCTGACAGCCAGCCCTATCGACCGGAACGTGTTGGTCGATGTGCTGGAAGAGCAAAACCTGGGCTGGAATAATGGCCGTCTTGCGTCACAACTACGTGATCCGCGCTCACTGGCGGTGGTAACCGGTCAGCAGGTTGGTATATTCGGTGGCCCATTATACACGCTCTACAAAGCACTGACGACCATTCGGTTGGCGGAGCGTCTGTCGCGAAAACTCTCGCGTCCAGTCATACCGGTCTTCTGGATAGAGGGAGCAGATCATGATCTTGATGAAGTCAAAGGTGTCGCCGTTCCTGGAAAACAGATATGGTACGAGGGCTATAAACAGCCCGAGGCGGGCAACCTTGGAAGTGTTGGAGATCTTGTTTTCGGGAAGGATATTGATCGGGTGGTCGCTGAGCTTCGTGAGGCATTACCAGATACATCGTTTAGGGACGACATATTTGCAACTCACTACGCCGCCTATGGTCAAGGGGTGACGTTTGCAGATGCGTTTGCACACACACTGTCCTCCTTGTTAGGTAGTGGTTCGATGGTTTTTATGAACCCGGAAGACTGTCGACTCAAACAGTTAGTGGCTCCTCTGCTGAGACGTGAGTTGAGTGAGTACACTGCAACGCATGCTGCACTAAAGGCAACCAGTAAAGAACTTGAAGAGGATTACCATGCTCAGGTTCATGTTAATCCAGGGAATGTATTTGTGTTGGGTAATTCAGGGCGAGAGGCACTGGACCCGACAGGTAGGGGCTACAGAGCGCGGTTTTCCGGAAATATGATTTCACTTGACGGGATTGCGGACATTCCTCCTTGCAGTCTCAGTCCTAATGTCGTAATGCGGCCGCTTGTACAGGACTCGCTGCTCCCGACAGTAGCCTATGTAGCTGGCCCAGGTGAGATTGCTTATTTCGCCCAGTTCAAGTCATTGTACACTTGGGCGAAGCGCCCAATGCCTGTCATTTTTCCGCGGGCGAGCCTGACGATAATCGAACCACGTGTGGAAAAGCTCATGCAGCGCCACGAGCTGGAGGTCGATGAGCTACGGCATCAGACCTCTGAACTCATGCGCAGGCGTGTACTTGAGGGGACAGAACTCGAACGTGCATTTGAGAGAGCCGCAATCGTACTTGACGCGGGTGTGGAGGGATTGAGACCAGTTGTAACGGATGTAGACGCCACCTTACGTCCTACGGTGGAGGCGATGCGGGCTCAGTGGGGCAAGGAGTTGTCCAAACTGCAACGGCGTGCAGAGCGTGCAGAGAAGCGTCGTCATGAACAGACGCGGGCGCAGATTGAATATTGTAAACAGGCGCTGTATCCTAACGGGAGTTTCCAGGAGCGCGTATTGCCTGCACTCTATTATCTGGTTAAGTATGGTGAGGATTTTCTGGATCAAGTGCGTTCGGGGCTGGATATCGAGTTGACCTCACAGCACCAGCTGCTGACATTATCATAGGAAGGGGGGCAAATAATATGCGGTAAGGCATCAATCAGGTCGATACGATGCAGAGTATGGAGTGGTGATGAGGTAGAATTCTGCCAATTGGTTTGTTGATGTGCAAGCGATTCGTAGTAGATTACGTGAGGAGGCAAAGTAACTAGTATGGAGATCGTCTATTGTGGCGCGGAACTTCTGATCTTGGTGGCGCTCAGCAATAGTTGTATTGATACCCATTCACTCCGGCCCGATTCGCTGACCTTAATTGCCAGTAGGCGACTTAGGTGTGTCTACGGTGAGTAGAAATTGGGTTAGCGTTAGTGCGCGCCCGGCATAAGTGTACGCAGTTAAACGCCGTTAAATAAATTGACTACTGTTCCCGAATTTGGTACACAACCAGATGATTCTCTGCTCTGTCATCTACCGCATAAGCCCGCCCATGTCGAATCACACGCAGGTTCGTGTGTTTGGGGAGTCGAATTTCGCCCTTTAATTGACTTTTTTGATCAAGGATGAGCCAGCGTGCGGTATCGGCTGCCGACGGCGAAGTAGTTTTTATCCAGATGCGTTCGAGATCGTCAACGACGAATGTCTCAAATGCGGATTTGGTCGCTGGCAGATCGGCAGCAAGAATCACGTCGTAAGACCAATCAAAAGGTCCTTCAGATATTTCCTCGGCAAAGAGTTTTATCTCTTGGCGAGTCAGAGGAATGGGCGCGAGGGAGTGTCTGACAGTATCGTGCTTGATTCCATCCGGCGAAACGACCGCGATGTCTATAGATTCCGTCCAACCCGCATACAGGTTCCCTTTCGGCCCCATACGCAGAACGGTCTCACGCCCGATGGGGAAATGCATTCTGTATGCATATACTCTTCCATCGTTTGCATCACTCAACCAGTCCTCAGCCAGAATAGAATGTATAGGAGGATGTATAATTTCCCTCGCCCAAGTGACTAGCATAACGTGCATACGTCGTTCCCGCGAAGGACTACCGGCTCGTATGGGCCGACCGTACGTAAATAGATAACCCGTATCAAGAGTGCCGACTAAAGAGTAGGACTTCCCAAGCGAGTCATCATAGGAGACTGCAATACTATAGGCCAGTTCTAGCCCCTCCGGTTCATATACCGACAGATACCCTAAGTTGTAGTCGAAGATGTATAGCGTATCGGCTGAACCTATATGAATAGATGACAGTCTATAGAAGGCACCAGGACCGCTGCCTTCCCGGCCAATTGTTTTGATTAGACCTCCATCTGTATCAAGAACATAGACTATGGGATCTTGTTGCTCTCCTATGAAAATCCGGCCAGATCCGTCAACAGCTACGAGCTCTCCAATGCTACCAAAGAGAATCGTGTCTCCCCTGGATTCGTCACCAAGTCGAAACAGTTCGGTGAGTACAAATCCATACGATCTAGAATCCTCAGTTCCTCCTATGTTTTCAGTCGCACAGGATGGCAGAAAAGAAATAGTAAGAATTAAACAGCCAAGTACTTTGCGCCACTCCCGAGCAGAGATATTTCTGGGGCGTTTATAGGTTTCCATCTCGGATTGATATACTTGACAGGCCATGAGTATATGACTCATTTCGTGATTAAGGGAGAGGTGTGAACGAATCTTATCTTTTCAAACGAATAGTCGCTTCACTGTGAGCGCAGCGAATCCAGTGCAGTAATCAGCACTGAAGCAATCTCCGGCCGGTTCTCGTATTGGTTCATTGTCTCCCCTGGGTCGACATCCAGGTTATACAATTGGCGAGGAGGGTCACTAGCAAGAGTATCTACCCTGGTAAAGCCCCCGGACCCTTGCCCATCAATCAGTTTCCAGGGGCCACGTCTGAGACTAAGCATCCCGTGGGCTGATTGATGAACTGCTTCCTTACGAGTCCCGTTACCGCCCATGAAGATAGGGAGCAGGCTAAAGCTGTCCTCCCCTCGAATTTCGGTACCGACGATATCTGCCATCGTAGAAAACAAGTCAGTGTGTACCATGAGTTGATCAGTAACGGAGCCTGCCGCGACCACACCGGGCCATTGCGCAATCAAAGGGACGCGATAGCCACCTTCGTGGATATCTGCCTTCATTCCACGCCAGTAGTAATTGGCTCGATGCTGAAAGCGGTCAATGAAGTCCTGTGGCCAGTAGGCACCATTATCACTTGTGATGAGCAGGAGCGTGTTTTCTGTTTGATTGCTTTCGGTAAGGGCAGCAGCGATTTGTCCTATGGCGTCATCCACCATCACTACGAAGTCACCATACTCACCTGCTTCACTTGTACCAATAAAGCCTTCTGTGGGTAACCATGGCGTGTGTGGTGCAGCTAACGGGACATAAAGGAAGAATGGGGCGTCTGTTGCAGCTTGTGCGCGAATGTAATTGGATGCTCGTCGAGCAATCTCGGGTAAAACATCCGTATGGTCAAAATCGGTTGCGATGGCCCCCGATCTCCAGAAGTTCCCGGTGCAACAGCCGATGGGATTTTCGGCATGCTCCGTAGGGTACGCAGAAACTTGTTCATTCTCAACCCAGACATAAGGTGCCATGTCAAGCGAAGCGGGGATGCCGAAGAAATAATCAAATCCCAAAGAGAGAGGACCGGGCACGATCGGTTCGTAATAATTGGTAGGCGAGACACTTCCAAGGCCCAAATGCCATTTGCCAATAGCCGCCGTATGGTATCCGGCTTCTGACATTATATCGGCTATTGTGGTTCTGCTTGTATCAGCAATCAGTGGGGAGTAGCCATTGGTGACACCGGAGGTCAATGATGGGAGCCTCCATGCATAGCGTCCCATCAGCAAAGCATATCGTGTAGGTGTACAAACCGCAGAAGGCGAGTGTGCATCTGTAAAGCGCATTCCCTGCGAGGCAATCGAATCCATGTGTGGTGTGGGAATACGGGAATCGACATTGTAACTGCGAAGATCACCATATCCCATATCGTCCGCCAGAACGATTACTACATTCGGGGCAGTGGGGTGATTGCACCCCACAATAAGGACAATAAAGGTCAGGAAGATAATATTGCGAAACACAGGACTGATTTTTCTGGTGAGGAACAATACAATCGGCGAAACAGCCTTTCTGCCGCCCTGAAGTTACGAAATGGAATACGTAATGGGAAAGCATGTTGTCGATGGTGATGATGGAATTTGAGTTCGGATGCGTAGAAGCATCTGGATGTGCTGCATCCATGATTACTGAATTGGACAATGTCGCAAATCTGCGTAAAATCGCTCCTCGGGAAAGGAAAATAGATGTCTAAATCAGTAACTTGCGGGGTTTCCATCTGATTATGTGAGACAGCACATCGTTTCATAGCTCGTTATTTCATGCCGGATCCATACGTACGATCTGATCAGACGGTTAAAGCTCCTCCGAAGAGTTTCCGTACGCGGTTGCGCTTTTTGGGTCCGGGGTTCATTCTGTCTGCTTCAATAGTAGGCAGCGGAGAGCTTATAGCCACCACCCGTTTAGGCGCTGAAGCTGGGTGGGTAACGCTTTGGGTAATACTCGTGAGTTGTCTCGTAAAGGTTGCTGTACAACTCGAGTTCGGACGTCACACCATCTTCTACGGGGAGACGACGATGAAAGCACTCAGCCGTATGCCAGGTCCTCGCATTGGGCGCACTCACTGGTCAATTTGGACATGGATGCTGCTTATGGTCGTCAAGCTATTGCAGGTCGGGGGCATCGTAGGAGGAACAGCACTTGTATTGCATCTAGTGTTGCCACAGGTCCCTTTATGGGTGTGGTGTTTTGGGACAGCATTTGTGGTCTCGCTGATCATTTACAGGGGGCATTATAAGCCCATCGAAAGCATTTCTGTGATCATGATCGGACTTTTTACGCTCCTCACACTGGCATCCGTGGTTGCGGTGCAATTCACGGATTTCAGGTTTAGTGCGATCGATCTGGCAAGTGGATTCCTATTTGAGCTTCCCCCAGAACTGGTACTGATTGTCATTGGAGCGTTTGGAATCACCGGCGTAGGTGGTGACGAAATTATGGGGTACAACTACTGGCTTCTTGAAAAAGGGTACGCTGCCTGGACCGGACCCAAAAATGATACCAGAGCTTGGGCTGAAAGGGCGAATGGCTGGGTGCGTGTAATGACGATGGATGCACTCCTTTCTATGGTTGTCTACACGCTCATGACCGCGGCATTCTACATACTGGGAGTCGCTATCCTACATCAGCAGGGTCTTCTGCCCGAGGGCATGGAACTAGTGACGACGCTTTCCCAAATGTACACACAAAGTCTGGGTTCCTGGGCGGGGACAATGTTTCTCGTCGGGGCTTTTGTCGTATTATTTTCAACGCTGTTTGGAGCGCTGGCGCTTTGGACGCGGTTGTTTTCGGATGCATTTTCACAGGTGGGTTGGCTTGACTACTTGAACCCGGTTCAGCGCCATCGGGCGATAGCACTTGTAGCATGGATTGTTCCGATCTTGTGGGCGACGTTATTCCTGTTGGTAAAGCTCCCCACACTAATGGTAATTATTGGGGGTGTCGCAGGAACGGGGATACTCGTTATTGTGGTGGCCGCGGTGATACACTTCCGTTGCTGGCGGACACCGCCTGAGTTGCGTCCCTCCAGGCTCTATGATGTTTGGCTCTGGGTGAGTATACTGGTTGTTGCCGGTGTGGCTGTCTATAGCACCATCCAAGTGCTGCAGTAGCGCTAGTCCTGAATGATCTGGAGGTGCGGGAACGGGATTTCGATATTGGCCTGACGCAGCCCCTCTCGAATGGCTTCGGTGTAGTAGTAGATAATCTGGCGCTCCTCTTTCGGATTGGCAACATAAACCCAAAGAGCTAGATCTACGCTACTGTCATTCATGGCAGTCACCACGACACTGGGAGTCGGATCTTCCATGAGACGAGGATCGTCTTCTGTGAGTGCGAGGACTACTGTACGGGCCTGTTGTGGATGCTCCTTGTAAGCGATTGAGAAAGGGATCTCAATTCGAAGCGCCCCTGAAATTGTGTGGTTGAGGATCCTCTCGTTAGCCATCTGCTGGTTTGGCACTATTAGGACTTCGTTCTTTGGTGTTCGAAGGCGCGTTGTGCGTAAGGTTATCCGTTCAACTACACAGTAGATGTCGTTTACAATCAGAGTATCACCAATTCGGAAGGCCTGATCGGTCAGGATATTTACTCCTGAGAGGATATTTTCAACGGTGTCCCGGGCTGCAAAGCCAAAGGCGATACCTGCTACACCAATGCCGGCAATCAGTGCTGTGAGATCAATTCCCAGTGTCTGAAAGAAGGTAAAACCAATCAGTATCAGCGAAAGGAGCCTGAAACCCTGCATAAGCAGCGATTGCAGGCCGGGCTGGACAACGTTACTTCTTCGGAGAATCCGGCGCAGCAAACTATAAAGGCCACGATAGCCCGAATAAAGGACCGCCAATACTACGAATGCCGCTACAATTTTAGGCCAAAGATCCCCAATGGCTATCGCTAAATCCAACGTCATCTTGCTCCAGGCTTCCGAAAACTGACCTTCGGCAATCAGGAGTCCTGCGTCCACGAGATCCTGGGTAAAATTCGTCGTATCCGGCGAGCTGACCACCTGTACGGAGTCGCTTGCGCTTAGCGTCGTATCGGCTACCTGCGTGGTGTCCTGGGGTTGTAAGTTTGCAGGAGCAACTTGCATCAGCCAAGCAATTTTGCAGCGGTCATCGTGTTCTTCAGGAGCATGGCGATGGTCATGGGTCCTACACCACCTGGAACTGGAGTAATGTAGCCAGCCAATTCTTTAGCCGCGTTGTAGTCCACATCACCAGTAAGGTAATATCCTCTTTTACGTGTAGAGTCTTCAACCCTGTTGATTCCCACGTCGATAATTGCTGCCCCTGGCTTGATCATGTCGGCGGACACAAAATGGGTACGACCAATTGCAGCCACCAGGATGTCGGCCGTTCGGCAAATTTCAGGGAGATTTTTTGTCCTGCTGTGGCAAACGGTGACCGTTGAATTGTATTTTTTGCGCAGTAGCAGGCTTGCCAGCGGGCGGCCGACTAAGTTCGATCGCCCAAGAATCACCGCGTGCTGTCCTTCCGTGGGAATGTTCGAGCGGAGCAGCAGTTCTACAATTCCGGCTGGCGTGCACGGCACAAAGCCTTGAGAACCGGTGACTAGCCGACCGGCGTTCACGGTATGCAGACCGTCCACATCTTTGTCCGGGTTAAGAGCAGCAATGATTCGTGACGAATCGAGGTGATCAGGCAGTGGTAACTGTACCAGTATTCCGCTCACATGAGGGCTGTCATTTAAGTCTTGAATGACAGAGAGCAGGGCCTTTTCGGATATGCTCGCGTCAAACTTTAACGTGTCGCCCGCAATTCCGACCTCCTGACTCGCCTTGATCTTTCCCCGCACGTACGAAGCGGACGCGGGGTTATTGCCTACCAGTATCACCGCGAGGTAGGGGGGAGCATGTCCATCAGAGGTCCATTTTGCAACATCGTCTCGCACCTCGCTGCGTACTTCGGCGGCGATGGCCTTTCCGTCAATTATTTTAGCCACGGTGAATATAGTTTGTTGGTGGAGGATACCTTTATTGAACGCTGAAGGTCCAAGATGGTAACAATTTGGAGGCTACGTTCTTACATAGCTATGTGCCGACTCTTCTGTTTACTGGTTCTTGCGGTATGTTCGGCGCTGCCTGCGGTTTCGCAGGTCTTGCGTGGATTTGTTACGGAAGTCACCAGCGGCGAACCCTTGGAGGGTGTTAACGTGGTCCTGTATGGGGAAGGGGAAGTCTCGTTTGGTGCCGCAACGGACAGTGACGGATTCTATCTGTTACCACGCCTGACACCGGGAAGATATGTTCTACGGACCTCATATGTAGGATACGTCACGTACGTCGATTCCTTGGATATTGGGCCGGGCCAGGAGATACATCAGTTGGACATTGTATTGGAAGAAGATGAATTAGTGTTACAGCAGTTGACTATCGTCGACAATGCAGGCGGAAGTACGACTTTGCTGAGTGCAGGCACCGAACGCATTACTCCGGCTGCAATTGAACGTGTTCCAATGCCGGAGATTACAGCTGATCTGTCAGCCTATCTTTCTACATTACCCGGTGTCGTACTTGTGGGGGATCAGGGAGGGCAGTTCTATGTACGGGGTGGTGAGCCAACACAGAACCTGGTGTTGCTCGATGGAATGCTGATCTACCAGCCTTTTCATATTCTCAGCTACTACACGGCTTTCCCATCGGAAGTATTGCGGAGTGTGGATTTACATGCAGGCGGGTTCGGTCCGCAGTTTGGAGGAAGAATTTCCAGCGTTGTGGATGCCTGGAGTCGCAATGGCAATAGCAGCCAATTCGCCGCCTCTGGTTCGGTTTCCCCATTTCTTCTGGGTACCCACGTGGAAGGGCCAATTGTGCCGGGAGGACGATTCACGATGATTGCCTCCGCGCGGCAGTCAGTTGTAGAAAATGCCGCGGCAAACGTGATTGGGCAGGATATCCCATTGCTCTTCCACGACCTGTTTGCCAAGATTCACGGAAGACCCAACCAACATGGCCGTGTTTCATTCAGTGCGATCAAAACCTATGATCGCGGAAATGTAGGAGGGACGAGAGGCATTGGTGCCCCGGACGAAGTTCGGTGGTGGAATGACGCTGTGGGTGGACGCTATCTGTTCTTGCCGGGCAATCTGCCGGTCTTGGCAGAGTTTCTGATGTCATGGTCGGGTCACACCATGCAATTGGGCCCAAGCGAAGATCTGATCAGGACCTCAAGCACCAGTCGAATCAACATGGAAGCGAATGTTACTCACTACTCTCATAGAGGTGATCTGCATTGGGGACTCTTTGCACGTTCGTTGACACTTAAGAGTGAATTGGGCGGGCTATATCAAAATCTTGACCTAAAAACCGAGTACGTAACCGAGGCAGGCATATACGCTGCTCCCGAATTCAAATTCACCTCCGGCACATCTATTTCGCCTGGTTTGAGGATTCATCATTTTCCCAGCAAGAGCCGCTTGCTGTTTGAACCTCGGCTGCGCGCAAAAACTGTCTTGGGCAATAATGAACTCAGCGCGGCAGCAGGGCTGTACCATCAGGAACTCGTTGGTATAAGTGATCGAAGAGATGCAGCCAGCGTGTTTACGGCATGGACTGCCGTACCAGTAGGAGATATCCCGCGGGCTCTGCATGTTATATTGGGATACAGGAGGGTGCTTGCTGAGGGGGTGACTGTTGTGACGGATGCGTACTACAAACGCATGAGCAATTTGTATATCGCCGAATGGACTGCTCGTCCGCGTCTGACTACGAAGCTCCAGCAGGCAGACGGGCGTGTACTGGGGCTTGATCTGCGTTTGGAGTATTCGCGTGCCCCCTATTACGCCTATATCAACTATGGCTTGGCTTCCACGGAGTATGAAGCCATGCAATCTGAACTGGTCCATTGGTTTAACGAGGTTTTCTACAAATTCCGCCCTGCACATGACCGGCGGCATCAGATAAATGCGATGTTTTCGACAAGTATCTACGGATTTGATGTTTCGCTTCGATGGCAGTTTGGGTCGGGGCGTCCGTTTAATCGGGCCTATGGATTTGATGGGTTTCTGCTCATGGATGGTTCCGTTGATGTATTTACCGAGGCGGGCGAGCGACGTGTGATCTATGAGCGTCCATTTAACGGGGTTTTGCCGGCCTATCATCGGCTGGATGCTTCCGTAAATCGCGCGTTCCAGATAGGTTTCTCACGGGTAACGCTTCAAGCAAGCGTGATCAATGTGTACGATCGTGCCAATGTATTCTATCTGGATGTTTTTACACTTGAGCGGTCTAACCAGTTACCGCTCATTCCATCTGTCGGGATAAAGGTTGATTTGCCATGATTCGATTCTGGCTTCTGGTATTGGCCCTGGTACTTGGTGCCTGTGACGAAAGCGTAGATGTTGTGCTGGGTACCGAACGTGCATACACAGTGTATGGGCATTTGAGCGTGCGTTCAGATACCCAGGCTGTGCGGGTATACGCGATCGACCAGACGATTGATGTTGTACGACCAAATCAGCTCGATGCAAGCGTTACCTCCAGAAATCTGCATACCGGGGAAGTCTATACATGGAGGGATTCAGTTATTCAATTTGGCCGACATAATTTTGGGCATGTATTCTGGGCACGTTTTCGCCCGGACTTTGAAGAGCGTCATCGGCTGGAACTGGTGCGTTCGGATGGTGCAATGTCTGCGGTTGAGGTCCAGATGCCTCCCGAATCAATCCCAGAGCTAGTAGATCCAAGGATCACACCCGGTTTTGTACATCTACCGGTTCTATGGCAGAATGCCCCCAGATTGAACAACATTCGTGTTCGCTATCATACCAATAGGGGGACATTTACGTTTGAGTATCCGAACGATCAAGTGCGTAATGAGCGCGGGCAGATTGCCACAGTACTCGTTTATGCAGATGTTCGCGAGGTATTCCGTGAGATCTTTCGTGCTACTGGGTCTACCAGTGATGCAAGGCTCAAAGCAATTGAGCAGATCGTGCTTGTTTCCAGTGGAGATTGGATACCTCCGGGTAATGTATTTTCTCCCGACGTGCTGATTGAACCAGGTACATTTTCCAATGTGGAGAATGGTTTTGGGTATGTAGGAGCGGGTTATGAAGCTTCCTTCTATTACGAGGTTTCCGACTCCGTCGCAGTAGCGGCTGGGTTTTCTGTTCGCTGATTCAGCCGTCGCTTGAGTACTAGCAAAGTAACATCATCATTGAGCGCCCTTTCTGCCCTCCAGGCGAGCCCGGCCTTGCGGAGATGGACAATAACTTCACTGGGGGAGCGGTTGCCTGCTTCGGCAAAGATTCGTCTTATTCGGTCAAGCTGAAGCATGTCTCCGCATGGGCTCAAAAGTTCAAGTAGTCCGTCACTCATAAACAGTACCGTATCCCCGGGTTCAAGGTGTATGGTAAACTCTTCGTACGGGAACTCTGTGAAGCTTCCCAGAGGCATGCCTTTGAGGACGATGTCCTCAATTGTTTGCGTTGCTGCCCGGTATACCAGAACAGGGGGCATCCCTGCCACGATAAGCCGCAGCACACCCTTTTCATAGCGGGCGAGCGTGAGGTGCATATACGTGTTACGCAGGTTCAGGCTCTTAAGAGTTTCTGACATGCGCCGAACAATTGTGTGCAGATTTGATTCGGTAGACAGGACTTTGAAGAGTGCTTTGGTTGCAGCGACCATCATTCCGGCAGTCGTACCATGGCCGGTTGCATCTCCGATTGCGATGGTGAGTTTGCCGTCTTCGCAAAGAGAAAAATCGTAATAGTCACCGCTAACTTCGGTGGCTGTTTTCAGGAATGCATCAATCTCCAATTCGGGATGAGAAGGAATCCTTGCAGCGAGCATTTCCTGCTGTGCCTGGCGCGCAGTATTCAACTCATTGGACTTACGCAGGTATTCCTCTTTTATTTCGGATGGGAGACTCTCATCTTTGATAAACTTATCCGGGCCTTCCTGATTGTAGCGAAGAACGATGTTTCTAACCCATTCCTCATTGTACCCGGTGATGTTAATGATGTCATTGATGGACTTGCCTTGATTTTTCAGATAGATGATTTGCCAGTGGGTCCGCTCAGTTGCACCTGTTGTTCGACGGTATCTGTCGAATATTTCCCTGCGAGACAAGTGATTTCGCAAGGGGACCGGTGGCTTTGATGCGGGGGAAATAATTGTATCTACCATTGATGAAGTATTTTCAATTAGCCTCCATATACACAAAGCCTGTGCTTTATACGGTATAGGGTCCTGACCAATCTCGGTTAATGAACATTACGATGCAAGCCGTCAATCAACGTTATGACCAGTGAGGCTCTGGAGTAATTGTTCATGACACATTTCCTTCGCAGATGCTTTTCGTTTGTACAGTCTCCGACGGTTGTTAGATCAAAAACAGCCCTTTACTCATCCGGATTGTGGCCATGGCATCACTTAATCGGTAGTATGGATGATGCGGTCTATATTGGCGTCTACAGCAACGGGATATTCCATGGCTAGGAATTCGATCGGCACCGTAATAGGCTGTTCCTGTATCGGGCACATTGACTTCAGAAGGCAGTACTACTAGAGCGCATATACCTTTGCTAGGTTGACGTGGTCAGGATGTGGAAGTGCTTACCTGGCAGCGGCTTCAGCTATAGTTTGCCGCCCTCGGCAGTCATCAGATCATCCAGAAGGGGAAGGAACCAAGAGCATGTCACGGGATCCTTCAATACACGCCAATATGTCAATACCTAGGCAGAATACTGCCGCCCCCGTTCCATCGCGGGCTGTATGACGTATCCGTAATTCTTCGGGAGCGTCCTTTTTGGTGAAATACTGCTACCAGCTGTTTTTCGCTCAGACAATTAATCACCAGCTTCACTCTGAACGCTGCGGAACCCGGTGATAGCTATTTTTTCTTCAGGAGCTCAAGGACTGAGAGAAAATCCGAAGACGAGATAGGTTTTTTCAGTAGTTGGATTCATAATGTAGGCAGCAGACAGAGGAAGCGAAAACTGCTCAGTGATTTGCAGATCCTTACTGGCAGATAGGCCCATGTTCACCAGAGAAGTGCTTTCTACGCCGTAAAAACCACTCATCCCCGCAACGACGCCAAGCGTGAGCCCCAACTCTACATCTCCTAAGCTGAACGGGAGTGCCCCTTCCAGATAAAGGGAATTGTCAGGGTCATTATGTACCATGAAGGCCGCTGAGAGTGTTACGGGGAAAGATTCTGGGAGCGTTACCGCGCCCATTAATTCGATCCAGTGTGCTCCTTCACCGTCGCCGTCAAAATTAAGCCAGTCGCTATCGGTTGGGAAATAGTAGTCTGTGACGGTGAGTGCCAGACTGGTAGTACTGCCCAGGTCGAAGCTGTAGGTGGCGTACAGGTCGTGCTCATTTGCCCCGGCGCCGTCGGCACTAATGGAATATGATCCCCAAGTTCCGAGTTCAAAATTTCCCGCAGTGAAGGCAAGGCCAGGCTGGACACTGAATGAATCCCCGAAGTCATACCCGCGCCATACATAGCGGTTGTAGAAATCCGCCCCGAACCCGATAGATTGGGCGTTGGTTAGTAATGGCGTGGAAACCAGGACCACCAGCATCATGAATGTGTGTAAAGGAAAGTGCTTGGTCATCATGCAAGGGATAGGTATGTGAAGAGGTAACAAGAAGTTCTGCAAAGAGTCAAACTTTAGGTACAAGCTAAAAAATACTGAGTGATCCGCTATTTTGCCACAATAACACAGGCAGGATCAGCAATAGACTAAAAATCCGCGAATTTGTCAGTTAAGATGAGCCCCTGTTTAGATCATGCCTAAAATAATAAGCAATTTTTTTGAAAAAACCAAATTTATTAAGGTTAATGTGCCATTATTGCATAAAAATTTTAAATAAGAAACAAATTATCTACAATCACGATATTATTGCATTGCAAAAGGGAACGTGAATTTGGTAAAGGACGCCCGTTGGGGTGCATTTGGCATTTTCGGCTCCGGAGAACTGTCAACGGCGGATTCGGGCTCCGAATGGCAGGGAATAGAAGTTGGTTCAGAAGCAGAGTTTAGGACAGATGATGAAACAGCAAGGATTATATGATCCCGCATTTGAGCATGATGCGTGTGGAGTAGGACTTTATTGTCGTATAGACGGGACGCCCTCACATGGTATTGTGAAAAATGGGCTAGAGATACTCATGGAACTGGATCACAGGGGAGCATGCGGCTGTGACGAAACAACAGGAGATGGCGCCGGAATACTGGTACAACTACCCCATGCATTCTTTGACAATGAAGTTTCTTCGCTGCCAGCACCGGGTGACTATGGCGTGGGGATGGTGTTTATCCCACCCCGTCATGAAAAAATCTGTAAGCAGCTAGTTGAAAATATCCTGAAAACAGAGGGCGTGGGATTCATAGCCTGGCGACGGGTTCCAACTGATTCAACGTCCATAGGACCAGGTGCAAAAATAACCGAACCGGCAATATGGCAGTGCTTTGTTCAGCGGCGCAGGGACGTTGCCCTGGATACATTTGAACGGCAGCTCTACCTTGTTCGGAAAGTATTTCAACAGTGTGTTCTTGAACGCAGGATTCATGGATGCTATTTCGCGAGCTTATCCGCAAAAACCATTGTCTATAAGGGTATGCTCATGCCAGAACAGCTTCCGGCCTACTATCCGGATCTGAGCTCCAGGCGATTCAAGAGTGCATTGGCCATGGTGCATTCCAGGTTCAGCACGAACACCTTTCCAGAGTGGTCACTGGCACAGCCGTTCCGTTTTCTCTGCCACAATGGAGAGATCAATACACTCCGGGGTAACATCAATCAGATGCATGCCGCCGAAGTGATGTTCAGGAGTGAGCGTTTTGGTGAGGATACACGCAAGCTCGTTCCAATCATTCGTGAGGGGGGGAGTGACTCTATGGCACTCGACAATGTTCTTGAACTGCTCTACTATACCGGCCGCTCACTCCCCCACTCGATGATGATGCTCATCCCGGAAGCATGGGAGCACAATGAGGTCATGCCTGATGAAAAAAGGGCTTTTTATCAGTATCACAGTAACCTGATGGAACCATGGGATGGTCCGGCAACCATTCCATTCACAGATGGTCGATATGCGGGAGCGCTACTGGATCGTAATGGATTGCGCCCTTCACGCTACAACATATCCAAGGACGGTTATGTCGTCCTAGCATCAGAAACCGGCGTTGGCGGTATTCCCGAGTCAAACGTATTGCGGAAGGGCCGACTCAAGCCTGGACGCATGTTTCTCGTTGACCTGGAGGAAAAGCGCGTGATTGAGGATGAAGAAATCAAAGCGCGCATCTGTTCACGTGCACCCTATCGTGTGTGGTTAGATGAACATCAGCGAACGCTTGCTTCGCTTCCCCCCGCAGAACCGAAGACGACGGAAGGTTCATTGCTCCTCAGGCAACAAATGTTTGGGTACACGCTGGAAGACCTGCGTTTGCTGATGGCTCCTATGGGAGAAAAGGGGAAAGAGCCCGTGGGCGCCATGGGCAATGATACCCCGCTAGCGGTATTGTCCGATCGGCCGAGGCTGCTATACGATTATTTCAAGCAGCTTTTTGCGCAGGTTACGAATCCTCCGCTCGATGCGATCCGTGAATCGATGGTAACCTCACTTGCACTGAACCTGGGATCCAGTGGTAATCTCTTCACGGAAGGACCTTGGCATTGCGAAAAGTTACGGTTGCATCAGCCAATACTTACCGAAGTGGATCTGGCTTCAATTGAAACCGGGATTGCTGGCGTTGCCACACTTAATATGTGTTTTCAGCCCGGGGAACTGTCAATGGCGCTCGAGCGCCTCCAGGAGGAAGCTAGGCGATCCATCAGTCACGGTTGTAGTCTGATTGTTCTTTCTGACCGCGATGCGGGAAAAGATCAATTGCCCATACCAGCCTTGCTCGCCACGGGAGCAGTACACCATTACCTGATCGAAAAAGGGTTGCGACTCCGATGTGGTCTGATCGTAGATAGTGGAGAACCGCGTGAAGTGCATCACTTTGCAATGCTGATCGGTTATGGGGCAGAGGCAATTTGCCCGTACGTAGCGTTATCCAGCGTACGCCAGATGGCTCACCAAGGCCAACTTGGAGAGAATTCCGCAGCAGACGCCGAAGAGTACTACATCAAGGCCATTGGACAGGGGTTGTTGAAAGTCATGTCCAAAATGGGCATTTCCACACTGCAGAGTTATCGTGGTGCACAGATATTTGAGGCTATTGGGTTGAATTCACAGGTGATTGACGAGTACTTCTGCCGTACGCCGTCACGGATCGGGGGCATCGGACTGAAAGAGATCACAAGAGAGGTTGTAATGCGGCATGAGCGCGCATATCCAGAAAAACAGGTTGCTGGGGTTTACCCTCTGGATGTGGGAGGGCAGTATCAGTGGCGCCGGGGAGGTGAGCGTCATGCATTCAGTCCAACGGCGATCGCCAATATGCAGGAAGCGGCAAGAACGAAGTCACATAGATCCTACAAGGCGTTTGCAGATGAGATTAATAGAGGTGCGGTAAACACCTTAAGGGGGCTGTTGTCCTTCAACTACGCAAAGGCAATCCCGGTGGAAATCGATGAGGTTGTGCCATGGATCGAGATTGTTAAGTCATTTAAGACCGGGGCCATGTCCAATGGGTCAATCAGCGGAGAAACGCATGAAGCCCTGGCCATTGCTATGAACTCCATCGGCGGCAAAAGCAATACCGGGGAAGGAGGGGAAGGACCTGAGCGATACGGGAAGAACAATTCACGTCGAAGTCGAATCAAGCAGGTTGCTTCCGGCAGATTTGGAGTGACGATTGAATACTTGGAGAGCGCTGACGAGATTCAAATCAAGATGGCCCAGGGGGCCAAGCCGGGAGAAGGTGGTCAGTTACCGGGTAAGAAGGTGTATCCCTGGATTGCAAAGTTGCGGCATTCCACGCCTTATGTGGGACTGATTTCTCCGCCGCCGCATCATGACATTTACTCCATAGAGGACTTGGCGCAGTTGATCCATGATCTCAAGAATGCGAATCCCCGCGCCCGGATCAGTGTAAAGCTGGTATCAGAAGTGGGGGTAGGAACGGTTGCAGCGGGCGTCGCCAAAGGAAAAGCCGATATCGTGCTCATAAGCGGCACGGATGGAGGTACAGGTGCATCACCGCAAACATCCATCATGCACGCGGGATTGCCGTGGGAGCTTGGGCTTTCAGAAACGCATCAGACTCTCGTGAGCCACGGATTGCGCTCACGTATCATCGTGGAGTGTGATGGTCAGATGAAGACTGGCAGAGATGTTGCAGTTGCAGCACTCCTGGGTGCAGATGAATTTGGTTTTGCGACCGCCCCGTTGGTGGCTCTCGGCTGCATAATGATGCGCAAATGTCACCTGAACACTTGCCCCGTGGGAATTGCCACGCAGGATCCTGAACTGCGCAAGAAATTTCGTGGTCAACCGGAGCATGTTGTGAACTATCTGCATTTTGTCGCAGAAGATTTGCGAAAAATAATGGCACGGCTGGGAGTCCGTACGCTCGCGGAGATGCGCGGACGTGTTGATCTACTGAAACCGCGACGAAATATCAAGCACTGGAAAGCGCGTCACTTGGACCTGTCACGGATTCTGGTACGCCCTGACGTACCGGAGGAGTTTAAGGCCTTCGCGGCCACCCAGCAGGATCACGGACTGGAAGGGGCTTTGGATCACATGCTTATCGCTTTGGCCAAGCCTACCCTGGAGAAGCGAGATCCGGTGATTGCTGATATTCAGATCAGGAATACCAACCGGACTGTGGGCACTATGCTGAGTAATGCGATCACGCAGCGTTTTCGCACCGCGCCTTTGCCGGATGATACGGTGACCTTCAACTGTATCGGCTCCGCTGGGCAAAGCTTTGCCGCCTTCGCCTGCAAGGGCATCACATTCAATATTCAGGGGGATGCAAACGATTACTTTGGGAAGGGTCTCTCGGGGGCTAAATTGACAATTATGCCGCCACCAGAGGCGACCTATATACCCCATAAGAATGTTACAGTGGGCAATGTGGCACTGTATGGGGCTACTAGCGGGGACGTATACATACGTGGGGGAGCCGGTGAACGTTTTTGTGTGAGAAACAGCGGGGTCCGTGCGGTGGTTGAGGCTGTGGGAGATCATGGTTGTGAGTACATGACCGGTGGGCGCGTCGTCGTTCTCGGAGAAACCGGCCGGAATTTTGCCGCTGGAATGAGTGGAGGGATTGCGTATGTGATTGATGCCACACTTGAATTCAGGAGGGGACGCTGTAATATGGAATCGGTTGAATTACTGCCTGTGGAAGATGAGGAAGACATTGCGGAGTTGCGGGCTATGATCGAGAACCACCATGAGTACACTGGGAGTCGGGCAGCACGGTGGATCCTGAAGAATTGGGAGACAGCATTGACGGAGTTTATCCAGGTAATGCCAATTGAGTATCGCAACGCACTGAGACGTCTGGCCAGCGAGTCGGACCAATTAGCTGTTGCTGCTTGAAACTATGGCCAAGATCACCGGATTTATTGAGTACGATCGCGAGCTCCCCGACCAGCGCCCGGTTGAAGAACGCGTGACGGATTGGCGTGAAGTGTATACCCCGTTCAGTGAGAACCGTCTGCGCCGCCAGGCTGCCCGTTGTATGGATTGCGGGACGCCTTTCTGCCAGACAGGTTGTCCTCTGGGGAATGTGATCCCTGACTGGAATGATCTAACCTATCAGGGAAATTGGCGCATGGCCTATGAGCGGTTAAACGCAACGAACAACTTCCCCGAATTCACTGGACGAGTCTGTCCTGCCCCCTGCGAGTCGGCCTGTGTATTGGGGATCAATGATGATCCAGTTACGATTGAGCAGATTGAGAAAGAGATCATCGAATATGCATTTCGGTCAGGATGGGTAGAGCCCGAACAACCGGTAAAAAGAACTGGAAAAAAAGTTGCTGTGATAGGATCAGGTCCAGCCGGGCTGGCGGCAGCGGATCAACTCAACCGTGCAGGACATCGTGTGACGGTGTTGGAACGGGATGATCGGATTGGTGGATTGTTGCGATATGGGATCCCGGATTTTAAGCTGGAAAAATGGGTGCTTGATCGTCGGCTTGATGTGATGGAGAAGAATGGTATTCAGTTTATCACACATGCGGACGTAGGTAACACATACACTTGTTCACGTCTGCGCAGCTTTGATGCGATTGTCGTATGCACAGGAGCTACACGCCCCCGTGATTTGCCGGTCCGTGGACGCAAACTGAAGGACATTCATTTTGCGTTTGACTATTTGCGTCAGCAAAACAAGATTAACGCCGGAGACGATCTAGTCCGTGAAGGCATTGACCATATCAGTGCGAGGGGCAAGGATGTCATTGTTATAGGAGGCGGAGATACGGGCAGTGACTGTGTTGGTACTGCCAATCGACAGGGAGCACGTTCTGTTACCCAGTTTGAACTTTTACCGATGCCCCCCGGTGAACGTCCGGAACACCAGCCGTGGCCCTATTATCCGATGGTTTTACGGACCAGTTCCTCTCACGAGGAGGGGGCAGACCGTCATTGGAGTATTATGACAAAGGCATTCAAGGGAAGGAATGGCCATGTAGAAAGTCTACAAACGGTCAGTGTAGAACTTCAAGGTCGAAAGGTCATCGAGCTGGAAGGTACAACGAGGCAGTGGCCGGCTGATCTCGTGCTACTGGCCATCGGTTATACCGGTCCTGAGGGTGCAAGTATGGCAGATGCATTAGGGCTGAAGCTGGATAAGAGGAGCAATTTCAAGACAGGCAGTGACTACCAGACGAATGTGCCAGGTATTTTTGCGGCAGGGGATGCACGCCGTGGGCAGTCCCTGATAGTGTGGGCTATCAGTGAAGGGCGGGAGGCCGCCCGGCACGCAGACGCGTATCTATCGGGGTTTATTGCACTGCCGACAAAAGGGGACGGAGATCTGCCACGCAGGTGAATACAAATTTTTTTTTGCAGAAACGGCAAAAGTGTTGAACTTTTCCAAATAAAGCCGTATAATAGTCCCAGTTGACACGATATTCGTGCCGTCTCATCAAGAAGGGTGGAGGGTTCAGGCCCTGTGAAACCCTGGCAACCCCTGCAAGGTTTGGACGCCTTGCGTGAAAGGTGCCACTTCCTGCCTCGTGTTATGCGGGGACAGATGAGCGGGGGGAATGATTCGATTTTGTTATCGACTCTGATCCAATCCCTTCCGTCCATCCTACCTGGGAAGGGATCTTTCGTGGGAGAGCCTGAATGCTTTTTGATGAGGGTCAATATTGTGCCATTCATCATCATTAACAAAAGCAGAGGCAAAACTCATGTCACAGAACGGTCATTCGCTTCACTATGAAACACTTCAGGTCCATGCGGGGCAGGAACCGGATCCAACCACCAATTCTCGTGCAGTACCGGTTTATGCTACGACCTCGTACGTCTTCAATGACTCGGATCATGGAGCAGATCTATTCGCGCTAAAGGAGTTCGGAAACATCTACACGCGGATCATGAATCCGACAAACGATGTTTTCGAAAAGCGTATTGCGGCGCTTGAGGGAGGGCTAGCAGCTCTGGCTACTTCCAGTGGACAGGCAGCCCAGTTCCTTGCGCTTGCAACGCTGGCAGAGTCCGGCGACAACATCGTCTCATCCAGTTATCTGTACGGTGGGACCTACAACCAATTCAAGATCACGCTACCGAGACTGGGAATCAGTGTTCGGTTTGCGGATGGCGACAAGCCCCGATCCATTGAGGCCTTGATTGATGAGAGGACTAAGGCGATCTACCTCGAAACGATCGGAAACCCTCGCTTTAATGTGCCGGATTTTGAAGCAATCGCTAAGATTGCCAAAAGCTATGGTGTTCCACTGGTCGTTGATAACACTTTTGGTGCAGCAGGTTATCTATGCCGTCCAATTGATCATGGTGCCGATATTGTAGTGGCCAGTGCCACCAAATGGATAGGGGGACATGGTAATACTATTGGCGGCGTGATCGTTGATGCCGGTACCTTCTCATGGGATAACGGGCGCTTCCCAAGCTTCACAGAACCTTCCCCTGCCTATCATGGCCTGAGCTTTTGGGATGTTTTCGGTCCTCGTGGGGTTCTGGGGGCAAACCTTGCCTTCATCATCCGCGCCCGCGTAGAAGGGCTTCGTGATCTGGGGCCGTGCCAGAATCCATTCGGCTCCTTCCTGTTGCTCCAGGGGTTGGAAACCCTGTCGCTACGCGTACAGCGCAGTTGTGATAATGCTCTGGAACTGGCACGCTGGTTGCTCGCTCGACCAGAGGTATCCTGGGTAAGTTATCCAGGACTGGAGACGCATCCGTACCATGAGAGTGCGCGGCAATACCTGAGAAACGGCTTCGGCCCTGTGCTTTCGTTTGGAGTCGAGGGTGGTTTGGAGGCTGGTCAGGCGTTTGTCAATAGTACAAAGTTGGCCAGTCATCTGGCTAATGTCGGCGACGCCAAAACGCTCGTGATCCATCCTGCTTCCACGACACACCAGCAATTGGCGCGCGAGGAACAGGTGTCCGCAGGGGTTACCGAAGATCTGATTCGTGTCTCGGTGGGTATTGAGCATATTGATGACATTAAGTCTGATTTTTCTCAGGCCCTGAGCTCTGTTGGTGCAGAAGCTATAGCATAACGATTTTTTGACGGGCTGCGCACCTGAGTGCGCTCGGGTGCGCAGCCCGGTAGATTCAATGCCAAGAATATTGACCATACCAAAACTGGAATTGTCCAACGGTGCAGTTTTAAGTGACGTCCCGGTAGGTTACGAGCGTTGGGGCGAGCTTAATGAGGCAAGAGACAATGTGATCATTGTTGGGCATTCATTGACGAGCACACCGGATGCCCGTTCATGGTGGTCGGGTTGCATTGGTCCAGGTAAGGCACTTGATACGGATAAGTACTTTGTAATATGTGCTAATGTGATCGGATCTCCTTATGGGACATTGTCCCCGATTTCAGTCAATCCAGATACTGGCAAGAGCTACGGTAATATGCTTCCCCAGGCAACGGTGCGGGATACGGTTGTGCTGCATAAGAAATTGTTGGACAGGCTGGGTGTGCGAAGTATTGCGTTTGCCATAGGCGGGAGTATGGGAGGCATGCAGGCGCTTGAGTGGGCATACTATGGGACCGATTACGTACGCGGAGTCGTACCGATTGCAGTTGGTGGACGTCACTCGTCGTGGTGCATCGCCTGGAGCGAGGCACAACGACAGGCCATTTATGCAGATCCCAAGTGGGAAGGGGGCAATTATGCGTCGCACAATCCTCCTAGAGATGGATTGGCCGCTGCGCGAATGATGGCCATGGTATCGTACCGATCGCTGGCGTCTTTCGAGGGCAGGTTTGGACGTAACCAGAATGGATCAAACTCCTTTGAGGTTGAAGCTTGGCTCCGGCATCATGGCGATAATATTGTCAGTCGGTTTGATCCGGCCTGTTATGTTTACCTGACGTACATGATGGATACACATGATGTGTCGCAGGGGCGGGGGACCTACGAAGCAGTACTTTCAACTATTCTCCAGCCTACACTGGCCATTGGTGTTCGCTCGGATGTTCTTTACTTACTGGAAGAGTCAGAAGAACTTGTTGAATACATTCCAAATTCAGAGTTGGCGATTATGGAGGGCCCGCATGGTCATGATACTTTCCTTCTTTATCAGGAGGAGTTAAACCAGATAGTCCTAGAGTGGCGTCAGCGTGAGATTGATCCGTTAATTGGCTCGGTTAATGAAAAAAAGGGCGTGCTTAGTGCATGTGGGTGATATGCACTATGCGTTTTGCGAATAGTGTCACTTGGGATCCACCGCCCGTTAGTGCTGTATCCTTGTCCTTCAGCACAAGCTCACACCTTGAATTCATAACAGAGAGGGGAACCCAGACATCGAACCAGTCTGATCATTGATGTCCGGTAACACCGGGTGTTCAGCCCTAATCGATAAAAACCAAATACTTCTTCCGGATCGAAAACCCGGCGCTTCGGGGTTCCGTTCGTAGGGTCCATGGATTCAGCACAAAACAGAATGACAGGGCATTGTGCGCTATTTCATGTCAAGTGACACAATTGTGATCAGTGATCGTAGCATGCCCGCTTGTATAATGTTGGCACGGATTAAACAATGACAAAGCTCAGAGCGGGAATTCTTGGGGCTACAGGTGCTGTTGGGCAGAAATTTGTTGAGCTGCTTGAGGGTCATCCCTGGTTCGAAATCACAGACTTGGCTGCATCTGACAGATCGGCTGGATATCAATACAGCGAGGTCGTCAACTGGATTGGCAGTGCACCTATACCGGAAGCCATCGCCTCAATGGAGGTGGCGTTATTGAATACCGATCTATCATGTGATTTTGTGTTCTCGGGGTTGCCCGCCTCGTTGGCTGATCGTGCGGAACCCAGATTGGCGAGCGAAGGGTATCCGGTGATTTCCAATGCAAAAAGCTTCAGGATGCACAAGGATGTGCCCCTTCTGATCCCCGAAGTTAATCCTGATCATATTGCACTAATAAACAACCAGAATTGGGGACGAGGGGGGTACATTGTCACCAATCCGAACTGTTCCACGGTCGGCCTGACTTGCGCGCTCAAACCACTTCATGATGCATTTGGCCTGGAGGCTGTTCAGGTCACGACGATGCAGGCCCTTTCCGGCGCGGGGCATCCAGGTGTCCCGTCTCTGGATGCGCTCGCCAATGTTGTGCCTTTTATTGGTGGAGAAGAAGATAAGCTGGTTCACGAGCCGAATAAACTCTTGGGTAGATTGGTGAAAGGCGCGATTCAAACCGAGGGTATTACGATTAGTGCGCAGTGCAACCGTGTTCCAGTTCTTGAGGGACACTTGGAGTGTGTTTCAGTCAAACTGGGATCGCGTGCAAACTCGGACGAGGTGCGTGAAGCATTTGAATCCTTTGTAAGTCCAATTCGAGACTTGGAACTTCCTAGTGAACCTGACCGATTTCTGCGTGTGTTTGAGGATGACCGATTTCCACAGCCGCGGCGTCATTCAGAGCTTGGGGGTGGCATGACCGTTAGTATTGGCAGGATTCGCCCCTGCGAGGTTTTTGATCACAAGTTTGTAGTTCTCTCTCACAATACAATCCGTGGTGCCGCAGGCGGCGCCATTCTCAATGCTGAATTACTACTTAAGAAGGGGTTATTGCAGCCGCGAAAGGGATAAGTGCAGAGGTATGGTCGGAACAGCTGAAGGATTTTAGAAGTACCACTCGGTTGAATTCTTGCCGCGGGAATAGCTCAGTTGGTAGAGCATCTGCTTGCCATGCAGAAGGTCGCGAGTTCGAGTCTCGTTTCCCGCTCAACACACTCCTCGGCGCATACGCTTTCCCTGGTCTTTGAATTCGCCGGCACAAATTCTCTCATTACCCATCGGTAAAGTTTTTCCGGCCTCAACGTTTTTAGGGGCGATCATTTTGCTGGCATGGGCTCCTGTTTCCTGCAAATATCAGGACGCTTCCAAGATTCCGGCACAGCTTCCGCCGGGTCCTTCTCAGGAAAGCTGGAATGTTACAAGTGTAATCTCACAGGCAGATTCAAATGCTGACACCAGCCGTACGAGGTTGATCATTGCCGCAGACTATGTAGAATGGGTGGAAGAGGAAGATAACTTTGTTCAGCTTCTGCAGGGAATAGAAAACAAGGTCGAGGTAGAAATCTACGACTCCTCAGGGGCGCTTTCCGCCATGCTTGAAGCGAATCGTGTATCTTACTACGACTTAGAAATGCGCTTTGTCGCTGAGGGGGAGGTGGTCATACAAACGAGCGATGATCGAACCCTTGTGTCCGAGTGGATTGAATGGAGGGAGGACGATCGGTTGCTTCGTACAGACCGATTCGTTCAGATTACTACACCTGATGAAGTGGTTTCGGGAACAGGCCTAGAGGCTTCGGAGGACCTGTCGTCCTACCAGATTGGTGAGTTTAGGGCCGAAGTTGTGTTTGACTCATGAGGTGTATAACACTGTGGCTGCTGGTTGTGCTGCTAATGCCGAAAGGCAATCATTACGAGTATGAAATAAATGTATTCATCCACGCGGATACGGATTCTGTCGTCGTGGAGGGGGACCTGCTTAGAGGTCAACAGGAAGGGGACGAGTTTGTGCAGTACGTCGATGGGAACGTACAGGTGACCCTTGAAAGTACGAAAGTGACGGCGGATCGGGCCATCCGAAACGTAACCCGGCGCACAAGTACCTTTACGGGCAAAGTCGTATTGGTTGATGATGGTGATACACTAAGAGCCGACTCACTGCACTACGAGGAAGAGCCGGAAATAGGCTATGCTGTAGGCAATGTCCGGTTATCCGATGGAGAAGTCGTTGCAATGGCCCCCATGGGTACTCATTACGTTGAAGAGCGGCGTGCGGTGTTCCCACAAGGGCTTTTGCTTGAGGACTCCATCTCCGTTCTGACAGCAGAAGCCGGAGTCTACCAGATTGAGGACAAGGTCGCTGACCTCACGGGTAATGTCAAAATGGAATCTGAGAACGCAGAACTGACTTCTGATTCACTCACCCATTACAGAGATTTTGCGATAACGCTCGCTCGGGGATCAGTATTGTATTTGACCGTATCAGGTGAAGATTCAACCTGGATTGCAGGTGAACGGGTCGAACGAAATGCAAAGGACTCACTAAGCATTGTTCGTGGCAATCCACTACTGGTACATTTTGAACGTGATTTACTCTCAGTGGATACGCTCATTATCGGGGCGGGGGCCTTTCGTATACAGGAAAGCAAGGAAGGATTTCGGCTTGAGGCGTTGCGTGATGTTCGTGTCTGGAAAACGTCCTTTGCGGCCCGTGCAGATTCGGTGGTTTATGATCGACCAGAAAATGAGCAACATGAATCTGCCTGGTTTTATGGCGAGCCGCTCATATGGGCGGATGACATTCAGCTCTCTGGCGACACGGTTGGCGTAGTTACGGAAGAGGGGGCCCTTGACTCTCTGTTTATACGTGGGAATGCTTTTGTCGCTGAGGAGGACAGCTTGACAAAGCGGATTAATCAGGGGCGCGGAAAAGGTCTTGTTGGTACATTCCGGGGTGATTCTATACGCGTTTTCAGGATCGGACCGAATGCAGAGGCGATTCATTTCAACAGCAGTGAAGATGGTGAGCTTCATGGAGCGTGGGAGGCATCAGGAGACGAAATTATCATGCAATTTTGGGGAGAATCTCTTCGTATAACGTTCAGTACGGATGTGCAGGGGAAACGACATCATGAATCTGCCTTGCCCGACACTCTCGCGCTTGATGGATTGAGATGGGAGCCGAATCTCAAACCCATCCGCGAACGGCTTCTGAGCCATCCTTTAGTGAGCACATTGCGATGGACTCGCTAAAACTTCGAACAGAAGGATTGACCAAACGCTTCAAGAGGCGCACGGTCGTGGATGATGTATCACTCGAGGTACAGCGCGGTGAGGTTGTCGGCCTGTTAGGTCCAAATGGCGCTGGTAAGTCAACATCATTTCATATGATCGTGGGTCTTGAGCGTCCCAACCGAGGACAAATCTATCTCGGCGACATGGACATTACAACTCTGCCGATGTACAGGCGGGCCCGTCTTGGATTGGGTTACCTCGCACAGGAGACGAGTGTGTTTCAGAAACTGACGGTAGAGCAAAATCTTCACGCGGTACTGGAGTTTCAAAAACTGCCCAAGCCAGAGCGCGCTGAGCGTGTAGACAGATTGATTACGCAGTTTGGATTGGATACCGTAAGGAAAGCCAAAGCCTATACGCTCTCTGGTGGGGAGCGTCGTCGAACAGAGATTGCACGCTCTATGGCGCTTGAACCCAGTTTTTTCTTATTGGATGAGCCGTTTGCCGGGGTAGATCCGATCACGGTCGAGTATATACAGACTATTGTGCGTCAGTTGGCAGACTTGGATATAGGAGTGCTGATCACCGATCACAATGTTCACGAAACGCTGGCCATAACTGATCGGGCTTATCTGCTTTTTGACGGAAGGATAATGAAGTCTGGAACAGCAGAGCAATTAGCCTCTGACCCCGACGTGCGCAAGCATTATCTCGGTGAAAAATTTACACTTGAGCGCTATCGCTGAACGCGCGGCCAGTGCTGAAGTTAAAAACGCAAGATGCAATCTTGGTGAGATTATGGTTGTTATTATGAAACGCGATGCCTCGCAAGAGGAGATCGAGGCTGTCATTGCTAATTTGAGCGCGTTTGGATTTAACGTTCACCGTTCCAGTGGAGTTAACCAGACCGTTCTGGGGGCCATTGGAGTCAAACCGGGATTTGATCATCGCATTATTCGGGGGCTCAAAGGAGTTGCAGACGTGAAGCGTGTGACTGAAGCCTACAAGCTAGCCAGCCGCGCAGGGCGTAACGCGTCGACGGTCGTTGATGTAGGAGGGTTGCGTATTGGAGAACGCTCGATCACCGTAATGGCCGGACCTTGCAGTGTAGAAAGCGAAGAACAGATAAAAGCAACGACCGCACATGTTGCTTCCCACGGAGCATCACTCTTCCGTGGAAATATTCTCAAACCGCGCACATCTTTTTATGAGTTTTATGGAGTAGAAGAGGGTAGGCTGGAATTAATCCGTCAGGCAGCCGACAAGGGTGATTTGAAGGTAGCCATTGAGGTTACGGATGTAGCCCGCTTGGATATGATGTCGGAATATGCGGACATCCTGCAGGTGGGAGCTCGCAATATGCAGAATTTTGAGTTGCTGCGTGCACTTGGAACGTCAAATAAACCACTCCTTCTCGAGCGCGGTCTGTCTGCCACTATAGAGGAATGGCTAATGTCGGCGGAGTATGTTATGAGATGTGGAAATACGCAGATCATTTTGTGCGAGCGTGGTATTCGTACATTTGAGACAGCAACGCGCTATTCACTGGATTTATCAGCGGTGTCCGTTGTTAAAGCCAAGAGCCATCTGCCTGTTTTTGTGGATCCGTGCAGGAGTACAGGCATGCGGAACTACATTATCCCCTTGGCTCGTGCAGCGGTTGCAGCGGGTGCAGATGGGATCATGGTTGATGTACATCATGATCCGGCTAACGTATCTGGTGCCGGATTGAGTGCGCTTAACTTTGATCAGTTCGCTGAATTGATCGTCCAGATTCGGGAAGTTGCCAAAGTGGTCGGTCGTAGTTTAACCGAGGGCGGGGAGACCAACGGGCTTCGTCAATAGTCATTTTGCGCCACATTCCGTAGTGCGTGGGTTTCGTGGGTAAATCACCAGCCCAATAGATGGATGATTGATTTTGAAAAACGAAAAGAGATAAAAGAGCGCTTCCAGTCGCTCACGGATCTTATTGCAGACCCTGAAACGGCGGCAGATCCCAAGCAGATGGCTACTCTGGGACCCGAGCACAGGGAGCTCTCGGAGGTTGTGCAGGCGATCCAGAAGTACGAGACCACACTCTCGGAGGTGGAGGAGATGCATAAGCTGATCAACTCGGAGAAGGACGCGGAGTTGGTGGCGCTGGCGCGTGAGGAATTGGATGTGCTGACATCCCGGCTCCCAAGAATGGAGGCGGCCTTGCATCGGGCCCTTATCCCAAAGGATCCTACCGATGCGCGGGACGCTATCGTCGAAATTCGCGCGGGTACGGGCGGCGATGAGGCCGCCCTTTTTGCAGCCGATCTGTTCAGGCTATATGAGCGCTATGCCGCCAGCAAGGGATGGAATATCTCAATTATGAACAGTTCCGGAGGTGTTCTGGGTGGATTCAAAGAGGTCGTGTTCGGTGTGAGTGGGAAAAATGTTTTTGGCAATCTCAAATATGAAAATGGGGTTCACCGCGTTCAGAGGGTGCCACAAACCGAGTCTAGCGGGAGAGTACATACGTCGGCAGCGAGTGTAGCTGTATTGCCGGAAGCAACAGATGTCGAGGTCAAGATTGAACCTAATCACCTGAAGATTGATGTTTATCGTTCCAGTGGTCCAGGTGGGCAGAGCGTGAACACGACAGATTCTGCGGTTCGGATTACACACATACCAACCGGATTGGTGGTTACATGTCAGGACGAGAAGAGTCAACACAAGAACAAGGACAAGGCAATGCGTGTTCTTCGTTCACGTCTATACGAGCAGAAGCTTAACGAGGTTAATGCTGAGCGTGATGCCGTCCGCAGAAAAGCAGTTGGATCAGGAGATCGATCCGTTAAGATTCGGACTTATAACTTCCCGCAGGATCGCGTGACGGATCACCGTCTGGAGGGGAATCAGAAGAATCATCCGCTGCGCAAAGTGATTGAAGGCGAGCTCCATGAGCTGGTTGAGGCTTTGCGGGCGACAGATCATGTGGGTCGTATGGCGAATGCCTAACGGAACCCTCTCATCAATCAGGCATAGAAACTCTCCTTGCCCTGCTCCTGCGAGACACAGGGGCATGACCAATCAATAACTAAGTCATTCCGTAGGGATAAGTATGACAATGAATCGGAAGATGTACGAACTGACGTACATCCTAACTTCGGTGCTCACGAGCGAACAGACCGCCGAGGTTGTTGTTCGGGTGAACGAGATCATCGAAAGCGCCGGAGGCTCAATCAGCGAAGTTGAGGAATGGGGAGCACGCAAGCTTGCCTACCCCGTGGACAAGAAAAAGAACGGTTACTACGTGAACCTCTATTTTGAGGGTCCAGGTACTTTGATTCCACGCATTGAACGCGCACTTACCATTGACGACAATGTTTTGCGCTCATTAATTCTGGCGATGGACAAGAGCATGGTGGCTCATTTCCATACGCGCACGGCAGGCAGGCAGGGTGTAGCTGAGAATCAAGTGAACGCCGAGACAACTACGGCTGGATCGCCTCGGAAGTATATCGATTACAAGGACACTGACTACCTGAGACGCTTTGTCAACGAGCAAGGTAAGATGCTTCCCAGGCGAGTCCTGGATGTTCCTGCAAAAAAACAGCGTGCGATTGCTCGGGCGATTAAGCGTGCACGGCATCTCGCTTTGATGCCTTACGTCGCTGACTCGGTGCGCTAGGCACAATTTGTAACGACCTTAAAGATTGTATTCAATGAAGGTAATACTCTTGAACGACGTCAAGAACCTTGGCAGTGAGGGAGATGTCGTGAGTGTAAAGAACGGGTATGGGCGCAACTGGCTCATTCCTCAGGGGCTGGCACAAATGGCTACTCCCGGTGTCGTCAGAGCGCTGGAGGATCAAATGCGTCAGCAGGCTAGGCGCCGCGCCCAGGAGCGCAATAATGCGGAAGAGATTCGGAATCAATTGGAGAATGTGGTAGTCAAAGTCGAAGCGAAGGTGGGTGCGGAGAACCGAATTTTTGGTACAATCACGCCCCAGCAGGTTGCCCTCGGATTGGCCCTGCAAGGCTTCAATATTGATCGCCGTACCATTACCCTAAATGAGGACATCAAGGTCCTTGGTGAATATAAAGCGACGGTCAAGTTACATACGGAAATACATGCTGAACTCAGTGTGCATGTGGTTCCGACTGGTAGCCTATCCTAGACGGGCCGCCTCGTTCTTGATCCTGCTTTTGTGGTCACTGGTAAGTGTCAGTGATCTGGTGGGTCAGTCTACCGTATCGTGGCTGACCAGGGCGGAATATCACGGTGAGCGTGCGCGAGTAGTTTTCGAAGGCAGCTTGCCTGCGAATGAACCAGAAGGAGGAGCTTGGCGAATGTATGCGCTAGACTCTCCCCCGCCTAGCCGAGCACTTAACGTGCATTTCGAATCCTTTCCTATTGGTCTGACCGAATTAGATTCATTGAATCAGGTTAAGGTGCAGTCCGGGTTTGATCCGTTTTTCGACAAGGTTGTTACTTATTTCGTTGGGCGGTCACTTGTTTGGGCAGACTACGCGGTAGGGCCAGATTTTTCTGGCGGGGAAATCCATGGCAGCATCGAGTTCATGATCTGCAACAATCGGATCTGCCTTCCCCCGGACTCCCATGAGTTTTCGGCAGTTTTCACCGAAGCATCAGCCCCATTGAGGAGCGTACCCATTGCGACGGTTGCGCCGCTAGAATTGCCTAATTCAGTTGATTTACTCAGCGTTGAGGATCTACCTATTTCCGACATGGAGTCAAGCGACTCTTCCGGATTGTTCGGGTTTTTGCTATTAGCTATCGGGGCAGGTTTTGGCGCGCTGCTGATGCCGTGTGTCTATCCTATGATTCCGCTCACGGTCTCATACTTCACACATCATGCTCAGGGCACGCCGTTTCGCATGGCCTTACTATATGGTGTCGCCATCGTGGTCACCTTTACAGGCCTAGGCGTTGCTCTTTCCATACTTGTAGGCAGTGCAGGTACTCAAATCGTGGCTGCGAATCCCTGGGTTAATCTCACCATAGCGACGGCTTTTTTGCTTTTCGGATTGTCGCTATTGGGTTTGTTCAACATTAAGCTGCCGTCTAAGCTGGTGAACTGGTTTGATCGCAAAGGGAGGGAGCGTCAGGACTATGTTGGTGTATTCTTTATGGGGCTGGCACTCACGCTCGTTTCATTCACATGCACAGTACCGTTTGTAGGTCTATTGCTTCCTAGTATTGCTTCGGGGAGTTGGTTTTACGGAGTCCTGGGGATGGGCACATTCAGTATTACGTTCGCGCTTCCATTCGTGGCATTCGCATGTTTTCCCAGAGCTTTGAAGGCACTCCCAGGCAGTGGGGGCTGGATGCGAGAGGTTGCGATCATTTTTGGTTTTATTGAAATTGCAGCTGCAGTCAAATTTTTCTCCAATGCCGATCTGGTTTGGGGCTTTGGATTGATTGACAGGTCGTTGGCGATAGCATTCTGGGTAGTACTTGCTGCATTGGCAGGCCTCTATCTGATTGGACACTTGCGGTTGTCGCTCGATACCGCGAGTGCACGCATTGGTGCGGGACGACTGTTGTTCGGGGTTCTGTTTCTGGGGCTGGCAGTCTATATGTTGCCCGGTCTGTTTGGTGGGCGACTTGGGCGGCTGGATGCGTATTTGCCGCCGCGTGGGCCGGACGAGTTTGTAGTAGGATCATTTGAAAGTGGGGTTCGGCAAGAGTGGATTACGGATGACCTGCCCAGTGCATTTTCAGAAGCGACTTTACGTAATCAACCACTGTTTATTGACTTTTCAGGCTACACCTGCACGAACTGCAGGGAGATGGAGGTGAATGTGTTTGAGCGTGGAGAGGTAAGTAAGCTGTTTGCGAGTGATTTCGTATTGAGCCGGCTCTACACAGATGGTCCTGGGGGGCGAGAATTTCAAACCTTTCAGGAGAATCTGACCGGTACCCGTGCACTTCCCACATATGCGATCGTTGACGGACGGAGGCCGGAGCAGCCACTAATACGGTTGAGTGGAGTCGTATCGGCCGAAAGGTTTGAAGCCTTCCTGCGTCAAGGATTGACAGAGTATTCGGATTGAACTGTAAGCGACTAATATTTAAGAATCAGAGTAAAGGGCATTTTATCCTGCCGATTATTAGGCACCCGTATTAAATAAAATGGAGTTTTTCTGGTATGACTATGAAACTTGGGGGAAGGATGTGCGCCGAGATCGCATCGTACAGTTTGGCGGGGTGAGAACGGATGAAGAACTGGTTGAGCTTGCGCCTCCAATTCAGTTAAAGTGTAAGCCGGGGCTGGATTGTCCTATTGGACCGGGTGCGGTCAGTGTTCATGGGATAATGCCGATGCAAGCTCACAGAGAGGGATTACCGGAAAGTGAGTTTGCCAGATTAATTCATGCTGAATTGAGCAAGAGAGGTACGTGCAGTGTGGCATACAACGGCATGGGCTTCGATCATGAGATGACCAGGATGCTGTTCTATCGTAACCTGCGGGATCCGTATGCCTGGGCTTGGAAACATGGAAACACGTATTGGGACACACTGGAGCTAATGCGGGCAGCATTTCTTTTGAGACCTGAAGCACTTAAACGCTGGCCGAAAAAGAGTAGCGGGAAGCCGTCCTTTCAACTAGAATTTCTGTCGGAAGCAAACCTGGATAGTCGGTCATCGGAATCATCTCACGATGCGGTGGCAGATGTAGCTCACATGCTAGCCATCGCGAGACTAGTACGTGAACGGGCTCGTGATCTATGGGCGTATGCGTTGGGCTTACGTTTCAAGAAGACAGTGCTGGATATCATTCGCACAACTGAACCAGTACTTCATGTAGTCGGGCAAATTGATACGAGCCGACATTGCGCGACCTTGCTGACTCCTCTGGATTATCGAAATGGTAACAGTGCCTACGGTTTTGATTTGTCGAATGACCCCAGACCTCTACTAAAACCATTTGAGCAGTGGATACCTGAGGACAGGCGCAAGGCCTGGTGTTCAATTCGGTCGTTCAAGTGCAATCAATCTCCGTTTGTATGTGGGTGGTCAAACGTGCCGGAATTGGTTTCACCTGGATTGTCAATTGACGATATTCTTGCAAAAATGCAATTGAGTGAAGCCGAAGTACAAGCGCGCCACGAAATGCTTCAAGAGTATGCTGCCCGTGAGCGGCAACATGCGCTTCATCGGTTTCTCGAATTCGAGGCAGCTGAAAAAAGACTTCGGTATTCCCGACCGCTGGATCCAGATGAGGCGATTTACGATGGCTTCTTTTCTGGTGAGGATGAACTTCTGATGTACCAGGTTCTGCAGGAGGGCCCAAATTTTGATTTGCGTACGATCCGATCAAATGATCGACGCGTTGAGCCTCTGATTTTCAGATACATTGCAAGAAATTTTCCAGAGGTTTTGGATGAAGTCGGAATAGAGCGGTGGGAAGATTATTGTCGGGCACGGCAGTTAGTGCATAGGGAGCGACGTCAGGTAACCTTGGACCAAGTGTTCAGCTACGAACTAAGGGATAGTATGGAACCCATGGGGAATCTAGGTGGGGCTCAAATCCAAGAATTAACAAGGTGGCAGGATCGAGTCAGGGAGGTGTTGAATCCCAGAAATGAAGGAAATAGGGAAGGCTGAGCGAGTACCCCGACGCGATTTAGATAACCGAAATGCTTGGTTCCTCAAAGGACAGTGGAAAGTGATCGATAAATTAGGGAATTATAGGGCTAAGTGCCGAAAAAGTTGGGGGTCTCGCAAGATTTAATCCAGTCTGATTTTTCAGGGCTTGGACTTGCGGGGAGGTGTGGTCAGGATAGCCTTTGCCAGTTTTTCCGGCGTTGCAGGAATGGATCTCTGCAACTTCATGATGTCATTCTTGACTGGTCGCCCACGCTTGGCAGGTTCCTTTTTGGGTGCAGGAGGCTTTGGTTGAGGCATCGGTTTGGGTTGATCATAGTGTTTAATATAGGAAATCCTATTTCATTAATCACAATGCTTGTAATACCGATCACGAGCATCGGCCCAAGCTTTGCGATTGGAATGGTTTTCATTCTCCAAGTACCGATCCCAAGCAGCTTCCATCCTGTCGTAGAGTTCTTGGCAGTCCGGCCCGAAAACTGAATCGCAACCACCGAACAAAAGAACTGTCATGGTGGCAAGCATAAGGAGAAGATTTTTCATTTATCCGCATTCCTCATGGTACTTCCTCGAAGCGCGTTGCCACCTTTCTCTGTTAGTATTGTTCTTCTGTCTTTCGTATGCCTGAAAAGCATTGTCCATATTGCTTTTTAGAGATTCACAGCTTGACGCTATTTTCTCTTGCTCAACAGTAGAATGTATCAATATTGCAATAGCATCTTGTTTTCTGCTGGATCCAAAGCCCGTTAAATATCCTACTATCTTTTCGCCGGAAGAGGATTCTTCTACTTGACCAAGAATAACTCCGTTGGCCCCCAGTTCACCGGCTCTGCGACGGAGGTGGTCTAAGAGTTGAGTTCGATTTGACCAGTTATCTGCGCCGGATCCGGCCAAAATTGCAACCCGATCATGCGGAGGTAAAGAATCTCCGGGAAGGAAGATTTGAACCATTTCCGGATAGACCGGAGCCAGGTTGGGCATCAGTACAGTTTGATTGACGGAGGTGCATCCCGAGAAAATGAGAAGCGAGAAAACGACTACGAAAAAATTGCGCATCCTATTGTGAGCCTTTACTCATTTGGTTTGATATGGATGAAGCCCGCGAAGGTGTCGGGCTGTGCATTTACCATCTGAGAAGCCCTGTGCCCGGATGGGCACGGCTGTGAGAGGTTCCGCCTATTTGCCAACATGGATAGCTAATCCCTGTTTGTTCCTGGCTGTTTTATTCAGCGATCAACCCGACATGTCGGGCTTCTTCGCGGTAAATGCGCTCATAATATACAACTTGTTTTTGATTCTTGAAAGTGTATTTATGAACTTTTTTGGTATTAGTGTATAGACACACGGATTTGCAATTCAGTTGAGTATTCTTAATCAAACCGCCCGGACGGGTTTACAAGATGAAGTTCAAACTATTGGATGCTAGCGGCAAGCAAATAGGCCCGGCAGTCGAAACTCCTACGTGGAATGAGGCAATAGACATAATCCAAAACACCGAAGATGGCCCTAAATATATTTGGAACCCAGTAGATACTATGACACATCCCAGATGGGACTACGAGATTAGAAGCGAAGCGGGCCAAAGCATACATTATAGGTTGAAGAGAAAGCCAAAATAGTGAATGTTGCAGGTGGAATGAATAAAGATGATGTCGGAACGTTCACGCGAGCGTCGCGGTTACTACGAAAGACATCCCTTCTATTGAATGGTGTGCGGTATAAACCAGATAGCATGTCTTGGTTAGAGCGGTGTTCTATACTCTATGATCGCAAGACTGAATTATTGAACATCTACGTGAGGATAGACACATATGCCAATAGAATGAAGTGGCTAGCCGCGTCTGAGGCCTATGACAATTCAGGGTGCGAATAGTCATCTAGTTACTAATGGAAGCGGCAGGCTGTCTATTGGTTATCATCCTGATACCAGTGGTCTTTGGGATACTCTGTGCGGCGATTGCTGAAAACAAGGGACGGGATGGCATCGGTTGGTTCTTTATTGGTTTTTTTCTAACCGTAATTGGTCTTGTTATTGCCCTGATTGTAAAGCCCGATCACGTTGAATTGAACAAAAGAAAAGTGGCGGACGGCGGATTCAATAAATGCAAATACTGCCTAGAGATAATCTAAAAGCAAGCCACCAGGTGCCCCAAGTGTAGCGGAGACCTGACGGTCGAAGAACCAGCAGACGACGTAACCTAAACACAAAACACAACATCAGTATCGAGACCTGACTCGTTACTGTTTATTACGTAGATGTGCGTACATTGGAGGTTGCAAATGCAATGTGCATAATCATCTTCGGTAGGTGTGGATGAGGTCCATGGATTTGAGATACACTGATACGGAGATACAGAGACTTTGGAATCTCCCGAAGGTTGTAGAAAATCCAAGGGCTCCTTGGACACGAAGGCAAAACTATGCCCACATGAAGCGCACCTATAATGTAAGAGGAGCTCCTAAAGACCGACCAGAGTACCTGTTCGAAGTCTATCAACGCAGATCTATCCATGATGAGAATAATTATTCCTGTGGAATCATATATTTACCCAAAGACAAGGCAAAGTTAACATTGGCTCGGTATAACGGAGCAAATCACATACACAAAGATACCCGTGGAATCATTAAATACAAACCTCATATTCATAAGGCTACGGAGGAAGCTATCGTTGCACGGAGGAAACCGGAATATTTTGCCAAAGAAACTATCCGTTACAACTCACTTCATGGGGCTTTTTTGTGTCTGTTAGAAGATTTTAATCTGCCAAGATTCAATCCAATACACTATATGGGTAGTCTATTCGATGGAACTGATTCCTGAAATTTTAAAACGACAATTATGTGAGCAAATATGTGCCTCAATTCGTGTAGAGAAACGTATTGATGGAGAACTCATGTTAGAAACGGACTTTGGGTTTCCCGATGGAGATCAGTACCCCATTTATTTATCAAATACACAAGAGGGGATACGTCTATCTGACAAGGGCGACACATTTATGCGAATAAGCTACGAACGTGATCTTGATAGATTTCTTACCAACAATCGTATTTTGCTTATTGATCAGATATTGGGTGAAGAACAAGTTTGCCAAGACAAGGGAGAGTTATTCATAAATTCACAAATAGAGAATTTAGCACATGCTCTCTTCCAGTACGGTCGTGCAATCACTAGGATATATAATCTCGCAATCCAAAAGCAGTCACGATCAAGAAATACATTCTACAATGATCTAAGGAAGTTCATCTTAAAGAAGATCAATAAGAATCATGTAGAAATTAATTACTGCGCCCCTGAAATACAAGAATCCCGAGCTTATTCAGTTGATTACAGATTTAGGGGAAAGGATGCCAATCATCTGTTCCTGTTTGGCATTCTCAATAGTGACAAGGCTAACATTACTGCACTAAAACTACATTATCTTATCAAAAAGAACGTGAACTTTGATACTATTTTGGTATTCCATAATAAATCTGAAATTGACAGTAATGCCTTAACTAGACTCTCAGATGTAGATGGCAAAACAATGGTGCCATCACTAAATTCTGGAATGCAGTTATTGCAGGAAATGGAGAGTAAGATAGGCGCATAATTTCCACCCCTACCCCGCCACCAGCTCTTTATACGTAAGCCTTTTCCCATCTAGCCCTTTGGCCGTTTGTTCCAGTTGTTGCAGGGTATCCAGGTGACGGGCATTGTGCCGACCGACAAACTCATCCACGTAACGTTGAAGGTGTTTGGGGGACATGTGATGATACGTACCATAGTAGCCCCGTTTCAGCAAAGCCCAAAGAGATTCCATACCGTTGATATGCACGTCTCCTCTTACGTATTGTCCGGAAGAATGCTTTACGGTATCATGGGCTGCTCTACGTAACGCCTGGTATGCTTTTGCGTCATCGGTGTATATTTTTGCCTCTTCGCGCGTGGTGCTGTATACGAAGCCTGTGAGCGTCTGTGCGGTAGTGTCTGACACTACCTTTGCCTGTACTTGATTGGTTGCACGGTCTTTTGCACCAACTACGGCGGTCTTGCCTACGGTGCCGCGTCCAGCGCGGAGTCCCTTGTTAAAGTGCTTGTTTTTTTCTTTTCCTCCTACATAGGTTTCGTCTACTTCAACCGGGCCAGAAAACGGCTCGGTCTTTGTGTCCCATGTTTTTCTGATCCTGTGAGCCAGATGCCAAGCGGTTGACTGTGCGATGCCCAAGTCACGATGAAGTTTCATGCTGGAAACGCCCTTGACACCTGTACTCATGATGTAGATGGCTATGGCCCATACCTGATACCCCAATTTGCTACGTTCCATGACGGTTCCTATGCGCACACTGAACCGCTTACTGCATCCTTTTTCCCTGCACCTGTAAGGCATAGTCCGGTGAGCGGCTCCCGTCTGGACGTTGGTGCTTCCGCAATGAGGACAGGCAGGTTCATTTCCCCAACGCTGTTTAGCGAACCATTTTTCTGCGGTTTTATCATCCGGGAACATCTTCATGAGTTTGATCCAAGAGATGCCTTTTCTGTATGATTTCCCTGGGCCTGTTCTTTGTTTTTTCATCGTATCTGTCTTTCGGCACTTTATTATAAAAAAATAAAAAATTAAACATCTGAAATACCCAACTTTTTTCGGCACTTAGCCCTATAATTCCCATAAATTAGTAAACTGGGATTCCCCAAATTGATCCCCAACAATGGAATATCCCAACTCAGTTATAGATAGCAAAACGATTGAGGGGGACGTTTCATCTTAAATTGTAGACGGAGACATAACGGCAACTCATAACGCGTCACTTCTTTCACCTCCAGAGCGTATCCAGACGATCGTCCTTTGAAATACTGATCGAAATAATGTCTATCGATCGCCGCCCCTCCACGAGTTTCCTCCCAAAGTGCTTCAAGGTCCAATGAAAGCACTTGTTTGATTGAGAATTCTCCGACTACTTTACATATCGGCGTAGAAGCATAAATTACTACGGTGTCAATATCTTGCCGTCGAAAGATCGAGCGTCGATATTCAAACCTCTTTTCTCCCGCCAAAATAGCTTCAGCGAAACGCGGCTTAAGCGACAACAAAATGCGTGTCGGCATTCGAAATAGTAAGTAATCGCTGGAACGATCGAGCACTAAGTTGTTCAAATCCTCTAGGTGCCTCGTTAATGACGCCTTCTTCCATCAATTCCTTCAGATTTGGCCGCTTTGGCAATGAATACACAGATAGAAAGTTAACCGTGAAAGGTCGGTTGCTAGGATCATAGTTCCATTGTTCAAGTAACTGGGCATCCGTGAACACACTTCGTTTTCGGCATATTTCCAAAAAAGCTTTTTCGTGCGGAATCGTAGTTTTCACGTCCTGCACAATGCCAATTGTGGTTGCGACGGACGTGTAGAATGCCGGACCGCCCCACTTCGTCCGATAGAAAACAATAATGTCCCCGGTACTTAGATCCCGCTCGACAGAGCGAGATACATATACCTTACTTATGGCATTGCGATTTGGTTTATTGTCAGAGTAATCCTGCGGTGATTCAGTTTGGAGAATTGAATCTGGCAAGAGTTCTGTGTGATACTTAGGGTAAATAGGTACGATGAATGCCCGGGTTGAATTTGAAATGTACGGATATGTTTTTCGAGGGTCGCTTGTATCGAATCTAGGTCGAAAGTCCCGGACGTAGACGCACTCTTGACTGTTCCCCTTGCTGCCATACAGTATAAAGCCCCAGTCTTCCAGAAACCTGATCAGGCGGAATTGGTCGGCAGTTTTGTTGAACACGGTTACATAGATCTCGGAAACGCGAAGTAAGAGGGCGTTGTCGAATACGATTTTTAGAAAACGCTCTCCGAGTTTATACCCGTTTGAGACTACTTTCAAAGTGCCGATTTTCAGTCGTTGATCAGACTGGAATGGCGGAATAATGTCACTGTAATCCTCGCCTTCCTGCTCCCGCTTTATATACAAAAATGCAACTATCTCGCCAGAGTCTGATTGGCACACGTACGCTGTTTCGTCGGCCTTACGATTGAACCAGCCGTCAAAGTTTGGGTAATCTTCCCTGAATGAATCAAAGAACCTTTGCTGAACGTCAATGTGTCCGAACAGCTTTGTCTTAACAGAAAGAACCCCATATTCTGCCAGTTTAGGGTTTTCAGCGGTCACTTTTTCAAGGAACCCGTCAATTGTGAATACGCGACTATCAAGGCCTATAATCGTGGCTTTTGAATGAATCCCGCGATCTTCGGTAATTAGTAAATCGACACGGTCGGAAGCAAGCTCAGCAAGCATAGACGTGTCAATCCTATCGTTTTCGGTTTTGTCTCCTTCTCGGAGAGACGCAATTCCCTGAGTGTCTGGCGCAGTAGTTTTTAGCATACGGTAACTGCTTAGCTTCCGATGGAAGGTGTACACTACCTTCGGGTCGGAGTGCCTCTCGATTTCGCTGACTGAATTTGGGTGAATGATCTTTTTGTAATTGAGTTGGTCGAGCCAGCGGAAAAGTCTCCCGATATCATCCCGTACGACTGTCCGCGATTCTCGATGGATTAATATGTTAGTGTCAAGTAATACACGCATTGCTAATCAGATGCAATCACTCCATACTTATATCGGGAGGATCGCGGGCTTCGCGTTCATTCTAAGCAGTTCAGGGAAATCTGTTTCGAAATTCACGGCAACCCGCAAATTCCTGCGTATGGGTCGTGTAGATCTCTTCGACGACGACGAAGGCGTAGGGATTGTGGACTGGGGAGTGGCTTGTTGAGATATGATTCGGGATATGCTTGTGGAATAACTTGTGCTCTCGTATCTCGCGCTGAACTCCGTACGTTTATGATCCAGAAGCGAAGTTTTCTCCCATTCAAAATATACTACTCACTTCTTTTGCTACCACTGCACTTGCTTCCATGTTCGTGATCTACTCCGATCCTTATTGGTTCTGGGTTGGAAGGTTAGGAGTGACAATCTATTGGAATCTCTGACAATTGTTTAAGAATCCGAGTCTAACGAAGGAACGCCTTAGAGGGGGTATAAACAAATCCTTGCCCTTGCCGATAGGGTTACAATTGGATTCACATTGCAAGGTTTGTTTTGTGAAGGCCCCGCCGATTCCGGCAGGGACTAGTCTGTTCCTGCGAACGTATCACCGTAGACCACAGGAATTATCAAGTATGTCAGGGACGGGGATGTACTGCCTGCCAATTTGATTCACGACCGTTATGATCAAATCCTAACGAGGGGGGATTGGTCGGTGTGGCAGCGGGCGAATTCCAGATCCATTGAGCCCAGAACGACAACTCAAGCATGTACATGAATAGAGGAATTGGTGCAAAGCCAGCATATTTGTATTAATGATAGGAGACACAGGCCATCCCAAACTGCCGAAAGTCAAAAACAGGCATGATAGCCATGCTCTGTTTTTTGCGTCTGGTGCAATAGAGGTATACCGGTTATCGAACTGATTGTCAGACGGGGAGGGCGTTGGTTGCCGAACGGAATGGATGAAGTGCTTTGGTTACAAGAAGCTATTGATGATGTAGATGTACCAAGTCAGCTATTGCAACAAAAGCAACTCTCAATATTCCCGGGTTACTGATGATAAAACAATCGGTAAACCCTAGTGCTCGGACTGTTCCCACACCATCGAAGCTGCTCCCAATACAACGTTGTAGGTGGCTATGTCGGAAACCTCAATCAGGATATCTTCTCCAGGAGGATACCGGAAAGTATGTCGATTAACATGCTTCCGCACATCGTCCAGAAAATAGGGTGCAGCTGAAGCCGCACCACCACTCAGGATGATGATTTCTGGCGCGTACATGTGAACTACACTGACCAGGAACCAGGAAAGTTCGGTTTGCCAGGTTTTTAGCGCATCCAGGCACAGGGCATCATTCTGGGCGACCCCATCAATCACGGCCGCAAAATCTACGCTGTGAGGGTCGTCAAAATAGCGCTCATTAAGCACGGAGGGTAATCCACGGATCAACCCATCCCGAGCAATGACGGCCAGGGCTGTTGCAGAGCAGAGGATATTGGCTGTTCCACGGGCACGTGTAATGCAGAGTCGGTCACTGCCTGATTGTTGAACGATATGACTTGCTTGTGTACCAAACTGAAAATGAGGATCACGAAGTATCTGCCCGTCAAGCATAATACCCGAGCCAACGCCGGTCCCCAGTGTGATTGAGGCAGCCCATCGATAACCTTGTGCTTTCCCGTAGCAAGCTTCGGCCACAATCGACAGCCGCCCATCGTTATCAGCAATTACAGGCAGCTTCAAGATGTCGGATATATTTGGCACGATCGGGTATCCTTCCAAACGAAGTTTTCCCGGAAGAAGGATGACGCCTTGCGTTGGATCTACTGCTCCCGGAAACCCCAGTCCTACTCCTAGAGGAGCATATCCTGTATCGGATTGAATTCGAGAAATTTCTTCAATCACAGCCGCCTCTAGGGCCTCAGCTGTCAACGCGAACCCCGATGAACGTGCACGCTCCGCCATGAGTGTACCATCCCGTAGCACGGCCCCCGCCTTTATGCGCGTGCCGCCAACATCCACTCCGATCACATATTCAGTCATTCAGCGAACAGATGAGAGAGGCTTTTTCTGTAAGCTTCGTAAAAATCCTCAAGCTGTTCCTCCGCAGTCGTATCTCCAATGAACTGGTGACTGGGCAGAATGACCGGTTTGTGACCGCGCTGAAGCAGACGTTCTGCCACAGAAACACGCAGCATGTTTATCAGCATTCCTCCTGTCACGGTGGATACGGGCCCTGTACGCCATTCAAGGCCGTCAAGCTCAATAATGCAGTCGCCGGGTGGGCAATGGTTGTCCAACACGATGTCTGCCACATCAATGAGCTTTAGCCCTGTGGAATGGGACGCGTTGGTTGCCTCGCAATGCTCCTTTGAGACGACGCCAATAACGGGCATGCCCCGCTCTTTTGCACCGAGAGCCATTTCCACGATTAGCGGCCGAACACCACTCGTGGAAATGATAATGAACGCGTCATGTGGACCAAACCGGAAACTACGGAGAATCTCATCCGCGTATCCGTCAATTTTTTCGAGATAAAGCGGGCCGCGTAAGCCGTTAGGTCCTACAATTGCAGCATGGTTCGAGAGTGCCTGCTCAACGAGAGCATAAAAGCCGACAAATCCTCCCTGCCTGGGTGTCATCTCTTCGCACATCATACGGGAATGGCCGGATCCAAAACAGAAAATTAGGCCGCCATTGCTAATTCGTTCTGCGCACAACTCGGCGGCGATTTCAATTTTTTCACGTTGCGTTTTCCAGAGCCGTTGCAAGCGCTCAATTGTCAACTGAAAGTAATCAGAGGCTGCTGCCATGTACGCAAAAGAGATCAGATTCCGACATCGCGAATGGACAGCACCCATGATTCCGGCGGTAGATCATTAAGCTTGGTCTTAAGATCGAGGGCTTCACTAATTGTAGGGGCTTGACCAACGGCAACCCGATGATTCGTACTATCGCTGCTCCTGAGAATGCCGACCGGAATATCGGGGTAGATATTTCGATAGCGCTCGGCCACTTCCAATGCCGTAGACTCTTCGGGAAATGAAGCCACTATGAGTGTATAGCCACCCGCTTCATGATCCAACGAGAGCGTTTCCGGGCCCGCTTCTGTCTCAGGATCGGGAAAGGTAGGAGGTTCCTGATCTACGCTGTCTTCAATGGCCACAGTCGTTAGTGAATCAGTCGGGGCGGAATCAGGGATGACTGGTGTGGAGATCGCAGCTGTTTCCTCGGCAGGACCGTTCGATTCATTGTTGCCTTGCGTAATGAAGTAAAGCCCGGCTGCAACTACAACCATCGCCGCGGCTGCCCAGGGCCATCTCTGACGGCGTTGAACGGGCTGAGGCGCAATCTCGTGTTCAACGGTGATGGAGGAGAGTCCGGTATAAATCCCGGACACAGCGGCAGCTAAGTCAGGATTAGCTGTAAACCGAAGACCATCGTCTGAACGCGTGAATGTACCTAGTTCAGGGATGCGGACTGGTACCTGTGATAGAATTTCGGTTACGAGTAAAGTCAGGACCTCAGAAGCCCGTTCATCAGCAACTCCCAACTTGGCAGCGAGCGACGGAACCAGCGTAGGGCTTGATTCTATTGCGGGGTTTTCTTCGAAAGAAATGCGTCGGCTGGTCGGATGCACTACGAACTTTCCATGGTCCAAGAGTTCGTGGGCACTTAGGACAGATTCAACTTTCAGTGTACCGAGACCCGGAATATCTGCACGATCGTGTTGGAGTAATAGCTCACGTACAATCGCGGTAAATTCTGTAAGTACCTTTTCGCTAGTCACGGCAGCAGCAACCGATAGTTTCGTTAAATCTATGAAAGTAAGGCAAAATACAGCTCTCAGTATTTGGTCGATTAGGTAGGATCTCCACAAGCTTCGTAAATTGGGCCGCTGAGCAGATACTATGGAAATAAAGCATCACAGACTTGAATGAGTGTATTGGTAGTCGGCACGTTGGCTTTGGACTACATTGAGACGCCTTGGGATAAAACCGATAAGGTCCTTGGTGGGAGTGCTACATACATTTCGGTTGCAGCCCGGCTGTTTACTGAGCCGGTAGGTATGGTTGCTGTTGTCGGTCGAGATTTTCCGGAGGCACATAAGCAATTACTGATATCGAAGGGTATAGATCTTTCGGGTTTGCAAGAGCTCAGTGATCAGGATACTTTCGCCTGGGGAGGGCGCTATCACGATGATGTCAATGTGAGAGATACACTCTTTACACATCTCAATGCACTCGCTGAATTTGATCCAGTTGTGCCCGATGTTTACCAGAACAGTAAGGTTGTGTGTCTTGGCAATCTTTCCCCAGATATCCAGGCCGCAACCTTGAATCAATTGAATACCAGAGGATTCATAGCATGCGATACTATGAATTACTGGATCACGAATACACCAGGGGCTCTAAGAGAAATACTGGCACAAATTGATTGCTTGCTGATCAATGACGAGGAGGCCTATCAAATGACTGGCGAGCACAATCTGATTCTTTCTGCACGTAAAATCTTAACATTAGGCCCACGCATTCTCGTAATAAAGAAAGGTGAGCATGGAGCAATGCTGTTTGCTGACGAGCAGATCTTCACCGTGCCCGGATTTCCACTTGACAAAGTGAGCGACCCCACAGGGGCAGGGGATTCGTTTCTGGGAGCTTTTGCTGGCAGCCTGGCGTGTGAACCCCACATTGGTCTGGATGCGCTCAAGCGCGCGGTGATTTACGGGGCCAGTGTGGCTTCTTTTTGTGTCGAGACTCTTGGTCCATTCCAACTGGTAAAAACACCTCCGGCGGCCGTTGAGGAACGGGCCAGACAGTATCGAGGGTTGACGGAATGGCCGGCATCTCATGAAAGACAGGAGGCTTGATGCGCGTAGTCGCTCTGATTTTGTTGATGGCCGCCTGTTCTTCGGCGGAGCAGCTCGAAGTAACTTTGGAGGGAGAGAGTGCACAGCGAATGTTGCGGTTTTACTTTGGCAGCTATACGAGTGAAGATCCCTTTGAAACTGGCTTGCTAAATGAGCGAGGGGGCAGATTTTATGTTGATTTGGCTGTACTTCGAGCATACGGGCCGGAATTAGCTCAGGAACTTAATGCCATGGCATCAGGTGGGGTCGTGAGCCCAGACAGCCTGCGGACCGCAGTACAAATGACATACTACCATGCACGTAACCTACCGGAAAGACTATCGGAGTTCAGCAATCGGTGGGTCATTGACAACGCAATCACATTCGAAGTGCATGGTCCTGTCACCAAGTACTTGCGGCGAATCACTTTATCAGAATCCGCATTGCAGAGTGCTATCTGGAACTACTATGAGAACGGAGAAAAAATCCGTTATGCTGTAGGCACGGCCATCAAGGCTGAACACCTCAGAGGTGCTAGAGTCGTCGAAACAACAACAATGGTTCGGCGATCCGATGGATTTTGGGATTTTGCTACGTACGACAGTACAGGAGCTCTTACTTCCCATACGTTGCCAAATGATAGAGCGCTGGCTACGCCGACGCAGTGTGCAGGATGTCATTTTGGCAATAAAGGTTTTGAACCCGAACAAAGCTGGCCGCTGGAGCCGGCCAATGCTCCAGGTGACGTCCGAAAGTGGTACACTGGACCGCGAGACTTAGAAATCGCTGAGTTCTTCAGCGAGCATTCTCGAAGAAGCGATACATTGTTGGGTCTGTATGCGACGGCTTACGTTTCTAATCTTCGAGCACAGCGCACGGCAGGTTCTCTAGACTCTTCCGCTATCGCATTACTGAATCATTTGGGCCTGTAGGCACATGCATACGATTAGGTTGATGAATGCTGTATTCTTTGCCCACCACGGTGTGAGCTCCGAGGAGCAGCAGATTGGAGGGAGATATGAGGTGGATGTGAGTGTTAACTTTAACTTTGAAGCGGCCGCCGAGGAGGATGCTCTGGGTCAAACCGTGAACTACGAGTATGTTTACAGTATAGTGGAACGCGTATTTACGGGAACAAGATTTCGGTTAATTGAACGGCTTGCCTACATGATTGCCCATCAGGTTTGGGAATTGTCGACTCAAATAGAGTATGTTGAAGTTGCAGTTCGGAAAAGAAACCCCTCTGTGGGTGGAGCGGTGGACTGTGCCGAGGTGATTTACCGAAAAAGTGCACAAGACCTTAGAACTCAATCAGATCGCTGAAGTGTTTTTTCAGCAGTGTATACAGCCTCCGAATCGGAAGACCGACCACATTGTAGAAATCTCCGTTGATCCGTTTTACAAACATAGCCCCCATGTCGTCCTGGATCCCATACCCTCCTGCTTTGTCCAACGGGGAGCCAGTTTTGATGTAGTTCGAAATTTCAGTTTCACTCAAACGTCCGAAGGTAACCTCGGTAGACTCCACATCGGCAACTTTTCGATCCGAATCCGCGTGAATCAGAGCTATTCCACTATACACAGTATGGGTAGACGCACTCAGTTGGCGAAGCATTGCGGCAGCCTCAACGGCTCCACTTGGTTTACCGAGAATGAGTCCCCGGTATGCTACGACCGTGTCTGCACCGAGGACGAGAGCACTAGGTTTCCTGCCCACTACGGACGTAGCTTTTTTGAGCGCCAGACTTTCGACCAATCTTCTGGGCCCGCGGACGGGTTCAGCAGTTTCATCCACATTTGGCGGGATACAAAAAAAGGATATTCCCATTTGACGAAGAAGTTTTCGCCTTCGTGGAGACTGGGATGCCAGAACAAAATCAGTATTAATATGCATGGGTCGAATGCCGAGCTAGATTTAACGTTTTTGGTTCGGCATATGTCCAACTGATACCCAGAAACAGTACAATTGATTAATGGAAGTAATTACTATCGGTAATCATAAGGGAGGTACTGGCAAGACAGCAACCTCGTTACACATCGGGGCCGTATTCGGATTAATTGGATACAAGACACTCCTTATTGATCTTGATCCACAGGGATTCCTGACACGGATGATGGGTGTGGATACGAATAGTGTGGTGGATACGTCTCTTCGCTTATTTGATGTTGATACTAGCCTGGCCCAGTTGGAGACCGTCCCGCTTCCCTCGTTTCATTTACTCCCCTCTTCTGAGGGTATGCGTACGCGTGAGAAGAAATTAACCAGTACGATTGACCTGTTTTTGGTTAAGGAGGCACTCCGTGGCCAGGATATTTATGACGTAATTATTTTGGATACGGCCGCTGCTCTCTCAAGCTACGTCTTGAATGCTCTTGTGGCAGCAGATACATTAATGATTCCCGTCACGCCTGAGCTTCAGTCAGTTCATGGTGCGGAGCAAACTTGGCAGTCGGCGCGTGCAGTCCAGGGAAGATTGAATCCGGGTCTGAAGAGATTGATGTTCCTGTTGACCAATGTACATGGCCGCAAGAAGGTGCATCGTCAGTATGCCAATTATATGCGGAAGGAGCATGGGAGGCTTGTAATGGACACCGTAGTCCGCACTTGTGCATCGGTTGCGGTTGAATGCCATGGTGGAAAGACGGTATTTGACAATAATATGAATTCCCGCGGGGCGAAAGACTACTCAGCCGTCGTGGATGAATTGATCAGGAATGAGGTTGTCCCTGTATTTGAGACAAAAATGGACTCTGAGGGATAGGAGACGATTCGTCTCAGTGGATGAGGCGATCCAGGAATGAAACGGTATTTTATGGGATCAAACGCTAATAGTAAGGTATTGCTGAGCTTTGCGCTGCATGCGATTCTGACTGCTGCGCTGCTTTGGGGACTGCATTATGCACCGAGTGGTATTGCACCCTTGGTCAATCTCCTTGACCCTGTCCGTGGACTGTATCACAATGCACGTATAGCCGAGCACGCTGCGCATGACGAAGTTGTTATTCCCACACTTTCCGCTCCTGTGACTGTAGAGCGGGATGAACGGGGGGTTCCTCATATTTTTGCCAAAGAAGACAGGGATGCTATCCTTGCACTTGGGTATGTGACTGCACAGGATCGGCTTTTTCAGATGGATTTCATTAGTCGTGTTGCAGCAGGGCGGCTTTCAGAAATCTTCGGTCCGGCTTCACTAGATGCGGATAGATTTCTGCGCTCTCTCGGGATGAATGGAGCAGCCAAACAGATTATGGCTGCATTTGCTGAACAGGGAGGCCTTGATTACGAAATAATGACCTGGTATGCCGAAGGCGTTAACGCTTATCTGAGTGAGCTACCCTACGCCGAATGGCCGCTGGAATTCAAACTCTTTGATTACGCACCTGAGCCGTATACGCCTATGCATACTGTACTCCTGATGCAGTATTTCAATTACGACCTCTCATTTAATTCCGAGGAGGCGGCATACGGGATTGCCAGGGAGCGACTGGGGGCTGATGAATACGCCAAGTTGTACCCGCGCCATGCGACGCGTTACAAGCCGATCATTCCAGCAGAAATCGGACAATCGACAGTCTCCGTGAATTCGGATCAATCACCGGTGCATTCATCGGATGCATTGGTCTTATTGACCAATGTGCACAAGACGTTAAGGAAACATGGCTTGGAAGGCTATCAACCCTCCAAGGGGTCAAACAATTGGGCAGTCACACGTGATCGTTCTGCGACTGGTTCAGCCATACTTGCCGGTGACATGCATCTGGCGCTCTCGCTCCCCTCAATATGGTATGAAGTACATCTCGTAACGCCCTCCATGAACACTTATGGCGTGTTGGCACCGGGGGCGCCCTTGCCGATTGAGGCTTTCAATGATCATGTGGCCTGGGCCTATACAAACTCAGGCCTAGATGCAATTGATCACTACCTCTTGCAATTAAACGAAGATCGAAGCAGCTACCGGTTTGATGGGGGATGGCGTTCCCTAAAGATGCAGCCGGATACGATTTACGTGAAAAATGCTGCTCGTGTTATAGATACTCTGGTACTGTCGGATATCGGTCCAGTCATTATGGATTCAACTGCGGCTGTAGCTATACGATGGGTGGCACATGAGAAGAACAACGGAATGACTGCACTTTGGGAAATGAATCGTGCTGAAAACGCAGCCCAGTTTGATAGCGCCCTAAGGCACTGGCACTCGCCAGCCATGAATGTACTGTATGCCGACACCACTGGGGAAATTGGGATTCGCGTTGCAGGAAAATTGCCGATCCGCGCTTCGGGAGATGGGGTGGGGCTTCTTGATGGTAGCACTAGTGGTACAGCGTGGGTGGGTCAAGTTCCATTTGAGGAGATGCCGTATGCTACAAACCCTATACGTGGATATCTCACTTCAACGAATCAACAGCCGACGACACCAGACTATCCTTACTATGTAGACCACAATTGGCCGCCAGCATATCGATCATTACGCATCGACGCATTGCTTGCTGGCAGGGAGCGGCATACGGTAGACAATATGAAGGAGTACCAAGCGGATTTTCATGTTGGCCAATATGACGCTTTTGTGCCGCCGCTGGATTCCGTGCGGGCACTGACGCCAGCAGGTGAAGCGGTCAGGGCTGCGCTCATTGAATGGGATGGTAAGGCGGTCGGAGAGACAACGGGGCCACTTGCGTTGCATGAGTACCTAGAGGCCCTTAAACGGCTAACGTGGGATGAATCACCTTTCCTGGGTATCCCTTACCCCACTGAGACAGTACTGGTGACAATTCTGGAGACGGGTTCTCCATGGCTTGATATTCAGAGAACGACTGAAGTCGAAGATGCGCCGATGCTTATGGCCTTGGCACTTGAAGAAGCAGCAGATATGCTACAAGTCCAGTATGGGAATGATTGGAGCTGGAGTACGCATCATCAGGTGATTTTTAGGCATCTCACACAAAATGAAGCGTTGAGTGTGTTGTGGCGTGGTCCATATAGCTACCCCGGGTACGACGAAACACTAGGACCAGGAGATGGGATAACGGTAACACATAGTGCAAGTTGGCGGGTGATAGTGGACTTTGATACCGATCCTCCCAGCGGCGTCGGTATATACGCAGGTGGGCAAAGTGGTAATCCAATGAGTCGTTACTATGATCTTCACATCCCGGCTTTTCTGAATTACGACTACTATCCACTGCATAAACCTAGGGAGGCCGGAGAGTTGGCAACTGTTTCGGCGTTCCTCCGGTTACATAACTCAGAATGAGCGCGGCAGATTAGGTACACTTCCGCATAAAAAAGTGCAATTATCATGTCAATCAATCGAATCCAAGCCGAATGAGCAGTCACAAACAGCGTTTTACATCTAGATGGGGAATGCTCATCACCGTTTTGGGCATGGCAATAGGGACGGGTAACATCTGGCGATTTCCCCGAATTGCTGCGACCAACAGTGGTGATGAGGGTACAGGCGCTTTTCTTGTTGCTTGGGTTGTATTCCTGTTTTTGTGGAGTGTGCCACTCATTATAGCGGAGTATGCATTGGGTCGAAAAGGTCGGTTAGGTGTAGTTGGGACTTTCACCAAACTTGCAGGTGACCGGTTCAGCTGGATGGGCGCCTTCTGTGTATTTGTCGCTGCTGCAATCCTCTTTTACTATACCGTAGTTGCCGGCTGGTGCTTCTATTATTTCGGTCGAATGGTATTCATGGGCCCCGATCTCACGTATGAGGCTGCGCAGGGGGCATGGGATGGGTTCCAGAGCACTTATTTTCCGGTGTTTTTCCACGCGCTAGCCCTCGGATTGGGAGCTTGGGCGGTATGGAAGGGGGTTAGAAGGATTGAGCGCGTAAACAAGATATTGGTGCCAACACTATTGGTTATTGTCCTGATCGCATTGGTTCGGACACTTTTCCTTGATGGCGCGGGCGAGGGTATAAGATTTCTGTTCACTCCGGAATGGTCTACTCTTAGTCGACCGCGGATCTGGCTTGAAGCATTAACACAAAATGCTTGGGACACTGGGGCAGGTTGGGGTCTGGTGCTCACCTATGGGGCCTACATGCAGAGTCGGCATGGTGTTGTTCAAAACGCATTTATAACTGGTATAGGCAATAATACAGTATCGATCCTTGCGGCCATTATTGTTTTTGGAACCGTATTTGCCATTCTCGGGCAGGAAATGTCTCGCCCAGAAGTGCTCGAGGTCATGAAAACCAGCGGTCCCGCGGCGACCGGGCTTACCTTTATCTGGATGCCCCAATTGTTCGCAAAGATGCCGGCGGGTCATGTGTTTGCAATGCTATTCTTCCTCGGGCTTTCCTGTGCAGCACTCAGTTCACTGATTTCGATGATTGAGATGGTTGTGCGTTCGGTGACAGATCTTGGTGTCTCGCGGCCCTATGCGATTATTGGTGTTGCGTTGGTCAGTTTGGTGCTCGGTATCCCGTCTGCCATGAATCTGGGCTTCTTTGAGAATCAGGACTTTGTCTGGGGTTTGGCGCTTATAATTTCCGGGGCTTTCATGGCGATCCTTGTCATTCGACAGGGAGTACGCTCATTCCGGGAGAACGAGATTGATGGAGCCGTGGGGGATTGGAATGCAGGTCGACCATGGGATGCTATACTGAACTATGTCGTGCCCATCCTAGCCGTCGTATTGTTGGGTTGGTGGTTGTGGTTGTCAGCAACAGTTTATGCCCCAGAAACCTGGTATGACCCCACGGATCCATTTAGTTTAATGACTTGCGTGGTGCAGTGGGGCACGGTAATTGCTGTACTCCTGATATTGAATCGTTGGATGGCCGGACGTGTGCGCTCATTCAATCAGTTATGATTTATGCTTGGATAATGTTGTACAACCACAGATAAGTCAGTTATGGTGCGATCAATATTTGTTTTGATGCTGTTCCTATTTCCGCATGTAACCGCGGCACAGATTTCAATAGGTAGCACCCTGCCGGATTTACCGCTCGAGAGCATGCGGGGAGGTTCGGCTTCGACTACCCATGCACTAATGGGCACCCAGGGTACGGTATTCGTATTCTGGAGTAATGACTGCAACTGGACGAGTCAGTACGAAGAGCGTGTAGAAGAATTGGCTACCACGGGGGTTGAGGTAATCCTTGTGAACAGCAATGATCCTGAGGTATTTCCCAAAGAGGCCGAGGCGGGAAAGCAATACAATTTGACTTACGTACGGGATCCGCAAGCAGGATTGGCCCGGGCACTGGGGGCAGAGCGAACACCACATGTGTTTGCATTTGACGATAAAAACATGCTGGTCTATGGCGGAGGCATCGACGACGCTCCTGCAGATCCTCAGGTAGCTCAGGCACATTGGCTCCGGGATGTCGTACAGCAACTCGCCGGTGGTCAGGAGGTGAATATTTCCTCCACCAAACCTTTTGGATGTCGGATTAAATTGCCGTGACTACTGCGGATATAGAAGTCCAGTTCACCGACTTGGGTAGTGCAAGCGGTACGTCGTTCGGAGTGATGGAACGTGTACTGGAGGCCTACCAGCGGCAGCACTGTCAGGTTTATCAGCGTTTTGGTTACAAGTATCTGCCTGTGGCTGCTTTCAAGCATGCCGAGGTTACCACATTCCCACCTTCCGAAGCGGAATGTGTGTTTGAGAGCAGTGCGACCGGAGGCGCATTGCGGAGCCGTCATTTTGTGCGGCGAAAGGCCGTTTATGAAGCTTCCGTATGTGCCGCTTTTAAAGCCGTTTTTGGTGAGGGCCCATTCCAAATCTGGGCCCATTTGCCGGGATATGCGCCTGCGTCATCCCTGGTTTGCATGATGAAGATTCTCATGCGGAGGTATGGGACCGAAGAAAGCCAATTTTTTCTGGGTAATAGGTTACCAAACTTTACAGATACTGGTGCACCGATACTGCTCTTTGGCGCCGCATTCGGTCTACTGGGTTTGGCCGACGCGGGACCTCGGCATCTGCCCAAGGATGCACGCATCATTGAGACCGGCGGCATGAAAACACGTCGGCATACAATAACCCGTAACGAACTACACGCGCGCTTGGCGGCAGGATTCGGTGTTGATGAGCAGCAGGTTTGGAGTGAGTATGGTATGTGTGAACTTATGAGTCAGGCTTATGCACAGGGAGGTTCGATTTACAGATCGCCACCGTGGATGCGTGTTCAAGTAGTTGATCCAGAGGCCCCGGACCATGTAATGCCTGATGGAAAGCCGGGGCTGTTGGCGATTACTGACCTGGCGAATATCCATACAGTGTCCAGTATTCTCACGGAGGATCTGGGTGTTGGCCGTGGAGAGGGATTTGAAGTTTTAGGTCGATTTCCCGGAAGCTCTATGAGGGGATGTAATTTTTTGTTGGAAACCAGCTAGTCTGGACTCACAGGGATTATTGGTCAAGTACGTTTTCTCAGAAAACCCTGTGAATAAGGCCTGAAAATGGCCATTTTGCACGTGCGCCTACATTCCAGGCAATCGAAACGCCCATTACCGAGAATGTGGCTTCTCTCGATAATGCCGCGTGCCGTAAAGCAAGCTTCGCACGCTAAACAATGCAGATACATACGTTCCGTTTGCGAACCTGTAGGTTGACGATCCTATGTATAACATTACAATTTTATCTCCACTGACAGGAGCATAAGAGGGGTATCATCCCTTCGTACGGAGTATGTCCACCAACGTGTTTTCCACAGGAAGGATTGGCGTGGTTGGAACTCTACCCAGAATCAACGCACCCAAAAAAACTAGGAGAGCAATAGAGAACCAACTCCGTTATTGCAGTTTCTACTTTATTGAAAAAACAACAGATCTCGCTCAAAAATCCCAATCTTGGGAAAAGGGAAATGCCGTATTGCGTACGCGAAGTTTTCGTTCAAACTTACTATTCGAGGGGGGGCGGCCGGGTTCCGAAACTGTCCACGCTCAAAAGTTCCAAGGTAATGCTGCCCCAAATATGTCCCGTGTCCTGACTCTGCAGGGACCGAAAAATAATGTTGTACGAGTTCCGCTGTTTTTCCCTTTTCAGGTCCAAGGGTTTGATACGAGATTATGAACGAATTACTTACAAGGTCCGTAGTCAGGGATAGAAAAGTACTCTCACCAGGTGATAACTGGGATGGATAACGAAGAGCAGGTCGTCCTCGGTTTCTGGCCTCCATCAGATACATTTGACCATGATCTCCAAACTTGACCTGCCATCGAAGCGAACCCACTTCATCATAGGCTTTGAGGACCGGAACAGTTTGATTAGCATATAGCACTGTGTCGTATGTCTCATTGCATACCAGACGGCCGTCATCCGATATTAGGTACCTGATAAAGGGAGCATCCGATAGATAAGGCTGGCCGAAAGACAGAATATACTCACCTGCATGTGTAACCTTGTGTATGACAAGGTCCAAACTTTCTGAATATCCGTGAAGGTACAGATGGTCCCTTATCACGCAGATGTCAGTGGCATGAAAATCATGGGGCATTGAGAACATGTCCTGGAGCTCGTAAGCATTATCCCGTCTCTGGAAAATCTGTATCCTGGTGCCAGATTGATCTGCCACAAAAAACTTCGAAGCATCACTCGTGATTGCTACTGCTTCCAGGTAGCTGAATTCACCCGGAGCTACGCCAAGGGATCCAATTACCTGTTTTAGAGTCCCCTGTTGATCATAAACACGTACTTCTCCGTACTCGCCATCAATGTACAAGAGAGTATTGTCACCTGCGGCAACATCCAAAATGGTTCCAAGCATCTCGTGGTGTTCACCTTCAATGGCTCCTACAGAAAAGACTTCTCCTTCTAAAAAGCTCTCCACATCTACCAGTTTTATCTGGGCTCCAGAAGTATCTTCCCGCAAAACATACCGCATGTCGTTGATCACAGGGATGTTCTCTTCCGTGGGATGGAGTCGTCCCACGACAATATTGTCCTTTTGATTACTGCTACAAGAAGAAAACACTACAAGTATTGCCACGATAAAGGTGGTGGCACACACCGTACGCCACGAGTACCAGCTGTGGAATGAATCTGATGTAGAAAAACACGAGGCGATAACTCCAGAGAACAACCTAAATACCATTACTCGTCACTACCACCTTGATATGTTTCGCAATTACGGAGTCCCGACACCAGGTAAATATTGCGTCCAGTCCAGTTTCATCGTCGGGAGCATCTATGCAGGAAGAAGCCGTATGGCCAGGCTTACGAATTGACATGTACCGTGTTACATTCCGTTACTATTGTCGCATTGATAGTAATGGCAACTGTAGAAACCCCCATATAGGTAACAAGTGATCAGGAGGGCAATGATCAAGCAATCCTTGTCGTGAATCGAAAGTATCCTTTCTTCATTTTTGGGCAATTTCGAAAGTTTGAATGTGATGAGTGCATATTCCGACCATGTAGACCACTGACTCCGATAAATGCGTCAGTATGGAGGCGTCCCGGTGTCTAGAGTCAATTTGGATTTAAGTCTGCGCCAACAAGAATTTCAGTTGGGCGGACCATCTACTGTGACCGAATGCGACACCCCGGCAGTGTAACGACCTCTCGGAATGAAGATCTTGTCTAGTTGCGGGAACGTGCTAAAAACATTCCCTGATCGGTGCCGGATATCCCGAACTACGCAAGAAAAACCCTGGCTTAGTAACAATACCCTCCGGGTACAGCCCTCGAAACAACCACAAGTCTCCCGCGAGAAAACAACCGTGGGAACTCAGGCTGGGGTGCCGCAATAGAAGCATGGCCACATCAAGTCGTACGCCCAATTAGCAGACGCATTGCTCCAGAAGTATCTCTAGGGGCTTACCGGCGGCTGCGGCCCGCTGTTTGATATCCTTCCAAGAGTGCAATAAGCGAGTCAACGATCGCCGGATGGTCAAGGTAAAGGTTTCGCTCTTCAGTAGGATCGGTGGACAAGTCATACAGTTGCCCGACGGGCTCGCCTGGTTCGGGCGTAATGTTACGGGGGATGGTGAAGCCTCCCGATCCTCGTCCGAGAATCAATTTCCAAGAGTTCTGACGCACCGCGAACATGCCGGAATGTGAGTGTTGGATCATCGCATCGCGCATGCCGGTCCCTGTTCCTGTCAGCACGGGAAGGAAATCATAGCTGTCTTCTGCGGACGCGTGCGGCAGATCTGCTCCCAACAATGCGGCAAAGGTCGCCATGAGATCGGTAAGGGAGACCAGCTGATCGCTGGTGCTGCTCGGTTCCGCGTGTCCCGGCCACCGCACCAGGAACGGCACCCGGTGACCGCCTTCCCAAATATCCGCTTTTTGGCCGCGCCAGGGGCCATTGGCATCATGTCCGAAGGATGTACGGTCGTTGACAGGCCAATGCGCGCCGTTGTCGCTAGTAAAGATGAGCAGAGTCTCACGATCTAAGTCGTCAATGGCCTGGAGTATGTCGCCCACAGCATCGTCCACCTGGGCAACAAAGTCTCCGTAGTAACCGGCTCCGCTCGTCCCCCTGAAATCGTCAGCAGGCAGCCATGGAGTGTGTGGAGCGCTCAGCGGCACGTACAGAAAAAATGGGCCGCTGGCCGCATGGTCCTGCATGAAGGCTACCGCTTTCTCTGTCGTTTTCGGCAGGACATCTGCATGGCGGAATCCCGGTGCAATGTTGCCTGCACGCCAGAATCCTCCTCCACCCCGTCGTCGATGGGCGCTTTGTTCAATCCAATCAGTGGGCAGGGCTTCTAAGCCCGTGTTAGCTACGAAAACATAAGGCGCAAAATCAAGCGAGGATGGAATGCCGAAGAAGTAATCGAATCCGGCCGCGTTTGGTCCGGGAACAAGCGGGAGATCGTAGCGGGTAGAGTCTCGGGAGCCCAATCCAAGATGCCATTTGCCCGTGGCACCCGTGGCATATCCATGCTCCTTGAAGAGTTTCGGTAATGTAAATCGCGTAGTGTCAATGAGATTTGGCGAGTATCCTTGCAATACCCCGCGCTTGAGATGTGTCCGCCAAGCATATCTGCCCGTTAGCAGGCCATAACGCGTTGGTGTACAAACAGCAGAGGGTGAGTGCGCATCGGTAAAGCGCATGCCCTCGTCCGCTATACGATTCAGGTTCGGCGTCGAAATCTTGGATGCTGGATTGTAGCGCTGAATATCGCCAAAACCCAAGTCGTCGGCCAAAATCACTACGACGTTTGGTTGTTCGGGAGCCGTCTGGCAAGCACCAAGCAGGCAGAGCAGAAAGAGCAGGAGGTGCGGACGCATACTGTTGGTCAAGTGGGGCATGGACGGAAAGACGTTTTGCAGTGTCTCCTTAGCGAGAACTGCGGCTTCATTCAACGCAGAATCTGGGAGCTGGATGCGCTCAACTCTGTTGCATTCATCGGTGCGAGAGTCCTGCGCAGTGTAATATCATAGTATCGGTAGGAACATCCCGTATAAATTAGTGATTCCCAGTACCTTCTGTGCGTATGTATTTTATGCGTCCTGTGCGTATGACGGCGAAACGGCAGTCTTGATCCCCATTGGCAGGGTTGTTGGTTGTTAGCTTTTTCGGAAGTTAGCGACCCGCCGCTACTCTGATGTAAGCGACTTTTGCGATTATTGGTTTTTGTGTGCCTACCAGTGATGGGGCAACGGTGTGTAGCGTGCTTCTTTGGCCGTCGTGGAAACCCGTTTGAATACGTCTATCAGCCACTCCGCAGGATTCACTACGTGCAGGGCAAAGGTAATCAGTAACGAATACAGAAAATCAGCACGTTGCGCAGCGGCATGGGAGCCAGCAAACAGACAGTTTTTTTCTTCCCAAGGCAATGGGCCGGATTCGATTATCAATGATATTGTTATCAGTCTCTACCCTCACGTTATCCAAGAACGATGTGAGCTTATCCCAACGAACCAAGGCATTGTACACCTTGTTATCGCATGCACTGAGTGCCACCGTGGCATGGGCTTCAAGAAAGGTCTAGATCTTCTTATCGATCGGCGCCGATTTCTTCTGACGGACCCGTCTGCGTTCTACAACTAACAACAATGACAAAAACACCCAAGCTAATTTATATATGCTTTATGCTACCTCTCCACAATAACAAGGATTGCTCAGATATGCCCCCTAACCCCGCCGAAGATGCTACTAGTGCGCCAATCAGATGTCCCGATTTTCCCATTAGTTGAATCCCTTACTCCACACGTTGAACGCCATCCCGAATCGGAAGCAATCGTATTTCGTGAGTTCATTATGGATAGCTGGGAGGTATTGTACGGCGTGATCGTGGATTGATACAAAATCCGCTTGCGAATTGACTTACCTTAGCGGAAAAAGATCCGAGCGGTTCAAGAAAACGGCAGATGGTGTGAAAGGCACGAGATAGCTGTTTCCCATGTCGGCAGAAGTGGGAAAAATGTCAGGAATTGCCTCTTATAGACGAGGAAATCCGTTCAAAAAAAACGAGAATGCAGACACTTCACGAAAAATTGTCTCGCAAAACCCAATCTGCTGAACTAGGAACAGTTAGTGGGAGCTCCTGTACTAAGTGGGACTTTCGTACCGATGCTGATGCAGAATCTTCGCTGCATTGAGTAATGTACTGAGAAACAAATATGACACCTGGTTAGATCTTCCCAAAACTCGCCAACTGGTGCTTAGTGTTTGTTTTAGAACGGTCGGGGTTTTCCCTTCAAATACTTAATTGTTGTATACCGCAGTCCATGTATCGCTTCCTGTTTTCCGTGTTTTTCCTGATTGTGTCTATGGGTCTATCTGGGTGTGATGTAATGGAGACCTCGCCCGAAGACACGGACCTATTGATTGGAGTTGCCATTCCTCAAACTGGAATAGGGGGAGTGATTGGGCAATCAGTCACAAGCGGAATCCATCTGGCAATTCAGGAACTTGAGACTCTTTCCAATTTGAATATTGCCCTCGCGTTCATAGATACAAGGGCCACCGTCATGGGGACGGAGGATGCATACCGACAATTTATCGGTATGGAGAATCTACCAGTGATTATTGGCCCTTTAACCTCTACGAATACCGAAGCGATCATCCCTATGCTCAATGAGAATGATATCATTTCGCTTGGTCCAACTTCATCCAAGCAAGGTCTATCAGCACAAAGTGAGAATCTTTTTCGTTTATCACTCACGAATGATCGGATCATTCCGACCGGAATTAGCACTTCTAAGGCAAACCTTGACTTCAAGAATGTTGCTACCCTATACAATTCTGGCGATGCTTTTTCGATAGCCAGTAACGAATCGATTGTAGATGAATTGCAGGCGTACAATGATATAACCGTTGTAATCCAGGCATCTTATTCCGCTCAAGAAGGAACTCTTCTCAGTGAGGCTGATGTTAGTTCTCAATTGGATAACATTCTTTCAACTACACCTCCTGTGGATGCAATTTTTTTGTCTGGATTGTCACCAGATCATGATGTGATTCTGCCTTCTGCATATCGCAAAGGAAATTCTGCATCATTTGTCATTCCCCTTCTTTCTATCGCCTCGGTTCACACGATTAACTCACGGGAGTCTGGTGCTGCCGAAGGTGCTGTAACCTTTAGCATATGGCTATCCAGCTCCCCTAATTCCCTTAGCAAAACCTTTGTGGAGAGCTACATGAATAATTTTGGTGCAATCCCAGATGACTGGGCGACAAGGGGGTATGCGGCTACATCACTTCTAATCGAAGCATTTCGGCGATCTCCTGCATACGATTATAATTCAGTCAGGAATTCTCTCGCTGATATTAGAGATTTTCCGACCATTCTGGGATCTTTCTCTTTTGATCACCATGGGGATGCAGTTTATGATCCCGTGGTAGCTGTAGTGCGGAACAATGATTTTTCAGCATGGCCCGCTATGAGCAAGTGATGACGATGATCCATCGTTAAACTACTCTCTCAGGCTATTCATCTACTTCAAAGTACATATGCGGTTCTGCCGCGAATATTATGGGATAATTTCAGTATTGGTTCAGACTGCTGGCGCATGGAAGTCTTCGACATACGAGCAGTTGAGAAGCAACGTTGTGAAAAAAACACTTACGGCCCCTAATACATTTACTGAAGAGGCGATTGAGTTTGCGGTTGATCAGCAAATGGATGGGGTTACCGAGGCTGCGCTGAGTGACTGGATTGGGCATCGAAAAATCAAAGGAAGGTGCAGAGTTGGGGTGATTAATGCAGGCAATGTTCCACTAGTCGGATTACAGGACTTGCTCGCGGTACTTGTTTGTGGTCACTCCTATGTCGGTGTAGTGTCCAGCAAGTCTCCGCATTTACTTCCTGCATTCGTCAATACCTTGCTTGACCAAGGGGCCGATATAAATGCTGAGTTCGTGGATCAGGATGAGATGTGGGGCAAAGCGGACGCTGTCATAGCAACTGGTAGCAATGAGGCTATTGCACAGATCGAAGTTCTTGCTGGCAGGCAGGGGTTGACACCTGATAAGTGTTTATTTCGTGGTAACCGGTACGGAATTGCAATCCTGAATGGTTTAGAGTCGGAAAATGACCTGGATGGGCTTGCATTGGACGTGTTATTACATGAGGGTATGGGATGCCGTAACGTAGCATTGATTATGGTACCGGCAGGTCTCGAGCCGGACGACTGTCTCAAACATTTTGCTGAAATGCGTGGAGTTTTCCCTGCGCATCCTTCAACATCGGGCAGGCTTTCGATGCAACAGGCCTTTCTGACCGCAACGGGTCAGCCGCACGCTTATGGAGATGGTCTGGAATTTCTTCTCAGTAAGGGCGCTCCAGAGGTTCAAGCCCCCGGACACGTACGCTGGGTAGAGTATAGAGATCAGGATGAAATGGTACGGGTCATAGGAGCACTGCGCGACGAGATTCAATGTATTGTAGCTCGCTCGGAGTTACGCGAGCAATTGCCAAGCTCTTGGAACGTTGGATCATTTGGCAGCACACAGACACCTGCGTTGGCTTGGCGGCCGGACAAACGAGATACGATTGAGTTTTTATGTGGTCTTTAGCAGGAACATGCACAGGACAGATTACGTTCCTGTCGGTCTAGGCAGTGTCCCTGAGTCCAAGACATGGTCAACAAGAGCGTAGAAAAAAGTAGAGCGGAGCGTATTGCATTGCACTACAAGGGGTTTATTAGTAGCTTGCAATCTTGGCTGGAGTTAAGGATAGAGCTTGCAGGGCACCAATATCTGGAACAAATCCAGCAAAATAAGCGACTCGTCTATGTCGTACTCCTTACAGGACTTTCGGCCGTCCTTGCCGTAACCTTTATATTGGTTGCTGCAGCACTAGGATTGGGGGCTTTGCTGGGACACACGGCATGGGGCTTCGCATCAGTGGGTGCAGTGATGGCTGTTCTGGCATTGATCTTGAGCAGATCTGCGACCCGGTCTAAAGAAAATGAGGTTACAGCGTTGGACGAAACAACAGACAAAAAGAATGGAAGAGACAATACAGAACAGAACCAGTAGCGACGTTCGAGAAGCATTGAGTGAGAATGAACGGCGCATGGAACAGCATTTGGGTGCGCTTCGTCACGAGTTGATGGATGTAGTGTCTCCGGTTAAAGAGATTATTATGCGGCACCCTATCGGTAGCACATGTGCGATTATGGGTCTAGGTGTGGCGCTGGGATATTTAATGGGAAGCGAGCGGCGTTCAGCTGAATCCGGAAGTGGCAGGACTCTCCTGGAAGCAGCATTAGTTCCCGTCGTTGAAGCTGTTAGGGAGCATTTGGAAGAGAGTATAGCGCCGGAGAAGGAGGTGGAAGAATAGACTATCTGGATCATAACCAAGACTAATGGAAGACACGAAACAAACCAAGAAAAGTGATGACGTACGCGAAGCGTTGCGCGAGCGCATGCGTCAAATGGAGCAGCATATGGGTGCACTCCGTCGCGAGTTAACAGGTGCAGTATCTCCTGTTAAGGAGGTAATTACACGACATCCTGTCGGAAGTGCATGCACAGTTCTCGGGGTGGGAGTCGCATTGGGGTATTTGATAGCCAGTGGACGTCGCTCAGATGAATCGGATCAAACTGAGATTCTGGATGCAGCATTAGCACCTGTTATTGAAGCAGTAAGGGAGCATTTAGGTCAGGGGGAACAGTCGGGAGAAGCAGTCCAGAGGAATGTCCTAACCAGGAACGATGCAGTTCCTCGGAGAACAGAGAGCACACTTAGTCAGTTGGTCCAGATGCTGGCCCCCGTGGTTGTTGAGATGGGGATTAGAGCGTTGAATACGGAGAGCAAAGACCAAGAGGGTTAATGTCTGTGCGGGACCATCGACTTGTTTTCTTTGGCCCCCCAGGCGCGGGTAAGGGTACTCAGGCACGCCGTTTGACTTCCAGGTTCGGTTTCGCACATATTTCTACGGGGGTAATTCTCCGAAAAATCATACGAGCAGACACTCCTCTAGGTCAAGAGGCAGCAGGGTACATCAATGATGGCAATCTTGTGCCTGATCGGATCGTCCGCATATTGGCAGAGGATGCCATGCTGGATGCGAATTTCAGTGGCTTTATTCTGGATGGCTATCCCCGGACGCTCCAGCAGGCTGAATGGTTGCAGGAGTTCCTGCAATCTCAGAGAACGTCACTGACGACGGTCGTAAACTTTGTTCTTAGCGACGAGGATGTAGTATCGCGCTTATCACAGAGGCGCATTCATCGCCTCACCGGCGAGAATTTTCACTTATCGAATAAGCCTCCGCCGCCGGAGGAGGCGGAATTTATGATTACACGTCCAGACGATCAGCCGGAAACCATTAAACATCGTTTGAAGACCTACTATCGCGACACGCACCCGCTGGTTGAGTACTATCGTTCCCGCGATTTACTCCGTCCTATAGATGCCTCAGGAGCATTTACCACTGTGTATTCGCAAATCTGTGAAGTGCTACAATTATCTTAGTTCTTGGCGAACTGAGTTATAACGGTATGCAGCGTCAAGAGGATCTGGAAATAAAACTTGAGGAGCTTCGCCTCGCAGTGGAGTCAGGCCTTTCGGAATTGGTTCGGGATCGCGGTCCCGGCGAGCTGTATGATTCTGTGCGATACGTCTTGTCTGGTGGGGGCAAGCGCCTCCGGCCGCTGCTGCTCCTTCTTTCAGCTGACGTTTTTGAAGCCGATCTTCAGGAAGCAAGTCCGCTGGCGCTGGCAGTGGAATTAGCCCATAATTTCTCGCTCGTCCATGATGATATCATGGATCATGCCGATACACGTCGAGGACGCAAAACGGTGCATGTGCTCTGGGATCCGGACACCGCAATCTTATGCGGGGATGTTCTGTTGGCGCTTGCCAACGAAAGTGTTAGTAAGGCAAGTTCAGACAAGGGCGCACAGCTGATTCAGGTATTTAGCGAGGCGATTAGAGGGCTCTGTGAGGGACAGGCACTGGATATGGCAATTGAGACGAAGCAGGATTTGAAAACGTCGGATTACTTGCAGATGATTGATGGCAAGACGGGCGCACTGCTTTCCGGTTCACTCGAGATGGGAGGAATCTTCGGGGGCGCAGATTCTCATGCACGATTGGCTTTGAGAGCGGCAGGCAAATCAATCGGGCGTGCATTTCAGATTCAGGATGATCTACTGGATGTAGTAGCGGATAGCCAGCATTGGGGAAAGGTTCAGGGAGGCGATCTGATAGAGGGTAAACGAACCTATTTACTTTTGAAAGCCTGTGAACGTGCGACAGGTGAAGACCTTGATTTTTTTGAAAGGATACGCCCGGGTTCAGGACTAGATAAACGGGAGATACCAAAAGCCCGCGAACGCATGGAGAAGCTGGGTGTATTTGATGCTGCTCGCGCGAGTGTCCGTGCTTACACATGTGCCGCATTGGCGCAAATTGATTTGCTTCCGGGTGACACGTCGCGGCTCCACGCGCTGATTGATCGAATGGCGGCCCGTGTTCATTGAATTTTTTACTGTGGCGGAGCAGCAAAAAAACAGATCGAACTCGTAGCACGGGCGGTTTCAGACAAGATGGTAATACCGAGCTTAAAGTCAACTGCAAGGGCAGATTGCTCCTGTCGGGGTGATTGGCGCAGGAACAACGTAAATAATGGTGTGGATATAGTCGCAACGAATGTAATCGAACAGGATTCAAAGCTAGATGCACGTATGAGTAGCCGCCAACAAAGCATCAGATAATGGAATCTAAATCAAGTCGTGGCGTCCGGGGAGTTGCTAGCAAGGTGGTGAAGGCAGGGAACCAAGTCAAACAAGGAGCCCAAGTAACCGCAGATAAGGCGTTGGAGGCGGGGAATCAAGTCAAACGCGGCGTAGAGGTCGCTACAGAAAAAATGGTGGATGCAGGCAGTGGAGCCAAGCATGGTGTACTGGCTGCAGCAGATAAAACCGTTGGTGTAGGTCAGGATGTGAAACGCAAAGCACAGGTTGCCGCAGACAAGGTCATCAATACTGGAAGCAGGGCCGCTGGTGGCGCGCAGGACACCCTAGTCAAAGTGGCAGATTCTAGCAAAGAAAAACTACTTGATGCCAAGAGTTTTGCAGGTGAGCAATGGGAAAGATTTACCACCGAGGTTGAGAATGCGTCCAACCGATACACCAATATGGTGACTGAGACATTGGTGCTCACAAATAAGAAACTCGAAGAATCAGTCAATACAGTAGACTCCGAGGGGACGATACGTAACAGGGCTAAAAAAGCGGCTGTAGCAGCTGGTGCTGCAACAGCTTCTGCCTACAGCCTAATTCTGGCGGCATCGCCGGCTTTTGGTGAATTACTACTTGCTCTAAAAGTGAAGTTTGCTGCCGCTGGGTTGAGAGATTCGTGGCGTTTAATGCCAGTTGCAGAAAGCTTTTATGAGTCCTCTGTTCCCCAAGTAATCAGAAATTTTGGAAAAGATGCTGTGGTCGAATTCCTGGACGGCAAGCATGCCAGTCACATAAAATCTGTGTACAACCACCCAGAGTTGGCTATAGAGAACGGCAACATCGTGTGGGAAGCTGCATGGAAAAATCTTTCGCGCGGAAGCAAGGATATGACTGGTGTTGAACTAGCCAAGGCAAATGCTGCCAATATTATTGACGCTGCTGGCATCGTTGCTGGGCAAACTTTGCAGATCGCAGCGAAGGCGGGATGTATTGGTATGGCTCTTGAGGGAGTCGTGAGTTTGGGAGAGAACATGATTTATGTCTACGCCGGAGAACGTACTGCAAAGGAGGCTGTTATTGATGTATCAAAGAATATGGCACAAAAGGGGATGCTTTCTGCCGTGGGTGGAGTTGTTGTATCCGTGGCCATCGCATATGGAGCAGGCCCAGCACTTGCATCCATGGCACCGGTGCTGGTTACGATTGGGGGAACTGTTTACTTGCTTGGGGCCGTAAACCGCATAGCTGGAGCATATCAACGGGTGAATTCCGGGGAAGTGATTGCGGCTGAAACGTGAATCGAACCTGATAACCTAAACAGTTTGATTTACGCGCCTATTCCCACACTCTCGTGGGGATAACCTCGGTAACGAGGCACCAAATTGCACGTCCCCAGCAGTATACAGGAGACCCTATGGGAACGGGGTGAAATATAGTCTCCCGAACACTGTTTCTCACATTCCCTTCACGACCTCAAGGGGAATTATCACAGGCCGACTTGCGATCTTGATTCGGGATCGCCCTACTATTTCGCCAGATTAAATCAATCTTTCCATTGAGATGGTCAAGTGGTTTTTTCTGATGGGGTGGATTGGGAAACCAGACTAATCCATGGTTACGCTTCATTCTCTGAATCTTGAAATTGCGCGGTTCAAACAGGCACAATTTAGATCTCCGGCAGTATTCAGGCCAAAATGGAGTTCTTGGACGGGCATACGTTCTCCTGCGTAGATTTCATCGTACCTAACAGTTGAAAAACATATCTGAAGAAATGACCAAAGAATCGCTCGAACGGATTGACGTTGAGGGCATGTATGAGGCCGTTCGAAGCTTTCCTGATTTGCTCAGGGAAGGTCGCAGGCGTGCACTGAAGGTTGAAACCCGTGGTTGGCCTGGCACCGGTATAAATGGGGTGGTTGTTGCTGGAATGGGTGGAAGTGCTATTGGTGGAGACATTCTATCGGCGCTGGCGGCGAATCACGCGACTGTTCCGATCGCGGTCGCACGTAGTTATTCACTGCCAGCCTGGGTCGGACCAGATACAGCAGTGGTGACCTCGAGTTACTCAGGCAACACAGAGGAGACACTTGCGGCCTTTGATGACGCCTGTGAGCGGGGAGCCAGAGTTTTGGCTATTTCGACTGGCGGATCGCTTGCGGCTAAGGCCGAAGAACGGGATATTCCGCTGATTCACCTGCCGTCAGGGATTCAGCCGCGTGCAGCGCTACCGCACTCTCTGTCGGCATTGCTGACGGTTACTGAGCCACTCCGACTGATTGATGTCAAGCCTGACGACTGGGCAGAGGCCGCCTCCATTACGGATGCACAGTCGAAGGTGATGGCTAAGATGACAGACCCAGAGAATCCTGCAGTTGTGTTGGCCAGAGCATTATATGGCTATTTTCCAGTCATCTATAGCAGTGAGCAATTCGCTGCTGCGAACACCCGGTGGCGCAATCAAATTCACGAGAACGCCAAGAGCCTGGCGGTTGGGAATCTGCTTCCAGAAATGAACCACAATGAGGTCATGGGATGGGCACGGTTTCAGCCGGAGTTGAAGCAGCTTGCCGTGGTTGTTCTGCGGGATATAGACGATCATACTCGCACCCAGCGCAGGATGGATGTAACGCGATCGCTTCTGGAGCCGCATGCGCAGAGTTGGCATGAAATTTGGAGTGAGGGTAGCAGTCTACTGGCCCGCCTGCTTTCAATCATGTATGTCAGCGATTGGGTGAGCTTATACCTTGCAATAATGAATAACACAGATCCATCTCCTGTGGGATTGATCTCGCGCCTGAAGGCGGCGCTGGTTGAGGGATAGACCGTTCGCAGGGAACGGTCTACATGTAATAGCGTTGCGCATACTAACCGCCATTGCTCATGCGCCATACAGTTGCTGCATGGGGCTTGTTCGCCGTATTGGGGTTGGCTGTATTGCCGGTATCGGCTCAGTACAACTTTCATTTTGGGCGTAACAAGATCCAGTACGAGAATTTCGACTGGAATGTGCTCAAGACCGAGCACTTCGACGTGTATTTCTATCCAGAAATGCAGGAACTAGCAGAGCATGGCGCTGCTTTCGCAGAAGAGGCTTACGCCGAGCTGCAGAACCGATTCAATTTTTCGGTTACCCGGCGTGTACCCATTGTCTTTTACTCGTCAAATCTGCATTTCAAGCAGACAAACATCTTTGATGGGTTTATTCCCGATGGTGTAGGTGGGTTCTATGAGTTTCTAAAAGGACGGGTTGTAATTCCTGCGAACGGAAACCTCCATCGGTTCAGACGTGTCGTTCGTCACGAAATGGTGCATGTCTTCACCATGCACAAGCTAGCCCGTGTGTACAGGGACTATCGTATTCCAATTGATCGTTACCTGCCGTTATGGTTTACCGAAGGCATAGCGGAGTACTGGTCTGGGCCACAGGACTACCAGCATGAGATGATTATGCGGGACGCGATCTACTCGAACTACCTGGTACCGCTAGAGAATATTTATAGAATTAGAGGCACCTACGTGATGTACAAGGAGGGGGAGGCACTGTGTCGTTACATCGCGGAGACGTACGGCGAGGATAAGCTGTTGCAGTTGATTGAGAATGCCTGGATCAACCGGGATTTCCGCAAGGTCATGGAGCACACTTTGCAGGAGTCATTAAGTGATATCGCCAGTGGATGGCAGGAATGGTTACGCGAAACCTACTATACTCGGATGGACGTAGCGGAGAGCCCAACATTAATCACCGAAGGAATATCCGTGAGGGGGTTCAACTCAAAGCCGGTCTTTTACCAAATGCAGGATGGGCAGCGGCGGATCTTGTTTACCGGTAATCATGGCGGGTACAGTAATGTCTTCTACGTTGACGTTGATTCAACGTATGTTCCGCTTGATAAACCCCGCGTTCTAATTCGTGGTGAGCGTAATAGCCAGTTTGAGTCATTTCATCTTTTGGAAAGCCGAATGGGGGTCTCGAAGGATGGTCGACTAGCATTTGTTACCAAGAGCGGAGAGGCGGACGTTATTCATACCTATGATTTAGAGTCCGGTGAAAATGGTCGTATGTATGGTTTTGATGGGATCATTGCTCTGTACTCTCCGACATGGAGCCCCGATGGTTTGCGTATAGCCTTCGTCGCTATAGGTGAGAGTGGCTTTATTGACTTGTATGTATACGACACCGAGCATGATCGTCTGGAGCGGTTAACAGATGACAGTTATGACGAACGTGATCCTGCCTGGAGCCCGGATGGACGCTTTCTTGTGTTCTCTTCCGACCGCACCTCAAAGGGCTTTGATGATGCCTATAATCTATTCACGTACGAACTGGAAACGGGCGCCATAGACTACGTGACCTTTGGTACGCAGCACGATTTCTCGCCGAACTGGAGTCCTGACGGGAGTCAGATTGTATACACGAGTACCCGGAAGGACAGCACAGGGCGCTATGGTGCTCAGGATGTTTATGTAATTGATGCGGCACTGCGCCCCCCTGTTATTGCTTCCACCGGTTTGGGGACTCGCGAAGGAGAAGTCCCAGAACCCAGTGTTCGCTGGAAAAAACGTCTAACGCAACTAACCACCGCAGCCTACGATCCGGTTTGGACGCGTGATGGACAGATGGTTTTTTCAACCTTCGAGAATTACCGTTTCACCGTTCGCAGTCTTGGAGGCCTGGATACGCTATTGAACCAACCTGTATCGGAGCAGCCCGAGCATTTGGCAGAAGTGTCTGGTGAGACTTGGGAGTTTCCGCGCATTGATGCCGACACTGCAACTGATCGCCTGCGGTATCGACGACGTTATGGATTGGATATAGCACAAGGGCAGATTTCAAGCAGCGCGGTCTGGGGGACGAGCGGCGCGGCTGTTCTCGCCTTTTCCGATCTCATGGGTAACGACCGATTTTTCGTAACTCTGTACAGCACTAGTCAGTACACAGGAGATTTTCTGAAGGGCCTCAACGTGAATATTTCCAGGCTTCATCTCAACCGCCGGGCGAATTTTGGTTATGGGGTTTATCGGTATGGCGGATTGAGGTACGACTTGACAGATCCGGATGCTCCTACGGAGTTTCCACGTTTCTGGGAGGAAGTGTGGGGTGGGTTTGGAGCCGTGAGCTATCCGCTCTCCATGTTTCGACGCGTAGAAGTTGCGACTTCCTTGAGTTGGGACGACAAACAGATTCCACAGAGACGGATTGATCGTCAGGCGCTGCTGTTAACGAATCAGATCAGTTTGGTCCATGATAATGCTTTGTTTGGTGCCAATGGCCCAATGGTTGGTTGGCGAGGAAGAATTTCGGCGGCTTATACAACAGACCTACTGTACTCCAACGTGAATTACATCACACTTGAGGCAGACTTTCGGCACTACCTGAGATTAAGCCGCAGGGTGACATTTGCATCCCGCGCTCTGGGTCGTATGAACCATGGCCGGGAAGCCCGACTATGGTTTATGGGTGGAAGTTGGGATCTGCGAGGGTACCCATTATTCGATGTACGGGGAAAGAAAGCCTGGTTCACATCCCACGAGTTACGGTTCCCGCTGGTTGATAACCCATCCATCTATGTTCCGCTTTTGGCCATTATCGGAGTTGTCAACTTACGTGGCGCATTGTTTTTTGATGCTGCGCACACATGGAATGACAAGTATGACAAACGGATATATCAAATTTATGCCGGAGAAACACTGGGAGCCGCAGGCTTTGGTTTTCGTCTCAACCTGTTCGGTGGGCTGGTTCTTCGGTATGACTTAGGTTATCGCTTCCGTGATGAATTCAAGTCACGGGATCCATCTCTTTTCCGTCAATTCTTCTTCGGTTTCGATTTTTAGGGGCTCAGTTTTCTTAGTGCTGCTGTGCGCCGGATGCAGCGGGTTGACAATGGACATTCGCCCGTTGCCCAAGGTGGAGTTTGGGCCAGTTCCGCCCTTGGAAATTGCCTGGACCTATAACGCCCGGGCCGGATTTGGCCCGGATGCCCCACTACTGTTTGAAGACATTGTTTTGGTTGCTACCAGGCAGGGTGAGCTTCATGTAATTGATCTGGCCACGGGTAAGCGTGGCGGAACGAAACGATTTGGAGACGCAGTCAATGGGTCCCCGGCCGTGATAGGTAGGACGGTTGTAGTACCGATTGCACTGGGGCGTCGAGCCCTCGCAGCTTATGATCTTGACGCCTCGGATATACGCTGGCGTGCCCGCGGAGCTTCTGTCCATACAGGTGTTGCATCAGTTGAGAACGGCGGTGTTTTTGTCAACGTTGCCGGCGAAGTTCAGCGCTTTGATGTGGCGGGTGGTACAATAGTTTGGATGCACCAATTACCGGTGGGCATGCGTGTTCATGCAAAACCGCTTGTTTATGATGGGTTAGTGATTGTTGCGGGAGATAATGGGATAGTCAGGGCTTTATCTCTTGATGACGGTACGCTGCGATGGTCAACTGAGATTTACCTACCAATTTATACTGCTCCAGTTGCACATAACAATATTTTGGTGGTATCCACCACACATGGATCTTTGTTGTCTATGAATCTGGACACGGGTGAGACTATTTGGAGTGCAGAACTAGAGGATGAAACAGTTCACTTTTCGTCACCAGCCGTAGACGATGAATTTGTGATTACCGGGGCTTCAGATGGAGTACTGCGGGCCTTCAATATTGATACAGGGAGCATTGAATGGATCGTACAATGTCCTGATGCATTAGTAGCCCAGCCACTGATAGTAGGGGGGACAGTGTATGTCGGTAGTATGGGTAGTTGGTTTTATGCGTTTGATCGCGCCAGCGGAGAGTTGCTCCAGGAAATTGAACTTAGAGGGCGGGTGAAGAGTGCGATTGGACTGGCCTCCGAGGGGCTAATAGTTCTAACGGAGCCTCGTTACGTTGTTCGCCTTAGCCCCGTAGACACTGATGATGAAGTCTAGTAGTCGATTGGTTATGGCGTTATGGGGCGGACTGTTTGCCGCTCTTCCAGGCATCAGCGTGGCGCAGCCCCAAGTCCTCGTTCATATCGAAACCAATGATGCTAGTGCGGCGGTCTATGCTGATTCCGTGTACCTTGGGTTGGCGAGCGGAAGCCCATACTGGGTAGATCATGATACCGACGTTATTCGGCTTTCAACACTTCGAGCGGCGGCCTGGAGCGTGTCACCACTACGTGAGAACTTGATCGCAACTCCAGGGGATACCGTACTAGTTACGCTGAACTTTCCAATGTATCATCGCATCGAATCTCATCCCTTTGGGGCCGAGGCATGGCTTCAGGAGGGTTCTGAGCGTAGGCTATTGGGGCGGACCCCTGTGGTATTTGCGTCTCCCGGCATTCAGGACGGGATGTTCCATGTTGAAATGGAAGGATATGCTCCGGGTGCAGTTGCACCCAGACACGATTTGTGGAATCGTTATGAGGTCTCACTCGTAGCGTTGAGCGAAATGGGAGATGCAGCGGGATTTACCCATAGTGTAAGACGTGGTCGAGTCTGGATTGATTGGAGCGCAGCAGCTCTGGCTATGGTAGCAGGTGCGGTAGCCGTGCACTATAAGTTTCGGGCAGACAGGATCAATGATGATTACTTAGCAACAGGTGATCCGTCGTTGCGTCCGCGTGTAGCCAGACTGGATGATCGTTCTGGAATTGCTTTGGGGGTAATGCAGGTTGGCCTTGTTACACTAGCCGTAAGGTTTGCCTTTAAGTGATTAATCGTTAACTTCCGTAACCTCTTTGGTGTCCCATCGTACGGGCTAGTATGAGTTGGCTTGATATTGTAATTCTCTTAGTGCTGGGCGTAGGATTGCTGGTAGGCGCCAGGCGCGGATTCGTACGGCAAGTGTTTGGGCTGGTTGGTTTGCTGATCGCGATCGCATTGGGATATTCCTTCATGGAAGGAGTCGGAGGGTGGCTGGAAAACAGAGTAGGCCTACCAGTAGAATATTCTCCACTTGCAGGTTTCGGCCTAGTGTTCCTGGGTGCTCAGTTGTTTTTCATGATTATTACGCGCGGAGTTGACAGGTTCATAAGGAATATTGTGTTTATTGGTACGATAAATAGGATCTTAGGGGGAGCTTTTGGTGTAGTTACGGCTTGTCTGGCACTTAGTTTAGTATTATACGTGTTGGCTTCCGTCGGATTGCCGCCGAGTGAAGTTCGTGGAGATTCGGCGCTTTACGAGGTCGTGTATCAGTTTTTTCCCCAGACCTGGAGTTTAGCAACTGCTCAGTTCCCGGAGTTGGCAGAGTTGTCCGAACGATTCAACACCGGGTTGTAGCCGAGGTGGTAATCTCGCTCTAAGCGACATGACCATCTTCGTTTTCCTTGCGTTCATCACAGCGAGGAGAGTCAATCAGAGTCCCGATTCCACGTTATTCGTTCTTGCGGGCAGCGCTCCCATGTCCTGCGGGCTGTGTTTGGAAGTAACCCCCTGGCGTGGGACGGTCGGGATGGAGGTTCAGTCCTGAATCGCGGGGACCGGATCGGACGCTCCAGGAGCAGAGTCCACTGCAGCAGAACAAAATGTGATGGATATGTTTGTGCGCGGTAAGGTTTCTGAACTGTCTGAATCAATCATCCCAATTATGGGATTCTTTTTAGCAAGGCGACATAATCTGAGATACTCCGCCATGGGGTTAGGATTATTGGTTTGTGCTGTCACAATAGCGGATGTGGGGGCTCAGGATATTGATCGTTTTGGGTTCACGAGGTACCTGATGGGCACGGAAGCAAAGATTGTCCTCTACGCGGCCGATTCAACAGAAGCGGCTGGTGCTGCTGGGCAAGCGTTCGATCATATTAACGAACTCAATGAGCAACTGAGCGACTATTTAATTGACAGTGAAGTCAGCAGATTATCCAAGACCCGCGGCCAACCCATTACCGTTGGAGAGAATCTATGGAATGTACTTTTCACGGGACAGAAGATTGCTCGGGAATCGGAGGGAAGCTTTGATGTAACCGTAGGGCCCCTCACAATATTGTGGCGTAAAGCGACGCGCCGAGCAACATTACCGGATGCCATTGAAATTACTAATGCTATGGCTGCGGTGGGGTACCGGTTTGTAGAGTTGGATGCAAATAGTCGCACAGTTCAATTGAACGGGGAAAATATGCGGCTTGACCTTGGAGGAATTGCCAAGGGATATGCAGCTGACGAGGCACTGAAAACTCTCATAGAAGCAGATTTTGCGAGTGCCGCTGTTGATATAGGAGGAGATATAGCTCTGGGAAACGCTCCTCCTGGTTCAGATGGATGGTCTGTAGAGGTCTTTGACTTGAACACAGAAAGCGAATTGGAAACAGAAACACTGACTCTAGAGAATTGTGGTATCGCAGTCTCCGGCGATACGTACCGATACTTGGAGTATGATGGGATAAAGTATTCTCACATAATTAATCCCCGTACCGGATATGGCGTAGTGCATGAGCGAAGGGTTGCCGTGATTGCTCCAAGTGCAATGATCGCAGACGCATGGGCATCTGCATACAGTGTCATGGCATGGGAATCGGCTACTTCGGATGCAAATGGTCGGGAGAATCTGAGCACGAGGTTTGTAGAGCGCAGGGAATCTAGCTTACTGGAGGTGAGTACGGGGAAGTTTCTGCGCGATTGAAGTTTGAATGCAGAATAACAGGTATATTCCAGAGGATTAAACTTTGAATTCACATGCAAGAGAATGAAATTACAAGGCGTGACTTCGCGAAGGTCACGGCTGCGGGCACGCTTGGCTTAATGGTCTCGGGAAATTTCGCGTACGCGGGTGCAAGGAATACACTGCGTGTGGGTGTAATTGGATGTGGAGGGCGCGGCACAGGTGCGGCGAGAGATGCTGTTGTGTCCAGTGAGGGCGTGGAGATAGTTGCCATGGGCGATCTATTCGAAGATCGACTGGATTCTTCCAGGCAGGCGCTGGAGCAGGAGATTGGAGAGGCATTCAAGGTGGATGACGGGAAAGCGTTTGTTGGTTTTGATGCCTATCAGCGGGTGATTGACAGCGATGTAGACATGGTAATACTCGCTGCACCACCTGGATTCAGGCCTGCTCATTTCGCGGCTGCGGTGGATGCAGGCAAGCATGTATTTATGGAAAAGCCGGTCAGCGTAGATGTAGCTGGAGCAATGGAGATTATGGCGGCGGGGGAGATTGCCACGCAAAAGAGTTTGTCGGTTGTTGCGGGAACATTGTATCGGCGACAGCCGAGTTTTGTGGAGGCGATCAAACGGATCCATGGGGGCATGATTGGAGAGATAGTGGGTGCGCAGGAATACTACATGACAGGCCCAATCTGGCTGCGCGAGCGCAAAAGCGGGATGAGCGATATGGAATGGCAGTGCCGCAACTGGTACTACTTCACATGGTTGAGTGGAGATCACATTGTGGAGCAGTTTGTGCACAATATTGATGTAATCAACTGGGTATTCCAGGGGCATCCGGACAGCGCTATTGCCATGGGAGGGCGGATCGTGAGAACCAGCCCGGAGTACGGCCACATATATGACCACTTCAGCGTGGAGTATGTCTACCCTGGGGACGTGCTTGTCGAAGCCAAATGCAGGCAGTTCCATGGTTCAACCAACAGGGTAACTAACCTAATAGTTGGCACCCAGGGTGTAGCCGAGTTGCATCCACGTCATTCAGTTTTGAAATCCCACGACGGGAGTACACTTTACGAGATGCCTGAACCCGGAGGCAACGGGTATGTCCAGGAGCATGCGGATCTCATTGCTTCAATCCGTGAAGGTAAGCCGATCAATGAGGCAGCTCAGATAGCGAAAAGCACGCTCACAGCTGTATTGGGACGTGAAAGTGCCTATACAGGCCAACAGTTGAGTTGGGACGAGCTTGTGGCATCAGGCCTTGATCTTGTGCCAAAAACACTTGCTTTCGGGCAGCTTGCAGTTGAAGAAGTAGCAATGCCGGGAATCACAAAACTTTCGCGTTCATCTTCTACCTCAGCTCAAAATATGTAGGTGAAACCGATGGAACGAAGGGATTTTCTGTTTACCAGTGCATTGGGTGCAGCCGGACTCGCCTTTTCGGAGCGCGTTTTCGCACGCTCCCGTATTTCCGTTCAAAAGGCGGTCAAGTTTGGGATGATCCAGGAACCGGACCTTTCTATTGCCGAGAAATTCCAACTACTCAAGGACCTGGGGTTCGATGGAGTAGAAATGGATAGCCCGAATGACTTGGATAACGATGAAATAATAGCCGCGAGGGATGCCACGGGATTGCCGATTCACGGTGTGGTAGACTCGGTTCACTGGCGGCAAACTCTTTCCGATCCTGATCCGGCCGTTAGGGAGGCCGGCCTGAATGGATTGAAGACCGCAATCCAGGATGCACATGCTTATGGAGCCTCAACGGTCCTTCTTGTGCCAGCGGTGGTTAACAAACAGGTGTCTTATGCAGATGCGTATGCACGGTCACAATCGGAAATCCGTAAGGCGCTTCCCATGGCGGCTGAGCATGGTATCAAGATTGCATTTGAAAATGTCTGGAATAAATTTCTGCTCAGTCCACTTGAGTGCGCCAGATATGTGGATGAATTCGAGAGTGATTCTGTGGGCTGGTATTTCGATGTAGGTAATGTAGTTACCTACGGCTGGCCAGAGCATTGGATTCGTGCGCTAGGCCATCGTATACTGAAGTTGGATATCAAGGAATTCAGTCGGTCAAAAGCTGATACAGAGGGGCCGTACGCGGGGTTTGGAGTGCCTTTGGGGGAAGGTGATTGTGATTGGCCTGCTGTGAACGAGGCCCTTTTAGAAATCGGTTATCAGGGATGGGCCACTGCTGAGGTGTCAGGGGGCGACAGAACTTACCTTGAAGGATTAGCTGCCCGCATGGATAGTATTCTGCCCACGGGCTAGATTCCGATCCGTAAGAAATAACAAAAAATGCGACGTAGAAATTTTATTGAAACCGGTCTGGTCGGACTTGCAGGCGCCAGTCTGCTAGGTACTATTTCGGAACTCCCTCTCCGAGGGAGAGTGAATCATAGTGTATGCAAATGGTGCTACCCGGATCATTCAGTTGAGGAGCTCGCACAGGCAGCTGCGACAATAGGATTAAAGTCTGTAGAACTGCTTGAACCCGATGAATGGCCGATTCTTGAGAAGTATGGACTGGTTTGTGCAATGCCCTTTGGACCGGGGATAGAAGGCAAGGATCGCCTCACCGATGGGTTTAATGAACCGTCCAATCATGAGTGGTTGGTGCCGCTGTATCAGGAACGGATCAAAGAGGTTGCTGAAGCCGGTTATGATCGTGTGATTTGTTTTTCGGGAAACAGACGGGGAATGGAGGATACCAAAGGGCTTGAGAACTGCATTACAGGTCTCAAGGGTATTATTCCGGCGGCAGAAGAATATGGGGTCACGGTATGTATGGAGCTATTGAACAGTAGGGTCAGCCATCCAGATTACATGTGCGACCGAACAGCGTGGGGAGTTGAGCTCTGCAGACAGGTTGGTTCCGAGCGCTTCAAATTACTCTACGACATTTACCACATGCAGATCATGGAGGGTGATGTCATTCGGACTATTCGAGACAATCATCAGTACATAGGTCATTATCATACTGGCGGTAACCCTGGACGTAATGAAATTGATGATTCACAGGAACTGAATTATTCAGCTATCATGCGTGCGATTGTGGAAACAGGCTATGAAGGGTTTGTTGGTCAGGAATTCATTCCAACCAGAACCCCCTTGGTATCTCTGCGTGAAGCTGTTCGCATCTGTGACGTATAGATTTTGCGGTTCCGACTTAACAATCCTACGATACCATGAAGAATATGACACGTCGAGAGTTTATGCCTTCTGCTGCCCTCATGACCGCGGCTGCTAGTTTAGGCTGTGCTCCGTTAGCAACGGAGGCTGAAAATGGAGTGCAGGATGCTTTCTCAATGCACTATGCGCCACATTTTGGCATGTTTAAGAACAGTGCTGGTGATGATTTGGTTGATCAGTTGAATTTTGCAGCGGATCAAGGCTTCACGGCCTGGGAGGACAATGGTATGAAGGGACGAAATACGGATACCCAGGAGCGAATTGCAAGGACCATGTCTGATCGCAATATGAGGATGGGGGTCTTTGTGGCACATCAGATCCACTGGCGCGAGCCCAATCTTGCCAGTGGTGATGCGGACCTCAGGGCGCAATTCTTGAGCGACATTGAGGATTCTGTCGAGGTAGCGAAGCGCGTCAATGCGACTTGGATGACTGTGGTACCCGGCTTTGTGGATCTAAGGCTTGATATGGGCTACCAAACAGCTAATGTTGTGGAGAGTCTGCGGCGTGCCTGTGACATCTTGGAGCCGCATGGTTTAGTAATGGTACTGGAACCACTCAACCCGCACAATCATCCCGGGCTTTTTCTGACGAAAATTCCCCAAGCCTATTCAATTTGCCGTTCTGTGGACAGTCCCGCCTGCAAGATACTGAATGACCTGTATCATCAGCAGATCACAGAAGGCAATCTGATTCCAAATATTGATGGTGCCTGGGATGAAATCGGATACTTCCAGATTGGCGATAATCCGGGACGCAAGGAGCCGACAACTGGAGAGATCAACTACGCAAATGTCTTTGCCCACATCCGAAATAAAGGTTTTGAGGGCATATTGGGGATGGAGCACGGCAACATGCATCCCGGCAAGGAGGGGGAGGTTGCGCTGATTGAGGCGTATCGGAATGTAGACGGAGGCGGTGGCTGAATTAAGGTTTTTGCGGCAGATTAGGGGACTGTATCGCCCGGGTGAGCAGACTTTTATACTGCTTTGGGTGACGAGAGCCATCTCGAATACCAACGAGACACGCGTGCCATGATGCGCGGATAGGGGCGGTACTAATGCAGTCGTGTGAATGTAGGCATTGTGACAACACGGCCATTAAGCTTTGATCAGTGCTAGTCGTTAGAAAGGAAGTATCATTCTCGCGTATCATTTGGCGGTACTTTGGCAGACAGGTCAGTACAAAGGGTTTCATTATTCGTTCAAATTTTTCGGTGATATGGGATTGTCAGCTTTACTATTTGCATTTGTATTGCAAGTATCACCCGCTTCGGCTTCCTCCGATGCGCCTGCTCCGGTGCGTATTGGTGTGGCGGGTCTTGTGCATGGGCATGTAGGCTGGATACTTGGCCGTGAAGACTATGGGGATATTGAGATTGTCGGGATTGCAGAGGCCGACCGGGCTTTGGCGGAGCGACATGCCGCCCGGTTCGGATTTGATATGGGGTTGGTTTATCCGACTGTGGAAGAGATGATTGAGGCAACCAATCCGGAAGCTTTGACGGTGTTTTCCAACATATACGATCATCTAGCCATAACTGAAGTGGCGGCTGCCCGCGGCGTACATGTGATGGTTGAAAAGCCGCTTGCTATCTCGCTAGACCATGCGGAGCGGATGAAGATGGTCGCAGATTCTGCAGGGATTCACTTGCTGACCAACTACGAAACCACGTGGTACCCCAGCGTCCATTACGCAAAGGAGGTGCTTCCGTTACTCGGCGATTTAAGAAAGATGGTTGTACGGGACGGGCATCCTGGTCCTATTGAGATTGGGGTGGGCGAAGAGTTTTCATCCTGGCTTCTGACGGATGAAAAGAACGGAGGGGGTGCGATCACAGATTTTGGTTGTTATGGTGCCAACCTGATTACCTGGTTTATGGATGGTCAGCGACCAGAGAGTGTAACAGCAGTAACGCAGATATTCAAGCCGGATGCTCCCTATGGACAGGTAGATGATGAGGCAACGATCATTGTAACGTATCCGTCCGCGCAAGGAATTATCCAGGCGTCCTGGAACTGGCCGTTCAATCGGAAGGATATGGATGTGTACGGAACGGAGGGATTTGTTTACGCCTCGAATGCGACCGACGGTGTGATTGGGTTGCCGGGCACTCCATCAAGATCTTTTGAGGCACCTGCCAGAGTTGCTCCTCACAATGATCCCTTTGCGTATCTGGCGGCCGTCGTGCGTGGTCATTCAGATCCAGAGGGAAGTTTGTCATCACTCCCGATCAACATGGTAGCAGTGGAGATTTTGGATGCGGCTGTTCGATCTGCCAAGTCAGGGAAAACAGTGCGGCTCGATCAGTGATCATAGGAATGTGGCATCCGCCTGAGTAGACGTGCCAACGGGTTAATCACTTACTGCAAGTATAATAAGGCCCGGCTGCGGAACCTGCCTATGCCATTATGTCCTGCGATGAGTACACCTACATTAAAGTTTTTCCGGCTGGCAATGAGTGCATACACCGTCGGCCGAATCGGGGAGTCGACAAAAACGGCAGACCGTGTCTGCCGATTCCGGGGGCACCAAAGACACCGGACATCGCCTAGTGAATCTGGTGGCTATCAAAAGTGCAGACAATGACTGCAGAATCTTGCTTGAGTCATTTTGCCTGGTATTCTCCACAGCCGTGGCCCACATACGAGCGCCTACTCTCGGTCAAGAACTCCCACGCTCGCGAATTCTACGATGTGGAGGCATTGCGAGAGGTTAGACCGTTCGACAGCTTGATTGTCAGATCAGTTCTCAGTTCTGCGGGCGCGCGGCACCTTCTAAGGATGAAGTTGCAATGCTCAGAAAAGGCCAGACTGCCCAATACAATGATACCCCCCTGCCGGAAGAGGCATTCAAGGGCCCGTACGTCCTTGAGTTTCCAAATCTGAAAGACGAATAGGTTGAGAACGACCTTGAAGAAGCGTCGATTAATCATCTGGAGACTTTTCTCCTAGAGTCGGTAATGACTTTTGCATCATGGGATGGCAGTGGCGCCACCGTGTTGTTGATGAATGGTGTCGGACGGACTTGGTGTTCAATCACTTGAGACTCCGTAGCATGACAATCATTGAATTGAAACTTGGGAAGTCTACCCACTCGGAGGCCGGATAAATGCACCTCTATCTCAATTTTGCTCTGAAGACTGGGGCTGAGAGGGAGAAAAGCCACCAATAGTATCGATTTCATGTGCTCGGTAGGACGAAACGGTTGCTAAATAAGCACTCGCAGATCTGCTGAATAAAGGAATGGCGGAAGAATAAGGCACCGCGTTACCAGACGAGGATCTTCTTACATTTGAATTTGGCTGTGATCGGAAGGCGATAGATGTGTCCAATATGCTGTTGGGGGATGAAATGTCTTCCAAGGGTGTTGATAGAGAATTGCAGGATAGTTCTGGGGAATTTCATGATTCCGAAAGATTACAAGCGAATTGCTGATGTGGGTTTGTCGATTGCCGAAGTTTCAATGAACGCTGCAAAGAAGTCTGTTTGACATGGCCATTCCTGTACACTACATCTTAAGCTGTCTACTCATACCTCACGGAAAAAGTGAGGGGCCAATAAAGATTTCAAAATGACTAAATCTGATCTTGTAACGGAAGTATCCCAAGCAATTGGGCCAAGAATTACCAAGGTAGAATGTGGCATTGTTGTGGACATCCTGATCTCCTCCATTATGGAGGCGCTTCAACAAGGTAATTCGATCGAAATCCGGGGATTTGGCACCTTCAAGGTCCGCGATCGCAAGGGACGAGTTGGGCAGAATCCACGTACAGGTGAAACTGTAGCTATTCCGGCTCGTCGGGTTCCAGTTTTTACACCTTCAAAGATTTTCCGTAACCGCGTAGATCAAGGTAACACCTTGGGTTCATAGGCACTCGTTTGAATACTCTGTCGCTGCGGACAGAATTAGATGTTCTGGGGCTCGGCGTGGCAGATGTCGCGCGGTGGTACGAATTGGCGTGATCTCTACTCACTGAAAGCGGAGAACTTACCTGAAGATCAATTCCTTGACCGAATACTGACCGGTACAATGCTGCAGGAAACTGGCTAAGCAATTTTTTCTCTAAAGCACGAACATGCCATCCTTACGGCATGGGCGCACCACACTTGATCACCTCATGATTATCGCACGATCTCGGATGTAGGCGTCAGATGCTGCCTGATTGAGTGAAACACTTCTGTCTTTAGGATTATGTTAAACTCCCCCCAAAACTCAATCTGCCTTGAATTAACAATAATATGACCAATTTTGCCCAATATATAACAGATACAGAACAAAATTTCTGAAAAACATATCTCAATAGTTATTATCTTAACACGAGTTGCTGTTAGGTGAGTCATAAGGGCAGAGTCCGCGAGTTTGTCGTGTTTTGTTGCAATCCATTTATCAGATCGGGGGTATTTGTGTGCGTAGTCAGTCAGCGCTTTGAAGGAGTTAATGACCAAGAACAGTATTGACTTCCCTTCTTTCTTTCGAGCCGCCTTTTCCGGGACAGAACCGTTTGATTGGCAAAACAAGCTAGCCAATGGTAAGTGGCCCGAATTGCTCATTGCTCCGACCGGGTCAGGTAAGACGGCAGGAGTCACCTTGGGGTGGATGTTCAATAGGTTAAAACGCCCCGAGCAAACGCCAAGAAGACTAGTTTGGTGCGTACCCATGCGCACGTTGGTTGATCAGACACAGGAGGCGATTGAATCGTGGTTACGGTGCTTGGACCAAGCTGCACTTGTGACAAACGGGCTTCTTCCAACCCCAGAAGATGTGCACGTGCTGAGAGGTGGCAAGTCATCCAGACGCTGGCTGGATAGTCCTGAGCGGGCAGCTATTATTGTCGGCACCCAAGACATGCTGTTGAGCCGGGCACTCATGCGCGGTTATGCGTCAGCACCCACACTGTGGCCTGTGGAGTTTGGCCTACTGCATCGGGATGTACAGTGGGTTTTCGATGAAGTGCAGTTAATGGGAGCTGGCCGGGCTACTTCTGCGCAACTTGAGGCATTTCGCCGTGAGGATTTGGGAAGCAAGGAGAGCGTGGTTCCGGCCTATCCAACTCGCAGCCTGTGGGTATCTGCTACACTTGAGCCGGAATGGCTTGCCACGGTGGATTTCCAGGCTCCCTCAAAGGTTTTGCGAATCAATCCGGGACGGGAGACGGATACGAGGATACGAAAGTTGGTCCGCGCGCCCAAACACTTATCAAAGTCCCACGTCATTCCCGAATCAAGTGTCGCAAAGCATGAGAAGGCTTATATCAGTCGACTTACGGCTGCTGTTCTAGTAGCTCACCGCTCCGATCACATGACGTTGGTCATAGTCAATCAGGTGGTGCGAGCACAGAGCCTTTATCAGAGCATATGCAACATTCTTTCAAAGAAAAGCAGCGGGCCCGAGGTCGTTCTGCTTCACTCTCGATTCCGCTCCGCAGAGCGAGAACGTGAAGTGCGACGGGCGCTAAGCGATAATCGTTCGTCTGATTTGATAATTATTGCAACTCAGGCAGTGGAGGCTGGCATTGATATTTCCGCGGCGGTCATGTTCTCAGAACTAGCACCCTGGGCCTCCATGGTGCAGCGGTTCGGACGGGCCAATCGGAAAGCAGAGTTTGAAGGCGGAGCCAGGGTCTATTGGATTGATCTCTTAGGCCTTCCTGAATCAGACTCCTCAAAACCAACCAAAACTTCGGCTAGCCTTTCACGACCCTACGAGGTACACGAATTGGAGGATTCCCGGAAAAAGTTGTTGACCTTGCAGGATGTGGCGCCAGTACATCTCCCCCGTATTGATCCAATTGATTTACATGCGCGTGTAGTGCGTCGAAATGATCTTGATGATTTATTTGACACGGACGCTGACTTGAACGGTTTCCATGTTGACATTTCTGCGTATGTACGCAACGCTAATGACACAGATGTCCGAGTGTTTTGGCGTTCAGAGCCTGTTTCTTGGGAAGAAGTTCCCAAGGCAGGCGTACAGGAATTATGCGCTGTGCCAATTGGTCTGGCCAAGAAATGGATTCAGGATGTCAAGAAAGCCAATAAAAAGCCCGTCTTCTTTATACGCGATCTGCAGTCAAGGCAGCGTATTGGTCAGGATGGAGATGGCCCACCGGGTTGGGAGAAGCTGAAATCTGATCCATGGCCGGGTTTGACCATATTGGCCTATTCGCGTGCAGGTGGGTACAGTGAGCAGTTGGGCTTCACCGGTAGACCGGCTGATATTCCAGACGCCATAGATTCGAGCAACTCAGACGAAGCTAATGCATCATTAGTGGATGTGTCGGACGGACATGATGATGATACGGAGAGCGAATTGGGCTGTCATGTTCTGCTCAAAGATCATTTGGACCACGTAACGAAGGAGGTTGAGGAGTTATCCGACAAGTTAGGCTTGAGCCACATAACTAAGCGACTGTTGGTGCGTGCCGCAAGTTGGCACGACTTGGGTAAGGCGCACGAAGCCTTTCAATCGACCATGCGACGAGGATTAAATGGAGTTGAGGCCCCAAAGGACCTCTTTCTAGCCAAGACAGCTAATTCAAACTTGCGCCATGAACGTGCCTACTTCCGCCATGAGTTGGCCTCAGCGCTCGCTCTTCTAGCTCACGAGAAATGGTCCCGAGATGCTGACCTATTGGCATTTCTCGTAGCAGCGCATCATGGCAAAGTAAGGATGAATATGCGAGCCCTTCCCCGAGAACCGAAAAATACAGAAGTCGAGAGATTTGCAAGAGGAGTTTGGGAAGGCGACAAAATTCCCGCACTAGATTTAGGGAGCAGCGAATTCTGGCCTGGTGGTAGTCTGACCCTCTCCGTAATGGAGCTTGGACATAACGAGTTGTCAAAGGAAAGCTGGACAGAGCGTACCCGGGATCTCCTGCAAAGATTTGGCCCATTCAGACTGGCATATCTGGAGGCCCTGCTGAGGATCGCAGACTGGCGCGCATCAAGCAAGGAAGAAACCGGTGGGTATGGCTAATCAAGTAATACTAGACGGCTGTTCGCCCATTCCGGTTGCCTCGTATCTGAAGGCACTTGGTGTACTGAGGCTGCTGTCACGAAGAACAAATTCGCTAACAGGCCGAGTGCCGGATGCAAATGTTCGGGGCTGCTGGAAAGGCACTCGATTCTGTCTGCTTACTAATCTGGATCCCGAAGACATACTCGATTTTTTTCTTCACCGCTATGCCCCTAGCCCAGTAATTGCTCCTTGGAGTGGAGGTAGTGGATTTTATCCAAAGGATGCAAAAGCTGGAATAAAGCACCTGGAGTCGGCAGTGATTCATCCTCGTTTTAAGAATTATTCAGATTCAGTGAATATCGCAAGGGATATTTTACAGAGTCTCGCTCTTAATGCGAAGCCTCAAAAAGAGACCAAAGTTAGGCTTGTTGAGATGTTGCGAGCGAGGCTTCCGATGTCTGCATTGCCGTGGCTTGACGCCTCTCTTGTTCTTTCCGGTGAAAAACTGAGATTTCCACCGGTATTGGGGACCGGTGGTAATGATGGCCGTCTTGATTTTAGCAATAATCTAATGCAGCGCCTGTTTTCGGATAAGGATGGCTTGTTCCAGGCATCTAGCGGTACTCCACGCTCTTATAGTGCCGCGTTATTGGAGAATTCTCTTTTCAATGCCCCAGCGTTACACCTTGCGGATGCTAAAGTTGGGCAGTTTTCACCTAGTGGAGCGGGCGGACCGAACGCTGGGACCGGATTTGAAGGTGAGTCGGTAATCAATTCGTGGGACTATGTCTTTATGCTTGAAGGTGCGTCAACTTTTGCGTCTGTTGCCTCACGTAGACATCAGAGCAATGTCCATGGAATGGCGAGTTTTCCATTTACAGTATATGCTTCTAGTGCCGGTTGGGGCGGCATTGAGTGTACTGACGAGGCAGAAGCTAGAGCTGAATTCTGGGCTCCGCTGTGGCCTCGTCCAGCGCGGTATGCCGAGATTAAAGCCCTGTTCAGTGAAGGGCGAGTTGTTGCACAGGGTCGAATGGCAAGAGATGGTTTTGATTTTGCGCGGGCAATTTCAACATTGGGTGTAAGCCGAGGGTTTTCTGAATTTCAGCGTTACGGCTTTTTCCAGCGTGCAGGAAAGAGTTATTACGCAGTTGCCATTGGGCGCCGACATGCTGAACCATCACCTGGCGCGAAGCTGATATCGGACTTGGATCGTGGTGGATGGTTAAGGATGGTTCGCCAATTTGGTCGTGGTACGGATCAAGCAGCGTCCATTCGCCATTCGGTTAAGAATTTGGAAGAAGCTCTGTTTGAGCTTCTTTCGCCGGAATTGTCGCATTCTGCGGTCAGCGGCGCGATGATGGCAATTGGTCAATTGGGGTTTAGGTTGAGCACTGTACGGACAAACAAAAAGAGTCTGGTTCCTGCGCCACCGCCGTTACTATCCAGTCAATGGGTTCGTGCAGCGGATGATGGCAGTCGAGAGTTCCGAATTGCGGCCGCATTGGCCGGGTTGGGAATTGGTCGGCAGGACTGGGATGCGGAATCTGTTAGTCTGAGACTTCCTGGGATTGAGGAGTTTCCTCCTCCCATGGCAGCACACCTAACCCGGCTGACAAACTCAAGAGAAGGCAACGCACAGTTTGAGGCTATAACTTTTTTCCGAGGCCAACGCCTGCGAGCATTGCGTCAATGGGCCCAAGGTGCCTATTCACCAACAGCAGTCTGGGGACACGGAGGTTTGATATCAAACATGATAGCAGTGCTTGAGCGTCGACTCGTGGAAGTTCCAATTCGAGGATTGGCTGACAAACCGTTTAGCAGTGCGAGCTTTGCCCAATTGGGCGACGTAGCGGCTTTTATAGGAGGTGATTTTAACGACGAGCGTTGCAACGACTTGTTGGCAGGTCTGGTTTGGGCAAAGCCCCTAAGGTTTCTTAGAAGTAGGGATAGCGAGTTAAGGGTTCCTTTTGCCTATGCAGCTCTTAAGCCGATTTTCACTACGAATCAGATGCTGATTCGTCTAGGGGTAATACCTTCAGAGGCCTCAATCCCCATTCCGCCTGGATTGGTCACCCGGCTCCGTGTGGGCGGACGAAGCCTTGATGGAAGAGTTATCAATAGTGCGGTTCTAAACGCGTTCGAACGGGCTAGGTCTTCGGGGATTCCCTCTCCATTTGATCCAATTCAATTGGGTGCAGGCGTCCATGCGCGGAAATGCGGCCGGTTTGGGGTTGGAGTCCGTCCCGACCGTCTTGCAGCTAGTCTGTTGATTCCAATATTTGACTCGGGCATGAAGAGCCTCTTGCGGCAATCATATCCGGGAATTCTTACCGAGACACATAAGACAACACTTAGCTAAATCCAAAATGAACATTGATATTTCTGCGCTTGATAATGAGCCGCGTCTGCTGATTGAGGCAAGTCTGCGACCTATTCAAGGCTCCCGTTTTCAGCCAGCTGGATTTCCAAATCTGGGTCCTTCCGTATACGAATCGCCCGATGGAGACGGGCAGATAGTCCTTGTGGAAAGTGCTCAGTCGATGGCAAACCGACTTGAATCCGTGTGCTGGGATGACGTACGCAACAATTGGGTAGGACCCTTGCGGGGCCTGCCCTTTGTGGAAGTACAAGATAAAGAAGGCAGGCCGCTCACAAACTCTCTTATTGAGGCGCACCGACTGAACTCACCGTACATTCTGGAGGGCAAAGATAAGAGCGTCTTCAATTTGCTTAAGGAAAGGCTAGCAAATCTCGAAGAGGGGCGGATTAATCCGAGAGAGCTTTCCAAGGTATTGCTGGAAGTGGATGTTAATGCATTGTTACATGGCATCTTTCTGGCAAAGAAAGAACTGGCAGGCGGGCGACTGCGCCTTCCAAGGGCGTTGTCGGCTTTTGTTGAAGCGAAGAATGCTCAGCGTGCAGTCAGTGGTGGCGTGAAAAATGACTCAGTGGATCCTAAAGGGGACACAAGTAAGGGTTTTGGCAATGTTCCATTTACGCGAGATGAGTGGACCGCTAGTCAAATCATTGCATACTTTAATCTGGACATCCTCCAAGTCAGAGCCTACGGATTAGGGGACCATGTAGAGAGACTACTTATCCTGCTAGCCCTCTTTAAGATCCGACGATTGCTAAACGGCGGATTGCGCTTTCGTACCGCATGTGATCTTGGTCTCCTCGGTTTGGATGTGACGCGGCCAACGGGGTTTGAAGTGCCGGAGCTGCAAGCGATAGAGGATGAACTTCCGGGTCTGATCAGCGAGATTGGACATTCTGGTGCATTTGGGCAGCCTCGTGTGCGCTCAGTAGTGTACGAGAAGTAGCCCCAATGTTTGGACTCTCGTTTCGCTTTTTGTCAGGACGCTACCATGCGACTCCTTGGGGGCGTAATGTTAATGAGGCAGATGTAGCTTGGCCGCCTGAACCCTGGCGGATCATTAGGGCATTTATCGCAAGCTATTGGCGGAAGGGGGATTGGCACCGTTGGAGCCGACACGATCTTACCAAGCTGGTGCATGCCCTGGCCGAGGACCTTCCAGTCTTCTACCTGCCACAGGGGTGCGTACATGCGCACACGCGTCACTATATGCCCATCAGGAAGGGAAAATCGGAATCAAAAACTCTGGTTTTTGACGCATTTTTGCACATCCCCAGCGGAGAGAAGATTCTAGTCATCTGGAAGGATGTGAAGCTGGATGACAGACTGATGTCACTGGCGGAAGATCTGGCATCTTCGATTGGGTACCTTGGACGGTCTGAGAGTTGGACGGAGTGCAGTGTGTTGAAACATTGGGACGGCCAGGAGAATTGTGGCCCCATGGAAATGGGGTTTACTGGTGAAGAGGTGAGTCTGTTGGTTCCGTGCTCGGCTGAATCGTATCAAGTTACGCGGAATCAACTGTTAGTCCAGGAGAAACAGCGAATACGAGCAGAGGCAAGCAAGATAATTTCTGAAAGAGTATTGCTGTCCAAAGTCCAGAAAATATTCTACACGAAAGACGACGTAGACACACTACCTGCTTGTTTCTTGGATGCACTTTCCTTGGAGAATACTGACCTTCGGAGGCTTAGGTGGCATAGGCCACCTGCAGCGTTGGATGTAATCTATGCCCGTGATCCCAGTACCTCCCCGAGGGTAGTGCCGCAAGTCATATCACGCCGCAAAAAGTTCAGCAAGGTGTCAAAGCAAGTTACAATTGCCCGGTTTGTGCTGGCTGGCCGACCGCGTCCTAGATTAGAGGTCGCGGTCAAGATAGGCGAAATCATGCGCAAGGCTGCTTTGTCTCAATTCGGATGGCAAGAGGATGAGCTTAACGGTAAGCGACTGCCATTAGCGCCGTGGCAGATTTCAGGGCGGCGTGAAGGGCGTTTTCCTATAAACGATCCATCGCACCCTCATGCGTTTTGGTTGCCTGAGGACGCAGACGGGGATGGTTTGATAGACCACATTATAGTCTCCGTATCCAGTGGAATGGACCCTCACATTCAATCGCGGCTCGAACGAATTACCCGGATATGGCTTGCTTCTCGTGATTCTAAAGGAAGTACTGATGGGGAAGAATGGAGGCTTGCACTGGAAGGGTACGGGCAGCCGCAGGACTTTGCCGGAAGTTCACGACTGCTAGGTAGGTCCAAGCAGTGGCGAAGCGTGACCCCGTTCTTGAGTGCAGGACATTTAAAGAAGAATGGATATTCGGGAGAGGTTTTGAGGTTATTTAAGCGTCAAGGGATGGAGACCGACGGTGTTAAAGTGACGGAGCTAAGAGAGATCAATGTTGGTTCGATTAAGAGACACGCGCTGCATTTTCATCGTTTCCGTTCCCGAGGACGGGTGCCACAGCCCGATTCTTCAGGTACGTTCCTAAAGATTGAGTTTCCCTACACAGTTCAGGGTCCCTTAGCGATTGGCTTTGCCAGCCACTTCGGTTTGGGCACCTTCGGCGCAATATAGGCATTGTGACCTCCTTGATGTACTGAAATCCGGTGCGACAAGAATGTCAAGTTGGTCGATTCTGTCATATGAGCTAATCAGGGATGGCTTTGGCTCAATATGTGTTGACTGGTAAGTGTTTCAATGCTCATTCATTGGTGTTAGTACTTTTTGCGTTCAATCCAGAGTTAGTGGCGAGTACAAGGAATGGCAATATTAACGTAAGCACCGACAGGGCATAGTTGTGCAAACAAGGAGCACGGGCATGAGCGATTTGTTGTTACTCTCTTCCAAGTATTGGCCTTTCTCTCTCAGGCCGATGACGCTACGGGAGGCCCTAACGGGAGACGACACACCTTTACTGGATGAGTTTAAGTTATGAGTAGCGAAATCCAGCAATCCAAACTGTCGTCCGCTTTGCCATCCAGCTTCAGATCTCCACTCGTTCCTGCTCGGATGGTAAACGCGTGGGTCTACTGTCCTAGGTTGGCTTACCTTGAATGGATCGAAGGTGAATGGGCTGAAAGTGCGGATACTGCCGAAGGCCATCGTGCCCATACTCGAGTTGACCGGAGAAAAGGGCATCTTCCCGAGCCCGATGAACTAGATGAAGTCATGGCGAAGGCACGTTCTGTTACGATGTCTTCGGAGCGACTCGGGGTGATCGCTAAGCTTGATGTTATTGAGGTCGCTAATAATATTGTTAGGCCGGTTGACTTCAAAAAGGGAAAACGTCCACACGTAGCTGCTGGAGCATATGAGCCTGAAAGAATACAAGTCTGTGTGCAGGCGATGATTCTCGAAGACAATGGGTATACCGTTGATCATGGAGCTTTGTGGTATGTAGGTTCCAGGGAGAGGGTACGTGTTATCCTTGACGATGAACTCCGAGCCACAGCAATTAAAGCCATTAACGGGCTTAGAGGTGCAGAGGCATCCCGCCAGCGCCCGCCACCCTTGGAAGACAGTCCGAAGTGTCCGCGTTGTTCACTTGCGGGTATTTGCCTACCGGACGAGACAAACCTGTTTAGGACAGGTACTTCTCCTCGGCCATTGAACCCATCTGACGATCCAGCCTTACCACTGTACGTCCAGGAACCTGGCGCTCGGCTTCGCAAGTCAGGTGCACGCCTAATCATACAGACCAAGAAGGATACGGTTGAGGTGCCGATGATTTCGGTCTCACAGGTTGTCTTATACGGTCCAGTATCAGTTACCACTCCCGCTCTACATGCACTGATGAGAGCCGAAATCCCTGTTTCATGGTATTCTACAGGTGGATGGTTTCTTGGGCACACGATCGGAACAGGAAATGGAAATGTAGCTGTTCGGGAGGCGCAGTATCGCACTGCATTCACTAGCGAATGCAGATTACTTTTCGCCAAGAGTTTGATCCAAGCAAAGGTCAAGAATTCGCGGACTATGCTCCGTCGCAATTGGCGGAAGGAGCATTTAGCGACAAACAAGGATGATGTTTTGGCCAGGCTAAAGCGGATTACAAGGAGGATACCGCATGCTTCGGATTTGCAGCAACTTCTTGGCATGGAGGGAGAAGCTGCGGCGATCTATTTCGGTGGATTTGACAATATGCTTTCTCAAAATGCATCGGGAGGTATTCGGTCATTTTCTTTTGCAACTAGAAACAGGCGTCCTCCGACGGATCCCGTAAATGCGATGTTGTCGCTGGCTTATGCTTTATTGGTTAGGCTGTTCAGCACAACAATTACGTCGGTAGGACTTGATCCGTATCTTGGTCTCTACCATCGGCCGCGCCATAATCGTCCTGCATTGGCACTTGATTTAATGGAGCCTTTCCGTTCAATCATTGCTGACTCATGCGTGATTCAGGTAGTAAATAACGGCGAGATCAGGCCGAATGACTTTGTGTTCAGCGGAAAGGCGTGTTCGCTAAAGCCGGCCGGTCGTAAGGCGTTGATTACTGCATTTGAGCGGCGTCTGGACCATGTCACAACACATCCATTTTTCGGTTATAGAGTTTCAATGAGAAGACTTATTGAGGTACAGTGTCGGTTGTTATCCCGTTATTTTCAGGGAGAGATTTCAGAGTATCCGCACTACTTACCACGGTAAGCAAGGATGGCAAGAGAGCGCTTGTATGTCGTTACCTATGATATCTCAGACTCAAAGCGTTGGCGTAACGTTTTCCGACTGCTAAAAGGATTTGGGCACTGGATGCAGCTTTCTGTTTTTCAATGCAGGCTCACAGCCCGGCGGAGATCCGAGATGATGGCGGGCTTAGAATGCGAAATGAATATGGCCGAGGATCATGTTCTGATAATTGATTTGGGTCCAGCCGACGGAGTAGAAGTAAAAGTTGAGAGTCTTGGAAAGCCTTATGAAGCTCCTAAACGCCAGGCCACGGTCGTGTGATGAGCTGCGCCGCTACAACCGCGAGCGCTCGGGCAGTACAATAAATGTCATCAGCTCTCGCATGCCGCTAAAATACGCTGCTGCTGTGAGTTAGCTCTTTGACTTAGGAGAATTTAAAGGCAGAGATGTTACATATTCAACATTATTGTTTCACCGCTCGCAAATTCACTGTCAACTTGCTGTTCCCCAAGGGTTTACGACAGGTGCTATTTCCCGGGCTAAACGGCCTGGGCCTCTTTGAAGCAGAACGCGGAACCGTCGGCGACGGATCGGGAACTGGATCATTTCCCGGGCTAAACGGCCTGGGCCTCTTTGAAGCCGCAGGACCGCCGACGGGAAACGCCAATGGGCAACCCATTTCCCGGGCTAAACGGCCTGGGCCTCTTTGAAGCCAGATATACAGGGAGAAGGCTTTTGACCACACAGACACAATTTCCCGGGCTAAACGGCCTGGGCCTCTTTGAAGCACGTAGTTTGCGCTGGAGTTCCCCCAAGTTGCTCGCGATTTCCCGGGCTAAACGGCCTGGGCCTCTTTGAAGCTCGAACTTTGATGTCGCTTGGTGCGAGGAGGCGCAGATTTCCCGGGCTAAACGGCCTGGGCCTCTTTGAAGCATAGTAACCTAAACGCCTGAGGAGGCAAAAGAAAATGATTTCCCGGGCTAAACGGCCTGGGCCTCTTTGAAGCCATCAAGAACAAGCAGATCATGGCGGAATTCAAAGCATTTCCCGGGCTAAACGGCCTGGGCCTCTTTGAAGCTGGACGTAGTGGACGGCGTACTACACACGGAGACGGTATTTCCCGGGCTAAACGGCCTGGGCCTCTTTGAAGCCAGTAAACTCCGCAAGTGGTGTAACACAGTGGAGGCATTTCCCGGGCTAAACGGCCTGGGCCTCTTTGAAGCATCTTCTTCACTAGCGCAGTATTGATCTCCGCTACCAGATTTCCCGGGCTAAACGGCCTGGGCCTCTTTGAAGCCGTATCTTATGATATACACGAGAGTAACTTAGATAGATATTTCCCGGGCTAAACGGCCTGGGCCTCTTTGAAGCGCCAACTCGCTACCGCGATGTAGACGGTTCGCTATACTATTTCCCGGGCTAAACGGCCTGGGCCTCTTTGAAGCTGGTTCTTTTTGTATGTTCACATCAGACATGGCGGAATTTCCCGGGCTAAACGGCCTGGGCCTCTTTGAAGCGGCCACATCCGCATCACTTCCCCCTTCTGCCACAACTATTTCCCGGGCTGAACGGCCTGGGCCTCTTTGAAGCATGACTTGGCGATGATTTTATTCAAAAGCGAGACCTTATTTCCCGGGCTGAACGGCCTGGGCCTCTTTGAAGGGAAAACGCAATCCCCCATTGAGAAGTCTTCGGATCTTATTTCCCGGGCTCAACGGCCTGGGCCTCTTTGAAGCTATTATATTTAATCACACTTAGACACATTACTGGCAATTTCCCGGGCTGAAAGGCCTAGGCCTCTTTGAAGCTTCGAAGAAGCAAGGCACTTCCAAGCATCTTATTTATCATTTCCCGGGCTAAAAGGCCTGGGCCTCTTTGATGCGGCTACTCGTTGCTCCATGAATGGCATGAGCGTACGGGATTTCCCATGCTGAAAGGCTTGGGCCTCTTTGAAGCGAGCTACTAATGTCGCTGAATTATCCGCTTAGGCGGTAATTTCCTAGGGTAAAAGGCCTGCGCCTCTTCGAGGAATTTATTCGTAAATTATAGGTGCGATAAGGCACAGAATTTCCCAGGCTGAAAGGCCGGGGCCTTTTTGAAGCAGTAGCACAGCTTCCTCCAACGCTGACCGAAGGGAAGCTTCCCAGGCAGAAAGGTCTGGGCCTCTTTGAAGCTGGTCAAGGTTGGTGATTAACTACAATGGCGAGAAAAACTCCCGGGCAGAAAGGTCTGGGCCTCTTTGAAGCCATATATTAAGTATGGGCAATTATTTTGCAAATCGTAATTCCTGGGCTGGAAGGTCTGGGCCTCTTTGAAGCATTCTTTTGGTGGCTAGCTCAATCGACTATCTCGCGCATTACCCGAGCTGAAAGGCTCGGGCCTCTTTGAAGCGATATCAATGCCTCCATTATGAAAACTGATGATGACCAATTCCCGGGCTGAAAGGCCAGGGCCTCTTTGAAACCTGGCGAAGAGCGATGTCCAGCAGGTGGCTGGAATCCTGATTTCCCGGGCGAGAACCGGGGCGTCTTTGAAGTGCGAATTCGTTTATCATGAGCGGGATGCGGTACTTAGACTTCCCGGGATGAAGGACCTACCGAATTCCCAATCACGGATTTGAGGAGGTGTTCGGTGCCAAAAATTATTGCAGTCGTAGGAACCCAAAGAATTATTGTGGGGGGGCTTCATTAATCTAACTGCGCTAGTTCATAGCGCTATAAAAAGGTGAAACTAGGATACGCTATTAGTATCCACCTGGGCAGACAGAACAGGCGATTGTGGCGGTTCTGATTACTTATGGTTGCGCAGTGCACTGTCCAGTGTTAGGTACGCGCCTGCTGCCAGAAATACATAGTACCCTAGCACGCGCCAGATAAGGGCAGCGGGGGAGACCAAGGCTTGAGGCAGCAGCGGCCCAACGAGTAAAGCGAATAATCCTTCTGCACCGCCAGCTCCCCCTGGGGTAGGTACAACGAGCGCGCCGAGCATCGTTACAATTGAACGCAAACCCGCGAGGATATAGTCGATCTCGGGGGCAGTAGCTGCTACAATGAGCACTACAAGTGCATAACGGCTTGCCCAGGCCAATAGGGTCAACCCAAAACCGTTCAAAAAAAACACCAGACGCTGGGATCGAAGGATGGTTGCACGTTCTTGTAGGTCCTGTAGGATTGAATCAGCTTTGCTGCCGAATCGCCTGAGCCCAGGCAACATAAAGACCCGTCGAACCACCCATGACAATACCTCTGGCTTCTTCAGTGCACCATACGCGAAAATGATGACCCATGCCAGATACCCTAGAAAATAGGTGATTAATGTGAGCATACCAATATTCCCCAAGGAGTCAGGGATAACGTCAATCGAAGTTGTGCTCAGCAGGACGACCACAATGGCACAGGCAAACCATATCTGATCCAGGAGCATAGCAAACAGCATAATTGCAGAAGAATCCCCCAGGGAGACTCGTGAATCTTTTGCAATGTAGGCTGGAACGATTGGACCTCCTCCAATTGAAGAGGGCGTGATACAGGAAAAGAAATCCCACGCCAGTTGTGCACGGAGTGCAGCGCTGAATTTCAAAAACCCCTTTGCAATGTAATGGAGGCGCCATGCTCCGAATATCACGCGCAAACCAACAACGAACGGCGCCAACGCCAAAAGCCCCCATCGGGTTTGTCCAAGCAGTGGTAAAGTATCGGGTTCAACTGTGAATAATGCGATCGCTGCCAGAACAGCGAGGCTGAGCACAATTGGAACCCAAATCTGGATACTGTTTTTTTGCAAATCAGCTCCTTTTGAGGTTATGATACATCATGTCTTGCTGTAGTCAGAGTGTAATGGTGCGCTGTATAATTGCCATCCTCACCCCCTTGCAGGCAGTCAATGACAAGATTGACGGATGTCGCCGCTACTTGTTGCGAGGAAGCCCCCTTCTTTGTGTACAAGGATGAGGGAAGTATAGCAATTTGGAAGTTATGTCTAGTCTGTGTGCGATGCGAGATGATCGCAGCCATGTATTGTTTGCGGTCAGCACTAACAGGCCAATTTTGCGTATCACTCGGTCAGGTCGGGATAAGCCATTGTCCACGAAAGATAGTAAGCATCTTTCATTACATGCTTCATTGCACCGATTGCAGGGATGTCGGCATAGGTAGTCAGACATATCGGAACCGTAATTCAGCAAAGGGGATTTTATGCGAATTGATCCAGTAAAGTCAGAAGAGGAGCGTGGCGGATGTGTGAGCGAAGATCAGAAAATACTGTCAAGTGGTGGGACAAGCGTTGTATCAGAATTCAAAGGAGCGCCGGCTCGATCTACAGATGCTCAGTTCGGAATTGTCGTGAGCCGGTTCAACAAATCAATCACACTGGATTTACTGAAAGGCTGTTTGGAAACGCTTTCCTCATATGATGTCATCAAGATTGACATTGTCTGGTGTCCGGGGGCATTTGAGTTGCCGCTTGCAGTTGAGCGAATGATCAGTTCCAGCCGTTATGATGCCGTCATCGCTTTGGGGGCTGTAATTCGGGGAGAAACGTATCATTTTGAGGCAATAAGCAATGCGGCAATCAATGGGTTGCAGGAGGTGGCACTGAGGACGGGAGTTCCAGTAGCGCTGGGAGTCATCACCACCGAAACTCTTGAACAGGCAAGGAATCGTTCGACACCCGGTCCAAACCATAAGGGAAAAGAAGCAGCGTTAGCTGCTCTAGAAATGAGCGATCTGTTACAGAAAATTCCCCATAACCGCACGGATGCCCCTTGATGATGAGTCCATTTAAGTGCATTGGTGCATGTTTTTGTGTTCTTGTGCTTGCCCAGTTGGCTCACGCTCAGAATTCTCGCTCTTGGACAGCCCATACCAGTTTTCGTGAGGTTACGGGGCTTTCAACCGCAGACAGTGGAGTAATCTGGGTAGCTTCAACAGGCGGAGTATTCAGTTATGATTCAGGCAACGGTGAGATCAATCGTTACACTGCTGCCGAGGGTTTGTATGATATAAATGTGCAGGCCCTTGCTTGGGATACAAAGCGGCAGGTGCTTTGGGTTGGTTATGTGAACGGCGTATTTGACCGGCTTGATGTTTCTACGGGCGAGGTAATCTCTTTTTTCGACATATATCGTAGCGAGAGATTCCCAACAAAGACAATCAACGCCATGGAGGTGCTGGGGGATAGCCTGCTCATTGCAACGGGATTTGGACTGGTTGTATTTGATCCTGTAGACAACGAAGTTCGAGATACTTACAGTAGAGTAGGGACATTTACAGCTGCTACGGCCGTCAATGATGTTGCTGTAAGCACTATTCCCAGTGGAGAACGGGGTTTGTGGCTCGGCACCGATGCGGGGGTAGCATTTGCATCACTTTCGGGGCAAAGCCTACAGGATCCAAGTTCGTGGACATCAGAACGAAGTTTCTTTCCAAATACCAAGGTTACACATCTCGTTTATCAGCATGATCGTCTGTACGTTGGCACGATCGCCGGATTGGGCAAACGAACGACAAATGGTATGTATGAGCGTGTAGGCACCAATACTCGCCCTATCCTGGATCTGGACATACTAGATGATCAGGTACTTGCGGTAACGCAGTTCCGCTTACGCGCATATGATGTCAATGGCGTGGAGTCAATTCCGGTCAGCGGGTACGAAGATTTACAATCAGTCGGGGTTGATGCTTCGGGGAATGTATGGCTCGGGGATGCCGATAGTGGACTGAGTCACTATATCAAGGCAGGAAGTGCTACATCACTGGATCTTGTCAGCCGAGAGCTATACCCCGCGGGTCCATTTGATTCTCCTTTTGGAGATCTAGCTATCAGCCCCGATGGCAATCTTTGGGCGGCCGCCCAACTGGGTGTTCCGAGATCTGGCTTCTATCGTATGAAGTCTGGGAATGACTGGACGAACTTCACGGGACGCTTCGTAGAGGAATTAAGTGGGAGAGGCAGCTATTGGCGTGTGCATGTAGACGGCCAGGGCAATGCCTGGGCAGCTTCTCGCGGTGCCGGCTTGGCTCGCGTATCACCAGAGGATGTTGTTACTGTTTACGATCAGTCTAATTCGACTTTGCTTCCTGCTGCCGGAACGCAGAGTTATATCATTGTAGGTGGAGTTGCAAGTGAGCAGGACGGAACGTTGTGGGTTACCAATACTATCTCACCCTACCCGTTACATGTACGTTCGGCAGACGGAACATGGTCTAGACTATTGCCGCCCCAATGTAGTGGTACGTCCCAGACGACTGCGTTGGGAGATATCCTTGTAGATTCAAACGGGATAAAATGGATCGTTCTTCTGGATCAAGGTAACCTGATGATAACAAGGGGGGTGCTTGTGCTGGATACAAATGACACGCCAGAGGACGGATCGGACGATGTATGCACCTACTATTCTGAACCGGGTTCAAATGGAGTTGGGTTTCCGGGCTCTCAGATCTATTCATTGACCGAAGATCTGTCCGGTAGGATCTGGGTCGGCACGAATGAAGGTCCGGCCTATTTCCGAAGCACCGCCTTTTCGGCAAATGATCCTTCCATAGCCGCAGTTTGGCCCATTTGGCAGGATCGAACATTAGGGTCCTATGTATTGAATGGTCTGGCAGTGAATGATATCGCAGTTGATCCGTCGAACAGGTTATGGATGGCTACGCCTGAGGGTGCGTACTTGCTTTCAGAGGGGGTAGGGTTTGAGTTGGTTGAGCATCATAGAGCCGACAACTCCCCGCTTTTTTCTGATGTCGTGATCACTGCAGCGGTTGAAGCGTTAACCGGACGTGTTTTTTTGGGTACTGACAAGGGATTGGTTAGCTTATTAGGTGACGCGATACAGCCTGCCGAAGAGGCGCAGGATCTATTTGTGTATCCGAATCCGGCTGAAATCCACGGGCAGACAGAAGTTCAAATTTACATTGAGGGGTTGGTTTCGGAAACAGAAATATCAATTGTTGCTGTGCACGGAGAACTTATTCGGCGGATGCAGGCCCGTGGGGGGCGCATCAGTTGGGATGGTCGCGACCAGAATGGCCAACTGGTTCCTTCCGGTATGTATTTGATTGTTGCTCAGGGCAGAAACGATGAGGGAAATTCATATGGCAAGGTTGCGATCATTCGTTAGCCCATTTAGTTATTATCCGTCATTCTTGTGTAAATTTCGGGCTGGACAAAAACGGTGACCGTAGCTCAGGCGGTTAGAGCGCCAGGTTGTGGCCCTGGAGGTCGGGGGTTCAAGTCCCCTCGGTCACCCCTTTATTGATATCTGCCGCGTTCGTCTAGGGGTTAGGACGCCGGCCTTTCACGCCGGTAACACGGGTTCAAATCCCGTACGCGGTACCCTGGCAAGATTTATGCAACGTACTGCTACTGCCAGTGCAAGAGGTAGGGCTATAGCCGGTGAAGTCTGTGGCCACCACGCCGAGCCCAGTGCGAACACCACGGCACTGGCGGCGGCGCACCACCAGTAAACGGTCACAAAGGAACGACGGGAGAGGAAGAGCGGGACAATGTGCAGCGGCCATGCCCACATAATGTGCAGATTTGGTCTCGTGATTGCGTGTAGAGATACAAGCCAGAAGAAGGCAACCAAGAGTCCTATAAGCGTTACTGTGGAGAGGAATACTAGATCAAATATGCGTTGACGGGGTTCGCGAAGGTCACGCAGAAAGTAGGCAAACGCCACCGCGAAGATAAGCCAGGCTATGCCTGTCGGAAGAGACAATGATCGGCGAATCTCGGGAGTCACAGGGCTGCCAAAGAGTGTATCAGACACAAGAACTAATGGAGCGCCAGTTCCAGTCTGTGCATTTTGCAGCAAAGCTTGCAACTCAATTGGCAAGAGGGCTAGATCTCTTTGTGATGCAAAACGATCTACGGGGAGTCCCATGGCAAGATTGATAGCCATATCCAGATCCGGGCGTGCGTGTACATAGGGCCTGATCAGATCACGAAACGTCACCCCAGTCGAAATCGAATCGGCCAGAGGAGCTTGTAGAGCGTACTCCAGTGCATCACGAATCCGTGTAGCACAATTGTCATAGAGAAAGTCGTAGCGATACGTCCGGTTTTCTGGAAGAGCATTGGTGGACAAATACTGATAGAGTGTCTGTCTTTCGGACGGCGTGAGATTCAACTGCTGCTCCACAACGCCGCGCCTTTCTGTAAACCACGAGTATTCAACCCGGGCAGGCGAATTTTCCAGGGACAATCGATAGTCTAGTTTTCCATATGCAAAGCGGGCAATGAACGACAGCGGGTTATTGAAGTCGAAGGTACCGTAGTTGTATGAGATATCAGTTCCGGTCACCGGGTCCCAGATTCTAAGTGCGCTGTGTCCCCAGAGAGAGTAAATGGCCTCTCCGGGATAGATGGTAAATACCGATACGCGCGCCGAGTCTGATATCTGAGCACGGGCGGGCATGTTCAGTGCGAGCGAGATCAGGCTCAATAGTGTGAACAGGGCCAGTATTCTATGAGTTAACCGCATGTCGCTCAGGAGGTCAATGGACATAGGCAGAAAGAGGCGTGCTCAAATCATACTTGACGCGCTCGCTAAAGTAATTCCACGCCCACAGAGTGAGCTCAATTTCTCGGGAGAGTATGAGCTCATAGTCGCTGTTATTCTTTCCGCACAGTGCACGGATGCACGTGTTAACCTAGTCGCGCCGTCGCTGTTCAAAATATGGCCGACGTTTGCCGCGCTTTCCTGGGCTGCCCCGGAGGATGTAGCCAGTATTATTGCATCCATCTCATATCCCAACAATAAAGCTAGGCACTTGGTAGGTATGGCGCGCAAGGTGATGTCGGATCATGATGGCCGGCTCCCTAGGAGTCAGGCAGGTCTGATGAAATTACCAGGTGTAGGAAGAAAAACAGCACAAGTAGTTTCGTCTGTCGCATTTGATGACCAGGATGCCCTGCCTGTGGATACGCATGTCTTCCGGGTTGCCAATCGGACTGGACTAGTGCGTCAGGCAGACACTCCATTAAAAGTTGAGCGAGGTCTCAAACGAGTGATACCTCGGGGAATGTGGGGACTGGCACATCACCTCCTGATCTTGCATGGCAGGTACACCTGTACTGCACGTAATCCTGATTGCCGGGAGTGCGTAGTAGCGGATGTTTGCACATACTATGAGGCGGTCCAACGTCTCCCAAAGCCCATTGCAGGATTGGATCCGGCAAAGGGTGCCTACTACTGTGCAACCCGGCGTTATTACTTTGATGAGCCTGCTTCACGTACCGACCGCGCCGGAATTGTTCAGCTGAGCTGTCCGAAGTGCGATTCAATGAACGTGTATGTCTCCAAGACTGGACGTACATCAAAAGTGGTGCGTGATTACCGTATCGATAAACCAAGTCGGAAAACAAGCAAGGATGCCCAGTAAACATATCCTGATTATCCTGGATGGCTACGGTATAGCTGTGAATCCGGCGGTAAGTGCCATACACAAGGCAAAAAAGCCATTTTTGGACAGTTTGTTTGCCAAGTACCCCCAAGGAACGCTGGAGGCATCAGGAAGACCGGTTGGACTTCCACCCGGACAAATGGGCAATAGCGAGGTAGGGCATATGAACCTAGGTGCCGGACGCATAGTGAATCAGGAGATCACGCGCATTGATTTAGCCATTGAGGATGGTTCGATCTTCGAGAATGAAGTACTAGTCAGTGCCGCACGGCATGCACGCAACATGCAGCTGCATTTGATGGGGTTGTTTTCTGATGGTGGAGTTCATAGTCATTTGAATCATCTTATAGCGCTCTGCCAATTGGCGCAGCGTGAGGGGCTTTCCCGTGAACAGGTGTGCGTACATGCATTCACTGATGGCAGGGACGCTGATCCACACGGCGGTGTTCGTTACATACGGGAGTTTGAGCGGAGGGCAGGGCATTTGGCGCGAATCGTCACCGTTGTTGGTCGTTATGATGCAATGGATCGCGATCGGCGATGGGAGCGTACCCGGAAAGCCTATCGAATGCTCACAAAGGGAGAGGGGCAGCTTTCAGCAGGTGCAGCGGAAGCTCTTGAGGCCAGTTATGCGGCCGGAGTTACGGACGAATTTGTCGAACCACAAGTCATTGAACAGGCCCCTATCACTGATGGCGACGCGGTCGTATTTTTCAACTTCAGGGCCGATCGGGGGCGTCAGTTAGTCAATGCATTCACACAGAGACCTACGGATGCCGAATTTGAAGTGGAGACTTTTGAGCAACTTTATTTTGCTACACTCACACCATACGATAAGAAATTTGGTCTGCCGGTTGCTTTTGACAAGCTGGACCTCGCAGACACCTTGGGCGAAGTTGTATCTAGGGCGGGTCTGAGTCAGTTACGGGTGGCGGAGACTGAAAAGTATCCGCATGTGACATATTTCTTTAGTGGTGGGCGGGAAAAATTATTCAAGGGGGAGGAGCGTCTTCTAATTGCTTCGCCGAAGGTAGCCACGTATGACTTGCAGCCCGAGATGAGTGCACCCGAAGTTGCTACGCGCTGTGCGGAAGCATTGAGACAGGAAAAGTTTGATTTTATATGCTTGAACTTCGCCAATCCCGACATGGTGGGTCATACCGGCGTATTTGAGGCAGCGGTAAAGGCAGTGGAGGCTGTTGATGAGGCGGCGCATGTGGTAATCGAGGCTGCATGCGCGGCCAACTACAGTATCAGTATTATTGCCGACCACGGGAACGCTGACTGTATGCGCAATGAGGACGGCTCACCCCATACGGCCCACACCACCGCGCTCGTACCGCATCTGATCATCAGAGATGGGTTTCTCGGTCCTATACGGTCGGGTAAACTTGGGGATGTAGCGCCCACGATCTTGAAACTTATGGGGTTGCCAATACCAGGAACTATGACAGGGAGTGTACTGGTGGATGTTTGACACGTACTGGCTGCCACAATTCCCATACAGGTCAGATTAGCTTATGGGCACTAAATTGCTGCTCGCGTAGCTATTCTGTCAGATCCGAATTTCGCCATTACACTGCGAACTTCTCCTCTCACAAATCGTGAAGACAAACAAATGAGACGATAAATGAACCGTACTGTTCTAGCCCTCATCGAAGCTGAATACCGACGCTACAGGATCCTCGGGGAGCGGGCGTTCAGCCAGTTGGAAGGCGAGCAGCTTGTCGATGGCTCGGAACACGCTAGCTCGATCGCGACCATCGTCTGGCACGTCACCGGTAACCTTGAGTCGCGTTTCACTGAATTCCTGACCACGGACGGCGAAAAGCCGTGGCGCAATCGGGAGTCGGAATTTGACCGCCGCGAAGCTTCACCGTCGGAAATCGCAGAGAAGTGGGACCGGGGATGGAGCGTTCTCTTAGACACACTCTCACAGCTCAGCGACGACGATCTTGCCTGTGAAGTGACCGTCCGCGGTGTTCCCCTCAATGTGCACGAGGCACTCCTGCGCTCCTTGGCGCACGCTGCCTATCACGTTGGGCAGATCGTGTATCTGGCCAAGTCCCTCCGCGGACAGGATTGGGAGTATCTCAGTATTGCCCCTGGGCAATCGGAGGCCTACAACGCAAATCCAGTACTGGAGAAGGCGTCGGGGTATACATCCGCGTCCGTCGGTTTGCCCTGACACGAGTTCACGCGACTGCCTCCCGGTACCGAGGAATCAGGTTTAAGGGATCTAAGTGGTGGAAGCCCATTCTGGCCGAAAGCGTCAGAAGGGGAGAGAAGGGAAAAGTTACTGACGTTCCTCTCGCTTGCCTTTTACAAAAGATCATTTGCCAGAATGCAACTCTCACTTCACTACAATCCAAACTGCCCAGACTGTGTGCGACAGGCGAAGCGCACCGCTCGACTAGACTGGTTCCGGGCGATTGAGCTGAGGACGGACACCTCCCCGTTGGGAGTAGTCCCCGTTGGAAGGATCGTTGTCGTTGACCGGCAGAGCCGCCGGGTGTTCACAGGTATCTACGCAACTCGCAAGGTGTGCCTGAGGATCCCGGTATTCTTTCTCGTTGGCCTCCTCCTTTACCTTCCCCCGGTCCGGAAACGAGTTGGAGGGTTGCAGCCCGGGTGCAACGGTGACGCGTGTGAGGTCTGACATAGCGTTCCTCGTGAGCATTGCTGCGCTGCACCTCGTTATTAGTGGAAGCCATCAATGCACTCATGCCGTCGCGGAAGTGGGAAACTCTCGCTGCAGGTTCTGTTCATCCTGGTTGTCGGTCACGATTGCGCCATAGGGCAGATCTATCGCACCAGGAGAAGAAACCTCAAGATCGGTGCATTGCTGCTGTCAGCGTCAATGGCAGTATCTCTTGTCTTCGGCCTCGGGTTGCACTTTGGACTCGAAAGCCCAGACCTCTGCTCGAACGCGGTTCGTGAGCACCGGACCCTTTCCTCCGCTCAGCGGAGTCGCCATCGCCCGACTATGTCTCTACGTCGGTTCGTACACGAACGAGTCAACGAGGGCAGCGCGGAATTCCCAGATCGGGACCAAGTCTTCATCTATTGGCGGTGTGTCTTTGTACTTTTTGTACCAAGGCATTCCACAGGGGCGGATCACCTCGTAGTAGTGCTGATGCTTCTGTAATGGGAGAAGAGCGAAGGGGGTGAATCATGCAGCAAGACGCGTGGAAGCAACTGAAAGGGAGGGCTTCACCGCAGAACGCAAAGCCGTTTCCAGTGACCAAGCGACAAGTTTGGGAAGCGTGGAAGCGGTTGAAGACTTCATCCCTCCATCCTACGGGGATGAACAGGAGCTGCAGGCCCTGGTCGCGGCGCTGGAGAGCACCAGCCGCGAATCATTACCCGAAATGTATCGGACCATGAATCGGGCTGAAATAAGATGCGTGTATCGGAGCTGAAACTTCGGATTCCCTGATTCGCAGTTCGGTCAAAGCTCAATCAGCGGATTCAATTCGGTTTCTACTCTGGAGGCCGGTTGCGGAGCGCAGTTGTATCCGGGGCATACGCGGCTCGGACGAAGGTAAGCCGATGGGGATGCCATGGCTGCATGCGTCCATTCCTTGCCGCAAGCCGGCCAATTGCATACCCGGCGGGCGGACAACCGCTTATGATGCCGCCTCACTCTGCTTGATGTACAGATCGCGTTTCGGGTAAGGAATCTCTACGCCAGCCTCGGTGAATGCCAGAATGGCTTTCTCGGTGATTTCGTCCCCAATCCGACGCCGTTCCCTGGCCTCCACTATCCACACCCGCAGCTCCAGGTTAACCTGTGAGGGTCCGTATCCCCGAACAATGACGATGGGGGCTGGATCCAGCTTCACTCCCCTGACCTGCTCAGCAACCTCAAGAAGGAGCTGCTTGGCCAGCTCAATGCCCTTGTCAGTGCAGGAAAATGGAATTCGGAGCCGAATGTCGCCTCCCGACATCGTATAGTTGATGATGTCCCGTTGCATGATCTCGTTGTTGGGCACCACGATGACCAGATTGTCTGGATTCTTAATTTTGGTCGCCCGCAGGCCGATATCGATTACATCCCCCCACGATCCGGTCTCTCTGGGCGCACTCCACAGTTCAATCCGGTCCCCGACTTTGAAGGGGCGGTCAATTACGAGCAGAACGCCGGCGATCAAGTTGGAAAGTGTATCCTTTGCGGCCAATGACAGAGCTAGGCCGACCACACCGGCTCCCGCGAGTAAAGGTGCGATCTCAAGTCCCAGATGGGTCAGGGCGAGAAGGATGCCAAGCGCCACGACCGCCAGGCATGCGAATCGATTTACCATCGGGAGTACGGTCTCGTCCAATGCCATGTTGGAATCGGGGTCCACCTTTGACCCGAGGCTGCGAACCATATGCGCGACCAGCCCACTTATGGGGAGAAAGATGAGGCCGATCCAAATGCCCCAGATCCAGTCCCCCGGTTGTTTGTCGTAGGGGACCCAGCCTGCGTCGGCGGTCTCTGTTCCCAAGATGCCGATCCAAATATCCGCCAGCCTCCATGCGGCCCACGATACAACCGTGATTCTGAACACTTTGCGGATGGCTCGGAGGAGAGCGTCATCGAGATCTGTTGCTGTCCTTGAAGCCACTCGTCGCCTCAGCCAACGAAGAATCCATCCTCCCGGAAAATACGCAACCAAGGCAATCACTGTAATGCCTAAGCTCGGAAGCCAGCGTGTGGAGGTGTACGCGACGATCAGGTTCCACCACTCAGCCAGAGTTTCAATTCGAAATTCACCGCCTAGAAATTCCATGAGCTGCTTGCGACTGTGTTGTTGTGTAATGGCGCACAAGTTATCAATTGACCAAGTATCGTGCTGCGAGCGCACTCAATTGCACAAGGCAGGAGGGACTTGGGGGCGACACGGTTCCTAAGTCGGGGCGGGCTGTAATCATCCGTGCACGGCGCTGATATCGATGCAGTTCATCCTATTTCAGCGGTTCAGCGGGGTGCCTACGACAAGTCAGGCATCCAGTTCCGCCGACATAGTGGAAAACAGCCCAATAGTCCAGCGGCGACCGAATAGAAACTGTCGGTCGCCATTCAACCGTGCGGCGCCCAGCGAAGCCCCAATGGCTGTACGCCGGGATCCCGCAGGACCTTGCAGGATGCCCTGCGCCCTAGACCCCATAATATTCATCTCACCTCAACTGGAACCTTTTCTTGAGCTAGGCTAAAGATTGTGTACGGGTCTTTTTTGCGGGTTTTGGCTGTAGAAAAGGTTATTTCCTACGTTCGGATGGGCCTGCGGTGGACTTTGGAATCTATTCAACAATTTCACCCTGATGGTGAGTCATGTTCAAGCCCATGAAGCCTCTTTTTTCGCTTCCCAGCAACCATTCAATCGTGATCAAATCGGCCGGCAGCAACCAGACGAGTTCGGATGCGGGCGCGTTGTTAATGCGACAGGTCATTGATCGAACGGGGATCATTGAATTTCTTCAGGATCGGTTATATGATGACCGAGATCCGAATCGTGTTAAGTACTCTATGTTCTCTAGACTCGATAGTAGATATGAACAACACTTGCCTCCTTTTGAACCGGGGTGTTTTCACTCACTAATCTGGGAGGTTTTTCTGATTATCGGGAGCATCATATTCGTGCTTCACTTGTGCCAGGACGCTCCACATATCGTTCCCGATCGCTTCCCAGTCACGTTTTAAGGCCGTAGCATCATCACGGTGGATTATTTCATCCACGTAAGCAGTGCCGCCCCCTATATATAAGCCCCATTCCCCAAAAAGAGTCCATCCCAGATAGATTTAAATTTTTTTAAAGATGATGTAGTTCGGCTGGACATAGGAATCGCACTACAGGACAACGTCAGTGCTCCCATATTGATGTCTCTGTTCGGAAGCATAAGCGCCAGTCGGATTACCCTCTCCGAACATTTATATAGCATCATGTAGGCGATTCAAGGGCATTCACACGATAGTCACGAGTCCATCCCATCACTAGCAAGGAGCCTTGACCAACCATCATTCCGATCAATTTACTACAATGAGACTATTCGTCGGCGCGTAACGCAGCTCACTTCAATTCGTTCTGAAGGCCTAATTCAATCGCATAGGCAGCTCACTTCGTCAGTATTGGTTGTTCACCTCAATCGTGCCGGTGGACAGTCTGATCTGGAAATACTGAACCACTCGCAAGGTTTAGTCATACTCCACGAAATCGAGCGGAAAGCGTGCGATGGGTGTGGCATGCAGTCTGACTGCCTCTTCCAGCAGACGTGCCTCAGTACGAAGCTGTGCCTCAATCGGAGATTCAAAGACTGACCGGATACCAATCATAAATAGGTCCAGATACCGGTCCATTAAGGTCCTTGGTCTAGGCAATCGTCGGATTCGGTACTGATCTTTTTCCAGACCGGCCATTTCAGCTGCGATTTCTATTGCGTCATCCAAATCGCCCAGTTGGTCAACCAACCCGGCATTCAGCGCAGCTTCTCCAGTCCATATGCGTCCCTGGCCTATGTCGTCCACGGCATCCACGGTCATATCCCGACTTTCTGCGACACGTTCGAGAAATTTTGTGTAGATCTGGCCCAGGGAACGCTCGAACAGTGCACGTTCGGCGTCACGAAGAGGTCTCATCCCGGAAAACATGTCTGCAAAATCGCTCGTGGACACATGATCGTAAGTAATCCCCAACTTGGTTTCCATCATCCGCCCCAGACTGAGGTGCATCCCGAAAACTCCGATAGAGCCGGTAAGAGTATGCGGAGAAGCCAGAATCGTATCTCCTGCCGTTGCGAGCCAGTATCCGCCGGAAGCTGCCATGTCCCCCATAGAGACAACGACCGGTTTCTCATTCGATGTTTCCTTGACCGCCTGCCACATGGCTTCGCTCGCGGTTGCGCTACCACCAGGAGAATCTATACGTAGCACGACAGCTTTCACATCGTCGTTCTCCCGGAATGATCTCATAGAATTTTCGAAAGTAGTTGCTCCCAATAATCCGTTGCGGCCACTGCTGTTGCCGCTCATGATAGTACCAGATGCGATCATAATGCCAATTGCATCGCTGTGACCGGATGATCCACTTGAACTCGATGAAGAATAGGTGGAAAGGCTGGTTGTTCTCAGACGTCCATCCAATTCAACCCATTTCTTGAGGCGCGTCCTTGCGTTCTCATCGCTCAGCAGTCCATCCAGGAGGTCAGCTTCAAGTGCATCCTCCGTAGTCAGTATTGTACCTGTCTGAATGAGATTTAGGACATGTTCTTCACTCATACTGCGGGCTTCGGCCGTGGTACTGGTCAGGAGTTGACTCCAGTTTTCCAGGATTGCCACCAATTGCTCTCGATTTTCTCTGGACAGATCTTCACGAGTATAGGGTTCGACAGCACCCTTAAAAGTACCAACGCGAAGAACGGTGGGCTCAATGTTCAATTTTTCGAGGAGCCCCTTGTAAAAAAGGACGCTCAGGGACAGACCGTTAAACTCGAAGAAGGCCCCCGGAGCAGCATAGACGCTGTCTGCCGCTGTTGCCAGAAAGTAGTCAGATTCACGCATAGCCATGTCACCGGATGTAGATGCGATAACCGGCTTTCCGCTTTCCTTGAATTCAAGAATGGATTGCCTGATTTCCGCGAGTGTTGGCCATCCTGCAATCACTCCCTGTGGCTTAAGCCAGACCGCTTTAATTCGGTCATCAGTAGCTGCCTTCTCGAGTGCGCCCGATATTTGGGCCAAACTCGTTGGCTGTGGTAAATCAAACAGCTCGTAGGTTGGATCAGATATTCCGTATTCTTCAATAGGACCGGATAACCTAAGTGTCAGTACTGACTCTGACGCAACGGGGGCTTGAGCAGTGGAGAAGGACGAGGCGATAAATGCCGTAGCGATAAGGGCGCAGATAAAGATGATCAATCCAATGGCTATAAGTGAGCCTAGGACGCTTGCAACCATGGTTGAGAAAAAACGCATGTACTGATAACAGTCTGAAATCTGGAAACGTAGGAATCTTGGATACGCGATAGATTATCTACTGTTGCGCTCCGACGGAAACCGCATGTGACACGGCTGGTATCCAAGATATTCGATGCGGTCAAAATGGCAGTTTTTGGCAAATTAACGCAGTCCTGTCCTATGGCAAGGAGTTTGTAGTTATTGATCTCGTGAAAAAGCCTGTATATACATATAACAAGGAGCTCCCATTTCAACTGACAGAAAGGAAGCGTACCATCCTCAGCTTGGTTGTTCGCAATTTTATTGACACGGCCGGGCCGGTAGGATCACGCAAATTGGTTAAGCGCTCATCCCTTGATCTCAGTCCGGCGACTGTTCGAAATACGCTGTGTGATCTGGAAGAGCAGGGGTATCTCAAGCATCCGTATAGATCCGCCGGACGTATGCCAACCGAGCGCGGGTATCGTGCATTCGTGAACGAGTTAATGGATACTCCCGAACTGTCCGCAGCGGAGCGGAAACTGTTGAAAAAAAGGATGGACAGGCTTATGGGAGATGCTGATGCGCTCTTTCGAGAGACCTCCCGTCTTCTTAGCCGCATGACCAATCTCTTGGGCGTAGTGCTCAGTCCAAAGATTTCGACAGGGGTGCTGGAACGACTGGAAGTTGTCCAGTTGTCGGGATCAAATATAATGATCGTAATCAGCGTACGTAGTCGACTGGTTAAGACCATTATCTACGAAACCACACTCGAGATCCGTCGCACAGACCTTGACCGCATTGTTGCTATTCTAAACGAGCGCTTGGCAGGCCTCCGGCTTGACGTAATTCGACGTGACTATGCCTCGCGTACGAGAGATCTGGACAATGATCCCACGGGAATAGTACAACTGATTCTGAATGAGTCGGCGGTGCTGTTCAGCGACTCTGTTGAAGGTCGGCTAACACATTCAGGGACTTCCGGGTTACTCACACAGCCTGAATTTCAGGGGACGACCGAAGTTCGGCAGTTGATTCAACTCATTGAAGACGAAGGGTATGTAGTACAGCTTTTCGAGCAGGCCCCGACCCAGCTTCGGGGTACGAGCAATCGCGTGTCCGTCAGTATCGGTAGCGAAATAGAAGATGAGAGTGACTATTCAATTGTGACGGCTCAATACAATGTAGGAGAAAGCGTAGGGACAGTCGGATTACTTGGTCCCATGCGCATGGACTATAGTCGTGCTATTTCACTTGTCGAAGGCATGGCCTCATTACTTAACAGATCAACGATCACAGCTTCAAGAAAATAGAACAGAGAACAACAATGACTGAGCAGTTTTCGGAGGAAAAGGATGAATCCCTTGATCGGGAGTCACCCTCCCAGGTGAGCGAAGAGGAGGCCCCACAGGAGGAGCTGGCTGATCCGCTGGCAGAGTGCACGGAGGCGTTGTCTGCGGAGAAGGATCAACGTCTCAGATTAGCAGCAGAATTCGCCAATTATCGTCGCCGGATGGAAAACCAGCGTGTTGAGTGGCCGGCGCGTGCACGGGCAACCGTGATCAAGCCACTTCTCCCGATCCTGGATGATTTGGAGCGGTCGCTGGATGCCGCTGCACAGATTGAATCGGAGGATGCCGCGTTCCTGTCACTGCAATCCGGCGTTAGCTTGGTGTACAAGAATTTTGTTGCCGAACTGGAGAAATTTGGCCTCGAGCGGATCGAAGCTACCGGTGCGCCATTTGATGAGCACTTGCATGAAGCTGTCGGACAGGCACCTGCCGCTGAAGGTTCAGCGAGTGGCACGGTACTGCACGAGAGTCTGGCGGGATACCGCTTGAAGGATCGGGTACTCAGGCACGCGCAGGTTATAGTAGCCTTAACACCCGAACCTGCGCCATCAGTGGAAGCGGATGCATAATGAGTGATTACTACAAAGTCTTGGGAGTGGAGCGGGATGCATCCGCGGACGAGATTAAAAGAGCCTACCGGAAGAAGGCACTCCAGAATCATCCGGATCGCAATCCAGGTGATAAGGCAGCGGAGTCCCGTTTTAAGGAGGCGGCAGTCGCTTATGAGGTTTTGAGTGATTCGGAGAAACGGTCCATCTATGATCGCTACGGCGAAGCAGGCCTGCGTGGCTCTGGAGGAGGACAGCAGACAGGCTTCAGTGACATTAACGACATTTTCAGTGCTTTCAGTGATGTTTTTGGAGGGGGGAGAGGAAGTGGAATGTTTGGTGATTTCTTTGGGGGGGCGCAGCGAACACGGGAAAAAGGGCGACCAGGAGCCACGATGCGCCGAAAACTGCCGCTCACACTGGAGGAAATTGCAACAGGTGTAGAAAAGCAGATCAAGATTCGGCGGCTGGCATCGTGCGGAGAATGTGAGGGCAGTGGGGCCAAGGGAGGGCCCAGTCAACTGAATACTTGTATCACGTGTAACGGCTCAGGGGAAGAGCGGCGTGTACGGCAGACTGCTCTGGGACAATTTGTCAGTGTGTCGGAATGTAGCAGATGCGATGGCGAAGGTCAAACGATTGAGGATAAGTGTCCAGAATGTCGGGGACAAGGGCGGAAGGAGGCGCAGTCAACCATCAAGATCAACGTGCCGGCGGGTGTGGAAGACGGGATGACTATAAATCTGCGAGGTCAGGGACATGCTGGAATCCGAGGAGGAAGGGCAGGAGACCTCCGGATTGAGGTTCGGGAAAAGGCGCATGATTACTTCATTCGCAGGGGCAGTGACCTGATTTATAACCTGGAAATTTCTTTTCCTGATGCAGCCTTGGGAGCAGATATTGAAGTCCCCACACTCACCGGGCGGGCAAGCGTAACTATTGATCCGGGGACGCAATCTGGTAAAGTCTTGCGTATGCGGGGAAAAGGACTCGGGCAACTTCAAAGTTCGCGGATAGGGGATCAGCTGATTCGAGTCCATGTGTGGACTCCACAGAACCTATCTGATTCCGATAAAGATTTGCTCGAGAAGCTTCGGGAATCCAGCGCATCGAATACACCAAAGCAAGGCAAAGGCAAATCTTTTTTCTCGAAGGTTAAGGATGCCTTTGTATGAGTAGAGTGTGCGGATTAAGCGGAAACAGGACAGAGTACACTCGAACTCGGCCAGACGTACCAAGGATTAGGTAAATCAACGATCGCCAGCAAGAGCTGAAATGGGAATATATTTGTGTTGGTGTTCGTTAACCTTGGCTGTTTGCGCTAAGCCTTGAATATAATTGACTATATGGCGGCATATCCTTTTCAGAAAATTGAAAGTCATTGGCAGAACTATTGGGAGTCGAAAAAAACTTTTCGTACTCCTCAAGAGGTCGACGAATCGAAGCCGAAGTACTATGTTCTGGACATGTTTCCGTACCCGAGTGGATCCGGTTTACATGTTGGACATCCCGAGGGCTACACGGCGACAGACATTGTCGCACGGTATAAGCGGATGTGCGGCTTCAATGTGTTGCATCCGATTGGGTGGGATGCATTTGGCCTGCCGGCTGAACAGTACGCTCTACAGACCGGCACACATCCACGCATAACAACAGAACAAAACATTTCCCGTTTCCGCACGCAGCTTAAATCCCTAGGGCTCTCTTATGACTGGGACCGGGAGGTGGATACGACTGACCCGGCCTATTTCAAGTGGACGCAATGGATCTTTTTGAAGCTGTTTGAGCGTGGGCTTGCATACGAAGCCGAGGTACCTGTCTGGTGGTGTGAGGAACTGGGCACCACATTGGCCAATGAGGAGGTAATTGATGGCAGGAGCGACATCGGTGGACATCCCTGTGAACGGCGAATGCTGCGGCAGTGGGTATTGCGCATTACACACTACGCCGAACGACTGTTGGAAGGGCTAGATCATATGGATTGGCCCACCAGTACGAAGGAAATGCAGCGCAACTGGATTGGCCGGAGCGAAGGGGCAGACATAGATTTTCCGATATATGGCGATAAATCGTCCACCATTCGCGTGTATACCACTCGACCGGACACAATTTTCGGAGCGACCTACATGGTACTTGCTCCTGAGCACCCTCTTGTGGAGCAAATTTCAACAAGGGACCAACTTGATGAAGTCAGAAAATATCAAGAATTGGCGTCCCGCAAAAGCGATCTGGAACGAACCGAGTTGCAGAAGGATAAGTCTGGCGTATTTACAGGGGCATATGCCGTAAACCCCGTAACGAAAGAATCTATCCCGGTCTGGATTGCCGATTACGTGTTGATATCCTACGGGACCGGAGCTATCATGGCAGTTCCCGGGCAGGATGAACGAGACTGGGCATTTGCCGCACGGTATGATCTGCCGATTCGTCGCACTGTACAGCCTCCTCAAGGTTTTACCGGTTTGGCTTATACAGGAGATGGTCCAGCCATCAACAGTGACTTTCTGGACGGTTTAAATGTTGAGGACGCCAAAGCGCGAATACTAGACTGGTTAGAAGAGCATGAACTGGGGCAGCGAAAGGTCAACTATAAGTTGCGAGACTGGCTTTTTTCCAGACAAAGGTATTGGGGAGAGCCGATTCCGATCGTATTTGAAGATGAAAAAGTACGTTCATTGTCCGAGAAAGCGTTACCAATTGCATTGCCAGAACTCGCTGAATTCAAGCCAAGCGGAACACCTGAAGGTCCACTTGCTTTGGCTTCGGAATGGTTGAATATTACGGATCCAGACACCGGTATATCGGGGAGAAGGGAAACCAATACAATGCCGCAGTGGGCAGGATCCTGTTGGTATTTCCTGCGCTACATTGATCCGAATAACACCGAACGTCTCGTTGATCCAGAGCTCGAAAAGTATTGGATGCCCGTGGACCTGTATGTTGGGGGATCTGAACACGCGGTGCTTCACTTACTATATGCCCGGTTCTGGCATATGGTGCTATACGATGCTGGTGTGGTTTCAACGCCGGAGCCTTTTGCCAAACTTGTTCACCAGGGTATGATACTGGGGGAGCTTGAATATACTGCCTGGCGCAACAGTATGACCGGCGACTGGGTCAGTGCAGAGAGTGTGAATGCAGGCAAAGAAATCTCTTCTGGTGCGAGCGTAGAGGCTGTCCGCGTTGACGAGGAGTCTGTGATCAAGGATGGTGAGGCCTTCGTATTGAAATCAGCACCGGATATTCGACTTGATGTGCGTGCCTTCAAGATGAGCAAGAGTCGAGGCAACGTGGTTAACCCTGATACAATCATTAGTCAGTACGGGGCAGATGCTTTCCGGCTTTATGAGATGTTCATGGGGCCTCTGGAACAGGTAAAGCCTTGGAGCACGCGAGGGGTTCACGGGACTTTCCGGTTCCTTGACCGCGTATGGCGTCTGATCACGACCAAGCCTCTCACCGAGGAAGCACCAAGCCGAACACAGTTGAGGGTACTGCATCAAACGATTGATCGTGTAACACGAGACATTGAAGCCCTTCGAATGAACACGGCCATTGCGGCTCTTATGGAGCTGGTCAACGCTGCCTTCAAGTGGCATGTTATTCCTAGGAGGATTGCAGAACCACTGATTCTCTTACTCTCGCCGTTTGCGCCACATATTGCAGAAGAGCTCTGGTCCTGGATTGGGCACGAGGGGTCGCTGGCCTATGTTGCGTGGCCGGTATTGAATGACGACTATCTCGTTGAAGATAGCATACCTTTGCCCGTGCAGGTCAACGGAAAGGTGAGGGCGACGATTCATGTTGCTCCAGATGCAGACCAACGAGATGTGATCGAAGCCGCAGTGCGCGAGCCAAATGTGAGGCGGTTTCTGGGAGGCAAGCCTCCATATCGGGAGATTTATGTGAAGGGTCGTATAGTTAACCTGGTAGCTGCCAAGTGATGGCGGAAACACTTGACATACTGGCGATTGCCGCTCATCCAGATGATGTCGAATTAGCCGCTGGTGGGACACTGGCACTGTGCGTCAGGCAAGGACTGCAGGTTGGGGCCCTGGATCTGACCCGTGGAGAGCTTGGTACACGTGGGACGCCCGAATTACGTGCCAAAGAGACTGCCGCAGCAACCGCAGTTCTTGGGCTCTCAGCGCGTGAAAATCTTGGACTCCCGGATGGCAACATCACGGCCTCAGATTTGGGGGGCGTGATTGAAGTATTGCGGAAGTGGCGCCCACGTATAGTCATGACACATCCTGAGGATTGTCGGCACCCTGATCACAATGCTGCGCATACCCTTGTACGAGATGCGTGCTATTATGCGGGGCTGAAAAAAATGAAGACAGGTACAGGAACGGGTGTGCCACCCTGGAGGCCCAAGCACTTACTGTACTTCGCCGAAGTGAAGCATTTTGAGCCAACCTTCATCGTGGATGTCACAACCACATGGGAGCAGCGAATGCAGGCCCTTAGGTGTTATGGATCCCAGGTTCATAGCCCAGTCTATAAGGAGGCAAGTGAGGAGCCCGAAACCTTCATCTCCAATGCGGGCTTCTCCGAATGGATTGAAGCACGTGCTCGCACGTATGGCCATCTCATTGGCTGCACTTATGGAGAGCCTTTCCAGTATAACGGAACATTGGGGACCGCTAATCTTGATATGTTTCTCAACATGGAGGCACCTTTTCGGTAGCATAGTGTGCGAACATTCAATCTCCTTTTGGGCACAACAATCAGATACGTGTTATATTCGCGTTGACAGTGCCGAATTAATCGTTAATTATGGCAGATACGACAGATTTCAGGAACGGCTTTACCATGCGATTGGATGGTGAACTGTGGCAGATCGTGAAATTTCAGCATGTGAAGCCCGGCAAGGGTGGTGCTTTTGTTCGAACTACGTTGAAGAATATTCGGACAGGTCGTGTCGTAGACAAGACGTTTCGGGCGGGAGAGAAAGTGCAGCAGGCACGGATAGAGCGTCGCGAGCATCAGTTTTTGTACGAGGATGCGATGGGGATGCATTTTATGAATATGGAGGACTACAGCCAGTTCGCTCTGACCGCAGAGAGCGTGGCTAAACGCGAATTCCTCAAGGAAGGAGGAATGATTGATATTCTGTTTCACGCTGAAACCGAAGCTCCGCTTCTGGCCGAGTTGCCAAAGAGTGTGGAGCTGAGGATTGTTCAGTCTGATCCCGGGGTCAGGGGAGATACCGCGACCGGAGCCACAAAGCCGGCTAAGCTGGAGAGTGGCGCAACAATCAATGTTCCGCTGTTTATTTCCGAGGGGGACCTTGTTCGGGTCAACACGGATACCGGAGCCTATATCACGCGGGTTGCGGAGTAACGAGTCAGTTAATTTGAGTTAACCAAAAAGTCACGTGCCAAAATTCTTCTCCAAAGCTTGGTCCAAGAGCGATTTTGATCGTATTCGGGAATTGATCTCAATGGCAGCTGAGAGTGGTGCAGCGGAAGTTGAAATCGAAGCGGATGGTGTTCGTGTTCTGGTTCGGCAGTACGTTTCACCGACCGTCCAGGAGGGGGGACAGGCTCCTATTCCGGTGACTGTTCAGGCTGGACCGAGCACGACTGCCGTTATCAAGGAAAAAGGAGCCGATTCTCCCGAGGTTGAGTCTTTGCCATCTTCCGAGAACGAGTCCACGAATGGTACTCCGGTACTTGCGCCAACGCCGGGCACATTCTATGCGAAACCGTCCCCCGACTCAGAACCTTTTGTTCAAGTTGGGGATAGTGTGAGCATAGGGCAGACCGTTTGCATTATTGAGGCGATGAAGCTGATGAACGAAGTGGAATCCGAGGTTGCAGGAACGGTGACACAAATCCTTGTAGGCGATGGTGATCCGGTTGAGTACGATCAACCATTGTTGCTTATTGAGTCCCCATAATTGGGCGCACCCGGTATGAAGAAAGTCCTGATTGCAAACAGAGGAGAAATTGCCCTCCGGGTGATTCGTGCCTGCAAAGAATTAGGAATCAAATCCGTAGCGGTGTACTCCAAAGCTGACGTGGACGCACTCCACGTGTATTATGCTGATGAAGCGGTGTGCATTGGTCTGGCACCATCCTCTGAGAGTTATCTCAAACCGGATCGGATCATAGCAGCCGCCGAAGTTACCGACTCGGACGCGATACATCCCGGATACGGATTCCTCGCAGAAAACGCTGTATTCAGCGCGATCTGTGCGGATCATGGTATAAAGTTCATTGGTCCATCTCCGGAGACAATTGCCGTGATGGGAGATAAGAGTCGTGCCAAGGATCAGATGAAGTCTGCAGGTGTTCCGGTAGTCCCCGGTTCCGATGGGGTCGTACCAACGCTTGATCATGGCAGGGCGCTTGCCAAGTCTATGGGATATCCGGTCATGATCAAGGCGAGTGCGGGTGGAGGAGGTCGAGGTATGCGTGCGGTGATGGATGCGGACGATTTTGAGCGTCAGTTCCATGCAGCGCAGGCGGAGGCAGCAGGGGCGTTCGGCAATCCCGATGTCTACTTGGAAAAGTTAATCCAAAAACCGAGACACATCGAAATTCAGGTCATGGGGGATGGGTGCGGCACCGCGCTGCATTACGGTGAACGGGAATGTTCTGTGCAGCGACGCCATCAGAAACTACTCGAGGAAGCTCCTTCGGTAGCGGTTGACAGCGATCTTCGTGCACTCATGGGTGCTGCGGCTGTTGCAGGGGCCGAGTCCGTCAATTATGAAGGCGCAGGTACGGTTGAGTTCTTACTTGATGCAGACCAGAACTTCTATTTCATGGAGATGAATACCCGGATACAGGTGGAGCATCCGGTAACTGAAGAAGTAACGGGTCAGGATCTGGTCGAGCAGCAGATCCTCGTAGCGATGGGGGAGCAGCTTCCCAATGAGGGTGTTAAAATGGATGGTCATGCAATTGAGTGTCGCATCAATGCAGAGGATCCTGCGAAAAACTTCCGACCTGCTCCAGGAAAGATCAAGGAATTCCATCAACCCGGAGGTCCCGGAGTCCGCGTAGATACGCACGTCTATAACGGATATACAATTCCGCCACACTATGATTCCATGATTGCCAAGCTCATCACGCATGGGCCTACCCGGGAACGGGCTATTCGGCGAATGTTGCGCGCATTGGATGAATTTGTGTTGGAAGGTATCCCCACAACGATCCCATTCCACAAAGAATTGTTACAGCATCCTGCGTTCATTAGCGGAGAAATTGATACGCATTTTGTAGAGCGGCAAATGCTACCGCAGGACTAATTGATTCCCGTAAACCACCAGTCATGAATTTTCCAGAGGATCTAAAGTACACCGAAGAACACGAGTGGGTACGTATACATGAAGATGGCACTACCGCAACGATTGGTATCACTGATTATGCCCAGGGTGAGCTGGGAGACATTGTGTTTGTAGAGCTGGAACCTGAAGGAGAAGGTTATGAGCAGGGAGAGGTATTTGGCTCGGTAGAGGCAGTTAAGGCTGTTTCCGAACTGTTTCTTCCCGTGGACGGGGTTGTCGAGCGACATAACCCAGCACTTGAGGCTAGCCCGGAATTGGTGAACAGCGATCCTTTTGGCGAGGGGTGGATGATAGAGCTTCGTATATCGGATCCAGAGCAACTGGAAGATTTACTGTCCGCCGAAGAATATGCCGATCAAGTCGCATAGGCAATTCCAGTATGGATGAGCGGATAGTTATTCTGGATTTCGGGGCCCAGTATACCCAATTAATCGCTCGCCGAATACGCGAAGCAGGTGTATTCTCAGAGATTCTTCCTTGTACTGCTTCGGTTGACAGTTTTTCATCTGCCCGCGGGATTGTACTATCCGGGGGCCCAAGCTCAGTCTATGAGCCAGGTGCACCACAACTGGATCCAGCACTTCTTCAGCTTCAGCGGGAGGATGGTTCACCTATGCCTTTGCTGGGGATCTGTTATGGGCTGCAGGCCTTGGTCCATTCCGTTGGTGGCGTGGTGGAGGCTGCTGAACATCGGGAATTTGGACGTGCATCGCTCAATATTCGCCGGGATGATAAGCTGCTTGCGGGTATTGAAAATGGTTCTCAAGTCTGGATGAGTCACGGAGATTTGCCCACGCATGCCCCCCTTGACTATGAGATCATAGCAGATACCACGAGTGCAGTTATTGCTGGACTACGGCACATAACGCTACCACACTACGGCGTGCAGTTTCATCCAGAGGTCGTGCACACGGAAGGCGGGCAGCGCATCTTTGAAAACTTTGTGGGGGAAATCTGTGGTTGTCGTGGTGACTGGTCTCCCGCCTCCTTTATGACACAGAAGATTGCAGAGATACGCGAGTTGGTCGGGATGGACCACGTTATCCTGGGTCTATCTGGAGGAGTAGATTCATCTGTCGCTGCCCGGTTGATTCACGAGGCGATTGGTGATCAGTTAACCTGTATTTTTGTGAATAACGGGCTTTTACGCCACGGCGAATGGGAAGGCGTGCAGAACACATTCCGCGATCATTTTCAGATTCGCCTGGAAGCAATTGATGCAAGTGAGCAGTTTTTGACTCGCCTGGAGGGGATCACGGATCCAGAGCGCAAACGTGTTGTGATCGGCAATACGTTTGTACATGTGTTTGAGGAGGCAACATCGGCCATTACTTCTGCACTGGGCACCAGTCCGAAATTTTTGGCGCAGGGTACACTGTATCCTGATGTAATTGAAAGCATCTCTTTCAAGGGACCCAGTGTAACTATAAAGACACACCACAATGTTGGTGGATTACCGGAAGATCATCCATTTGAAATATTAGAGCCCTTTCGGGAGTTATTTAAGGACGAAGTTCGAGAGATTGGCAAACTTTTGGCCTTACCGGAAGAAATCATTGGTCGACACCCGTTTCCTGGTCCGGGGCTTGCTGTGCGAATCCTTGGACCGGTATGTGAAAGGAGTTTGCATCTTGTGAGGGAAGCAGACCGCATATTTATTGAAGAATTGCATGCGCAGGGCTATTATAATGATGTGTGGCAGGCTTTTGCCGTTCTGTTACCGGTTCAGAGTGTCGGGGTGATGGGAGATGAACGAACCTATGAACAGGTATGTGGCCTCAGAGCAGTAACAAGCAAAGATGGAATGACGGCTGACTGGGCCAAGTTGCCGCTGGAATTTCTTGGATATGTAGCCAATCGGATCGTCAACGAAGTTCGGGGTATTAACCGCATAGTGTATGACATCAGTTCAAAACCCCCAGCTACCATCGAGTGGGAGTAGCATGCAGCCGAGTATCCGTTTTTCATTGATCTGTGCTGTGCTCCTATTGGGAGCGGGGGTATGTGCTGCCCAGGCGCCGCCCGGGCAGTCGGTGGAGGTAGAGGAAGCTTTTGCTGCTGCGTTAGGTGCCTATGAGGCAGAGGATTACGCTGGTGCTTTTTTTGGTTTCAGAGATGTGTATGAGCGGGATCCTGTGCATACCAAAACGACCGCAGCACATTTGATGGCGGGTAAGGCACTCTATCGACATGGCGATCACCAGGCGGCTATTGATCTTTTGCAGGAGTTCATTCGTGAATACTCTAGTAGTCGTTACCGTGAAGAAGCTGAACGCGTTATCGCGGCAGCCAGAATCGGCCGGGAGCATAAACGAGTGAATGACAGCGCAATAAACCTCGGTTTGGCGCTACCTCTTTCGCGTGATGAGCTGCCGCTAACGCAGTCTATTTTCAGCGGTGTGCAGCTTGCTATTGAGAATTACAACTCGCGCCACGATCCGAAAATACGGATCGTATTCAGGGATACAAAGAACTCCGAAGCCGGTGCAAGGTCAGCGGCTAATGCACTAGTGAACGAAGGTGTATCCGTAATCATTGGTCCGCTGTTCAGTGACCAAGTTCACTCCGCCGCCCGTTCGGTGGAACAGCAGCAGACCGTGATGATAGCTCCGCTGGCTACCGATGGCCAGATAACGCGGGGGCGCAGATATGTTTTTCAGGTCAATGCTACATTAGCAGAGCGCGGACGCTATACGGCCCGACAGGCCGTTGACTACCTGAAACTGCGGGACATTGGCATTATGGTAGAAGCGGGTAATCCTATGAGTGAGGAAATGGCCCGGGGATTTGAAGAGGGACTTGCTGCCCACGACCTCACGCCAACTTTTGTTTATCAGGTCGGTCCTGATTCAGATTGGATAAGATCACCGAACGTGATCAGTTCAGATTCACTTAGGGCGGCCGAGGGGATTTATTTGGCGATCCATCGCGATAATGAATTGGACGCCTCTCGGTTGGTAGGAAGAACAGTCATTAATTTTAGGCGGAGAGGGGTGCGCCCGATCATACTTGGCTCATTGGCTTGGCCCTCTCTTGATCTGAATAACTATAACCTGTCAATGCCGATATACTATACGGATGTCTACTACGTTAATGATCTGAGCCGGAGTGTGCGGAACTTTGTTCAGAAGTATGAAGTGGCTAACGGAGGCGCTGCGCCTGATCGGCTTGCGTACGTAGGCTACGATGTTGCAAGTATGATACTGGAAAATCTTGACGAGGGAGATATATCGCGGGAGCGTCTGCTGGGAGCATCGCTGTATGAAGGTTTAAGTATACAGATCCAATTTGGAGACAATCAGCGTAACACGGAGTTTTATTTTTTTAGACACACACCCAACGGTCCGCAGCGGGTTCGCTGATAAGGAACAGTGTGATCCCGTTACGGTAACTGCACAATGATTCTACGGTGATATGCGTTTGCTTCCTAGCATTAAGCAGCGTGCATATTATTCGATTTCTGGATGAAAAACCAAGTAATTGTTCTTGTTCTGTTTGTAGCCGGGTGTGCAGGATCAGGGCGTCTCAGCTATGATTCTCCCAATGAGGCATATACGAAAGGGTTAGAGCACTACGAAGCTGGCCGCTATAGTCGGGCGGCCCAGTACTTCAACGGCGTTTCTGAATTTGGACGTGAGCATGAGTGGGCTCCGGATGCACAACTGTATTTGGCTCGTTCTCATCGCCAGAACAGGGATTACATCCTTGCAGCCAATGAGTACACCCGATTCGCGGAGCTTTTCAGGGCCGACCCGCGTGTTCCGGATGCTGAGTTTGAGCGGGCCATGACCTTCTTTGAGCGCTCCCCGCAAATTGAACTGGATCAAACGAGTACACGGAGGGGGATCGAGGTTTTCAATTTATACATTCAGCGCTATTCCAATCATGATTCCGTAGATGTTGCGATTCAGCGCGTTGGGGAGTTGCGTCAGAAGTTGGCCGACAAGCAATTTCACGCTGCTAGGCTTTATGAGCGACGAGGCCTCTACCAAGCGGCAGCATTGTCTTATGAGTTGGTATTTGACAAGTACCCGGATACTCCCTTGGCAGATGACGCCCTACTGGGAGCCATGAGGTCGTACATTGAGTTCAGTGCACAGAGTATCACACAGCGCCAGCCGGAGCGCTTACAGAAAGCGATTGATAATTATCAGCGTCTAGTGGACCTTTTTCCTGAGAGTGAACTGATTGAAGTAGCCAGCGAGCTCAATGAGCAGGCGGAACAAGATCTTGACGCATTGATCGACAACGACGCAGCACTATAGCGTATTGGGCGCTTTTACAAATAGATGAACGTGGGCATTTTTGGCGGAAGCTTTGATCCACCGCACTGCGCCCATTTGAGGATTGCCGAGTTTGCGCGATCGAATTTCGGGCTGGAGTTGATTTTATGGGTGCCTGCATACGATCCACCGCATAAATCCCAGAAACAACTTTCACAGTACCAAGACCGTCTGGGAATGGTGCGGGCTGCTATTGCAGACTACGGACACTATCGGGTTTCTGATATAGAGTCGACCATTGAGCGTCCGACGTATACCATACGAATGCTTGACGCGTTGAGGGAACGATACCCCGATGCAGATTTTTACCTGATTCTAGGGAGTGATAGCCTGAAGCAGTTTCACACTTGGATGCGGCCGGATGTTATCGCCAGGAGGGTACAGATTCTGGTTTATCCTCGCGCAGGGTACCTTGTTGGAGAAACAGACTTGCCAGAATATTTACGAGGGCGTGTTCAATTCATGGAGGCGCCAGAAATAGCAATCAGTGCAGAGCATATTCGCAGTAGATTTTCCGGAGGGCAGCCTGTACGTCATTTGGTTTCGGACGATGTACATTCCTACATTGCCAAACATCGCTTGTACGGAGGGTATAACAACTGCAAGGAGAGCGACACCTAAATTGCCCCTAGGTCATGGGCTTTCTGGATTTTTTCACGGGTAACCAACCACCTCTCATCATAGACGCCTTGGATGATGTTAAGGTTATGTTGGACACGGGTCGCGATTTATTTGCTGCCTCAAGTGGGCGACTCCTGGAAAACGAAATCCTGGATACAGATCTTTCCGCTCAGGAAGCTGTGATTCGTAAGCGTGAGCAGTCTGTGCGTCGGGCTGTATTGGAACACTTGAATATTGACCCGAAGCGAGAGCTGGTGCTCTGTGTCAAACTGCTAACGGTTGCACAGGAGGCCGAGCGTATCGGGTATTTGGGACGGACGATGGAGAAGACAGCTACATTAGCCACCGCTCCCCGCATTGGTGCTATTGTGGACGAAATTCGTGAGCTCCGTACGCGTACGCTGGGTCAGTTTAATGCTGTGCGGGACTGTTTTATTGAGGGAGATATGAATAAAGCGGATCTTGCGCAGAAGGAGCAGGAAGCCATTGCTGAGGTTCTCCGCGAGGTTTTTGCCCGTCTGGCTGAATCCGAGCTGTCTGCAAACCAAGCCGTCGTATGTACGGTAGGCGCGTATTCGATAGGGCGTGTAGGTGAGCATATGGCAAGCATTGCCCGCTGTGTTACGGAACCGCTTCACCGCATACGACCTGTATCATAGGAGTATTTTTGAAGCGCTAGACTGCGATGTCAATCTTTAGCGCTACATTCTCACAACTCAGAACACACTAAGCAAGTTTTCATGGCAATTACGTATTCACAAATGATAGACCTTGGAGCGCCAGCTCCAGAATTTGATTTACCTGTCAGTAATCCTGAGACAGTTGGCAGTGAATCACTAAACCTTGAGCGTGCATCGGATGGGAAGCCAATCGCAATTGTCTTCATGTGCAATCATTGTCCGTTTGTTGTTCACATTGAAGATGCTCTGGTGAATGCCGCACGGGTCTGCAGTGATAGAGGGGTAAACCTTGTCGGTATCAGCAGCAATGATGCTTTGCAGTACCCTCAGGATTCTTTTGAGGCCATGGGCCAGCGTGCACAGGATAAGAAGTATCCATTTCCCTACCTGTATGATGAGTCTCAGTCTGTGGCTAAGTCTTATGGTGCGGAGTGCACGCCTGATATTTTTCTGTATGACGAGAATCAACGTCTGGCTTATCGAGGAAGGTTTGACGAGAGCCGCCCGGGAATTGGTCGGGCGACGGGCGAAGAGTTTCTGCAGGCAGTGGACGAGCTTCTGACTCTTAGTGTCGTGACTATGCCGCAGCGCCCTTCTATGGGCTGCAACATAAAATGGAAGTAGCAAATGCCAACAGACTGGGTTGTCCTTTTACCGCCGATTGTGGCGATTGGGCTGGCACTCTGGACGAGACAGGTATTCTTGTCTCTGGTTATCGGGTTATGGGTTGGGACAACCATATTGGCGGGTGGTAATGTGATTCAGGGCCTGATTGGTATGGCCGATGTGGTGGTGGCGGTATTTGCCGAACCATCAAACACAAAAATTGTGCTGTTCAGTCTGCTGGTTGGGGGGCTGATTGCGCTGGTTCAGGTATCTGGTGGGGTAGCCGCTTTCGTGCGCTTTGTTCAGACAGCAGGGTTGGCCAAAACTCGTCGCGGTGTAGAGTTGCTCGCCTGGGTCACGGGCTTGTTGGTCTTTGTGGAATCTAGCATCACGTCTCTGATTGTAGGCACGCTCAGCCGGCCGTTTTTTGATGGACTAAAACTTCCAAGGGAGAAGCTGGCCTATTACTGTGATGCGACCAGCGCCCCAGTGTGCATGGCTATTCCACTCAACGGCTGGGGTGCATTTGTGCTTGGGTTATTGATTACGCAAGGGTATGACAGCAATGCAGTGAGTACGCTGTTTAGTGCGCTGCTCTACAATTTTTTCTGCCTTCTTGCCATAGCATTTGCTCTAGTGCTTGCGTTAACGGGATGGGGATTTGGCCCGATGCGCACCGCCGAACGCAGAGCAGCCACCACGGGGCAGTTAATCCGCCCTGGATCTAGCCCAATGATTGCAGATGAGGTGACTGGCTTGGAACCCGTCAAACCGGACAAAGGGCGAGTGTATGATTTTCTGGTTCCGGTATTTGTAATGATCGGCATGATCTTCGTCAGCCTGTACGTGACAGGCAACGGGAATCTTATGGACGGCAGTGGTTCGACGGCAGTATTATGGGCTGTGGGCACGGCCATCGTTGTTGCGATGCTTGTTTATATGCTACCGCGACAGGGTCAACCGCTTCTGATGCCAGACAAGTCAACAAATTATGTTATCAAGGGCGCATCAGGCCTGGTTGGTGTGGTTGGGTTGCTTGTGCTTGCGTTTGCGCTTGGTGAGGTTTCGCGGAGCCTGGAAATGGGACCCTATGTAGTTTCGGTTTTGGGAGAGGACATCTGGACCTGGTGGTTGCCTGCGCTGGTCTTTGCCATAGGGTGTGTTGTGTCCTTTACGCTGGGGTCCTCCTGGACAACTTTCGCGATTCTGATTCCTCTGGCGTTACCGCTGGCGGAGGGGCTGGACATTTCTGTGCCCCTAATGCTTGGTGCCGTGCTTTCGGGGGGCGTGTATGGTGATCACGCATCGCCGCTATCAGACACATCCATCATATCTTCGATGGCTTCCGCATGTGACCACGTGGACCACGTGAATACGCAACTGCCTTATTCTGCGCTGGTTGCTGTGATTTCTTTCTGTGCATTTTTGATTGCAGGCTGGTTAGTCTGAAACAGACACAGCATGGGGGACCTGCAAGGAGTACGTGCGGGCCGGTGGACATCTGGCGATAAAAATATCATCGGTTCGGGACATCTCGAATTGAATCAAGTGTTCAGCGACAGACATGTTTTTGCTGGCGACGCTAAAATTATTTACAGGAGGAGGAGCGTGTGCATTGAGTTTGAGTCGAGTTACCGAACTACGACTGAAGCCTATCAAATACTTTGATCAACTTTGTGCTCTCAGGTTGGCAGACTGGAACGAGTATAGAAACATCAACTTGAATCCACGCCCAGCCGGTTATAACTGTCAAGTTTCAACTAACTCTAGTACCACGCCTTTATTTAGGTGTGCACTATCTTGCCTTTATTATTCAAACATGGCTGACTGCATGCGTTTACAGCGGTTTAGTGCCTTTGGGGCCTCACCGCGCCATTCCTCGACTGTACTCGTTCGTTGACCTGAATATTCAGGCAACATCAATTTATGGTATCTTGGGTTAAGTGATTGAAGTTGATAGGAATAATCGCTATTCCGCCGCAGCGGTTACCTCTAACCAAAACGTTCGAAGCAGATGCGCAATTCAAGGATTTACCTTACTGGATTCCTTCTAGTTTTTCTCTGTACCGCAGGATGTTCTGGAGTACACGGGCCAATTCCTACTCTTGGGGATAATGGGCGGGGACGATTGACGACGACATATACAATTAAGCTCACTGATGAGGATGCTTCAATTGTCTCGACTGAGGCGCGGACTACATTATGCGTTCTTCCAGGGAATGCAAGCGAAGCGGTTCATAGAGAATATGAGGTTTGTATCGCGGAGGCTGAGTGTGGGGATTGGGAAGAATATCGAGATGATGGGAATGGCAATACCGCGATGATATGCTTAGATCAAGATAAGCAGGCTAATGCATGTATTCTTGGGGAGAATGCAGGTGTAGCGCAGCAGATTGAATTCGCGGATTGTCTCAGGAAAATTAAGTGTGAGTATTGGGGAAGGCACAGGGATATTGACAATGGCACTACCATCATGTTATGCCAAGATGAGTAGTTAGCGTACAGCCTATTAGGATTCTGTTCCAAATCGGTCATTTTGGGCGATCATTTACTAAACCGCGACTTTTGATCAGTTGGCCTGTCTGAGCGGGCAGATCGGACGCGGGGTCCCACTGACCGGCCCCGGCAAAGCGCACCGCACAGGACTGACACTACTGGACATTATGCGGCTGTTGCCGGACGAAGCGGCGAACAAGTGGTACAAGGTGATCTTCTGGCTAGACGGTCGGTGTACCCTGTCTCCGAAGGTACCAAGAAATGCGTGGATCCACCGTCAGGCCGGGCAGTACGACTTTGCACTGTTCAATAGGCGCTTTCGTGAGACCTGTCAATGACGCGGCTTTTACCCCCTTCTAATCCAACATCCCTTCTGGTCATGATCATCCGTTGCCCCATTCGATTTCTTTTTTGCCTGGCGGTTCTTATGCTGTGGGCCCAGTTCGCCACACCGGCGGTCGCCCAGTTTGAGAAGCGCTTATATCATCCAAGACCTGAGAGCATTCCAGAAGCAACTGATCCCAGCCTTGTTATTGATCTGAGTGATCTGGAGAAATGGGATGAGCTCCCGCCATTTATTGATACCACAGGTTTCAGGACCGTCGTTTTTGGACGCGAAGAGGGAGAGGACTACGAGATGCTCGGTTTTGTCTCAGACATTGCTACCGACGGCGAGGGCACGATCTTCATACTGGATGCGTATCCTGGGACGAACGCACCCTCCAATACCAAGACGGTCCACGTAATTGACACGGACGCAAACTACCTGGGCAGTTTCGGGCGGGCAGGAGAAGGACCGGGCGAATTCAGATATCCCAGGTTTCTAATGGTAGCCGACGAGGGCAACACCGTGTTCGTGGCCGGTTCAGACGAATGGGTACATGTCTTCAAGCGGACAGAAAGCAGTACTTTCGAATTTGACAAGAGTCTGCGAACGAGTACTGGGGCGAGTGCAGCGTGTTCGATGCGGGGTAACTTCTACTTGGTGCGTTACGAAGCATCAAGCGGCCATGTTATCCACAAGTACACTATGGACGGGGACTACGTAACAGGATTTGGGACACCGTACGAATACGATAATCCAAGCATTGTTGGATTCATGTCGAACGGTGCAAGGCTTTCGTGCAACGAGGATCACGGAGTTGTAGCAATTTCGAACTACTCTATCCCTGTGGTTCGGGCGTATAACGAGGAAGGTGATCAGCTTTGGGTTGTTCGTGTCGAGGGTATACGCTCTGGTCTTGAGATTACAGAGAGTGGACGCAGTACGCGTTTTCATGGTCGTGCCCGAAGTGAGAAGGGACACGGGTCCCTCTCGATCTCGGAGGCATTCGGTGACGGATGGCTCTACCTTTCCGCCTCAATGGAACTGGGTGACGATCGTCGACGCGTTTTGACCTTTAGGATTGATCCTGAGACAGGAGCGTACACGCATATAGGAAGCGGCGGAATACCTACCATAACCGAGGTCGACCTGATGGTGGTGAGAACGTTTGTAGAAAATGAAGACGGTTTCAGGATACCGCAAGTAATGATCAGGTCAAAAAAGGAAGACTAGTAGCGGCAATAGATTGTCTGCCCTTTACAAACTGGCCGATCATTTCGAGCACAATTGCGGCGGAGCCTGATCCGGTCAGCGGACGAAATACGGCCGTCGGTACAGTCTCTTAGATTCCTGGTCCGAATAGGTTATCTCGATCCCACAATTCTCGTTTCACCGGTCACGGTTGCGCTTAGCAGGGTACATTCGTCATGGTCATGTTCGCCCGCTCGTCGCGATCGACTCCGCGCGCTCAAGTAACCTTACTTGCTGCGTGTCTTGATGCACTTTCTGGATCAAGCGCATCTGGACGTTCAACTGGATTGCTTCACCAAACACGTGCTGCCGCAGACGACGCGTCTCCCCAGCAAGTGGTCCCTTCGTGTGCGTGCAACCGGCTTGAATGCCGCTTCGGCAGTGTGATCAAACGTCTATTCCTCCAGGTGCACTTGTCGTTATTCGGCAATATCCCACACTACGACGACAGCATTGTCATCGTCTAGGGTCCCATACGCTTTTCCGCCGCGAATTGAATCGAATCCGACGCCTGCTGGCAGCGTTGTCTTTGCTACGACTAAGTATGACTCCAAATCTTTGCTATATAAGCCCCAATAACCTCTTTAAATTGATCAACCCCCCAAGTAGTAGGCTAAACCCCCATCCTTATGCACAAACGCCATTTGACGCAATCTTGGCGTATCTAGCCCTTTACATCATCTCTGATTCCAAATACGTGATTCATGAACCGCCGCATGAGACTATTGGCTTCTGGTGTTTCCTGTAGTGTTCCAATAAGTTCGTCCACCGGCATGCCGGCAATTTGCTCAGTGTATTGAGGGTAGGCACGCAGTCGTTGTTTCAACAGGGGCACTTTGAGTTCAGAATGAAACTGTGTGCAGTAGAGTGGGGCATCCGACATACAGAACGCGTGGTTCTCTACGAGGGGGGTACCGGCCAGTCGAACAGCGCCATTAGGGAGGCGAACAACAGTATCCTGATGTCCCACATGGGCTAGGAATGGTGTTCCTAACTCACCGAAGATGGGATCCTTCTTGCCCTCATCCGTCAAGAAAAGTTCAAGTGTACCCAGTTCTGCCAGTTGCGGATCAGTGATTACCTGTCCGCCGAGAGCAGCAGCGATAGCCTGAAAACCCCAGCAGGATGCAAATATCGGTTTACGTTTTGCATAAAGTGAGTACATGGCGTCCAGCGCTTGGTCTAACCAAGGTCCTCCCTCAGGTACAGAGTAATCGCCAGCTCCACCGATCACCACCAGATCTGCGCTGCGAAGCATCTCCGGTGAAGGCGGATCATTGATCAAATCAGCGGCAGAAATCTGTTCTGGTGAACAGTCTAGTGCATCAGTAAACGCAGTCACCTCACTGATGCGCATCGGGTCGTCCAATTTGCGTATTTGCAGAAGAAGGATCTTGAGAGTAGACATTGCGGCTGGTTATTCCGAATCAGTTAGACACACTGGAAGGCGCTCGTGCTCCCAACAAGTTTCTGGGTCTGGATTTGCATAGATCAATCAGGTAGGTAAATCGGATTCAGGCATTCTCGTTTGATTCATGGTTCACTGATCAAAGATGGGGCTTTATGACATCAACCTATTGGCTGGGTTCATAATGAGAGTGCTTATCCCCGCTATCTGACGTATCGTGCGAATGTGGACCCCCATGACGGCTTTCGTGAAAGATGACATGCAGTAATGAGCCAGCCACAAATGCTTGAAAGTGGCTGCTTCCTACAAATTCATTGGCCAAAACGCCAGAAAGAAAGTATCCGGTAGCAGTTGTCACCAGTAGTCCTGCAATGCCGGCCATAGCGATGGGTGCACCAAAGCGAGGTCGTAAGATCCACCAGATCATAACCCCTACGGCAATGCGGTGGACCGCAATGGGGAGTGTGTTGATGGGCTGATCCGTGTTCAGGCTTGCACCTTCTAAAAGGGCATGCAGGAAAAATCCCAGAAATCCTGCGATGATGGATAGAGTTCCAGTTTTTTTTGCAATACCGTGGGAAACATGGTTGATAGCGACGGGCATCAGAAGCCCTAAAGCCATGGCTCCCATTAGAGACACAAGGCCAATCGGTTCCCAACCGTGATGTGTAATCTCATGTCCGAATACCTGTATCATCACTAATAGGGGCACTACCACATACATAATCCGGTCAAAGGCACGCGTAAGCCTAGGCTGGTCATGTAGTACCGGGTATAGGAATGCCCCTACTACTGGTGCAATTAGGGCGTAAAGAAGGGGGACCATCTAGGATTCAGGTGAATAAACACGAAATATACTAGCCATAGGGCGATTTTGGTAATTACATAAGTTGTTCAATCATAATCAAGGGGTGCATCGAACCGGGTTCAAAAGGAAGCGTTCTTGGAAGGGTGTGAGTCAGAGAAGAATGTATCCTAACTGGATCGTGATTGGAGGAGCAAATGGAATGCTCAGGAATGAGCGGATAGTTCATATCTGAGGACGCCGGTTTATCACGAGGTCAGATAGGTATAGTCCAAAGCACGTTCATTGTGAGTCACCGAATGCAATATTTTCCTGAACTTCCTCAGACACAACTTCTGGGGGATATATGCTTTGCCAACCGGGATAAAATGCGTTCTCCAAAGTTAAATCTTCGATCTAAATTGATCTCAGTCAAGCCTGTTCGAGACATGGTACGGGAGTTCATATATAAATTTCCGTGCACAGAATGCATATAAAGACCATATTTCGGGAAGTGGAAGATTTGCTGGAGCAGGCAAGTGTTCCTTCTCCTCGACGTACGGCCGTATGGATTCTTTGTGATATAATCGAATGTAGTCCGACACACTTGATTAGCCGCGAAGGCGACCAGCTGGAGCAGAATCAGATCATTAGAATTCGGGAGGCAGCCCAGCGCTGTTCCGCTCAAGAACCTGTGCAATACGTTTTAGGGTACACGGAATTTTGGGGGCTACGTCTTCGTATCTCTCCTGCAGTCCTAATTCCCCGGCCGGAAACGGAGCAAATGATTGAGGTTGCTCTAGAATCTATCGAACCGGGCGGCGCATCAAGAGTGTTGGACATTGGTACGGGCAGCGGCTGCATTGCACTGAGCGTGAAGCATGCTTTGCCCACAGCCCAGGTAACAGCCTGTGATGTCAGTGCCCCGGCACTCCAGATCGCCAGGGAGAATGCCCAGAAAAATGGGCTTGATATCAGGTTCATCATAGCGGATATCCTGAGCGGTGATTTTTTGGATAAAGTTGGTACGGGATACGACTTAGTTATTGCTAATCCTCCCTACGTACCGGATAGCGAGCGTTCCCAACTACCCCCGATGGTGCGGGACTACGAGCCGGGAATCGCTCTGTTCTGCGGTGAAGATCCCCTTGCATATTATCGGGCTATCGCTGATAAACTTGGGAGTGGCCTACTAAGAGAGGGGGGAATGCTTGTGCTGGAAACGCACGTTGATTATGCAGCCTCTGTAAGTATGTTGCTACAGAAGGAAAAAGATGTCTCTCAGATTCAGATCAAGTCGGATTTAGCAGGATTGTCCAGATTCGTGCTCGCAAGCTATTCTGAAGAAAACCATTCGGTCAGCGGTAGGACGTAGACCATAGCAACGTGAATCAATGAAGATCGCGCTTATCCAATGCTCAGCATCCAGTGATGTGGAATTCAACTTGGCCAAGGGGCTAGAATCGCTGGAGGCTGCTGCGCAGGCAGGGGCAAATCTGGTCGTATATCCAGAACTTGCATTTACCCCGTTCTATCCTCAACACCGTAAGGTGCGTTACCCTGAGTGCAGAGGGAATGATTTGCCACCATTATCGCTTGCCGAAGAGATCCCCGGCCGTACAACGGACGCTTTCAGCGCAGCGGCCAAAAGACTGGGAGTGGTTGTGGTTCTCAATCTGTACGCACGGGAGGGCAATGCCGCCTTTGACGCTTCGCCGGTTATTGATGCGGATGGTACGCTCCTGGGCGTTACAAGAATGATGCATATCACGCAGTACGAGGGGTTCTATGAGCAGGACTACTACACAGCTGCGGGTAACCGGGCTCCGGTGTACAATACTGCCGCAGGTCGGATTGGTGTAGCTATTTGCTACGACCGACATTATGGAGAATATCAGCGTGCCCTGGCTCTGCAGCGTGCGGATGTGGTGGTTGTCCCCCAGGCAGGGGCACTTGATGAGTGGCCAGAGGGTTTATTTGAAGCGGAATTGAGGGTGGGAGCATTCCAGAATGGCTACTACATGGCCCTCGCCAATCGGGTAGGGCAGGAAGACGTCCTGACCTTTGGCGGAGGATCCTTTGTGGTTGATCCAGAAGGTAGCGTTGTGGCCCAGGCCCCCACGACATCCGAGGCGATTCTTTATGCGGACCTGGATATGACGCGCTGCGAGGAATCCCACGCCCGGCAATTATTTCTTAAGCATCGCCGCCCAGATATCTACTGGGGTGGAGCGGTTTGTTTTCAGAGCTGCGAAAACTCGGAGAATGTCGTGTGTTGCCAAGCTCCTGTAGCCACGTAACGCAGGGCAACGCTAAAATCATCCTTCGCCCAATACCCCGGACATCGTGTGATGTAGCTGCCATCGCTCCCTAGGAAAACGGTAGTAGGCGTGCCAGCGGCTCCCAGGTGGTATCCTAGCTCCATGGATGAAAGGTTTTGTCCCCAGAAGTCATGGCGGGTTTCGGCATCGTCAATATTCAGCCGTCCATAAGCAAAATTGTCCTGAACGTAGGCAACCAGAGCAGCGTCCGTATAGACTTCCTGCTGCATTTTTTGACACCATCCACACCACGGTGCATAGATGTCAATTAGGATGGGCTTGCCTGTCTTGGCAGCTGTTGCAACGGCTTCATCAAAGGTGGGCCAGCTCATTGGAGCTGGCAATAATTCAGGATCGGGCGTGCTGGTCTCCGTTACATCGTCACGAGTGCATCCGAAGATCAGGAATACCACGAGTAGCAATGCGCGATGCAACATCATCCGTTCAGGAGGGGGAGATAGGCGGCAGTAAAACGTTCAGATTCTGTGGTAAAGTTAAAAACTTTTTGGACACCAGGTGTATTCGCAACCCATGTATGGCGTAACTCGGTATCACTGACAGCGCGGTTGAAGGCAGCTGCCAGAGCTCTTGAATTGCCGGCAGGCACTACGCAGCCCACATTGAAACGTTGTATGATCTGTGATATTTCGGGTAGATCGCTGGCAACGACCGGTACGCCGGCTGCTATGTATTCAAAAAGTTTGTTGGGCAGTGCATATCTGTGGTTCAGGCAACAGTCTTCCAAGAATGTCAACCCGAGGTCGGCCGATGCTGTAACCGAAAGTAGCTTTTCGGGTGGTACAGGGTCGATAAACCGGACTTTCGACTGCAACCCTAGGTTTTGAACCAAATGTTCTGTATCTGGCCGCAAGGGTCCATGTCCCATGAAAACAAGTACAGCGTTTTCTGTATGGAGCATTGCCTCAACCATCATTGCTGCTCCCCTGTGCTTCTGCAGATTACCCTGATGGAGTATAATCGTGACGTCTGGAGGCAATGCAAGTTGCTCACGCAGGGTGCGCGTGGAGGTAGCTGCCTGTGGCGCAGGGATATTGCGCATCAGACAGACGTTTTGGGCATTGTGCTTTTTCTTTAAATGGTGGGCAATGCTTTCGCTTACTGTGTAGACGCAATTGGCACGATGGATGTGCAAGTGTTGTATAACCTCCCAAGTGGTGCGGACCCATGGACGACGGGTAGCTGAGGGGAGGTGTGTATAAAGTTCGCGTGCGTCAAAGACTAGTCGGGCATGATGGCGGTCTGCGGCCTGGCGCATTGCAGGCAGGGTATACAGATCACTTGCGTGGTAGACTTTAGATTTTACTTGTTTCAGTGCAGACTTGAATTGTCGATGATTACGCCAGAAAAACTGCGGGCCAGACCCAGGTGGTCTGGGAAGGCACATGAGGGTTACGTCCTTAATGTTCATACTGGCCACTCCCACCGGAGTACCAAGCCCCAATACCAGAATCTTGAGCCCCAGTTCGGAGAGCAAACGCAACTGTCGGAGTGCACGCGAATTGACCCTTGGATCCCCGGTCAGGGCGAACGCAATGTCGACAGATTGATGTACAGATTTACTCAAGTCCCTATGTTCGCGTGACTGCATGGCAAGTGCGGTATAATGATTGTGTCTATTGGAATTCAATTATTTACTATAAACAGAGTATAGGCAGCGATGAGAGCCTGGTTACGTATAGTGTGCGCCTTGATCTTGACCATTATTGGCAGTATCCATACGAGTATTGGGGCATCATTACGTCCTAGCGGTGAGCGCTTGGCTTACAGGATGAAACGTCAGGGTATGGCAGCTCGCCGGTTTTGTCGTGTTCTGAATATTCATGTGAAGGCATTCAGCGAAGCAAGATTGGCGCCAGGTGTATTAAGGGTGAGCAACCATTTGACGGCACTTGATCCAATATTCCTTGCATCCAAACTGGATGTCTGTTTTGCGGGCAAGGCTGAGATTACCCGCTGGCCGATAGTCGGGTGGATCTGTCGTACCTATGCCATGCTGCTGGTTGATCGATCCCGTATGGGGCAGGCTAGAGCGTTTGCCTCCCAAGTCCGGACTCGCCTCATGAAACGCGGTTCGGTGATGGTGTTCCCTGAAGGCACGACGGGCGACGGCAAGACGTTTTTGCCATTTAAGACGGGTGCCTTCGAAAGCATTAGAGACTGGGATGAGGGTCGTGTACAACCGATATTTGTAAATGTGATCGGTCTGAACGGGCGTGCCATGCAGGGCAGTGAAGGACGGGAAAAAGTTTCCCATGTACACCACGATACGTTTGTCGGGCACGTTCACTACTTGGCTGGTTTCAGGCGGTTGGATATAGAGTTGCGAATCGGTCAATTTATTGAAACTCAGGGCATGGATCGTAAAGTAATCTCGAAAGTGGTCAGAGAGGCTATCCTGGCACTTGCCGAAACAATACCTGCGGCGCATAGTAGCGGACACGATGCAGGACACTGAAACATACCAGTTTGAATCTAGGCGCAAGCAACTCCGGCTTCTGATCGGAATTGGACTGGTCAGTGCAGGGTTATTGGCGGGGATACTCATCATGTTGATGGCATACCCTCCAGTACCTCGAGGCTCCCAATTTGCGGAGATCCGCCTCGTCGAGCGGGTAGATCCAGATGAGGATGCAATGGAGTCAGAGATGTCGGGCTTTCCTGTTCCCGGTGGTGCATTCCGGGATATTGCCCGCCGTACAGTCCAGTCTGTGGTCTCCATCAATGTCGAATCCAGTTGGTCTTCACGTTTTTGGCCTTCGTCCGGTTCCGATTCGCAGATGTTTCCTGAAAATGAAGGTAGTGGAGTTGTTATTACCCCGCAAGGACACATTGTAACCAGCTACCATCTTGTAGAGGATGCGGGCAAACTGCAGGTTAAGTTTGCAGATAAGCGAGAGTACGAGGCCTATACAGTGGGAGTAGATCCGTCGACAGACTTGGCCGTGATACAGATTGTCCTTGGCCTAGGAGAACGAGTAGCGCCCATTACGATTGGAGACTCAGAAACTGTGCAGCCCGGAGACTGGGTTTTAGCGGTAGGCAATCCATTGCAACTCAATTCTACTGTTACTGCGGGGATTGTGAGTGCTCTCGGTCGTTCCATGAATATCATTGACGAGAGTTTTGGGATAGAAACGTTTATCCAGACGGATGCGGCCATCAATCCTGGAAGTTCTGGTGGAGCACTCGTAAATATCAACGGCGAACTAGTTGGCATTAATACAGCGATAGCGACGGATAGTGGATTCTATGAGGGTTATGGTTTCGCGATTCCGGTCAATCTAATGATTCGCGTTGCCAGTGATCTGATCGAGTTTGGGGAATTTCGGCGGGGCTACATGGGGGTGGTACCCAAAAACGTGCATGCAAGACTGGCACAAGTATTGGGAATGGCAGAGATTAAAGGTGTATTTATAGAGCAGATTTATGGTGGGAGTGCAGCGGAAACTGCTGGATTGCAGCCGGGAGATGTGATCGTTGCAGTCAATGGACAGCCGGTCAATGAACCCAATGAACTGCAAAGTACAATTATTCTGCAGCGTCCTGATTCCAAAGTAGAGGTTGCCTATTGGCGCGAGGGTCGAGTTGATACCCTACAGCTCACGTTGCTCGGACGAGATCATCCAAAGGTCGCCTCTTGGTTAGCTGAAATGGGATACTATCCCCGCAGAGAGGTTAGCACAGCCAGGTATTTGGATCAGTGGGGTCTTGTGCTGCGGGACAAATGGGGGGAGGAAGATGAGAGACAGTTCGGAGATTTTGAGGGTGTAATTATACAGCGCGTGATGCGTCCCGAAGAGATAGAGCATCTGCAGGCAAATGTTCTTGTGGAACGCATCAATGGAAAGGCGGTCAACTCGGTCCAACAGGCGATCAGAGAGCTCAATGGTGCAGGCGGGAGTGTGAGACTTTCCATTCGTGATAAGTGGAACGTTCCGCGGGTAGTGGATATGAGCGAGCTCAAGGAGTAACGGGCATCGGATGCTGCGATACTTGACAGCTGGCGAATCTCATGGTGAGGCGCTGGTGGGAATTGTTGAAGGGATGCCGGCAGGCGTTCCGCTAACCGCGAAAGATATCAACCGCCATTTGGCCCGGCGTTGGTTGGGGTTTGGTCGGGGTGGGCGTGCCAAGTTTGAGCGTGACAAAATCCATATTTATTCAGGGGTACGTTTCTCGAAAACAATTGCCGGCCCAATTGGACTGCGATTGGACAATGCGGCCTACAGGAAGGACAAAAGTGGATGGCCGGACGTGATGTCTATTGATGGAGAAGGCGAGGATATCGAACGGGTAACCCTTCCACGGCCGGGCCATGCAGATTTGGTCGGTGCGCAAAAGTATGGTTTCAATGACCTTCGACCCGTGATTGATCGTGCAAGTGCGCGGGAGACGGCCATGCGTGTAGCCTGTTGTTCAATTGCACGCCAACTACTCAAACAGTTTGGGATTGAGGTCGGCAGTCACGTTATTCAAATTGGTGAAGTCGGATGGGATCACGAAGCCGATTGGCGTGAGAGGAGGGAAGCGCTCATAGTTGAGGGGGCAGAGAATATTAATTATGTGGCGGATCAGAGTGAGGTGCGCATGCTGGACGAAAAACTCAGTCGTGGGTGTGTAGACCACATCAAAGAGATCAAAAAATCGGGAGATTCTCTCGGTGGAGTTTACGAGGTTGTCGTCACGGGAGTACCGCCTGGCTTGGGATCCTATGTGCACTGGGATCGGCGTTTGACAGGACAATTAGCTCAGGCAATCCTCTCTATACATGCACAGAAAGGAGTCGAGATTGGTGACGGAACAGCAAATATCCGTCGTCCAGGTTCCCGAGTGCACGATGAGATTTTCCAGGATGATGAAGCTGTATTTCGACGGAGATCAAATCGTGCGGGAGGACTGGAAGGTGGCATGACAAATGGGATGCCGATAATTGTACGAGGCTACATGAAGCCAATTCCCACTCTCATCAAGCCACTGGAGACCGCAGATATGATAACTGGTGAGACGCAACCTACACGCTACGAGCGCAGTGATGTGACCAGTGTGCCGGCCGCTTCAACGGTAGCTGAAGCAACCGTAGCCTGGGTGATCGCCAATGCATTCCTCGAACGATACGGCGCGGATAGCCTTGAAGAAATGGTAGTACGCTTTTCTGCCACCTCCCGGTTATAGCTCATCATAACAGCTATTATCATATAAATGAGCGATACGAGGGGCCGCGCGGCGGCCTATGATCCAAAGGCGACCGAAGCTCGCTGGTATGGATACTGGGAGTCAAATGGTTTCTTTCGGGCTGATCGTGCAAATGGGCGCTCTCCCCACACGATTATGATGCCTCCTCCAAATGTGACAGGAGCACTGCACATGGGGCATGCACTTCAGGATACGGTCCAAGATACGCTGACACGTATGCGCCGTATGCAGGGTAGGGAGGCGCTGTGGATGCCTGGCAAAGATCATGCGGGGATCGCGACGCAGAATGTTGTGGAGCGCACATTGAAGGAAACAGAGGGCAGGAATCGGTTTGATTTAGGCCGTGAAGCCTTCGTTGAGAGGGTTTGGGAGTGGGTGAGCGAATATGGTGATCGAATCCTGCAACAAAAACGTCGCTTGGGGGACTCGTGTGACTGGGAGCGAGAACGATTCACCATGGATCCTGGGTATGTGAGGGCTGTGCAGCATGTTTTTGTGAAGCTCTACGAAGCTGATCTCATTTATCGTGGGCATTATCTCGTAAACTGGTGTCCAGTGGATCAGACCGCACTTTCCGATGAGGAAGTGGACAACGTCGAACAGGATGGCCATCTGTGGTATATCCGATACCCAACGGAGGATGGGACTGGTCACATCACGGTAGCAACGACCCGACCAGAAACCATGTTGGGTGATGTGGCGGTGGCCGTTAATTCCAATGATGACCGCTACACAGAATTGATAGGTAAGCGCGTCAGATTACCGCTTACCCAGCGCCATATTCCGGTTATAGCTGACGAATATGTGCAACAGGAATTTGGAACGGGAGCGCTCAAGATTACCCCCGGCCATGACAAGAATGATTTTGAAGTTGGAAAGCGCCATGGACTGGAATCTTTGAGTGTTATTGCAGAAGATGGGACACTGAACGAGCAGGCAGGCACCTATGCGGGCATTGAGCGCTTCGAGGCACGGAAGATTATTGTCAAAGACCTGGAAGCTGAGGGACTTCTCGAGAAAGTAGAGCCATACAAGAGTACGGTGCCGGTTTCGCAACGCTCCAAGGCGATCGTGGAACCGCTGTTATCCCGTCAATGGTTTGTTCGCATGAAGCCTCTTGCGGAGCCGGCGATCACCGCCGTTAGGGACGGCACGGTAAAATTTTACCCAAAGCGTTGGGAAAACGAATATTTCCGCTGGCTGGAAGAAATTCGCGACTGGTGTATCAGTCGGCAGCTATGGTGGGGGCATCGCATTCCGGTCTGGTATTACACGGATTCAAGCGGAGCAGTTGATGAAACCCGCGGGTTTGTGGTGGCAGTGGAGCAGCCCGAACCGGGCATGATACAGGACGAAGATGTGTTGGATACATGGTTTTCGTCTTGGCTTTTTCCCTTTGCTACACTTGGATGGCCGAGCGAGGACGCTGACACACAGGCTGATCTCAAATATTTCCATCCAACAAATGTGCTGGTATCCGGCTATGACATCCTGTTCTTTTGGATTGCTCGCATGATCATGGCCTCGCTTTATTTTATGAGGGAGGTGCCCTACCGGGATATTTTCATTACCGGCATGATCAAGGACAAACTTGGTCGGTGGATGTCCAAGAGTCTCGGCAATGGGATTGATCCGTTGGAATTGATTGAGCAGTATGGCGCAGACGCGGTGCGATTCTATCTTACGATTTTATGCGCACAGGGGCAGGATATCCGGCTGGACCCGGCGGGTTTTGAAATGGGACGAAATTTCTCCAACAAAATCTGGAATGCGTTCAATGTGTTCGGTCGATTTATCCAGCCGGACAAAAACTATCGGCGCACAAAACCCATCAAAGAGCTTGAGTTGGTTGAACGCTGGATGCTTACACGTCTTGCAGAATGTATTGAGTCCGTGGAAGAAGCACTGACCAAATACAGATTGAATGAGGCTGCAAACCTGCTATACACCACTTTTCGCAACGATTACTGTGACTGGTATCTAGAGCTGGTCAAGCCACAGCGTGATTTGGCCATGTCAGAGGAGCGCATAGCTCTCTCCATCGAAATCTACGAGCAATTGATCCAGTTACTCCACCCGTTTATGCCCTTTATTACGGAGGAACTGTGGCATCGTCTCCGCCCCCGTGCAGAGGGAGAAGCATGCATGGTATCCAGGTGGCCGACTGCAACGGATGAGCGCGATACAGCAGGTGCCAAACAGTTTGCTTTCCTGCAGGAAACGGTGACCGCAATCAGACATCTGCGTAGCAAGTACGGCGTAGCTCCGTCCAAAGGCATAGAGGTTACGCTGAGTTTATCGGAGGAACAATCAGAATTGGCTGACAAAATGTTGGCTTGCGAGGGGTATTTCGAGAAGCTTGCGCGCGTGACGCATTTGCGTGTCGGGATCAATATTCCCAAACCGCCGCAGTGTACTTCCGCTGTTGTCGGGTCTGCGTTGATTTACGTCCAGGGTCTAGTTGATCCGGCAGAGGAGCGACAGCGGCTTGGCAAGAGCCTGGTCCAACGAGAAGCTTTTCTTCTTCGGGTGCAGAAGAAGTTGCAGAACCAGAAGTTTATCAACCGAGCACCAGCGAATGTAGTCGAACGTGAGCGTCAGAAAGAACAGGACGCCAAGGCTGAAATCGAACAGCTGAAAACCAGCCTTGCAGCGTGGATGGAAGCGTGACATATATTCTTGGTATTAGTTGCTGGTACCATGATTCTGCTGCCTGCCTGCTAAAAGATGGCATTGTCGTTGCGGCTGCTCAGGAGGAGCGCTTTACGAGAGTCAAGCACGACGCGTCATTGCCCGTTAACGCAATAGCCTGGTGCCTCAGCCATGCAGGTATCACGGCCGAGGACTTGAGTATCGTATCCTACTATGACAAGCCTTTCTTGAAGTTTGAGAGGCTTCTGGAGACGTACCTCTCCGGTGCGCCGCAGGGAATCCCTTCCTTCATAAAAGCAATGCCGGTATGGCTGAAGCGAAGCCTTTGGATTCCGGATATTCTACGGAAGGAGATCGGCTTTCGCGGTACGCTACTGTTCTGCGAACATCACGAGAGTCATGCAGCCAGCGCTTTTTTCCCGTCGCCGTTTGATCAAGCGGCAATCATTACGACAGATGGTGTGGGGGAGTGGGCAACTACTTCTTTGGGGGTAGGGAACCGGTCAGGGATCGTGCTCAAAGAAGAAATTCATTTTCCGCACTCGCTGGGATTATTATACAGCACCTTTACGGGGTATTGCGGTTTTCGAGTCAACTCCGGTGAGTACAAACTCATGGGATTGGCGCCGTACGGTGAGCCGAGATATGTACAAACGATTCTGGACGAGCTTATTGATCTTAAGGAGGATGGTTCATATCGATTAAACATTCGCTATTTCTCTTTTCCCTGGGGTCTTCGGATGTATTCCCGCGCTTTCGAGGATCTCTTCGGAGGCCCGGCGCGCAGCCCGGAGTCTTCAATCACACGGAGAGAACTTGATCTCGCGCGATCTATTCAAGTGGTTACAGAAAAAGCTGTTCAACGAATGGCCCGGCGCGCTGCTAGGGAGTCAGGTGAGCGTAAGCTTTGTATGGCCGGCGGTGTCGCTCTCAATTGTGTCGCCAACGGCAAACTCTTACGGTCGGGGCTTTTTGAGGAAATATGGATTCAGCCAGCCGCAGGTGACGCGGGCGGTGCACTTGGAGCAGCATTGATGGCTTGGCATGACTATGCCCAAGTCCCTCGTGAACCGTGTGTTCCGGATGCAATGGAGGGCGCCAAACTTGGTCCCTCATATGATGCGGACGACATTCGTGCTGCATTGGAAATAGCCTCGATCCGTTATGAGGAGCTTAGCGAGGAAACACTGTGTAGGCGAACAGCTGAATCCCTGGCTGATCAGAAGGTAATTGGCTGGTTTCAAGGGCGAATGGAGTATGGTCCGCGTGCGTTAGGTAATCGCAGTATTCTGGCCGATCCGCGGCAACTCCGTATGCAGCGGCATGTAAACCAATCCATCAAGTTTAGAGAAAACTTTCGTCCCTTTGCGCCGGCCGTGCTAGCCGAAAAGGTGTCCGATTGGTTCGACATGACTCAAGAGAGTCCCTATATGCTGTTAACTGCGCAGGTGTGGGACGCAAATATTCAGGGGGAGGGTTTGGAACGGCAACGGAATATAGAGTCGCCTATAGCGGCGGTGACGCATGTGGACGGCTCTGCCCGTGTACAGACGGTAAGTGAACAGGGTAATCCTCTTTTTTACAGGTTGCTGCAGAAGTTTGAAGCATTGACCGGATGTCCAGTGCTAGTTAACACGAGCTTCAATGTCCGCGGAGAGCCTATTGTCTGCGCACCCGAAGATGCGATAAAGTGTTTCCAGGATACGCACATGGATATCTTGGTAATTGGACCGTTTTGGGTCAATAAAAAAGAAATTGAGTGATTACGGTGACGGTGAGGTTACAATAATTAGGGATATCTGGAGACTTCATTCCATAAGATCTTACAGTTCAGACGAGGGGCTGGAGGACTCGAGGGATCCATTGATTGGCCGTTATAGATCCAGGCGAACCCTATCAATCAAGTCACTCAACCGCGTAGCTATCTCGGGATAGTGTGTGGCTAGGTTATTGAATTCCCCAATATCTGCACGCAGGTTGTACAGCTCAATCCAGGTCCGTTCGGGTTCAACAAAACGCAGGAATTTCCAATCATCCTGGCGGATTGCTTGCACGTAATGTCCGCCCCAACGATTATCGAATTCCCAGTAAAAATACTCATGCTGGGTCACGGGTCCGTCATCGAGCAGTAGGTTTCGCATCGAAAGCCCATTGGTAAGCGGCGGGGATACGTCTGCAAAGTCTGCTAGAGTGGCAGGGAAATCCCAGACTCCCCAGGGATGGTCGCTCACGATGCCTCCGGGTATGAGCCTGGGTCCCCAGGCAATAGCAGGTACGCGGACACCGCCCTCATACAGATCACGCTTGAGTCCACGCAGAGGACCGTTACTTTCAAAGAAACCCGGATCAGCACCCCCTTCAACATGAGGACCATTGTCGCTGGTGAATAATACGATCGTGTTATCGCTCAGCCCAAGGCTGCGGAGATGATCCAGTATCTGACCAACATCTCGGTCAAGTCTGGAAACCATCCCTGCAAATGCTGCATGGGGTTGCTCTTGTCCACGATAGGTACCAATGACACCACAGCACGGAAATGGTTTTTCCGGCATTAGGAGGCTACGACCCGTGCTATCCTGATAGGGTCTCATGGATTCTGACGGCACCAGAAGCTCCGCATGCACCAGCGGATACGGCAGATATAACAGGAATGGATGATCCTTGTGACGTGTAATAAAGTCCAGGCCCGCTTCCGTAAACAGATCCGGTGTATACTGTGTCGTATCAACAGGCACTCGTTCTGTTTTGCCGTTCTGAATGCTGAACAGGTGGTCCGTATAGTATGAGTGCGCATGAACATGGCCCAGGTATCCCAGGAATTCATCAAAACCCTGCCGGTCTGGTGCACCGTTTTCCGGTGTTCCGAAGCCCCATTTGCCGAAGACGCCCGTGGCGTAATCCGCTTCCTTGAGGATCTCAGCCACGGTTATGTCTGTTTCCTGAAGGCCAGGACCAGCATTAGAGCGTGTGCGTGAATGTGCCATGTCCACACCGGTCAGGAGGGCAATGCGGGATGGTGCACAGACCGTGTGTCCGGCATAAAAGCTCGTGAATCTCATTCCTTCTGCGGCCATTTGGTCAAGTCTTGGCGTACGAATTTTCTTTTGACCATATGCTCCCAAATCGCCATAACCAAGATCATCTGCCAGTATCACGATAAAGTTTGGAGGCCGATCATGTGCTGTTCGTTTTGTGATGTGCTCAGAAAGGGATGTAGGGGTCGCTGTATTTGATAGATTGAGGTTAACTACAGGTAGATAACCGGGCAGTAGAATGATCAATATCAGGAACGAGGTTGCCGAGAGGGCGACAGTCAGTGGACGCTGCATTAGGTTGTGAGGCAAAAGCAGGGTAGGTTTAAAGCAGGTACAAGATACTCGCGGAGCAACTGGTATGCTATCCTCTGACGTTGGGACATTCTGATGTCGGCTTGAAGATAGCTTCATTGGTGTACTACGCCGCGGAAGGCGCACGCCCAGAAGGTAAGAACGGTGGATTCGCCGATGGCGGTATCAAATCTCCATGCCGAATGATAGGAGTAGGTTGCTCGGGCACGACCTACATTGTCTGCAGCTCCACCCAAGCCAGGATACCCCCATCCAGGCTCACTGCGCGAGGATACCCGGCGTTGTGAAGAATCTGAACAGCGCGTCTGGAGCGAAGACCTGTTTGGCAATGAACGACGATACGCTCATTGGGGGTTGCTTTGATTTCTGATAGTCGGTCCGGGAGGGATTCAACCGGTATTAGCTGGTCGGCTCCCATACTTACGACCGCAGCCTCATCGGCTCTCCGCACGTCAAGAAGAAAGAAGGACGAGCAGCGATTCTTGAGTGTTTTCAATTCTGTTGCACTAATATGGGGCGCTGTTCCACACAAGTCCTCATAGTCAATGAGCGTATCGATTGTTGGAGATTTTCCACAGAGGTGGCAGTCATCGTTTTTTGGGAGGGTTAGGTTTTTCCATTCTGAATCCAAAGCGTTGAGCAGCGTCATACGTCCAATGAGTGGCCGACCGATGTTGAGAAGCAGTTTCAAAACCTCGTTTGCTTGGAGTATTCCGATCAGCCCTGGAAGTACGCCGAGTACGCCACTTTCCGCGCAGGTGGGTACGAGTCCAGCCGGGGGGGGATTGGGATGGAGGCAACGGTAGCATGGGCCATCCGAGTGACACAGAACGGTCACCTGGCCCTCAAATTGATAGACATTTCCGTACGCATTGGGGATCCCCAGTATTACGCAGGCGTCATTTACAAGGTAGCGTGTTGCAAAATTGTCCGAGCAATCAGCAACAATATCGTATCCTCCAAGAATATCCATTGCATTCTCTTTTTGCAGGCGAACGTTGTGCAGAGTTATTCTGATGTGAGGGTTACGGGCTTTCAGGGTGGCATGGGCCGAATCAAGTTTGGAGGCTTCTAGGAATTCATCTGTGTGTAGGATTTGCCGATGGAGGTTGCTTTTTTTCACTACATCGAAATCAACCAACCCCAGATGTCCGACCCCCGCAGCAGCAAGATAGAGGGACAACGATGATCCCAGCCCACCTACACCAACGACCAGAACAGAAGCGGTCTTGAGTTTTTCCTGCCCGTCAATCCCCACCTTTTCCAAAGCGATTTGTCGTGCATATCGCAGATGTTCAGAAAAGTTAAGCTTAGCAGACATAAATCTATTGATAGTCCGAGCCGGAGGAGCGGACAATAGAAACCTTCCGAGCATGCACGCAAGTGCAAGACGGCTTGCTCAGAAAAGAGATGCATGCACCTCCTGCGCGTTATGTGTACCGAAGATCAATTTAATGAGACTGTTCGTAAGTTCATGAAAAATGTGAATATATGTGCAATAAGGCCGATTTCAGGCTTGATTCATAAGTTTTTCTGTGAATACATATATGGGTAATACTCCCCGGAATTTCGGGCTAGGTAAAGACTTTTGTGCGTGCGAACGAAGGCCTGGTGAAAATGACGAACGCTGTGATCCTATACCGGACGCAGCCTTCCCCATCAATAGACCAACTGCAAACAATGTCTGACAGGATACCGAGCCGTCCTGTCTCAAAGTGAGTGTCCCAATTCTAGGTCAGTGTACGATTAACGGTTGTGTCATATGCCAGTCATTGGTG
>VXLY01000001.1 GCA_009841335.1 Rhodothermaceae bacterium | reverse complement strand
GCTTCCGAGGGAGAGCAGTGCAGCCTGGAAAACGAGAGAGTTTACACCGGGAATCTCGCCAACCTTTTGGCGCCAAGCTTCTTCGAATTCAAGTGCAGGAAGCTTTCGTATTTCAGCATTGACCAATTCAAAGCTGACCTCACCCAGATGGGATTGGACAACTCTGTGTTGATCAGCCGCCATCGGATCCAACGCGAGGGAGGGCTGGTCACCGACTAAGGTCAGTGTATTCGTCACCAAAGGCGGGTGGTTTTCAGGAAGGGTAGTCTGTAGTTCGGCAGCAGTTTCATGACCCATCACTTCCAGTAATTCGACGATCTGCTGCGTTTGCTGAGCTGGGGTACCCAACGGCATCTCAATCCGTGCCGTTACGACTTCGCCTTCGATTTCGGGAATAAAAATGAACTGGACCAATCCACCTCGCACCAGCCCGAGTGACAGACCGATGAGAGCCACCGAACCAATCAACACTAAGGAATAACGCCGAGTGGTGAGCCGCAACACTCGGTCTAATGGACCATGTATGAAGCGTTCCAGGGCCTGCGTGGTAGCAGACTGTATCCTTTCTAGACGCCGCATGACCCTACCAGGGTTTGCATTCTTCTTCATGTGCGATAGATGCGCCGGCAGGATAAAGAGTGATTCAATCAGGGAAAAAACCAGAACGGTGATGGCAACCGTCGGGATGGACTGCATGAGCTTGCCCATTGATCCAGGTACAAACAGCATTGGCGAAAATGCTGCAATCGTCGTAAAAACCGCAAACGTTACAGGCACACAGAGGCGCGTGGCTCCTTGAACTGCAGCACGCAAGGGGGGGACGCCACGTTCCTGTTCCCTGAATATGTTTTCCCCAATTACGATAGCATCATCAACTACAATTCCAATTGCGACAATGAAAGCAAACAGAGAGGTCATGTCTATGGAAACCCCCAGTAACGCCATTACCGTAAACGAGCCGATGAAAGATACCAGGAGCCCTAGGGAAGTCCATAATGCCAATTGGATATTCATGGACAGGACTAAAGCCAGCGTAACAAGTATAAATCCGGCGATTCCATTCTTCATCAGAAGGTCGAGACGGCTTCTGAGGTAGGTGTGCTCATTACGCCAAGTATCAACAGAAATCCCCTCCGGTAAACTCTTACGGAAGCCCGCTAGGTACTCTTCAGTTGCTTCAGCAATATCAAGTACACGCTCATCACCCGTGCGGGTAAGCGCCACCAGAACCGCCGGCTGTCCCTCAAATCGCGCGATGAGGTCATCATCCTGAAACCCATCCGTGACGGTGGCAATATCTGCGAGACGAACCGTAGCACCTGCTGGAGTCGCCAGAATGATAATTTCCTCGAAATCTCTGGCTGTATAATTCTGACCCTTGGACCGAACCAGGATTTCTTCACTGCGCGTCTCCAGGCTGCCACCGGGCAGTTCCAGGCTTCCACGACGCACGGCAGTTGCTACATCAGAAAGACGTAGCCCATAGGCGGCCAATGCGTCTTCCGAGACCTCAATTGATATTTCATAGTCCCGCACACCTATCAAACGTACGAAGGAGATTTCGTCAAGCGCCGTCAGTTCATCCTTGACCTGCTCTGCCAGTGCCTTGAGTGAATGTTCATCGGCGTCCCCGTAAATGGCAATCTGCAGTACATTCCTGCGATTGGTCAACTCTCGCACTACCGGCCTCTCTGCCTCAGCGGGAAATGTATTAATACGATCCACATTACTCTTAATGTCATTGAGAGCCTTATCAACATCAGCGCCCAACTCCAGATTTACCGTCACCACACCAACATTTTCCGAAGACACGGACGAGATACGATCAATGTCATCTACGCCATCAATCGCTTCTTCAATGCGCCGCACGACTCCGTCTTCTACCTCTTCAGGGGAAGCCCCACGATAGTCCGCGCGAATCTCAATAGCGTCAAGGCTGGCTTCCTGAAAGACTTCCTGTGGAATTCTTGACACATTGAGGAGTCCCAGGAAAAGAATCAGCAACATCAGCAGGTTCGCTGCGACGCTGTTGCGCGCCATGTAAGCAATGGCCTTCTTCATGTCGGTGAGCTACTTGCTTCTGCCAACTAATTCACTCCGGTCCGTACACGCATACCATCCGTTACGACGTTCAGCATATTGCTAACCACCTGGTCCTCATCCGTAATTCCATCTAACACGTAGAGGGTATCCTCCACCTCCTGAATGATCTCTATGGGTTGCACATACAGGCGGTCGTCACGAACAACCCAAACCACATCGCCTTCCCTAAGAGTTTCGCGAGGTAGCGTGTAGTATTGATCAAAGTGCCGGCCTTCCAAGTATGCGGAAACGAAAGTTCCCACCAGAAGAGGTGGCCGCACATCACCGCTATCGTAAGGTTTCTGTATTCGGACGATCACATTGAGCGTTCGTGTAGACTCATCCAGAGTCCCCTCCGTGCGATGAACAATCCCGATCCATTCATGCTCCCCGTCGGCATTACGGGCAACAAGTCTGGCATGTGTAGTCCCGGCTCCACTGACCAGCAAGTCACCAAGGAGCGTTATATCGCGGCCTGCGATGGGAACACTGATCTCAACAATATCCGTCCCATAAAAGGAAGCGATCACACGCCCTGCCCCAACAAATTGCCCCAAATCCGCTCCTTTGTTCCGCAAACGTCCGTTATATGGGGCGGTGATACGTGTTCGTTTCAGACGCGTCTCAGCGTCCTGTAACCGTGCCTTTGCTCCTTGAAGTTGTGCGACAGCAGCCCTCCAATGCGGCTCCTTGAAGACAAGACTGCCGAGCTCAGTGCTGTCGGCCTGTCTTTGCAAGCCGGTTCGACTTTCCAGAAGCCCCCATTCCTGCCTTGCAATCGCCATCTCCTCTTCGGCCCTCAGTAAATCGAATTGTCGCTGTATTACCTCGGCCTGTGCGACGGTAACTGCATTTGCATAATCGGTGGAATCTATCCTTAGAATCTCTTGCCCCTGACGGAAGGCACCACCGGAGACAAATTCGTCTGCTACCCAAGTGATCTTTCCTGAAACTTCCGAGATAAGTGTGACTTCCCGAAGTGGTCGAACCGTTCCATTGCCGCGTATCGTAACACGCCCTTCGTGCGCTGTAGGTGCCACAGTGGTGACAAAAGGAAGTACTCGTTCCGACGTTGATTCTGGACTACCGGAGCGTAATTGTGATCTTAAGATGGCTAAGACTGCGGCGCCTGCAACGATGACACCCACAATAAATAAGAGTTTTCCCCGCTTCATGACAACTATGCGTGCTCGGACAGTGGTGTCGGCAAAAACCTAAGGCGCTTCCAAATTGAATTGCGGCGCTTCGTGAAACCAAGTCCCCCCACGGGATCTATCGCTGTCAGACGAGCGTCAGCCAAGCCAAATTGAGATTCCGTTGATGTCATTTATGACATGCCAAATGGTGCAGGGCATCAAGAATGCCTAAATCGTCGCCCGTGCTCCGAAGATAGTAAAATTCGTGGATACGAACTCAGTCACGGGCCGAAGACTGGTGGCTGAAAGGAGCAAAGTAACCGGAATTGGCATGTGCCTTCGCTACTGTAACCTTGTTCTAATGTTCAGCGGCGCATATATTCGTGCAAGCTTGGATATTATGGGAATTTGAAAAGACTAATTGTCAGGGATTGGCGTGAATCGATGCGGAGCTCGACTACTCGGACAAAGATTTGCCCTGTGGGTGTCGTTTTTTGGGCTATAGAACAAAAATAATAATTGCTAGTAGCTGCCGTGCTGCGGGCTAGAGATCCGGATCAAATAAACTGGGTGATTGCCGTATTATTACCTTGCTACCTTGGGATGCACAATTAAATGAGAGAGCCCTCTCGCATTCTCGTTCCAACCAGTTACCAATTGGGCTACGCAAGGGCGCAGCGTGAGGACCGAGCTTTGGCGGATCTGTATGTTCGTCATACGACTATTGGTGATCCCGATTTGGATCCGG
>VXLY01000101.1 GCA_009841335.1 Rhodothermaceae bacterium | reverse complement strand
CATATCCTCCGGAAGGTAGGTGCTCAGGAGGAACCGTTCCTCTGCTGGATACAAAAGCATAATGTCATTTGACCCAAAGCCATCTTGAGTGACATCAAAAAACATCGCATGCGTATACGCGGTGTCCTCGGGGAAAATGAACTGCTCCTCAAGGAATGCGCGAAGAAACGTCAGGTCGGTCAGTTCTGCAGCAGGGATCACCCGCTGCGTCACATTTGCGGTTTGCCCGAGTGCGGGTAGACCCAAAAGACTGATCGCGCCCCAACACAAGACCAGCAATCTGGGTCGCATAAACTCACGAGTCATCGGAAACATATACATCGGCAGGGGGAAGGCGATTCGGAGAATAAGATACGAAATTTAATCTAAGGGGTTTTTGAGGGCTGTACATCAGTGCAATACGCACCCGGCTGCGCGTCACGACCAGGAGGTCGGAACGTCCCACCTCACGTCCTCCGTCCTCCAGGACGCGTACCTGACCGTAAAACGGAACAGCGTCCGTCTCAAGAACAACGGTTAAGGCCTCCTCGGTTTGCGACTCCACCTGTGCACGAAGCGGTTCGGGCCCCGAGTCTGGAATGTAGAACGCCGGGACCTGAAACATAATCCTGGCCAGACCATCTGGAACAGGAGCAAGGCTTTGGTCAATGTAGCTGCGCGGCGTTACGGTAAAATTGAACATCCCGGCGGCACTGCGCTCCTCCACTGGCACGGTGATCGCAGACTGAACCTGCTTCGTCTCACCTGGCTGCAGTACCACGACCCCGGGATACACGGACAAGGCCATGGCAAGGTTGCCTGGCCCCATGCTGGTATCCGTAACCAGGACGGATTCGTTGTCCCCGTATTCCCGATACCCGAATGCGGCGGAAACCTCCACCTCCATCGGATAGCGGGATGGATTACGAAGTTCAAAGACTGCACGACGTCGGTCAGATCCAAAAACGGCAATCTGTGGCCAAATATGAACTTGCTCTTCTCCATAGGTCGGAGTCGGATCCTGTTTGATCTCAGCCCCCGAAGGTCCCAGTGCCACGACCTGCCGGGCAGCCCCAACCGTCAGCGTTACTGGAACAGTGTAAACTTCCTCTACCTCATTGACCGTCAAAACCACGGCCGCATCCCCGGAATAGGCCCCCGGAGCGGCATCTTCCAGTGAGGCGGCTCCCCCGATACGGATGACGTGGCAATCGCCAGGTTCCAAACTATACTGTACGATCCGACTGGCCTGGGTGCTTGCTAGGAATTGCACACAGGACTCCGAATGAGCCCATTCAGGAACCAGTGTCAGTGTCCGGGCTTCCTCCGCATGGTGCAGAATGACGGCGGGTAACTGTTCCAGAGAGACCACCACACTGTCCTGCGTCCGAAGTATCATCCGCCCAACATTCGCGGCCCCTTCGTAGATATGCCCGGAAATCTGCTCTGTGGCCGGATCCATAACCACCTGCCCCCGCGGCCCAATCACGCCAAGGTCCAGACCAGATGTCCTAACTTCAATGACTTCCGAGGGGAGCGTAGCCGGATTCAACACCGTGACGTCTACGGACGCCTCCACCGGATCCGCAAGATCAGCCCAGACCGTGACCCTATACGGATAGGTGATCGAAACCGCGCGCTGGTGGAGCGGCACCTCAAACAGGGGGCTTGCCGCCGTAGCGTCTGAAAGCCGGATCGGCGGCGTCCAGCGCCAACGGTACACCAAGTCCAGATCCTGATCATTGCTCACATTGCACATAAGTGGCTGCGGGGGTTGACCTACGGTGACCTCCACCTCCTGCGGACACTCCAGAGAAAGCACTGGGCGGGAAAGCACTGTAATCTCAACCTGCTGCGGCTCGGAAATATCGTAGTGGGGTGGGGCATCCGCCCGGATCAGATAGCTCCAGGTGGTGGTACTGGCCACCGAGGCCGGTGTCCGAAATACCGGCGGCGCCCCACCAATGCCCCGCGTTAACAGATCCTCTCCACCGCTTACCAATTCCCATGTCCACTCAAGGTCCGGCGGAACAGGCATGGGTACCGAGCAGTCCAGAGGCACCTCCGGCGAACCCTCGTAGACCTCAATCGGACTGTTGCAGGTCACCACCAGGGGACCCAGGTTCTTGAGAACGGTCACGGTGAGCCGCGTCGGCGTAGCCGGTGGATCTGCAAAGTCCGCAGAGGCCGTAACCTCATACACATAATTCTCGACCAGCTCCTGCTGATCTGACGGAACCTCAAATAGCGGCGTCGCCACAGCGGGATCCGAGAGCCGATCCGCTGGTGCCCAATGCCACCGATAGGTCAAGGGGAGTCCCTTGGAGTTGCTGGCGGTGCACATGAGCCGGAGCGGGGGATCGCCTGTGCGAGCTTGTGCACCCTCGCAAACCACAGAAATATCTGGCTTTTCCAAGACCGTGATTGAAATGATCACCCGATTGGAGGTTCCTGCATCTCCATGGGTCGCCGCGACGGTGTACGCATAAAAAGTATCCTCCGCCACCTCCGTCGGCACACGGAAGGTGGCCCGCGTATTACCAGCGTCGTCCAGGTCAATCTCCAATAGCTCAAACGGCGTTGACCCCTCGGCCGACCAGGTCCAGCTCAACTCATCCGTCGGACTGTCTACCGCACGGCACACAATCTCAAAGTCAGAGCTGCCCTCGTAGACTTCGCGCTGAACTGGATCACATTCAATCCCGAAATCAAACACTTCCAATGCGTTCCGAACCGTCACCGTAAACACCTCCTCCACGACCTGATCTTCCGAAAACGCGCGAACCGTGACCGCAAATGACGTATCCCTGTCAACCTCCGGAATCATCAGTCGGGGCCAGTGATCATAAATTCCCGGTTGCACCAAGGTAGGCTGCGAAATGAGCTGTACCCTTGGCATCTGTTCTGATATAGCCGAACAAGGAATCTCTGCATCCGCTGATTCATCTACAACAACATCCTCACAGGTGAACAATTCTGCCCGGTTGACCACATGAACCTCCACAGGCACGGAAACCTCCTGCTCCGCCCTGGGAGCCCGGGCGAAAACCTCAAGCATCTGAACCCGGGCGAACTCATCAATCACAGGAGCTCGAACCGTATAGTCGAACGCCCCCACGCCAAGAAACTTTGCCTCGCTGTACGGAGGCCAGTCCAGTTCAACCCGGTAAGCCAGCAGGCCCTTCGATGAATGGAACCCGGTACACGGAATCTCCGCCAACTCCCCACTGCGAACGGTGATGCGTCGTACGCAACTCAAAAAGGGCATCTCACGCTCCACTGGGTCAGGAACCCCGTCGGGAGCGATCTGCGCTGGTGCCGCACTTTGTGACGATAAACGCTGCCCATCGTCCGACATCACAACCCCTCCTGGCGGGCGGACCATAATTGAAATCACGTCCTGGCCCAGAAGCACGCCCTCGCCATCAAAAACCAGACGACGATAAACCATATCGTAAAATGTTTCAAGTCCGACTGGTGCATCAAAAATTGGTGCCGCTGCTGCTGCGTCACTCAAGTATTCCAGCCAAGACGGATCCTTGCTGGTCCACTGATACGTGTGAACCCCCGCCTGCAAAGCACAGTCAATCAACGTGGATGTCCCCGCAATCACCTGCAGGCTTGAAGGACACTCACCAGGCCCCGATTGCCCCCAAGCCGAAACCGAAAGTATCATGCCCGCAAAGACACATGACATGTACTTCATTCGTGTAAAGCCACAAGTCCAGTGAGTGCCCGGCAAGCGGCCAAACACACAGAACATCTTGGTTTTCGTCTCATTCATCATGCAAATTTATCACTTTTCAAGCAATTCTGCCCCGACTGAGCATCTACCGTTCGGAACTAGCTTGTGATCCCCGAGTCAACTCGTACCTGTCGGAGTCAGGAGTTGGTATTCCCCAATCTGACAACGTCCAAAATCAGAATATAAGACCCAGGGACGATACCGAGAACGGCAGTTAAATGCAGACGCTATTTTACAAGCACCATCGCTTTTGAACCGATCAACTTACCGTCTGCC
>VXLY01000095.1 GCA_009841335.1 Rhodothermaceae bacterium | reverse complement strand
AAATAGTGTTGGCATTGCACCTGGGGCTTTTCTCCCAAAATGTTTGTATGCCTTTCTGGTTGCTACACGCCCCCGCGGCGTGCGTTGCATATATCCCTCTTGTATGAGATAAGGTTCATAAACTTCTTCAATCGTTCCCGACTCTTCCCCGACAGATACGGACAGGGTTGAGAGTCCAGCGGGCCCGCCATTGAACTTGTCAATAAGGCTGAGCAGTATGCGCGTGTCCATGTTGTCCAATCCTTCGGTATCTACATCCAGTGCCGTCAGTGCGCGATCTGCCATCTTAAGACTTATACAGCCATCTCCCTCCACCTGTGCAAAGTCACGGGCCCGGCGCAATAAACGATTGGCTATACGGGGGGTCCCCCTGCTTCGACGGGCAATCTCGTACGCGCCCTCCTCTTCAATCAGAACGCCCAGAATCCCCGCCGAACGTTTAAGAATGGCCTGAAGCAACTCAGCGCTATAATAATCATACCGAAAATCTATTCCAAACCGACTGCGCAGAGGGGCGGTCAACAACCCCTTTCGTGTCGTAGCTCCCACCATTGTAAACCGGGGCAATGGGATCTTCACGCTCCGCGCATTTGGGCCACTGTCAATGACAATGTCAATGTAGTAGTCCTCCATTGCTGAATAGAGATACTCCTCCACCAGCGGCGATAGACGGTGCATTTCGTCAATGAAAAGGACATCCCCCTCCTTCAATTTGGTCAAAATCCCTGCCAGATCCGCGGGTTTATCGACTACTGGACCAGACGAAGTGGTAATGGAGGCCCCCATTTCCTCTGCGATAATGTGTCCCAGAGTGGTGTTATGATTGCAGAATCCGTTACCGATGAACGAATGTGAGCCTGGCACTACAAAATCGAACGTTTCCGCTTCCGCAGATTCTAGTCGCGTGACTGTACTCCAATTGAAGTCACCCGTTGCTTTTGGTCTGTTACCGCTTGATGCTTCCAGGGCAGCCCAGTCCTGCTTCGTAAACCGGACATCCTTGTAATCTCCGCTTTCAGCAGACTCCTGCGCGGATTCTTTCTGTAACGTCAAAACCCGGTCTCCGAGCTCTAGTGATCCGAGCGGTCGCCAAGTCATATAGCCCTGGTCTTCTGCTAGTACGGGATGTGCTGGGGTACCCTCCACAGATTGTCCGCAGCTTGTAAAGAGACGAATTGTCGGACCGGATCCACTGGCATACACACGTGAGGTGCGCTCTGCGCCAAGCGCTCCGATGACCGTTACGGTGTGGTCCCTGCATTCACCAGGACTAAGATTGGGCGGAATCAGTCGCCCCATTGGCACGCGGCCCTGGGGAGTCTGTATTTGTGTATCCGCCGTCACACACTTGCCCAGCCCCGGCGGGCCGGATAAGAGTACATGATCAAGGCTTTCTTTCCGCTCCAGAGCAGCCTGCATAAAAATCTTGAGATTGCTCTTGATTTTCTCCTGTCCGATAAAATCCTTCAGCTTACGCGGGCGAAGCCGACGTTCAAAGTCCTTGTCTTGAGGGTTAGGAGCGGCTATGCTTTGGCGCTTCATCATTGACTGGATGCAACATGTGTTGATCTCGGGTAATTAACCGAATCACCGTATGATCGTAAGATACTGGACTATTACAATTGCAAACCCCGTAACTGCCCTCTACGTTTCAGTGGTAGTTGCGACATAATCTAAGGACGCGTGCCCGGCATATGCTGAACCTGAGTCAAGAATTAAGGCTACAGCAAAAACTGTCCCCGCAGCAGATTCAGTATATCCAGCTGCTGCAATTACCAACACTTGCACTGGAACAGCGCATTCAGCAGGAACTGGTCGATAACCCGCTGCTCGAAGAGGGATCACCCGACGAGATATTACCTGGGCCGGAGGACGAGTCCGCTGACAATACCACTGACGAAGAATTTGACCTAGAAGATCTCTTACCGGATGCGAACGATCTGTACGGATACAAAGCCCGCGTAGACCACAACCAGGTAGACCGGGAGATCCCACTTGCGGCAGGCGAAACTCTGACCGATCATCTTCGTGGGCAAAAAAAGTTCTTGAATCTTGATCGACGAGATACGCTCATCGCGGAGCAAATCATAGGGTCCATTGACGAGGATGGCTACCTGCGAAGAGAAATTCCCTCAATCGTAGATGATATCACCTTTAATTATCGCGAGGAACTGACAGAAGAAGATGTGATTCGCGTGTTGCGCCTTATCCAGCATCTTGATCCACCTGGAATTGCAGCACGCAGTGTGCAGGAATGTCTGCTGATCCAGCTGGAATTGATCCCCGAAGATACTCCGGGTCGAGGCATTGCTCTCCAGATGGTCGGCAATCTGTTTAAGCCCTTTGCCCGAAGACAGTACGAACGCATCAAAGAACGCCTGAGTATTAATGATGCCGTTCTCAAATCTGCCATAGACCTCATCCAATCGTGCAATCCCAAGCCTGGCGAGGGCACCTTCACACCACAGGAAAACTATGTGACTCCTGATTTTCTAGTGCGCAATACTAACGGCACGTTTGTCATTCAGCTTAACTCCGGCAACTTTCCAACGCTTGCGGTTTCCAAACCGTATAGAGAGATGATCGAAAAGATGTCCGCTGATCGTCAAACCGGCTCAAACAAGAAATCGGATGTAAAAACGAAGCAATTTCTCCGCTCAAAGCTTGAGTCGGCAAAGTGGTTCATTGATGCAGTCCAGCAACGCCGCCAAACCATGCTCTCCGTCATGCGTGAGATTGTCGCTTTTCAGGAAGCGTTCTTCACCTTGGGGGAGGGGTACCTGCGTCCGCTTATTCTCAAGGATATTGCCCAGCGGCTCGACATGGACATTTCGACGATCAGTCGCGTTGTGAGTGGAAAGTATGTTCAATGCGATTTTGGCGTCTACGAACTCAAGTACTTTTTCTCCGAGGGGGTCGCGACGGCGTCCGGTGTTGATGTGTCAAACAAGGAAGTCAGAGCGATTATTTCCGGCATCATTGGACGGGAGGACAAGACAGACCCACTGACGGATCAGGCTATTACAGCCATCCTAAAGGAGAAAGGATATAGAATAGCCAGGCGTACTGTATCAAAATACCGAGTACAACTGGGCCTGCCCGTTGCCCGACTGCGCAGGGAGATCGTTATATCGTGATTTCTGTCTGGAATCTGTCTCACATGGATCATGCACCAAGCGCCTTGGGTGTTATCGTTTTCAATAACCGGTCCTCTTACCCTTCAACTGAGATCCCACGAACATAACCGCTTAGCACAACTTCGCCACGGAATTTGGCGAGGTTAGGTGCAGAGGTTGGGGTTAAGTGGTTGGAAAAGGGAGTTATGTCAGACCTGCACATGTCAACTGGTCATGAAAGAAACATCTGGTCTCACGCTGTGCGCCAGCCGATAAAGCGACTATGATTTTTGGCCCAAAGAGACTATCTAACATGAATTAACGGTAATATAACAAGTATAGTGCATTAATATAGCAGAGAAAGAATAACAGTCATTTGCATAAGTATGTGAGATATACTTATATTAACACGGGATCTGTCCATAGCCATTGGCTCCGTTTTTCAGATTCTGTTTTAAAGTCGTAGTGTATTGGGTGCTGGAAGTGATCCCCGTCCTGCGGGCAGGGTTGCTGCCAGTCTTAATACCATACATAACCGGTTCCACCGCGAATATTGTGGGGAACCACAAACACACTTTACAATGCGAAAACGAAGAAACTCCTTGATACGATCATTTATCGCTCTGTTTTTTGCAGCTATGCTGATATTTTTCGGCAGTAATGCAAACTCATACAGCGCTGCAGGCGATGTAAAATGCAACCATACATGTAGCTTTATGTATTGCGACGGCGGTTGGAGGGCGTGTGAGGCGTTTCGCCGATGTTGCCTTGTAGAGAATCTTCCCTGTACTGAAGAAGAAACATGGCCCATCAAATGTACCCAAGGCTTAATTCCAGACTGGAAGTGACGGGGGAAATATGAAGTGTGCGACTATGCCATGTCAGTGGTGTATGGACCTCCCTATTTCATTTTGCTTGCCAGGGATCCAAGCATGTTCTAAGTGGGCATGGCCTTAATGGACGGTAGGTACACTGTCCTCATCTGCTTTTTTGTTTTGTCCTGCAGTAGTAGCGAAGACGAGGATACCTTCGGGGATTTTTTGTTTTTAGAAAAAGCTGAGGAGCAACAAACAAGGGAAAGGGTTTGGGAAAATGTTTCTGTGAGTAGGATGTTTGAGTTGCCTGGGGATGAAGAGATTATGCTGTACGACCCCCAGTATCTCATACCGGACACCAACGGAGATATGTATGTTGTCGACTACGGGGCGTATCAGATTTTGCGGTTTGATTCTAAGGGCAATTATATCATGTCCTATGGAAGTGGTGCTGGTTCTGCCCCCGGCGAATTTTTAAACATAGATGATGTTGAAGTAGCATCTGATTCGCTCATTTATGTAACAGATTCCAACAACGCGAGAATTTCTTCTTTCTCAAAGGCGACAGGGAGTTTTATAGATTCAAGAGTATTTGACAGGCAGGAGGCTCCTTACCGGCACGCCATAACATATACAGGCATAGAGTACTTTGTCCGAGCGTTTAATAAACTAGCCTTTGAATCTAATTTCAGGGATAGATCGGTTGAATTTGGAGAATTAGTGGAAGGTAACCGTTTCGTTTCTCATTTGGTGGCAGCTGGGATGATAGAAGCGTATAAAGACTGGATGATCTATGTTCCTCTTCGCTTTCCTGTAATTATGGTTTATGATGTGAATGGTAACCTCGTTCGGGCAAAGAAGACAATGACCTTTGACAAGTTTGAAGAGCCCCAGCTTGTACGATATGTGATGAATGGAATTGAGAACTATAGGATTGAAGGCGATTTCGAGAATAGTGTCATAATAAGTGTCGTGGGAGACGAATTGTTGCTTCAGTCTGCAAGCGATTCAGAAGATCTAATTGTTGATGTATATGACGCTGGGTCGAGCGAGTACAAGTATTCCTTTAGATTAGGATTGGATTACTACCCGTCATTTATAACAAATGATCGAATATGGCAGCCAACCCGTGATGCCACTGTTATTGTCCATTCAATAAAAAGACCTTCTTAAGTCAAGGATGAGGTGGGGGTACAGGTCTTTTACGAAAGAAATGTTTATACCTTACCCCACAAAGACACCCGTGCAAAAGACACTTCAGGATTTTGGTCCAGGCGAAATGCCGTTTTAGGGTAGATTTTAGAGAAATTACAATGAAGTATCTAGAATGGACAATGTATGCACTGGTAGTAGTAGCGTTACTATTTTTTCTTCAAGTGACGTTTTTTGCTAAGTCAGCTGATAACCACGGCATTGTGGATACTCTTCCGGCTATGTTAGAATATTTTCAAGCGGACCAAGATAGATTAGTGTTGATTGTATTGACTCCTACCTGCCCATATTGTCTGCAGAGTTATCCCTTTTACAGAACACTCATTGCAGAGAAAAGCAAAAATATTGGGGTAGTTGCCGGTACTAATCCAAATGTATCCATTGAACTTCAAAGACGCATACTTCAGAAAGAAAATCTATCTGTTGATACATTGATTGCTCTGCCCAACCAAGATTGGGGAATAACTTCGGTTCCAACGATTATCATTCTGAATGATAGAGCAAGAGTTGAGCATGTGTGGATTGGTCTTCTTGATGCTGATCGGGAAAAGGAGGTTCTATCTGTTGTTACCCGAAACGAGTAGCTCGTCCTTTCAAGCGAATCGTTTGTGACAATTCAACCGACTGCAAAATTGTCATGAACTTAGCAAGAAAATAGATGCCGGCGATAGTAAAATTGATCTGGATGTAATCCTGAAAAAGAATGAAAAACATTTCAGTGATACGTTATCTGATCGAGTTGCATTCAAACACGACACCGAACAGGAAAACTCCATACTGGATACTCCCATGATCAACAGTAGCACTTTGCCCGTGGAGATTGCCACATCATATGGCAACAAAAATTCAACGCGTGGCTGGTTGATTAGTGGGCTGGTCATGGTATTAATTCTGCCCTTAATGCCGATCTTTGGATTGACATTACAATAATTGGATCTGGAAACGGCTAAGAAAAAGAAGAAAAATCATCGAATTGTCGTAAATCATCGAAAGAGTCTGAGTTTACTCCAGACGAGATAGAGATTCGGTATCAGAGGCTTGCGCGGGCAGTCTCGTGGGCTCTACTTGAGAAGAAGCCGAAACGAAAACTAGTGCTTAAATGAGATCATGGTATGGCGAGGCTAGGCAAGGATTCGTCGTTTGTGTTCCGTCGCGGTTTTTACGGGCGACTTATCTTTGCTCCAAGTGAAATTATATATATAATTCCCTTTCGAAAATTGCTTCTACTCGCATATGTCTGTGTCTTAGGATGCAGCGGAAGTACCGATCCTACACTTGAGCTTGGCGAGTCAACGATCCGCTTCAGTGCGGATACGTTGTTCGCCTATGAATTGAAGGGTTGGATACTTACGAAGTCTGATTCTCTGGCAATGCCACTGTTGATTGCGACTGGCGAAGAACACCTTTATGTTGGAGATATTCAAGCGACAAGGCCTTTAATGGTCTTTGACCGCACTACAGGAGAACTTGTGAAATATGCAGGAGGGCGAGGTCGTGGTCCCAGGGAGATTGAGTATTTATGGTCAATGGATTTTAAGCCTGGAGAAGATGTTGGATGGCTTTTTGATTTTCCGACCAGAATTTTCCATCAATTTGATGGAGATTCTTTGACCGATAGAAGCATCACGCTCCAGGATACGGGCGCTCCAATGAGCCCGGTTTGGGTCAAGGACGATAGCATCGCCTCCGTGGGCATGTTTGAGGATGGAAGACTGGCAGTGTACGATTCAGATGGTTTGTTTCGCCGGTTCATAGGATCATCCCCACCAGGTGATCCCGAAGTTCCTGTTCCTGTGCGACAGCATGCATACGAGGCCATTGTTCAGACTAATTCCGCAGGAAGCCTAATTGCTATTGCATCAAAGAATACAGACTTGGTTGAGATATTCAGTACCGAAGGCCTTCTCCATTCTATACGTGGTCCTGGATTTGACGAGCCAGCATACACACTATACGGTGATGACGAGGGTAATCAATGGCTTGGTCTCGATGACGAAACGATTAAAAGCTACGTTAGTGTTTCTGTCACCGATGACTTGATTTTTGCTCTATACTCAGGTCTACCTTTTGAGGATTTAAAAAAATCTTCATGGTTTTCATCTCCAGCCCGAACAGTCTACGTTTTTTCTTGGTCTGGTACTCCACTGGCAGCTCTGGAAATAGAGTACGGTGCGTTAAAGATTAGCGTATCGGCGGATGGGCAAGATCTGTATGCGCTTTATCATCGACCCGTCCCCTCGGTCATGCATTACAAAGTACCAAGAACGTTAAGTGCCGATAGGCAAGATCTATACGCGCATTTCCATTGACCCGACCCCGCGGTTGTGCATTGCTAATGTACCAAAAGAGCCTAGTAATGACTGATTACTGGTTCACAAGCAGCACGTTGGTTAGTGAATATACCTCCCACGGATCTGTTCCTGAACACGGCGCAACAGTGACTGCAGAATCGAAGATTCCAATTAGAGCAGTTTGCGCCGTAGCCATCACGCTGGCTGTCGCGCTCACTTCGTGTACGGAAAAACCTGACACCGAAGTGGTTGAAGGCATAGCATTAACACTAAATCCCAGACGCTCTGCGGAACGAACATGGATCAGTTTTTCCACGGATTCGCTGTTTCAGATTTCATACACCGACTCTGTGCCGGTATTCGGTCCCTTTCTCAGACGTTTTGACACAAAAGATCAATTATTCATTTACGATGTAGGAGACAGACACGTAAAGGAATTTGATACAACAGGGGTGTTCACAGCATTACACACCCACGGGATTGGGAGTGCACCTGGACAGATACGTACGTCTGTATCCGATTTGATCATTGTTGGTGACTCCTTAATAGTTCTAACCGCCGAATTTTTTGAATATACCTTTGAAAACCAAACCAATCGCTTTTGGGCAGAGCAACAACTCGACAACCCGCTTCGCCAAGCACGCACTGAGTCCGGTATTTCATACTATTTCTATTTGGAGTCAGAATCGCTATTTACGGTAGTAACCGATACCGGCACGCGACACTTTGGCAAGGTCTTCGAAAATCAAGGCGACATTGCAACAGCCCTACGTAATGAGGGATGGATTCACACATACGGGAACTGCATGATATTTGCGTCCGCATATTATCCAATGTTTGCAGTGTATGATTCAACCGGCAGTTTACTGTATGCACAACGTACCGTAACAGCCTATAAAACTGGAAAAGCACAAATAGAGACTCGAATGTTGGGCAAAGATGCACCGGTATATTTTGCTCCGCTCTCCAGCATAATACATTACGGAACAACTGTGGTCAATGGTTGGCTGTTAATAAATGTACGTCCAAATGGTGAGCGTGCCATTGATGCTTATAGTATTGCGACCGGACACTATATCGGATCAGTGAAGATACCGTTCATTGGACATATCACTTTATCTGCAAAACGAATTGCCGCCGATAGAGACACTACAGTGACAGTTTACAGGCACGATTTGTCTAGCCGCATAGAAATGCCGCCTATCCAACACCCACAATGTTTCTGATGGATTATAAAACCAAATCATTATTTGCGAATTGCAGACGCACGCTTAAATCTATGGGTAAATTGGAAATCATTGCCCACAGCACAATTTTGTCTAGCCATTATTGTGTTTGTTGTATTCACGGTTTTTGCCGACTGGGGGGATAGTGATCTCGATACTACAGCTGGCACGCAGAAAGTAGGAGAAGTCAAATCATTTGAAGACTGGGATAAGTTTGATGGTGCAGTGGTGCTGGCCCTTACGCCAAGTTGCCCATACCGCGTTCAGTCTATGCCATTCTAATAAACACTTCAGAAAACATTGAAAGGCAGCCAAGTGAATGGGCGGTTCGCTTTTATGGCAGTTATTGATACTAGTCAATCCCGCCGACTTCAAGAGCGCGTGCTAGCCAAGTATCAAGTACGGGTAGATACGTTAATGGTCATTCCGGTGTCTGATTATAATGTTGAGTATGTACCAACCATTTTGATTGTCGATGGTGAGGGTAGAGCACTGCACAATTGGATTGGCATGCTGGATGCAAAACAGGACAGCCAAATCGAGCAATTACTTATTGATAACACACTGTTTAAATAAAAGGTGGCGATATGAGTGCATTCTTGAAGCTTGCCGGGGCTGGCGTTTTGTTGATTAGTTCTTTGGGATGTGGGGAGCCTGGTCGGCTACAAGTCGAAATTCAAATTCCGTTGATCGAACAAGATGCAACGGGGCGTGCGTGGCGTAGTGTGACGCTGGATTCATTGCACTATTTGCCAGGTGATGACAGCATGATGCTTTATCTCCCAGGCAGTGTTTTGAAGGGTCCGGGAAAGAACGTGTACGTTGGAGATTACGGAGACATGAGTGTAAAAGCATTCGATAGTTTGGGGCGGCACATAACGACGTACGGTCAGGGCATGGGGTCGGCGCCTGGAGAAGTGCAGCAAATGGGAAATTTAGGAACGATCGGAGATTCGGTAGTTTTTGTATACGACAGCATGAACAGGCGACTGACGTATTTTCGGCCAGATGGCTCTTTGTTGACAATTGACGAACCCGAATATCGTTTTAAAAGAATGGTCGTAACAAACAGTGGACGAAAATATTGGTTGATACCTTCGGACTACAGATATAGGGAATTCTTTGTGACATCTTCGAAGGCTGATACACTAACGTTTGGAAGACTGTTGGACGAAAACTTGCATGTCCGCAACAAGTATCTAATACCGGGAGATTTGAGGGCTTACGGTGAAGATGTGCTTTTCGTACCAGATTTGTATCCGGCGCTAATTAGGTACAACAGTGACGGAGAAGTGAAGTATGCTCGTAGGACTATTGGAGCGGTTGGGTTTGAGCCGCCTGAGGAGATGGTCGAGCAGAATGGCATGAGGTGGCCCGGTCCTCCGCTGAATTATTCGATGTTTGTGAATGAAGATCAAGTTGTTGTGTTAGTGAGGGACAATAAGGATCCGCGCGTGAAGATGATTGCTGACTATTATGATGCGGAGAGTGGGAATTACAATGAATCAGTGAAGTTGCCGGATGGTTTATTTTTACTACTAACTGACGAGAGAGCATATGAATTTCGCGATACGGTCGTTGTGGTGCATAGGTTGCTGCATCGGTAAGCGTGGGTGGGTTGAAAAAGGAATGTCTAGTGTGCTCCAAATGTGAACAAACAATTGCAAAAACCGTGATTTTATGTTCTGAGGTGCTGGAGCGCTAGAAATTCATGAAGCGGGCGCCTTCGATCCAGGTAATGGCGATAGTCCCGCGGGGTAAGCCAGAACTCAAGGCTTAAGCGATACTTTTATCAGGGCCGGTTCGACGTGCTTGTGGGCATTGTGCCAATCTTAGTTGACAGCGAATGACGATGGATCGTGATCGGTACATGACCTACGCACTGGGGGAAACACCATTGACGAGTGTCTGTATAGAAGCTTGCTGCCAAAGCTATGATTACGCCGTGTGAGACCATTAGCCCAATGAAACACGTACTTCGCGTACTTGCAATCCCAATTTTTCTTGTGCTATTCGCCTCCTGCGAATCCTCTGTAACGGAGGCGCCCCAAGATACCTCCACCGAAATAGAGGCACTCTTAAGCGCCGATTGGGGAGAAGAAGACAGCCTCGTCCTCATAACTTCGGTTCCTGACTACCTCGCTCGGTTCGAGTGGGACTATACAGGTCAACTTTCAGATGGCCGACATTGGGGTGCCGCTCACGCTGGTGACTTCCTAGTACCTTTCGCAATAATGCAGATCAAAACCACGTATAAGCATGACCGGCAGGACTCCTACCGCACACTTGCCACTCCCGAATGCACAATGAAAAAGATGGCTAGTTCTCTCGGCCTTGAAGACTTTGCAGACTGCATACAGTTCGTAAGCGAGAGTTGCGACACTGTTGTATACGCTTCCAGCGGAGACGGCAAATCGCTCGAGGCTCACGGTATGAACGTAACCTACAACGACGACAACACTGCTACGGCGGTGCCCTGCAATCCAACATACTTCTGAAAGGGGCAGTCCTATCTCTACCTCTTACACAACACTATGTATCATGTCTGCCCGAGAACACCTTCTCTCGTCGAATTGAAGGCATCATGGCCACGGTGCCGTACATCTAAGGAGCCAATTTGAAGGACCATTACTTGGCCGCGACGTATTTGGATAGAGCGTTTGCCAAAAAGTTGACGTTAAGTCGATTGTCCTGCTAATTTTCGGGCTCGAACCTGCCCACGCGACACGTCTCTGCCTGGCCTCAATTTACTGTAGATCGGAATTCATCCCTCATTCTGGAGCAATTTCGGTTTGGAAACATCTGGATCCGTCGCCCTGTGAGGTGCAGCGCGAAGAAGCCATCGCTGTGTTGCCAGGGCGTTGGGACCTCAGCGACTTGACCCAATCCTATGCTCTTGGAAATGTGAGCCTCAGCCTGACACAAGAGTCGGGTTCCGGGGGACGATTGTGTCTATCCCTGGCAAATGTTGGGCGATTCCCCACACATGTTGAAAATTATGGCCACCATGTGTACAACTACGTTAGTGGCTATTTCTATACCGGCAACCCTGACCTAAAGCCTGAAAGAAGCACTCACGCCGAATTTGGGTTTGAGAAATGGATCTCAAAGGTAGGAGTGCGTGCCAGCATTCTTGCCAATCATGTGCTCCACTACATTGGCGGCCGAAACGATGCAGATCTGCTCGGAAACACCTCAGCGCTAAGATTCAGAACCTATTACAACTCATCTGCTGCATTCCTCACCGGTGGTGAGGCGAGTATTGTAGTGGTTCTCCGGGAATGGCTTGAGTTGACCGGAACCGCTTCGTATACACGCGGACAGAACCTTGAACTTGATGAACCGATGTGTCTGATCCCGCCCCTCACCGGCTGGACCAGTCTTCGTGCCATGCGCAACAAATGGTGGGGCGACTTGGAAGCTCGGATGGCCATGCCTCAAAACCGGGTCGCCCGAATTTTTGCCGATGAGGATGGAACAGATGGTTATTTCGTCGTCAACGTTCGCGAAGGAACAACACTCGGCCCCGGGATAGATCTGAGTGTCGGCATAGACAACCTGTTCGATGTTCACTATCACGAGCATCTGAGTTTCGGTAATCTGCCCAATCCTGGCCGTAATTTCTACTTGACACTGTCTTATTCAATTTAGGTCGCTCTGCCACCCCTCCTCATACATGCTGTAAGCTGTGTATTTATCTTTACCGGAGTGGGAGGCACGTAGATTCCTTGGCTGCCCCCGCCTACCTGCTCACCTAGGCACGAACCACTCTGATGGACACCCACCTCAAACCTCATAGCCTAGGACAGCTGGATGACATCACCTATGGCAAAACTTCAAACATTTTGACACGGGCCACTGGCTTCATAGAAGCCTATGACTATTCCCTTAACCCATACTCCGGGTGTGCATTTGGCTGCACATACTGCTACGCAGCATTCTTCTCCAGAAGCCCGTACCACCGGGACAACTGGGGTTACTGGGTCCGCGTAAAGGAGAATGCAGCGGAAAACCTCAGCCGAAAACTTCGCCGCAATAGTCGCTGCCTGGACGGAAAGCGGATATACATGAGCAGTGTCACGGATCCCTATCAACCTCTTGAGCGAAAGCTGGGGCTCACCCGTGCAGTCTTGGAGGTACTGGCGGGCAAGGCTGCAACCGCAGAAACGAACCCCGACCACAAGCCGCGTCCTAAACTGGTGGTTCAAACACGCGGCCCGGATGTAGTCCGTGATTTGGATCTCTACCAGACCATCGTTGAAAATGGGGGCAATGTACAGATCAACATGACGGTTACGACGGATGATGAATCTGTGCGGCACACGTTCGAACCAAAGTGCCCCGGTAATCGCCGACGGTTAGAAGCAATTACCGAAGTGGCCTCGTCTGGAATCTCGACCTGCATCACTATGACCCCACTACTTTGGTTGCATAACCCGACAAGATTTGCTGAGCAACTTGTCTCTACCGGGGCGAAGCGTATTGTATCGCAGGCCTTTCATTTCAAAAGAGGTCGGTTTGTAGCCATGACACGAGATGACGCCCTCAACATCATGGCACAAAAACTCGGCTGTGACCTGGCATCGCTGCCACGCGAATACCTGGGACGATACAATGCTTGGCGACACACCCTCGCCCTCTGTTTAGGTGACTACGGACTGACCCTTGAAGAGGGCAAACCTGGTTTTGAACCTCCCTTCTGAAAATACTATCATCTCACTAATTGCGTATATCCGGCCTGTTTTGTGTAAGTATGTCAACCTCTTGGACATAAAACGCAACTTTGGCCCGATTTTTGCTGTAGAGACTGCAGACACTGAGCCTGACCGATACCATGTCAAACAAGAAAGTCAAAAACACGAATCCGATGGTGCATCTTTTTGCACAATACCTGGCTGGCCAGATTGAGGAGCCACTCTGGAAAAAATTCATTTCCGCCTTGGAATCTTTTGAGTCGAATCCGCTGGAACGCTCTGCTTTCATTGTATTCTTTGAAGATTCTCTTGCGGGCACAAACGACCGCTCGGCGCCTCGCCTCAACCGTCTTCTTGTAGAAACGGTAACGGCCTGACCAGGAAACTGCGTCTTTTAATAGCGGGCCGGTACACGTCTGTATGTATAAGCCAAGCTGCTTGATTCCAAGGGCCAGCATCATGCGATCTGGCCCTTTTGTTTATCTCCCGCAGCGTAATCCAGATACTGCGGGCTGGCGTACCGGTTGCCCGCCTATCATCGAACCTCTAGTGTCTAGTGTCGTTCGTTCCACGACATCCAAAATAATTTCACCAGGCTCATGCAAGCATCCCACCTGACTTCAACCACTGAAAATGGTTTTGCGAAACGCTCATTAATTACGCTACTTGCGCTTGCATTCGTGTGCGCTGCGGCTTCTGCTCAAGTTCCATCAGACGAGCTTTCTGAAGAGGACTTTTCTCTTATACGGCAGAAAGCTACAATCACAACGTTCGGGGAGAAAGCGGTCGTATATGAGTTTGTGTCCGATGACGGGCAGCTCCGCAAGGTTCGTCTGGCAGGACCATTCGTATCAGTTCATTCCTTGCCAGGTGAAGCATTTCAGATAGATGACATGAATTCGCCTTCCGTGGGTGGCGTACTGGGCGAAGACGATATAACTTTCTACGGGGATTTGACACTTTCTTCGTCGGAGTGGGACGAACAGGCACCTAATCATTTTCAGGTGCATGTTTATGACGGCTTGGTAGAACTTACCACAGTCAAGATATCGCCGTCCGATCCAGTCAATCAGGTCTTTCACCGACCTGAAGTACCTTTGAATCAGCAGGGTGACTTCATTAGACATATGAAGGAACGAGCTAAAAAACGAAGAAACCAATAAACCTGCTACTGGAGAATTTTATTGAAGGCATACGAATTTTGATAATTGCAAAAGGAAGGTAAAGAGCTAACAGCCGGTCACAAATAGCCATTAGTCGTGGGTGGGACGCGAAGAAATAGCCACCAAGTAATAAATGCTTGTATTGACGACCAGTTTGTTCGTAGCTGTGAGCATTTAGCATGATGCGGTTTGAAAGATTCTGGGTGCCTGGCTCATTGTCCCTAATCGGGATGGTAGTCTTTGCAGGTTGCGCTACCAAGTCAGACGTAGAGGGGCTACAAGAAAATGTCAAACGTACCGAACTGACTGAGATATTTCGGCTTGGTGCTGCCGAGAGTAGTGATGCAGTGGTTTTCGGAAACATCAGTGATATTGGCGTCACTTCAGATGATCAATTGCTTGTCGCCGACTCCGATGCCAAGGTCATTTATGTGTTCTCAGAAAGTGGAGACAGCCTACACACGTTCGGTCGCCCGGGAAATGGTCCAGGAGAATTTGAAAGTATCCGAGATATGGATATCGGGCCGGGAGACTCCGTGTTTGTATGGGATGGTCGGCGCGACCGGCTTGTAGTATTTGAGCCTGAAACATTTCAATTTTCCTATGACATTGAAATAGAGTCCCTCAGCGAAGGCGACCGCTCCGCCACTGGTCTGATTTCGATCAATAATGATTTGCTACTGATGCGGTTCACGGCACCTTACAGTCTCAGTTCGGACGAAGATGGCCTGGATTTTGATATAATTCAGTTCGTGAATAGAGACGGGCGTCCCGTGGGTGAACCACTGCTAAGGATGCCTGTAGTCAGACACTTTCTCTACAGAACTGAATCAGGCATGGGCCTATTGTTGTTGCCCTTTCCCCGTCGTTCGTCGATAAAACCTGGTCTGGACGGAACCCTCTATTATGGTTGGAATGATTCTATCAGCTTTGACGTGTATTCAGCAGGGGGAGATCTATTGCGTACGGTTCGTTACGGGCACGAGGCAGTTCCAGTTACGCAGCAGGATTTGGATGAGCGAATACAGAGTATGTCTGACGCGACAAGACAGCTGTTTCTTCGTGAGGTAGAGATTCCGAAAACAAAACCCGCGTACAGCACTTTTACTATAAGTGATAAGAATCAAATATGGATCAAAAACACTCCGGCATCCGACTCGCTGGAAGTGTTATGGACCGTCCTGGATTTAGACAATCAGGCTGTATTCGAGTTTGAGTTGCCGCGAAATACTAACGTCCGGGTCGTGAGGGGAAACCGTGTGTATGCTACGGCTGAGCTTGAAGATGGCGCGCCATACGTGGTTGTATATAACCATGAACCGCAGTTGTAGCAGGCCTGCCCAGTCTGCTCAAAACCAACCCTTTAACGGTCGCTGTACGCGTTATTCGGCAGACGCGGCCACGTCAAGTCCAGTGACACGCACCTAATATCTGACGAATTCACCGCCTGCCGGAATGCAGGAATAGACTACAGACACTCAATAATCCACCTCGCGCACAAATTCGCTGAGGGCAACGTGCATGTTAGCAACATTGAGTCCTTCCGAGTGCTGGTTAAGCGGGCATGGTTCGGCCCGCACTACCACTACAGCAGAAAGTACATGCCGCTATTTCTGTCGGGGAGTTGCTGGAAGTACAATCACAGGTACCATATGGCTCCCTTTGACGCGTTCGTGGATGGGATTGTAAGGAGGTTGTAGCCAGTCAGGCAGCAACTTTGTGGAAGCGCTTCAGTAAGCGGAACCAATTCATTCTTTCACCCAACCCCATACCAGACTCGTGAAGCGTTTTTCCTTCCTTGCGCCCCCGGTCTTAGTGGCCTTTATTGCCGTTGGCTGTTCCAACTCGGTTGAACATACGGAAAGCCAAGCCCCGAGCGACGAAATAGCTGAATTGATTGATCAATTGCCGCCGGACGGCATGATCCAGCTTTCGAGGCACCGTGACGCTGTGTTGCCTTCCTTTGAAGAGGGTGACAGCGGAGTTTTGGCCAGCGGCATTCGTTGGCGCTCCATAACGGACGAGGATGCGTTCGGAATTGGTTTTGCAGGTTGGCACATTCAATACAAGACGAATACGCGGAATATTGACTGCGAAGTAAGAACTAAAGCCAATATTTTAAAGAAGACGGAGTTCAGCCAGTGCATTGACGACCTGACTGGGGTGTGCGACGGTGCGGACGGGCACAACAACGAGGAAACGGGAATGATCGTTGCGGAAGGGTACAACAGAATCTATGACAGCGAGGGCAACGTGATCGGGCGCACGGAGTGCAACTTCCCGCCTAAGCACCCACGGCACCCCGGCAGCTTGGATTCCATCGATTCTTCCAGTTAGCTCCCATTGGTAAAAAAAGCCCCGTAATCAGAAGCTCTGTAAGAGTCGCAAGTAAGACCCCTATGCAGAGCAAATCAGTCCAATAATTTTTAAAATGAAGCGGTTTGAAGATCTGTTCCAGGAACTGGAGCACAAGGTACACCAACAGGATCCGATGTCCGGCACGGTACAGGCAGTCAACGCAGGTACGCATGAGATTGGCAAAAAAATTCTTGAGGAAGCAGGCGAAGTGTGGATGGCAGCCAGCCACGAGACCCGTGAGCGCACCGCCGAGGAAATCTCCCAACTGCTGTATCACATTCAAGTCATGATGCTTGCCTGCGATCTCTCTTTGGAGGATGTTTATCGCCATCTTTAAGATCAAACATTGTCCCAATGCTACAAATTGCCCTGCCCAATAAGGGCGCCCTCGCCACGGACTCGGTAGAGCTCATCAAGACCGCCGGCTACCGATGTAAGCGATCAGGGCGCGAATTGCGCGTAAAGGATGCTGAAAACGAAACCCTGTTCTACTTCCTGCGACCACGTGATATTGTAACCTACGTTAGCAACGGTGTACTGGATTTAGGGATCACGGGTCGAGATTTCATGATTGAACAGCAGGCCAATCTTAAAGAAATACTTTCCCTGGGTTTTGGAGCGGCACGGCTGTGTTATGCGGGTCCACACCACCAGTATCGTAGCGTCGAAGACTTCGAGGGGCTTCGCATTGCTACTTCGTTCAGTCATCTGGTTTCAGTTGACCTAGCAGCGAAAAATGTTCGGGCGGAAATCGTACCGCTTGACGGGGCAGTTGAAGTATCCATTCAACTGGGAGTGGCAGATGTCATCGCTGATCTTGTTCAGACAGGTCGCACACTAGAGGAAGCACGCCTATCCGTAATAGGCGAACCTTTACTGGAAACTGAAGCGCTTCTGGTTGGACGCGCAGGAATTCTTGAAACTGAGACCGCTGCGAATCTTTTCGTGCGACGACTCCAAGGGATACTTCTCGCTAGAACCTACGTTATGGTCGAGTATGACTGTCCACGCACGTCACTTGAGAAAGCCTGTGAAGTGACTCCCGGAATCGAATCCCCGACCATCGCTCCATTAAGTAACCCGGACTGGGTCGCAATCAAAGCAATGGCACATCGCAAGGACACCAATCGGATTATGGACGATCTCGAGGATCTGGGTGCAAAAGGCATAATAGTTACCGACATTCGAACCTGTAGAATTTGACAAGCTCGTGTCTCAAATACACTCCAAACTCATGGTGCTGGCCCTGATCTGTGGGTCTGCGATCGCATGCAACCCCGCAACCACCTTGGAAGATGAGGTGCAATCAATTATCAGTGAATACCCCGATGCTACCGTTGCCGTAGCTATTCGGGACGCCAACACTCAGACGACACTGGATATCCTTAGCGACCGCTCCTTTCATGCTGCCAGCACCATGAAGGTGCCCGTCATGATTGAAGTCTGGAAAAGAATCCAGGCAGGTCGCCTCGACTTGGATTCAACTCTCGAGATTCAAAATTCCTTTCGCTCAATCGTTGATGGATCCCAGTACAGTATTGAAGAGGATACCGACGATGCTATTTATGAACGGCTGGGAGGGTACATGACGATCTCGGAACTCGTCTACCAAATGATCACCGTGTCCTCCAATCTCGCCACTAACCTCCTGATTGACTTCCTGGACGCTGAGTCTATCCAGGCTACTGTCGACTCTCTCGATGCTCCCGGCATGAGGGTGCTTCGGGGAGTCGAAGACCTTAAAGCATTCGATCTGGGTCTCAGCAATTCAACCACAGCCCGCGCACTCGCAACCCTCATGGAAGCCATCAGCCAGGGACGAGCGGTGGGTGAGACGTCTGATAGCCGCATGGTTGACGTACTCCTGGATCAGGAGTTCAATGAAATGATTCCTGCTGGACTTGCAGAAGGCACAAGCGTCGCTCACAAAACCGGACAGATTACCCGGATTCACCACGATGCGGCAATCATATACCCACCCAACGCCCCGGCATATGTGCTGGTCATCTTGATTGAGGGGTTGGACGATGAGAATGACTCTGCTGCATTGGGTGCCTCCATCACACGTACGGTGCACGCTGCTTTACGCGGCGGAGTTTGAAAGAACCGCGGTAAATTCGGATCAAGAAGACCGAACCGACAATGAGCCAACCGATTCTTCGCTTTCCCGCCGAGGTCCAATACTTCTGCTACTCGTTGTCGCAATGGCCTCAAGGTTTTCGACCCTGCGCTTAATCGCATCCTGTTCCGACTCTGTCGCTTCAAGGCGTGCATAAAACTCCCGCAATGCAGCTTCATCGCTGCGACTGTTATTGCGACCCTGGTATTTCCGCAGCATTACCAACAGACTCACTACAAAAATCCCACCGATTGCAAATACGACCAGAATTTCAAAAGTGCCTATTCCCATGATAATATCTAATTTGAGGTGCTTTGTGCAATGAGTTCAGATGGATCGGCTTCTTCTACACCGTCGTTTGAGGATGGGGCTTCCAATAGCCTAGTGACCACGATTGTCTCCAGATTCTCAATACGCCGCTGGGCGGCCGCAAGTGCGTCTTCTGCTTCAATCAGACGCGCCATGTGCTCCTCTGCATGGGGGGATTCAGATTTCGCCTTCTGAAGATCTGCCCACCGGGAATACGCGAGATAAGCAAAGGGAGCCACAATAGCAATAATTGGAACTATCATCCAGCCCATGACACAAACCAATAAATTTTATCAGGCAATTCTTCCAATCTGGATACTCTATTCTGAATATATGGTTGCATGACCAGGAACCTCACTCAGACGTTTCACCGAGCGGTGCATCGTCGGAAAAATGCACGCTGGATTGCTCTTGAAGCAACTCTCGGTGTCCGCATTTACGACTTCACTCTGTTCGACAAAGCCCTGCGCCATCCCTCTACCGAGAGTGAACAACCCATTGGATTACTGGGCTCGTATGAACGGCTTGAATTCCTGGGGGATGCGATCCTGGGTGCAGTCGTCACTGAATACCTGTACCAGGAATTCCCGGACCGGATGGAAGGATTTTTGACTACGCTGCGATCCCGAATCATATGTCGTGAAACCTGCACATTAATTGCCCGCAAACTTGGACTGATTGATTTTCTCGAAATTAGTCCGCACCTGAACCTGCAAGACAACCACAAAATTGATTCTGTTCTCGCCAACTGCCTGGAATCCATAATTGGGGCTATCCACTTGGACAGTGGTATAAGCGCCTCACGAAGATTTATTCATACACATGTATTGGGTGGAGTGGATCTGCCTAAACTGGCAGACAGGGACGACAACTATAAAAGCCGTCTCCAAGAGCTTACCCAAGCCGAGAAATGGAACCCGCCTGTGTACATTGTTGCAGAAGAGGATGGCCCTCCCAACAAATGTATCTTTACCGTTGATGTTTACGTCAAAGGGCGTCGCCGGGGGCGAGGTCACGCAAGGACAAAAAAGAAAGCAGAGCAAGGCGCTGCTCATCAGGCGCTCCAATCCCTTTCTATCAATCCTGATAGAAAGATCGAAGCCTGAGTGTTGCTCGCCGGTTGTTGCTCCATAATCATACAATACTGTACCATGAGCGCGTACTTACCACACGCAGATCGCTTTGCTGCTCGTCACATAGGGCCGTCTAAGGACGATGTGCAGAGCATGGTAGAGAAGCTCGGTCTACACTCGCTAGACGAACTGATCAACAATACTATACCCTCATCAATCTTTGATAATCGTCCACTTGATGTACCTGAGGCACGCCCGGAACATGTAGTCCTTGCCGATCTCCGAACCATTGGACGCCGCAATAAGATTTTTCGATCATATATCGGCATGGGGTACCACGACACCATCACGCCAAGAGCAATTCTGCGGGCAGTGTTGGAAAATCCATCGTGGTACACACAGTACACGCCATACCAGGCTGAAATTTCTCAGGGTCGCCTGGAAGCGCTTCTGAACTTCCAAACTGCCATCATTGACCTCACCGGGATGGAGATTGCCAATGCTTCCCTTCTGGACGAAGGCACCGCAGCGGCGGAGGCTATGATGATGTTCTTCCGTCTCACACACAAGCGCACGAAGTTTTTGGTTTCGTCCGACTGCCATCCTCAAACCATCAGTGTAGTGCAGGGCCGTGCAGCTCCATTGGGAGTTGAGGTGGTCGTTAGCAATCATATGTCGTTTGAGTTCACTCCCGATGTGTTCGGTGCACTGGTGCAATACCCTGGCTCGGACGGCGTCATTCATGACTATAATGAACTTTGCAATCTGGCGCATGGGACGGGGGCATTCGTAGCAGTAGCTGCTGATCTGCTAAGCCTGGCGCTGCTTCGGGCTCCCGGACGATTCGGTGCAGATGCAGTGATCGGTAACTCCCAGCGGTTCGGGGTCCCCCTTGGATACGGGGGGCCACACGCAGCGTTCTTTTCAACTAGGAGCGCCTTTCGACGTCAAGTACCTGGACGGATGATTGGAGTAACCGTGGACATGGATGGAAAGCCTGCGTTGCGCATGGCTTTGCAGATGCGTGAACAGCACATCAAGCGTGCACGCGCAACCAGCAACATATGCACGGCTCAGGTTCTGCTCGCCGTGATGGCCGGAGCCTATGCGGTTTTTCATGGCCCAAATGGACTTCGAAACATCGCCCTGTGCGTCCATATGTGGACCCGTGCATTAGCGAATGGTCTGCTCAGAAACAACTACCAGCTTCGTCACCATGAGTTTTTTGACACAATTTGCATAGAGAACCCTCCAGCCGACCTTCGCACGCGGGCCGAGTCGCAAGCAATCAATCTTCGGTACCTGGGTGACGGAACCGTTTGCATCTCGCTAAACGAGACCACAACCAGTAAGGATGTGGATGACCTGCTCAACCTCTTTGGTGCAAATACATCCAGTGCAGCAGAATTGGTCGCACAGATACCCGCATCTTACGACGGAATACTGCCCCGACGTACGCCTTATCTGACACATCCAATATTCAACCAGTATCGCTCTGAAACGGAGTTGATGCGCTACTTGCACCGCCTCGCCTCTCGTGATCTATCGCTCACGACCAGCATGATTCCACTCGGCTCCTGCACTATGAAATTGAATGCAGCAGTGCAGTTGGCACCCGTAAGTTGGGCCAATTTCAGTGGGCTACATCCGTTTGCCCCCGTTGATCAAGCGGCGGGCTATCACGAAATCTTCCGTGACCTTGAAAAATGGCTGGGGGAGCTAACGGGATTTTCTGCCGTATCGCTGCAACCCAATGCCGGGGCCAGTGGTGAATATGCTGGGCTACTGGTTATTCGTGCCTATCTCGCCAGTAAGGAAGAGTCTCACCGAAACGTGTGCCTTGTTCCTGATTCGGCACACGGCACCAATCCTGCCAGCGCCGTCATGGCTGGGATGAAAGTGGTGGTCGTCAAAACCCTGAGCAATGGAGATATTGACTTTGACGACCTGAAAAGCAAGACTGTACGATACAGCAATGACCTAGCCGCACTTATGATCACATACCCGACCACGTACGGGGTGTTTGAGGAGCAAATACGTGACATTTGTGAACTGGTCCACAAACACGGCGGCCAAGTGTACCTGGACGGGGCTAATATGAATGCACAAGTAGGGCTTTGTAAACCTGGACATTTTGGTGCAGATGTATGTCACCTGAACCTGCACAAAACCTTTGCGATTCCACACGGTGGCGGAGGCCCGGGTGTAGGCCCAATCTGTGCTGCAGAGCACCTTGCCCCCTTCCTGCCTGGGCACCCGCTCATCAAAACAGGCGGAGCACAGGCGATTGATCCGGTTGCGTCTGCGCCATATGGCAGCGCGAGTGTACTGCTTATCAGTTGGGCTTACATCGCATTGCTTGGCCCCAATGGACTCAGGCGCTGCTCGGAAATTGCAATCCTTAACGCCAACTATCTCGCTCACCGCCTATCTGGATACTATGAACTCCTGTTCCGCGGCAGACACGGCTACGTCGCACACGAGTTTATCCTGGATGTCCGGTCATTTAAGCGTACAGCAGGTATTGAGGCGGTTGATATCGCTAAACGTCTCATGGATTACGGCTACCACGCGCCAACCATGTCGTGGCCCGTTAGCGGCACTATGATGATTGAGCCTACCGAGAGCGAATCCAAGGCTGAACTTGACCGCTTCTGTGAAGCGATGATTGCAATTCGGACTGAGATTATGGAAATCGAAAAGGGCCGACAAGACAAAGAACGCAACATTCTCAGACAAGCTCCGCATACTATGGCATTAGTCTGCGCGGATGACTATGATCTTCCTTACACTAGAGCACAGGCAGCTTTCCCTGTACCCTGGACCCGCCACAATAAGTTTTGGCCTACGGTTCGCAGGATAGATGAAGCTTATGGTGATAGAAACCTGGTCTGCTCATGCCCCCCAATAGAAGAATACGTGACGTAACTCATGGCAAACGAATTTCTTGAACGCTTAGGTCAATCTGTGGGATTGCGGCTGGCCACAATGGCCATGTTGACACTGATCCTTATGATCCCCCTTGCAATAGTTGCTGATCTGGTCAATGACCGAAGCGAGAGGCATGACAATACTGTACACGATATTGGAAATGAATGGAGTGGACAGCAAACACTTTTGGGGCCTGTTGTCGTTGTTCCCTTTTTGAGCTCCGAGTATGTAAGCAGCGATAACCCCGAGCGCCTTACAATGCTGAGACACGCATTTTTCCTACCCGAAACGCTGAACATAACAGGGACGATCGAACCTGAAATCCGCTACAGGGGCATCTATCAAACGATTCTCTACACCGCAGATCTTACCATCAGCGGGACCTTCCCGGGTGCTGATTTTAGCAATTGGTCTATTGAAGAGGATGCGATAAGATGGCAGGAGGCCTTCATTGCTTTTGGCATCACGGATATGCGGGGAATCAAAGACGAAGTCCTGCTGAACTGGTCCGACACTACACTGGCCTTCAGTTCCGGCATGCAAGAAGCAAGTCGACTGGTACCTGCCGGAATCAGCTCCCGGATTGCAGCTGATACGCCAAGCGAGTTCAGCTTTAACCTTAAACTCGACGGCAATGATGAGCTTCTCTTTGTCCCTGTGGGGAAGACAACACAGATTGAGCTTACTTCTTCATGGGATGCTCCCAGCTTCAGCGGTGCTTTCCTCCCGGACGAACGAACAGTTTCCGACAATGGGTTTTCCGCCAGTTGGCAGGTTCTGGATCTGAACCGCCCATTCGGGCAGTCATGGCGCAGCGAAACAATGCCCTTGTTAGAATCGGCTTTCGGACTCTCGCTGTACCCCCCGGTTGATCAATACCGCAAAACGCAACGATCCACTCGTTACGGATTCTTATTGGTGGGGTTGACCCTGCTGGCCTTCTTTCTGATTGAACTGCGAATGGGGCTGCGCGCACATCCGTTCCAGTACATCTTGATGGGACTTGATCTTTGCCTGTTCTTTCTAATGCTCCTCTCGCTCGGCGAACACCTGCCCTTCAACAGCGCTTACATCTTGTCGGGCGTCGCTACGATAGGACTTGCTGCGCTTTATGCGGGTACGATCTACCGCTCGAGACGTGTTGGCATGTTAACAGCGGGGATTCTTGTTATCCTTTACACCTTCATATTCCTGCTCCTCCAACTGCAGGATTATGCACTCCTGGCAGGAAGTATTGGTTTGTTTTTGCTCTTGGCCTTGACGATGTACCTGACCCGCAATTTTGCGAATCTGGCTGCCCTGTCGCTATCCAAAGCCGACGAATGACCGGCGTACCTTGACACTGCGGTTCCGGCCTGATACCAGAGGTCCTAGGTCGTTTGAAGTGACTGGTAGAGCGCTGTCGTTTGCTTTGCAACGGCTTCCCAGCTAAATATCGCCTCTACCCGTTCGCGCCCCCGACGTCCCATTGTGCGACTTCGCTCGGGGTCCTGCATCAATAGATCAATCTTGGCCGCCAATCGGCGTGCAAAGCCTTCGCCCTCAAGCTGCACTAAATGTCCTGTCTCTTCCTCTACCACCACCATAGGAATACCTCCTACATCTGAGGCTACAACGGCGGTCTCACAAGCCATCGCTTCAAGGTTGATGATCCCAAATGGCTCGTACACCGAAGGACATACAAAAACCTGGGCGTGGGAATACAACACTACCAACTCGAGAGGCGGCATCATTTCGCGGATCCAGACCACGTTGTGGCGCCCTGTGTTCTTCAGTTCAGTGACTTTCTGGATCATTTCCGCTTCAATCTCCGGCGTGTCCGGCGCACCAGCCGCCAGAACTACCTGCGTTCCGGGACAAAGGTGGACAATAGCATGTAACAGGTGAATTATTCCCTTTTGCCGGGTAATTCTCCCAACGAATAAGGCATAGGGTTGGTCGGGGTCCACGCCATACTTACGCAGCACGGCATTATCGAATGTCGGTCGGTACTCGTTCAGGTCTATTCCGTTGGGAATCACATGAACTATATCTGGATTAATGCCATATAGGGAGACTACATCCTCCTTCATCTGGGGGGACACCGCAATCACAGCATCCGCGGACTGGTAAGCCGTTTTTTCAACCCAGGAACTTGCGTGATATGCACGCCCCAGCTGCTCCACCTTCCAAGGCCTGTGCGGCTCCAGACTGTGTGTGGTCAATAATAGCTTGGCACCAGTGAGCTGTTTGATCAGGCAGCCGGCCCAGTGAGTGTACCAGGTGTGACAGTGAACGATATCTGTGATTTCCGCTGCGGCAGTCATCGCCAGGTTCCGCTGCAGCGTTCCAAAAAACTTGTTAAAGCGAGGATCCGTACCCTCGGGGGCCCCGGCATCCGACACACCCTGTACCCTTAGGGAATCCGCAGCCTGCTCCTGTTCTCCAAATGCATAGACCTGCACCGGATTGTAACGTGCCAGCTCGCGCACGAGATACTTAACGTGCACGCCCGCTCCACCGTAAATATTCGGCGGGTACTCATTCGTCAAAATGGTGATCTTCACTCTGTATCCTCAATCAATTTTTATCTGCCTCGGAGCACGCACGAACAACACCTCATGGAGTTGATCATGATTGGTGAACACCTCCGCCCCGCGTGTTTTGAGTCCATGCATATCAAAACCGATGACCGTCAAGTCCGCTTCATAAGACGTTTCAATGACCAGTTTTCTAAATGTCTCAGCAGTGTCGGTTGCGATATACTTTATATTCTTCTCGGAAATCGGCAGCCTCCCTTCCTTGATCAACTGTGCAAACTCCTGCCGCGTCCCCTCTACTTCCGTCTCTGGCAGGGCAGCAAAAACCTGTACTTGCGCCTGCTCCCAGTCTGGATGCCCCAAAATGATGTAGCTAAGCAGAATCATGGTGTTCGCATTGGCTTTATCATTCCATGTCAACCAGACATGGATGGACTCTCTGCCGCCAAAGTGAGTTTCACCGTGACGAAGCACCATTAATGTCATATCTGTGCCAGCTGCAAATTGACACTGATAAACAACATTTTCAACTACGTCGAGGGAATCTCGTTGTGCGAATTCAAACAGGATCGAATTATTCGACATCCCGGATACACCCGGAACCTGTAGTGTCTGTGCCAAAGCTGAAGTAATTGACGGGCTCACGACGGTATCCATATATACCGTACTGTGCTGCTTCCTGGCCAGTTCTAACAGTCGAGACCTCACAGCATTGCTCTCAGCAAAGGTGGTCTCTGTGAGCATGCCCTTGATGAAATGCACGTACGTGCCAAAACCATATCGGTGGCAGAGCCATCGCAGCATAGTCAATGGGCTCCGCCGATCAAACGTACGGTCGTTTACCATAATCACACTGGGGCGCCATTCTTCGGGGGGCTGATCTGCACGGCGCTGCTGCAATCGAATCTGCATGTATCGCGTTGCCTGGGTAATCGCGTTATGGAAGAGAGAGGCGAGATCTCCTTCTCTCCCCTTCGCTATGCGCAATCCCTGATACAGCGCCACAAGCACCAGAATAGCAAGCACTGCAAACACAAAGCTAATCTGGAACATCAACAGGAAGCACATGATTGCTCCCAGTAAGCTGACGTACCAACGCGATCGAAAACTTGGACGATAACTGGGACGTGCAGCAAAATGCTCCAGCAAACTGATCGCGCAAAGTGATCCGTAGGTCACCATGAAAAACATCGAAATCAGCGTTGCAACCAGGTTCACATTGCCTACAATCACAATGATCAATGCCAGGATACCTGTGATAATCGTTGAGTGACGAGGATCATTAGCAGCCCCTACACCGTGCGACACCCATTTATTGCCCCACTTCCCTGGCAATGTATTATCTGCACCCAGTGCCTGTAGTGTCCTGGGAGCCACCAGCACCGACCCAATTGCGCTGCTCAAAGTCGCACAGCATAAGCCTATCAGAATGGCTGGACCCCACACAGCAATCTGCGCCATAACCAATTGGTCCTCCGCCATGGTGTCAGGCGAAGCGCTGATGTGAAGCTTGTAGACAATCGCCATATAGACCACCATCCCCACAATCGTCGCCAACAGCGTTCCTCGTGGCAAGGATTTACGGGGATTACGCAGATCTCCTGACAACCCCACCCCGGCTGTCATGCCTGTGAATGCAGGAAAGACAATTGCAAAAACGACAATAAATGAATCCGGCTGATCAATCTGGTCCGTGAAACTGACTGACCCGGGATCAAAACCCTCCAGAGGTGAACCCAAAAAGAACATGATCAGTGATCCCAGAAGCGTTGCCGCAACAACATACAGCACCTTGACGCCAAGGTCTGCTCCCCTCAGTATCACCAAACCTAAGAGAATGATCAGGGCAGGAATTGAGATAAAACGCGGGTCAAAGACAATGCCGAACTGGTCCGCCAGCACTGGCTCCAACCAAGTGAATGCCTCGGCAAAGGCAATCATATAGAAGGCAACGGAGATCGCTTGGGATAAGTACAGGCATATCCCAATCACACCACCAATTGTCGGTCCAAATGACCGGGAGATAATGAAATACTCTCCTCCTCCCTCCACCTTGCGATTGGTCGCAATCTCTGCAAGGGCCAAAGCCGTCGGGATGGTCACAAGGTGACCCAGGAGGATTATTCCGACTATGCCCAGGAGGCCCGTGTGGGCCACGGCATAGCCGAACCGTAAAAACATGATTGCCCCGAGGATCGTGCTGATCCCCGCGAGGAACACAGGAAGCGTTCCAAATCCGTAGCCACGTTCTGTCATCAACGACCTGAGATCAGATTAGCAAGCCAACCTCTGCGGCGATCGGCCACCACAATGACACTATAACGAATGATTGCTGCTTGCATGCAGCCCAGATTGTACAGCACCCTTCCGATGAATGAGACCTCCTACCATTATGTACATATCGGATCCGGCCCCAGAAAGACATTTAGAGCCTTTTCAATTTACGCAATTATCTGTATAGTCTTACTTGACGGTGGTTCACACAGGTCACTGTCTACCCATCTAAAATGCTTTCCCAAACCAACAAATATTTTGATTATAATTCCCAAGTGGTTCTCTTCTCCCATTCCAACTCAAGGATCCCTAATTTCATTTGTGCTGCCTGCATGGCTGCCCAGGATTGTGTATCCTTAGGAGGGGCGATGTCGTGATCATTGAGAATTCGATTGCAGTGCTAAAATCGTCCGTTCCTTGGTACAAGGGGTGCTGATTCTTACAACGGAATTGCAGCACTTCTTAACTTTCAATAAACAAACCCGATCGTGCAATTCTTTATAGTATCTGCCTAGCGATCTATCTTTCCACCTAAGCATCCTCGTACTCACAATGCCGATGTCTTCTCCCACTGCCACCACCCAAGACTTGTGTACAATACTGATTGTCGATGACGAGGACGACATCCTTGATCTCTTGCGTTACAACCTTGAGAAAGAAGAAATGCGGGTGATCACGGCCAGAGACGGAGTAGAAGCTCTCTCTGCCATTGACACTGAATCAATTGACCTGGTGGTGCTTGATATTATGATGCCGCATATCGACGGCCTGGAAGTTTGCCAACGTATTAGAAGCAATTCCAACGTCAAATCGATTCCCATATTATTTCTTACCGCACGCTCCGAGGAAGAAGATCACATCCGGGGCCTGGATGCCGGTGCCGACAGCTATCTCCCCAAATCTTTTGGTATCGGTGTCATTGTTTCTCAGATTAAAGCACTCTTGCGCGGAACAAAACGTATCCATGCCAACAACTTAACCGTGACTGTACTTGACCTCGAAATTGATCCCGAGCGCTTTCGCGTCTTCCGTAACGGTCAAAATGAACGGGCTGAATTTCGCTTTGCTCGCAAAGAGTTCAAACTTCTGTACTTCCTTGCCAGTGGTTCTGGACGAGTATTCAAACGAAAAACACTGATTAAAAAAGTTTGGGGAAAGCCTAAAAAAGTCGGAGAGCGCACCGTTGATGTGCATGTGAGTAGGGTCAACAGAAAGCTGGGCAAGTACCAAGGCAACGACTATATCGTATCCGTTGCGGGAGTAGGATACCGCTTCCTTGAAGTAGAATGAACCTGGATCCTATCGTATGAGGCATGTACTCCGCCCCAACCATGGAAATTTAGCCCTCCGACTATCCTGGCGTGTCAGCTTACTTGTTCTGATAACCTTGTTCCTGACCGCCCTGATCGGGTTTCGTCTACCTTTGTGGGTGGTCCTGGGTATTAGTATTATCGTGGGCGTCGGCACTTTCCTGTTCATACGCTGGATTGTGGCGCGGCGTATAGCTCGATTACAAACCAAGCTTGCCAAAATCGGTGAGGACGATGCCACGCCCTCCACCAATACCCCTGCTCCACTGCGAGATGAGCTTGATGAACTGAACGAACTTGCGATTGAAGCAAATCAGCGCATCCTGTACCAAATGCAGGAACGGGAACGTGTCGAACATTATCGTCGCGAATTCCTGGGCAACGTATCGCACGAACTCAAAACACCAATTTTTGCGATTCAAGGGTTTGCAGAAACTTTGTTGGATGGAGCGTTGGAAGATCAGCGCGTACGGCGCGCTTTTGTAAAAAAGGTGCTCAGGAATGCAACCCGTCTAGGTAACCTGGCAGAAGATCTCGCTTCGGTTGCCCGAATAGAGATGGGGGAGCTCTCTATGGTGCTGAAACCATTCAACCTGGACGAACTTATCGAAGAAGTCAGTGAGTCACTTGAATCGCTGGCAGCGGACAGGAATGTCACAATACGGTCCGCCGTGCCGTCTGGCTTACCCCCAGTCATTGCAGATCGGAGTCGGATAAGTCAAGTGCTCAGTAATTTGATTGACAATGGCATTAAGTATGGCCGAGACGGCGGGCTGGTTGAGATCATTGCGCGGCCGGTACCTGATGGATCGGTAAAAATATCTGTCGTTGATGATGGAATTGGAATTGCCCTTGAACATATCCCACGTCTCACCGAACGCTTTTTTCGGGTAGAGCCTAGCCGTTCCTCCAAACTTGGCGGAACCGGACTGGGACTGGCCATAGTTAAGCATATTCTTGGGGCGCACAACAGCCAACTGATGATTGAAAGCCTTCTCGAAAGTGGATCCACTTTTGGATTCACGCTGCCTACAGCTGACGCGTGAACCGGAAGTTTTCAAAACTGAGCCCCTCACCACTCATCGCCAGCTCATACAATCTTCGAGATTTACTACGTACTGCCGCCATGTCACTATCGTTAACAAGCACAACATCTGCACGGCCTGCTTTTTCTTCCTGAGACAGTTGCCTGCTCATTCTCGCAAGCACTTTCTCTGCACTTACACGATCCCGAGCCATCACGCGCGCAATCCTCAACTCTTTTGGCGCGGTTACTACACAGACCGCATCCAGTCTGTTTTCCACACCGGCTTCATATATGAGTGCGGCCTCATGGACTAGCAGCCCTCCCTCGAAGCGGTTTCTGAGGATCCCAAAAGCCTCGGCTACTTTCGGATGTACGATCCCATTCAGCTCCTCGAGACGGGAATCTTCAGCAAAGACTTGGCTCGCCAACCACTTCCGGTTTAATGATCCATCTTCCCGATAACTTTCTCTCCCAAATGCCCTGGTTACCTCCTGGCGTACCCTTTCGTCGGACTCCATAAGACTCCGCGCAGTCAAATCTGCGTCGAATACTTCAGCCCCTAGCTGCGCTAAATATGCGCACACGACAGATTTACCGCATCCAATTCCGCCGGTAACGCCAAGAATCCGCGTACTTGCCATTGATTTAGCTTCCAACATTCATGTGCTACAGCTGCCACGTCATAGTCAAGGAGACTAGTGGAAACAGTCGTCGTGTCCCGCTTCGGGCCGTTCGGCGAATTATATCCTCATTTGCCGGCGGCAATTGGCCGTATAGCCAATACCTCAACTGCTGCCAGTTGGCCCAAGCCTCCAGGCGCAAAGTGCTCTGGGATCGCGTCCAGTAAAGTGCGCTGGACGGTCCGGTTTGTATAATCCATCGTCTACCTGGTCTGGTAATGCTTCCGTAAGCTGTTCCGCCCTGCTCATTGGAAAACTGATATCGCACGGAAACCGCTCTGTCGTAGTCACTCCGCAGGAATGTCCGCCAGCCAATCTCACCACGAAGTCGGCGTCCAGTCTGTACGCGTAGCCAGGAACTATAGGTTCTGAGCGTATCAAAAGGTACTTCAGCAAAGTTTTCCCACTGCAGGCGCCCTAGACGTAAGTCTGCGAAACTGGCAGACAACCTCAAATCTGTATTTGCAAAGATGTTTTTCTCTATCTCTGACTCCAACCGCATCTCCCGTGCAGACTGGTCAGAGGATCGACGGCCGGGCAGCACAAAGTCATCGGTGGTATAGGTGGCTCGCACCTCACTCGCCAACCGTACACGTGTCCCCAGCGAGGGCGTCCAGTCAATCGCCGGGCGCAATCGAAGTGTGCGCTGGATATTGTTTTCCGCCGAGCGCTCAGCATTCAGGAATACAGTGTGATGGTAAGAAGCAAACAATCTCACCTCAGTTGACAAATACCTGCTGCGGCGATATCTGACTCCAATCATGCTTGTGTGGTAAACTTCGTCCCGGTCATCGAGGTTAACGATGGGGGTATCATGTCGGACGATACGGGAGCTCCCCGTAAAAAGAACTGAAAGCGTTGACATAACATCAGCCCGAACATTTCCGCTGAGGGATAAGACCCCTTCGTCATAATCTGCCTGATGCAGGAGCGTTGTCTTTTGGACGGCTTCCGAAACCGGCAGCTCATCTCTGTTGCTGAGCATTCGACGTTCATTCACCACCCCATACTCTGCACGCAGTTGTGCGTCAATGCGGTTCCGCACATAATTGAATCCAACCTGTCCCGTGAATGCCTGACGGGCAAAGTTGGTCTCGAAAGTAACCGATTCTTCAGGAGATCTTGGTGTGCGAATACGTCTTTGGTTCGAGCGGATGTTCGTTTGTGCAATCACGCGCAGGCCTCGCGCGATCGGAATCCAGACCAATAGGTTCGCGTCAAGCGTATCGCTGGTTGTTGATTCAATTGATTCTGGATCTCGTACCTGGCCCCGATTCAGAAATGATGCCGCCTGATAAGCGTCTCGTCGTCGACTAACAAAGCGTGCGCTTGATTCCAGTCTAGCTGCACCAAACGAACGTGCTGCATCGCCCGCTACTGTCAGATCCGCGGCCCGGCGCGGCGCAATGCGCTGCCAAGCAGCACTGGAATTAAACGAAATGCGATAGCCTTGAAGCTCTTGCGAAGCCAAGTCAATGGCAATCGAACCTGCCGGTCCCGTATCAATCCGCAAGGGTGCCACACCTTCTGTCTGTATGACTCCTGGTCGGCGATCTGACGCTATACCCACCGCCGGTTCGATCGTTAACGTCGAAACGGGCCTAATCTGTATTCCTCCCAATAACGCCTGAGATGATGCACGTCCAGAACCAAACCAGTCCAGGTCCCCACGAATACTGGTACCGTAGCGGCTCCCTAGAGGGCGAAAAGCCCTGAACTGCAATCGATTTTCGTCCCGAAAACGCAAGCGGTTGTCGAATTGGATGTACGCATCTGACAGAAACCGATTGGTCAAATCAAGCTGCCAGCGAGCAACCTCTGCGCTCCATGCTATTGCTGAATTCCAGCGATACTGGTTTAATTCTCTGGCAAATCCAGTGGTCTTCTGCAATGAAACCTGCGCCTCAGCGTCGCCGCTCGAGAGTGCTAATACCAATGCCCATACGATCACAGGCCACCGCCAATAATGGGCCCACCGCATCGGTCCATACCGTGCTAGCCCGGCGGCCATGTAAGTGAACGGCCACCAAGGACATGGATGTGAAGATGATCAACTGTCTGCCCGCCATCGCGTCCGCAGTTGATGACTACGCGATAACCTTCCATAAGCCCCTCCTGTTGGGCTACTTTGCTAGCCACCATCAAAAGGTGTCCCGCAAGTGCCGCGTCAAGCCCCCCATCCAAGGCGGGCAACGGCTTACGTGGAACCACCAGTACATGAACCGGCGCCTGGGGTGCAATATCCCGAAATGCAACACATACTTCGTCCTCATACACGCGATCCGAGGGTATCTCCCCGGAAATTATGCGTTCGAATAATGTTGGCATAGGACCTTGACTAGTTGCCCTCGCTGAACAATACTTAGTCCGCTTCGTTCCTTGCCGCCCGTGTGAGCAGCACTTAATCACCCTACTACTGCATCGCGAAATGCCGACGGTTTACGTTACCCGCAAGGCCCATTTCAATGCCGCTCACCGGTTGCATAACCCCGAGAAATCCGACGAATGGAACCGTTCGACCTTTGGTCCCTGCAACAATCCCAACTGGCATGGACACAATTATGAACTGACCGTTACCGTCGCTGGTAAACCGAACCCGGTTACAGGTTACGTGATTGATCTGGCAGAACTGAAAAACATTGTGGAGGAAAACGTCATCCGTCATCTAGATCACAAAAACCTGAACTTGGATGTCCCCTTCCTGAGGGGGGTCCTGCCGTCTACCGAAAATCTTGTCATTGCAATTTGGGACCGACTGGCGGAGGCCTTGCCAGCGGGTAAGCTTTATCGCATCCGACTCCATGAAACTCCAAGAAACTCCGCCGAATACTTTGGCCCCGACAAATAGCGAAGTCCTCCATGATCACGGCACCGTTGAAGTGCCTTTAGGAGCAGAACCCCAGATTGAAGCCCTCGGCGAGCATTTCTCAGAAGTTTTGCACCTGCTTGGTGAAGATCCCGAGCGCGAGGGACTATTGAAGACACCTGATCGTGTCGCACGGTCTTTCTCGTTCCTCACACAGGGATACAAAATTGATCCAAAAGCCATTCTGGAATCCGCAATCTTTGAGGAAGAATACAGCGAGATGATCCTTGTTCGTGATATAGATGTATTCAGCCTTTGCGAGCATCATCTGCTTCCTTTCTTTGGCAAAGCCCATATCGCCTACATCGCCCAGAATCACATTGTCGGCCTAAGCAAGATCCCGCGGGTCGTTGATGCTTTTGCGCGTCGGCTACAAGTACAAGAACGCCTGACGGTCCAGATCAGGGATGTCATTGACGAGGTGCTTAATCCGATTGGAACCGCTGTCGTGATTGAAGCCACTCACCTCTGCATGTCCATGCGCGGTGTACAGAAACAAAATGCGGTTACCGCCACAAGCGCAATGAGTGGCATTTTCCTGTCACGGGGCACAGCGCGTGCAGAGTTCATGCGGCTGGTGAAGAGCGAATAGATTCCTGATCAGTTCAGAATCGGATCCTCTGGAAAGTTTGCTACGAGAGCATACTCTCCACCCATTTTTCGCAGAACTGTACGCCATAGTGTGTCGGGTTTGGAATGGAGTACCAGTTCTTCATTGCCACGCGTTACAAACCACGCACCTGCTTTGATCTCTTCCTCAAGCTGTCCGGGCGACCAGCCGGAGTATCCCGTAAAAAACCGAACCTGCCTCGGCTTGAGAATCTTGTCTCCGAGGGCCCCCAATACAGCTCCTACATCCAGGTTGAGGGATAGCTCGTCCGAAAATGGTATTTCGCCCTGCACAGAAGAGCCCTGTTGATGCAGACAAGCCAACGAATTTTCCTCAACCGGACCACCAAAATAAACCCCCTGATGAGGAAAATCACACGCAATAAGACTACCCAATTTAAAGTGGTGTTTGCGATTGATCACGAAGCCCAGGCTACCCTCTAAATCGTGCATACAAATCACAACAATTGTGCGATCAAATGGTGGAGAAATCTGGTTCGGTGGTGCAACCAGTAAATCGCCAGGTCCAATGGAAGAAAAACTATTTGCAGTCATGCTTTGGAATTCCCTAGAATCGCTCTCAAAGCTTCGCCCCAACGATCTGGATTCCAGATAATTGTTACAACATTTATCCTGCTGAAATGCGGAAATAGCCTACCGTGACACCCCATACTTCTTTCCGCACTCCCCGTGCATTGATTTTATAAGGGCTCCGCGACCCTTTTACTCCAACGCCAGTCGTCGTGAAGAGCTTCCACCCATTTCCAGTAAACTCGTTCATCCCACACATCGATCATGCCCCGATTCTACTGCAAACAGTCTGGTTCTACCACGACTACACGTTGAGTTTCATTGCACAAGAAACTCAGCTGTTCCCGATTGTGCAGATCCACATTGCAGTGCCACTGGATGTGCACTATGGGGATACAGATAGATTATCAAAAGCCAGGAACTTAAAAAGGGATTATATAGAATACTTGAAATCTTTGACATCTGGCCCTGTATGCGGGATAACCGAAAGAAAAGCATGGCGAAGCCAAGGCGTTCACGCAGAAAGGGGATCACGGTTTGTGCACTGCCAGAACGGATACCGGGCGATACTGCTGCTCGCAAGTGGTTCAAGGCGATGCAATGGCCAAACGGCAAACTATTCTAACTACGCTGCGGGAGTGCGATTGTGAACCACTGCAGGCATAAAGAAATGCCGTTTTGCTACCGTGACTGCCGGAAGTACTTTAGCAGATTGCCCCGAGATGGCCTCCAAAAAGAGATTACTGGCACCATTCCGTTAAGGTACCGTCGAATTTAGGATTCGGAAAGGTTGCTAGCTGTATCTGGTCAGAGAATGCAGCTTGAGTCGGACGTAGACATCACGACCAGACCGCCGAGTGCGCGTCCATTACAACCACCGTGGCAGTGCGACGTTCTTGTTCGCTCACTCTTCCTCCGTATTTTCTACGTGCGATAACTCACCCAGATCAATAGTAAGGACCTCATATTACTAAGCCAAAGTAATATCATCGTGCGGTTGTGGGGGGATTCTTGGCGGTAGGGGGGGTGACACCCATTGAGATTGCCCGCCATCTACTGCGGCCACGGAACGGGCGGAACAAGCCAACAGCGCGCGATTCGCAGGGATTCACCGGATTTAATAGCCAATGGGGGCGCGTTTATTTAATGTTTCATTCTGAAAGCGAGCCTGCATTCAAGCCTACCGCGAGGGAGTTGTTCGACTTTTTCAATCAATCGATAGAGACATTTCGGGATCGGTCTCCGACCTACCTCGATCCCTATTACAGGGCGAGCGCCTCAGCGGCTTGCTTGAGAATATAGCCGCACGTCTCCAGACGTGCAAGACAGCCCGAATTTGCAGCAAGTAGGCATATGCTACCGTCTTAGCCGGCGCTTCGTGTGCTCGTCAAGTCCAACACGCAGCCACGGCAGGCCCCCGTCCTCAATCACGGTGAATCTGATATGCGTGTCCGTGGCTTCATGGACATGCATCTTGACGGATCGGAGCACGACTGTGTCTGACTCGGCGAGATCGTGTTCAAGATCCACTCTGCCTACGCCCAGAAAAGCATCATGGCCGACAATTTTGTACTCCTCGTGAAACAACTGCAAGCGCGCCCCGGAGAGTCCCTTGTACTTGAGGGCGGACCAGAAACTGTTTTCGACGTAATCCACCCTCATCTTGAGCATAAAGCCGCCGGTATCCACCTGAGCAGGCTCGCCTATTACGTAGTTCGTGACCACTTCAACAATCGGATTTAGCACCTCTCCCCGGGTCTCTGGGCCGCACAAACGATTGGGAAGCACCGCCTGCAACCCAACCAGACCAGCATCCTCAATCACGGTGAAGTGGATTTGAGAGTTCGTGGCTTCGCTAATGTGCATTCTCACGTTTCGGAACACAATTGTGTCTGACGCGGCCAAGTCGTACTGAAGGCGTTCTATTGCCGAGACGGCAATATGGCTCGGACCGGCGCAAACAAACTCTCGGTGACTAAGCAGAATTGTAGATTCCCAAATACCAGAGTACTCCAAGGTGACCCTAAGCGAGTCATTGCGCATATCCAGCATAGCGCCGCCCAAGGCTGCTTGGACCGGTTGGCCTATCTCGTAATTCGCGGTCATGCTCGGCAGTCCTTGTGGACCTATACACGCCGCGGCTACCAGGGATATGGCTAGGCAGGCATATCTCATGGAATTACATGATTCGGTGCACCTTCAATATACAGACGGGAGCCTCGCTTATTTGGGAATTGCCAGTGCGTTGGACGTGAGTGTCCCGGAGACAATCCTGGAACAGAATTATCCGCACCCGTTCGTCGGGTAGACGACTCTGGAGTTTTCGGTCGTGAAACTGGCGCATGTGCGTCTGGATGTGATTGATGTGTTGGCCGCCGCGTCTACACAGTTGTGGACCGGCGCTTCGGTAGGGACACACACCAGGTGCGTTGGAACAGCGAATCCCTGCCGCGCGGTGTGTATCTCGTGAGACTGGAGGTTGATGGCCGGCAGGTGGGGGTTCGGAAGGTCGTAAGACAGTGAGCGAATGACGCCAGACCGACAGGAGGTGCTCTGCACTAGCCACTGCACTTGGCTATGATATATATTATCACTATAAGGAGTATTATCACCATACGGTAATAGCGGCATCTTCAATGACAGGAAGAGACGTTGAAACTCAAGCAGTTCCTATGATAGAGCAAATGCTCCGAGCCATTCCTGCCGTGTCTGATCTACGGATCAGCTACCAGAGACGTGTTGACAACGCTGGCCCAGACATTCTTGCCGAAGTAGAAATTGAAGGTCCGTCAAAAGGCAGCAGAACTGTCCCTTACGCCCTCTTTTTTGAGGTGAAATCGAACGGACAACCTCGTTGGGCAAGAATAGCAGCCGTCCAGCTTACCCGTTACGTCCAACAGGCGCATGCTAGGGGGGTCCCGCGAGCCTACGGCATTCTTGTTGCTCCCTATGTATCCGAAACATCCGCCGCTATACTACAAGGGCATGGCCACGGCTATTTTGACCTTGCAGGTAACGGGCAACTCGCGCTGAGGGGTATTTATGTAGAGAGGAAGGGCCACTCCAATCCCTTTTCGGAGCGTTCTGAGCTTCGGTCGCTGTTCGCACCCAAGGCTTCTCGTGTCCTCCGCGTCCTCCTCAGGCACCCTTACAAGCCGTGGCGTATGACCGCCCTAGCCAAGGAAGCAGATGTCAGCTATGGTCTTGTAGCAAAGGCGAAACCGCTCCTTCTGGACAGAGAATGGGTCCAAGTAACAGCACGGGGCTTGGCATTGGTAAAACCCGATGACGCTCTTGACTGTTGGGCAACAACTTTTAGGCGGAGGCGCAACCAGATCCATAATTACTACAGCCTCGAAAATAGGCAGGAAGCAGAGCGCCGTCTGGCTGAAGCAGCCGAGACATTAGGCGCCCGCTATGCGCTGGCTGGGTGTTCTGGTGCTGAGCGCTTTGCTCCGCATGTTTCGTATCACCGCGCAACGGCTTACGTGAACTCTCAGCAGACCAAACAGGTTGCTCGCCATGCGGGCTTTCGGGAAGTAAGCAGGGGCGCAAATGTCCAGATCTTCGATGCTTACGACGACGGCGTATTTCATGGTAAGGAGAAGGTCGGGGGAATATGGATAGCCAATCCTGTTCAGCTCTTCATCGATCTCAAGCAGACGAGAGCTCGTGAGGACGAGTCCGCCGCATTCCTGCATAGCCAAATTATCAAGCCCCTATGGGAGACAGCTCTAAACAGGGAAAGGACTCCATGAAAAAATACACCGCTAACGACTACGGAAGCCGTGCTGTGAAAGCGGCCCATAGAGTACTCATTGAACTCACGCAGGTGCTCGATGAGTACGAAGAACACACCGTTATAGTCGGGGGCTGGGTGCCTCCCCTCCTCATGCCACATTCCAGGCACATTGGCTCAATCGATGTGGGTCTGGCGATTGATCATAAAGCGATTCAGGGAGCACCCTTTGGCCCGATCCAGCCTCTTCAAGTGCCGGCCTCACAGCCTTCATCGCACCATTACACGTCCAGGAAGCTATTTGCACATCTGAGAGGCTTCCAAATGCTGCCGGAGCCTCCGGGGGCAAGGAAGTGGGACATCGGGACGCTTTGGCTGAGCTTACATGCGCATTGATGGCACCTCCGGGCCGCGGCTGTAAGGGAGGGCACCCCGTCCCCTGAACAAAAGCTGCGCCTGTTGATCTTTGGTCATTGATGAGATACAATGTAGAATTATTCATGCGTTCATGCATGAATAATTCCATCTGTCCCAAGGAAAGTTTTAATTGTCGTCTACAATAGTTTTAATTGTCGTTAGAAAGACAAAACTAGCGTACGGCCCGAATGGGAAACGTGGACGTCAATTCGATGGTTTTGCGCATCGAACAACATCTTGTCAATCTCCCAGTCGTCACCTAACTCTAAGCGGTATCGCATTACCTCGGCGAAAACATTCTCCACACAATGTTCTTGCGTCCAGTTGTATCGAAAATTCATCATTCCGAACAAATGCCGGTAGAACCTGAAAAAATTTTTTGTCGAACACAAGTATGCACCAAATACATGAATCTCCGAAACTCAAGCTAGGAACAATTAGCGTTCTGGCAGAGCGGGAAGCTAAACATTCAAGCATCTATCTGAGACGTCCGATCCAAGCCGATAGCTCTGGACGTTTTTGCAGACGAGCCAGTAGCAGATAGGTAGCAGCAAAAACTGCAGTAACCATGATGCCAAGCCAGACTGGCGGCCAACTTTGTGCGAAATACCATAGGATCCCAGAAGGGACAAGTGCTGCTATGACGAACATTGTCA
>VXLY01000080.1 GCA_009841335.1 Rhodothermaceae bacterium | reverse complement strand
CAGCACTAGGAGGATAACGCCTAGCTGCCGAACCTGCCCACGCTATTATATCTTGTAGAGGACTCCTCGTCATAACTGTGGATAGATTAGGTCCGACACAACCCCAGGAATACCTTAACTGTATGGGTATTAGACACTTCAAGTTCATGTAGATTCATAAGTGAAATACGTACGAAAGGAGCAATTTCCTCGGGTATCCGCTTAGCCATAACGGTGATAGAAGGATGTTAGTGTGTGGTCCTCGGAGTTTCTCCTAACTTGCTTACGAACACTTGGTGGCGGTCGCTGAAGAGCTGCAGCACAGCCTCTTCCCTTCCATTCAGGCAGTGACGGTATGCACTGCATGATTCTCTTGCTCAGAATTAGACGGACTCTGACGCAGCCAACGGTTGTGGGTATAATTCCGGACGCTCTTCATTTTGAGAATAGAGCGTTTGCCTCCTTACTTGGTCGTGATCGAGACCGGATGCGGTTCTGATATTGCTATTTTCCTCACAATACCCCATATTTGATCACTTCGAAGCCCCTTACTCAATGAAAAATCAGACCCGAAACGGCTATCTCACTACTCTCGTAATTCTTTTCTGCATCATTCTTCTGGCTGGGTGCGGACGTAGCACGGGTCCTACACAGGAAGAAGGCGAAGCCGCTTTGATCACGCTGGAAGAAGTCCTTCGACTCGGCGATGAATCCGCAGGCGACACGATCCTGTTTGGACCGATTGCGCAAATCGCAGTCAATGGGAATGGTGACATATTTGTGTCAGAAAGCCCGAGATCCCCACTAGTTCACGTATTTAAGTCAGACGGTACTTATCTAAGCCGAGTCGGAGACCAGGGGAAAGGACCGGGCGAGTTTCGATACCTAAGTGGTGCGGCCGTTGGTGCAGCAGATTCCGTGTATCTGTGGGAACTCTTATCGAACCGGATCCTGGTCTATGATCCTGATGATTTCTCCTACGTGCGTAGCATTGAAGTAAGAGATGATGGAGAGAAAGAGTTCAATTTTTTGATCGGTGGCATTGGTGATGGATGGATCATGACGAAGAGTTTGGATCCTTTTCTGGAATCCGATGATGGCTCAATGACGATCAATACCAATACTCATTATGAACTGATCAAGGTCAACAGGGACGGAAGTTACGGGACAGACATTCTTGGCACTGTAGATGAATATGAAATGATCTACAATCTTGGGGAAGGCGGTGCTATGCACTTTCTCTGGACTCCATTTGGTCGATCACCGTCTTTTGCAGTTGGCCCTGATGATATGCTCTACTATGGTTGGAGCGATGAAATTGAAATCATAACCGTATCTGCAGACGGATCAACTCGTGATACAATCCGCTATGAGCACGAACCGGTGCCAATCACAGATGCAGAAATGGCTGAAGCAATGCCAGAGGAGCCCAACTACCGCGAATTAGTGGAGGCTCGCGAGCCCCACGAGACGAAGCCGGCGTTTCAGACTCTTGTGGTGGACGAAATGAGCCGCATATGGATCAAGTTGAGTAGCCCCGAAAATGCGGTTCAGGCGGAGTGGTTGGTTCTGAGCCAAGAATCTCAAGCGGTAGGACGTACTACGCTTCCAGCTGCCGTGGATCTTGAGGTGATTCGAGGCAGCTATGCCTATGGCATATACCACGGGGACGACGCCGCCCCAATGGTCGTGGTTTATAAGATCAAAGAGTGACCCCGGAGTGCCACACCCGAATAGCATCACGAACTCTCTGAGATCTGCATCTCTGTGACAGAGGGCGCTAGCGCGAAACGTCTAATCGGTAGAAAGCCCTCGTCTAGGGGGTTATTTCTAACCGTGGATCTTGGATTGTCTGAAAACCATAAGGGGAACCTTGGTCTTTTTTTGCTCGAGTAGTAGCACTGCAAATCTTTTTGTAACTCCCTTTCAGTAGGACGATCAGTCAATGGAGAATTTCCTCCATATTTCTGTTCGCCAGCAGGAACGAGGCGCTTCCTGTCAGCTAAACCCCCAATTCAGCCTTGACCAGGCGCGTGCCTTCAACCAAGGCATGCAGCTTTGCGCGTGCGGCCCAGCGTGCGGTTTCACTGAAACCGCAATCTGACGCGAGTACCAATTGATCTGGGGGAACATGCTTCAGCACTTGGCGAATCCGGTCTGAGACGATCTCTGGGGTTTCTACGAAGTAATTCTTCACATCAATAACTCCGGCCGCAACGGTTCGCGAAGTTTCGGCTATCTGTTTCGTCAATTCCAGTTCAGCCATTTCCCGGTTGGCAAACTCTAGGTGAATCTCCTGTGCAGAAATGTCAAGGACATGTGGAAAGAGTGGTGCATACGTTCGATGGGCTACGGGCCGTCCGATGTAGTTGCCAAAGCAAAGATGGAGGCCTATTTCCGCGTCCACGCCGTCAACACAGCCGTTAAACAGATTGACGAATGCACGGGGCGAGTGTTTATGGACGGCATAAGAAGGTTCATCCAGTTGGATGAAAGTTGCACCAGCCTGAACTACGGCCTTCAATTCAGTGTTGATGATTTCTGCGAATCGTTCGGATACGGCCATGCGATCCGGGTAGATGCCACCGGTTTGGATGCGCCCAGCCAGTGTATAGGGGCCCGGACAAGTTACCTTTACCGGTCGTGAAGCGCGCTTGGAGGCATAAAGATATTCAGGTACCAGTCCGAGCCCATCAGGGGCAGTAAACTCCTCCAAAGCTTCGTAGCGTTCACGCTGATCGTGACCACCTGGGCCCAGCCGTCGAAGTGGTTCAAGGGCCGCGAGCCCGCTTAGGCATCCATAGAACCCGGCAGTAAAGAACCCGAATCTCCGCATTTCGCCATCGCTAACAACATCAAGACCAGCCTCTTCTTGGTCACTGATCGCCATGTTAACCGCATCGTTTAGCGTTTCTTCAATGTCTTTTGGGCCATATTCTCCACGCTCCATAGCATTGATCGAAGTGATGAGCCAGGGGGGACGGGCGTAACTGCCGATCACACTTGTCCTTAGCATTTTCTTGGGAAGAAATACAAATTAGATTTCCGCAGGCCAATTTAGGGCGTCTCAGCGAAATTATTGATAGGGTATTTTGACAATTATTACATCAAATTGATTAAATTAGGTGTTGTCAGCACCGTTCCTAGTTGGTGCCGCTTGCAAAAATTTCAACCAAGCCTAAGTTTCACATGCGTAAAGCTACTTTTTTTAGTCTGTTGGTCGCACTTGTTGCCACTGCTCCGGTGTTCGCCCAACAGGTAGACTTCCAGTGGGAGCCCAGCCAATCGGAGGGATTTCCTGGTCTCACTAATTTAATTCATCAAGTCCCTTACATTCCGGCCTATGCGCCAGGAATTCAGTCTGGTGCCCGATCCATAGCTGGACCTGTCGATTTGGATGGTGATGGAAAGATGGAGGTGGTGTTGTCCGACTACTCAGGCGGAGGACGTGTACATGTCATCGAAAATGTTGGAGTGGATACGTGGGAATTGATCTATTCCGCGATGTCCCTGGAAATAACTACTGGAACGACCAATAATGCTCGCGGCATTGGGGCAGGGGACTTGGATGGCAACGGTTTCGGAGAGGTATATATTTTCGCGGGCCATGGTCTAAGCGAGGCTACTTTAGGAGTGGTCGGTCTCCTCTTCCCAGGCTTTGGACCTTCACTTTTTGCAATTTATGCAACGGGTAACGACAACGAATTCGGAACGCTTCCTGAGTTCTGGGACTTTGATGGAGACCTCCCTGATCGTTTTCGGACAGAGCAAATGACCATTGCTGATGTAGATGGGGATGGAGCTAACGAATTGCTGTTTGGTAATAATGGCGCTGCCAACACATACGACAACTGGTATGTGGTTTCAGCAGCTGATCTAGGTTCAGGATTTGCTACATGGACGCAGGAAGCGCGTTGGAGTAGCAGGGCTTCGGAGGATTTTGATCCGGTCAACCGCGGTGGGGGAAGTTCCTACGGTATAGTTCCTGCAGATTTGGATGGGGACGGCTCTATGGAAATCGTCCTAGGCTCATGGAATAACCTGAACTTCTCAAATGTCGATGTGACTGGTCCAGATACCTATGCTGATCCGACGGGTGATCGCCCATTTGCCAGGGGGGCTTCCAGTGATCATGTTTCATTTTTTGGATGCACAGTATTGGACATGGATATGAACGGCGACGATGAGGTTTACTGCCCCGTGCTGCAAACCGGCGCCCTTGCGCTCATGAATTATGAGGCAGGCGAGGATCCTCTGCAGATTTACTATACCTCAGATGTAAACGACGATGATTACAGCAAGAATAATTTGGTGAATCCGGTGGTTGAAGCGGCAGGTGGTGGGCTTGGAATAACCCATGGCGACATTGACAAGGATGGGGTTCCAGAACTGATTCTGACTGGATCGTCCTACACACATCAGCAGTATGCAGGTGGCAATCCTCCCCGTTGGGTGAATATAGTGGATTATAATGGAGGGGATGTGGAAGATCCAGCAAACTACGAAGTACGTTCAGTTGATTTTCCAATGCCTGCGGAAATGATCTTTGACACGGTAAATCGCGACAGTGCAGGGACGATGACCACCTTCATGGAAAGTGGCTCCGAAGGCCCAGAGTTTGCGGGAAAAATGGTTTATATGGGGGATGTGGATGGTGACGGCCATAACGAGGTCGCAATGTCTTTCCAAGGCGTGGCTGATAGTGTCTATGTGTTCAATGAGGTGTTCAATCCAGCCGATTCCACCTACACCAGAACGGTTGCCGAAGTGAAAGCGCATCCTTATCGGGCGTTCATGCGCGTACTCTCAGGAGACGGGATATCAACACGGATATCGCATGACAGGATCATCGTTCCTTCGGATTTCGAGTTGCATGGCAACTACCCGAACCCGTTCAATCCATCAACAACATTCTCATTCACGCTTCCGCTGGATAAGCGTGTCAGCGTGAGAGTGTATGACATGACTGGGCGACTCGTCAGAACCTTGATAAATGACGAGTATTACGCCGAGGGCACACATTCAGTGGTCTGGAATGGGCTGAGCGACAGCGGGCACGCAGTGGCAAGTGGACAGTACATCTACACGCTGGAGTGGGGGCAATTTCGGCAAACGCGCCGCATGGTGCTTGTGAAGTAGCAAAAAAACAGGGATGGGACGAGGCATTCCGCCTCGTCCCATCCCATAAGGTCTGGAAGCTGAAGCGTTTCACGGGTGGACAAGGCTTTCGTGTGTTCGTGTATTGGGAGATTTTCGGCCATAATGCGCAGACTTCTTGGATTGATCGTGTTCGCTTGTCTATGGTCCTTGCCCGCGCTGGGACAGGGCAAGATCGCCGGCCATATTGAAGACGCGGATGACGGCGGTGAACTCATCGGAGTGGCCATTCGTGTTGATGATGGCACTGGCCGAGGTACGACGACGGATCTAGAGGGCAATTATGTGCTTCTCAATCTACGTCCAGGATTGTACACACTGGAATTCTCCTATATCGGATACCAGACCCAATTAATAACTGATATTCAGGTTACCAGCGGGCAAACCACGCGAATTGACGTCAAGCTCCGTCAGAGCGTTATTGAGGGGGAAGAGATAATCGTTCAGGCAGAGCGGCCGTTAGTGCAAAAGGACCTGACAGCGTCAAAGAAAACAGTCGTTGCGGCAGAGATTGAGGCCTTGCCTGTAGAAAGCTTCTTCGGCGTTTTGGCCACTACCGCCGGCGTTACGACCGGAGCCAGTGGAGAATTGCATGTCCGCGGAGGACGCAGTAACGAAATCTCCTATTTGGTGGATGGACTCGCCGTCAGCAATCCATTCAACACCAACGGAATAAACACGCGTGTTGCGATTGATGCTATCGAAGAACTGACGGTGATTTCCGGGGCCTTCAATGCAGAGTATGGCAAGGCGATGTCGGCGGTCGTTAATCTGGTTACCAAGGAAGGGGGAGACCGGTACGAGGGCTCGGTGACTGCTTATGGAGGAGATTATCTCACACGTAATGACGAGTTGTTCCTCTTGCCAGGTGGGTTGGACCTGAATACGTTAACATTTGAGGGATCTCTCAGTGGGCCTATTCCTGTAGGACCCAGAATGAGGTTCCTGGTATCTGGCAGGTACGATAATAACGACGGGCACTTGTATGGTATCCGCCAGCATCTGCCAAGTGACTCAGCTAATTTCAACAGCAATCCCTGGTACTACGAAATCCATGGCAAGCCATGGTGGGACTATGCAGACAGTACTGTAACGCTCCCGGACGGGACGGTCATTGAAGGTGGGGGACTGCCCCTTCCTAATGAGCGCGTAGCCATGAACCCAAATGAGCGCTTTAATGTGCTTTCAAAGCTGACGACACGGCTGACACGCAATACACAGTTGGAGTACTCGTACCTCATCGACAACAGTGAGGCCAAGGGCTTCAGTTTTGGTTATCGATACAACCCGGATGGTGTTGCCTCCAATCAACGGCGTAACCAGAACCATAGCCTGCATTTTACACATACGCTAAGTACACGCGCCTTCTATACAGTAAAGCTTTCCTGGGCCAAGGCTTCGTACAAGTACTTTCTGTACGAAGACCCGCATGATCCACGCTATGTCAAAGATATTGGGTCGATCGGCGCAGGGAACGTGATCGGGTTTCCCGGCAACAATTACCTTCTCGCCGGGAACCAGAAATCCCATATCTACGAAGATTCCCAGTCGTTGCGGGGCAAAGCAGATTTTACACGCCAGTTTGGTATTACCCACGAAGTGAAGGCAGGACTGGAGGTGCAGCAGCACAGCCTGAGTCGTCAAAATTTTGTTGTGCTCTATGACGGCAATCAATACTTGGAGCCAACGGTTGAGCCGGTCGATAATCCGTCTCACGATCGTTACGATGACCAGACCGTGCTGGAGCTGAGTGCATATGCCCAGGATAAGCTGGAATTTGACAACTTCATCATAAATGCCGGGCTTCGCTTTGAGCGCTTTGAGCCGAACGGCACATACATCCCGGATTTGTTTGAGCCGCAGGGAGAGCTTGCAGAGGCATCAACCAAGAATTTGCTCTTGCCTCGGTTGGGAGTTTCGTTTCCGATTACAGAGCGTGGTATAATCCATTTTTCGTACGGACACTTCGCCCAGATGCCCTCTCTGCGCAATCTATATGTAAACCCGGAGTTTGAGTTTCCCAAGGGCAGTGCGCCTACGTTTGGCAATACAAACCTGCGCCCGGAGCGCACAGTTCAGTACGAATTTGGTGTTCAGCAGCAGATAGGTGAATTATTGGCTGTACATCTGACAGGGTACTTCAAGAACATACGGGATTACATGGCGCTGCAGCTAGTGCGTCACTCTACGATTGCCGGTGAAGATCTGTACAATATCTACCTGAACAAGGCATATGCCAACGTAACGGGGCTCACAGTCTCAATTACCAAGCGTCGGGCACGCAACGGTTTTTTGTCTGCCACGCTGGATTATACATTCCAGATTGCCGAGGGTAGCGATGACGATGCAAACCGGTTTTTCTTTAACAGATTATCCGGTAGAGAGAATGAGCTCGAGGTTGTTCCGCTTACATTTGACCAGCGCCATGTGATTTCTTCAACGGTCACGCTGTCGCGTTCAAGAAGTCTGGGGCTGTCCTTTAATGGACAGTTCTCCACGGGATATCCGTATTCGCCCTTCATTCTGGATCAGAACGTGGACCTGCCTACGCGCAGCGGACGAAAGCCATCCAAGTTGAGTTTGGATGTACACCTGTTCAAGGAATTCAGGGTGATGGATAATGTACCGATCCGTGCTTTTGTCAAAGTATTCAACCTATTGGATCGCTTGAACGAGAACTTTGTGTTTAACGATACAGGTCGTGCCACCTACTCCCTGTCAGATCAGCGAAATCTCCATGCTACCTGGAAGCCAAATTACGATCTTCCAGGCATCCACACGCTGGAAGAATACGACACGCGACCGCACTGGTACAGCTCACCACGTCAGGTGAGGGTCGGCTTGACGGTGTCCTTCTGATGAATTTTCGACGCAACAGTCTTCTGCTCCTGGGAATATCGCTCTTCGTCGGGCAGGTGAACGCCCAGGAAATCGGCACGGATAGGTTGCGTGGATGGGATCAGTTTGAAGTGAATACCTGGCTGACGAACTTGGCGAAGATGCCACTAATTCAAGGCGCCAATCAGGATTGTGAGGAGGGGCTCACGAATCGGAGGGACGCCATATTGAATGGTAACCGGATAACGACCCAGATTTTCAACTTTGGGTCAATTTCCGCACCTGGAAATACGATCACAGACATTGTCTGGAATGGTCTCGGTTACGGATATGAGTTTGGACCGTTTGTAGCCGCGGAGGTGGTCGATACGTATCGTGAAGATGGTCGTGCCCGTGATCCCCAGAGTGTAGCCTTACGGGATGAAAACGGCAATCGTGTCCTTGACGCAAACGGTAATCAGGTCTACGTCATGAGGATTGTCTCCGATGGGCTGGTTTCCAATGGCGGCGAAATCTCTCCGGATGGTTCCACTTATTGGGGTTGGCAGCCGATACCATGTGCGGAGCCAGTCGGAAGCTTTGCAGGAATTCAGGTGGTCAACCCGGCTTCGAACAAGATTCCAACGAATGACGATACCGATGACAATCTGGATGGGAAACCAGATTCATGGCCCGACGATTGGTACAACGAAACCCTGGAACAGTACCTGTGGCCGGGTGCGCTTCGGCAGGGTGCCTCCAATGCAGATAAGGAGACACTCTATTTCATGAATGACTATAACAACAGTGAATTCAGTTATTGGCCATTTCCCAGCGACAGCACAAAGCGGGGGCTGGGCTTGGAGGTGGAGGTGCGGCTGTACCAGTGGGCCAATCCGCTCGCGGAGGACGTAATCTTTTTGATCTACAAGATTACCAATAAGAGTGAAAAGGACCTTGATAAGGTGATCTTCGGGATGTGGGGAGACCCGCACGTGGGCGGCCCAGGGGATTGGCCGGATGACTGGGCATTCTATGATGAAAATCTCAACATGGTTTTTGCGTGGGATGATGACGGCCGCAGCGATATAGCGGGGCGCGTTCCTGGATATTTTGGTTACAAATTTCTGGAAAGTCCGGGGGTGGATGATGACGGTATTGACAATGACGGAGACGGCTTGGTCGACGAGTCCTGGACGGACGGCATAGATAATGACGGGGACTGGGATCCAGACTTGGATGACGTGGGTGTAGACGGGATTCCAGGAACCGGAGATATCGGTGAGGGCGATGGTGTTCCCACCGCAGGTGATCAGTTTGATATTACCAAGCCTGGAGAGCCTAATTTTGAGTTTACGGACATTGATGAGAGCGATCAGTTTGGATTGACCTCCTTCGCGTCTCCTCCTTTTGCAGGGAACCGCGTTGATAATGATGAACGCGTATGGAGTTTTATTCAGCCGGGGCGCTTTGATGTCGTACCCTCTACGCCGGGCGATTATGTGTTTCTGTACGGATCCGGGGATTTTCGACTGAAAGCCGGAGCCACTAAACGATTCTCCATAGCGTTAATTGTCGGGCAGAACCGTCAGGATCTAAGGCTCAACGCGAACATAGCCCAGCAGATCTATGATGTCGGATATGTTTTTGCCAAGCCTCCGCAAAAGCCCACATTACGAGCGGCGACCGGAGATAAACGCGTCACACTATACTGGGACGATGTTGCTGAGCAGTCCGTTGATCCGCTAACACGCGAGCAGGACTTTGAGGGCTATGTGATCTATCGTTCGACGGATCACGAATTCTCGGACCAGCAGACCATAACCGATATTAATGGAAGCAGGTTTCTGTTCACGCCACTCAAAACATCCCTGGGGGTTGATGCCCGTTTTGATTTAGATAATGGGCTTAAGGGACCGAGCCCAATAGTATTCCCGGGTCGTGGCGTATCGTATGATCTGGGCGATGATACTGGACTGTTCCACACGTTTGTTGATTCCAATAATGTCGTTAATGGGCAAACGTACTACTACACGGTTGCTGCCTATGACCGTGGATTTGCTGGCGAGGAGGAAGAAGCTTTTGCGACTGGTATTCCTCCTAGTGAGACGAGCAAGACGATTACCTATGATCCGACCACGGACCAGTATATATTCGATCTGAACACGATTGCTGTTGTGCCCGGTCCAAAAGTGGCGGGATATGTACCTCCTTCTGCACTGGATCCATCAGGCCTTGTACATGCAAGTGGGCATGCAACGGGGGCCATAGTAATCAATGTGGTTGATGAGCTGGCGGTGCGTGATGGTCAGACGTATCGCATTGAATTCAACGAGACCAATGAGGGTATTGCTTACTCGGTTATCAACGAGGGGCCCGTCACGGTCAGTGTACTTGCCTCTCCAGGCAAGAGTCAGCGCACAACATTTACAAATATTATCGAAAGCTCGCTTGAAGTGCGAACAGCAGACGGACGCCTGTTGGTACAGGGCACGGATTACAGTGTCAATGGGGCTTCCGGGGCCATCAATGTGTTCCCGAGTGCAGGTATTTCCGCGGGGCAAGAGTTATTCGCTTCATTTCAGTACGCACCCCTCTTCGAAAGCAGGTTGCTTCAGAGTGAAGAGGCGAACATTGTATTTGATGGGTTGCATGTTTTTGTGCAGGATCATCCACTGGAGCCGAATATAGAGGCTTCCGGTTGGACAGATAGCGATACGCAGATTCCCTACCAGCTCCTTCCTCCCAGCACTGGTCCAAGGCGTATGCTTTACCCTGCGGACTACGAAATCAGATTCTCGGACTCACCAATCGGCAATGGTTTCAATAACAATTTGCCGATTCCATTTGAAGTGGTGAATATTACCCGCGCCAATATGCCCATTGATGTGTTTGTGCCGGATGTTAATCGGAACGGAGTCTGGGATGTTGATGAGCGGATCGTGTTTCTGGAACAGGTTGATGGATTACTGACTGCGACTTGGGAGGTGCGAATGGATGATGTGGGATCCGTGCCGGGACAGGGAGACATTCTTTACCTGGCTACACGCAAACCTTTTGCCAAGGGGGATATGTTCTCATTCCGGACTGTCGCAGCAGCAACCGAGTCAACCCTGGCAGCTCAGGAATTACGTGATATTTACGTAGTCCCCAATCCTTATGTGGCTACTTCTGTCTTTGAACCGCGCAATCCCATAGCCCGTACCGAGCGCGGAGAACGCAGACTCTATTTTGCAAATGTGCCGCAACAGTGCACGATTCGAATATATACGCTGGCGGGTGAATTGGTCGAAACGCTTTACCATGAGAGTACGCTGGATGACGGTAAAGTATTCTGGGATATGCGGACCAAGGATAATATGAATCTGGCGTACGGGCTTTACATCTTCCACGTGGACAGCCCAGATGGGTCCTACATTGGTAAGTTCGCAGTGATAAAGTGAGCCCATGTATAAGTGTCTTTCCATAGCGGTTCTGCTTTTGGGGGCATCCATTGGTGTCTCGGCGGTGGCACAGGAGAACCCTGACAGCCCTGACAGTGGAACGATCACGCGAGTTGGAACGACTGCGGCTCAGTTTCTGAAACTGGGGGTTGGAGCTCGTGCAATTTCACTCGGTGGAGCTTATGTAGCCGAAGCCAGCGACATGAGTTCGGTTTACTGGAATCCTGCGGGGTTTGCTCGTCTCCGCGGCAGTCATGTGCAACTCAGCAATACGCGTTACCTGGCGGACATTAACTACAATTTTGCTGCATTTGGTACCTCAATTGATCGCGTCGGCTCTATGGGGCTTGCATTGCTTATGGTGGACAGTGGAGATATGCCCGTCCGAACAGAAATGGAACCGGAGGGGACTGGTGAACAGTTCAATGTGGTCAGCTTCGCGCTGCAAATCACTTATGCGCGTGACCTGAGTGATCAATTTTCGATCGGGGGTTCGCTCAAATACATTCAGGAGCGCGTCTGGCACAGTAAGGCCTCCTCGGTCGCGTTTGATGTCGGCACTCTTTTCACCACCCCGTTCAAGGGTTTACGCCTTGGCGCAAGTATGTCCAATCTGGGCCCCAAATTGCGTATGGATGGACGGGATATACTTTTCAGTGAAGATCCCAGTCCAAACACGGAGGGTACCGCAGAGATCATTAATGCGCAGTATCGCATGGATTCATTTTCCATGCCATTGATCTTCAGGGTTGGTCTGGCTTGGGATGCGGTGGACACCGGGACACATCGCGTGCTGATCACAACCGATGCAGCGCATCCCAATGATAATGCGGAATATGTGAATGCAGGTGTGGAGTATTCTTTCAGGGACCTTGTTGCATTCAGAGGAGGATATCGTAATCTGTTTGAGCCGGATACAGAGCAGGGGCTGACCGCCGGCGGCAGTTTAATCGTCCGCATCAACAGGGATCTGGCTGCACAATTCGACTATGCGTATGCTGACTTTGGTCGGTTGACGCAGACGCATTGGTTCACCTTCAACCTTTCTTTCTAGTGCCGTATGAGGCCGCTCTTGGTCACTGCTGCCATGCTGCTTGCATGGGTGGCATCTACACATGCTCAACTTTTGCATGATGTGATTCATGCAGAAATTGAGTTGAATCCGCCCAGGGTTACTGTTGCGGGAAAGGTTGCTACGACCAGGATTGTGAGTGAAGAACTCTCCGCTGAGTTCACCGGGATTGCCTTGCAGGGATTCACGGCCAGCGATTCTTTATCTGGTTCAGTCCGTTTCTATGAGAACAATGCCTGGGGACCGTGGCATCCGCTCTACATTGTTCGAAGCGGGACGGATGAAGCATTCCTTGCCGCGTACCGGGGGGAAGCAGTTCGGTCGGCCTTAAGCATTGAATTTCAGTTCCGGATAGATTCGGCGTACGAGGTACAGATTTTGAGTGCAGGCACATTTGATCAGCGTCTCGACGGGCAGGATATACCAACTCAGCAACCACAGAGGACGGGGAAATCGAATGACTTTAGGATAACGGCCCCCCAGTTGCGACGCAGGGCAGAATGGGGTGCCCAGCCTTTTCGGGGTACACCAATTGCTCTGAACAGGCCCAGTTACAACTATATGACGTTGCATCACACAGCGGGTTTTTCGGCAAAGACACTGGCGCAAGGCCTAGATCAAGTTCGGCGAATTCAGGATTTCCATCAGAATGGTCGTGGATGGAGCGATATCGGGTATCAGTTCCTTATGGATCAGGAGGGACGCCTATATCAGGGGCGCCCGTTTCTGAACGAGGCAGTCCCTTTTGATCGGGGTCCTCCCCTGGCGCATGGCGCCCATGCAGGAGGGGCGAATACAGGTAACATTGGGATCTCATTGATGGGGTGTTACCATCCCCCAGAGGGATCAAACTGTCAGGATCAAATGACGGATTCGGCGGTGGATTCGCTGATCGTAACCTTTGGATTCATGTCTGAGCGTTACGGGGTGTCCCCGAGAAATATGCGGGGGCATCGCGATTTTGGTAGTACTGCCTGTCCCGGTGACAACAACTATCCGAGAATTCCAGACTTTATTCAGAGGATAGAGGGTTTGCTTGTGACCGGTAACAGCCTCCTTGGACGGGCGGCAATGGATGCTCGTGTGGATAACGAGGGTATAGTAACTGTCACCTGGGCATTTCTTGCAGATTTTGGTATTGTTGAATTTATTGTACGGCGACGTGTAGGAGACGACGGTGCGGTAAGGATTACCGGCGGGTCGGGAGCGGTTGATGGCAAGACTATTGATACTCCTGGCGTGGGTCGTCACATCTATGAGCTCTGGGCACGGAGTGAGCGCGGGTTTGAACAACGGATAGCGTTTGCTGATGTAGATGTGGAAGCTGCTACTGGAGACTTTCTAACCCAGTCCTTCCCCAATCCAACATCAGGTCAGGCCACGATCAGGTACTTCCTTGCAAGGGAATCCGGCATAGTTTCAGCTGAGATATTTGACGTTACGGGCAAACGGGTGCTTACAGCGGAGGAACAGTATAGAGAGGCAGGTCAATGGTATGTAACCTTCTTCGATACATCAGCCTTGCCGAGTGGAGTTTACTTCTATAGGATTTCGGTGGATGGATTTGGGGGCACTGTATTTGAGGCCTCGCAGCCTCTGATTGTCATTCGGTAGCCCCGTACACTCGGCGTACTCGCGCGCGATAGTCATCAAAACACTCATCAAACCGCGCAGCCGAGGCTTCGCTTCCTATGTGATAACTGCTAGTTAGTACAATTGGCGGACAGTTTTGTTGGGTGAGTTTTTCAGCAACCAGGCATTTTAGGCTGTTTACGAGAAGGGCTACGCCGACCGTCGATCCAGGACCGATCAAATCAGGATGTCCTTCCACTCGTACCATCGCATCGCCTGCCGGCACACAGTTATCAAGGACAACATCAGCGAGGTCAATCAGTCGTTTGCCGCTGCTATGTCGAGCAGTGGAAGCACTGCAGTGTTCTTTAGAGACAACTGCAATCACCGGCAAATTTCTTGCTTTGGCTTCCAGTGCAACTTCTACAACGACTTCATTTACACCACTGTTGGAGAAGACCATGAAGCTGTCGGGGGGCTTGAGTACAAAATTGCGAAGAATAGTTTTGCCCAGTCCCTCCACGCGCTCAAGGAAGATGGCCTGTCGCTGACCGTTTGCTCCCACGACCTGGTTATGGTAAGTGAGAGATAGTTCTACAATTGGGTGAAACCCCGGAAAGCTTCCATAGCGGGGAAAGACTTCCTCAACTCCCATTCGCGAATGTCCGGACCCGAATAGGTGGACAAGGCCGTTCCCTGCAATACTGTGAGCACAGATATCGGCGGCTTCATGCAGTGCATCCATTTGAGTCGTGCGAATTTCCTCAAGCACACGAGAGGCTTCATTCAGATAATTTTGTGCAGAATCCATGTAAGACGTAATTTTTATTCGGGCTACGCCCCTAAAGTTTTATTATGGGAATCATTAAGGCCACACTAACAAAAAACTTTATCAAATGGCGCAGAAACACAACATAACGATGCTTGGGACTGGTCTGATCGGACTGTTCTATACCATGACACTACACGGACAAAGAGGGCGTGATCGTGTCAGTTGCGTATACTCGCGAGACATTGATCGTGCCCAGGAATTTGCTCGGAAGTGGGGAATTGAACATGCAGTAACTGACATGGAGGATGCCGTTAAACACTCATCCAGCGATGTTGTTATCATTGGGTTACCCAATCATTTGCATGAGGAGGCGGTGCAACTTTGTGCAGAGGCAAACAAGGCCGTGCTTTGTACAAAACCGCTGGCACGCACTGCTGCAGAAGCAAAGCGCATCCTGGAAATTGTCGAGTCAAGTGGCATATTTGGGGGTTATCTGGAAGATCTCGTCTACACTCCCAAGACACTCAAGGCATTGGAATCGGTGCGTCGAGGTGCCTTGGGAGAAATACTCTGGACGCGTTCGCGTGAGGCACACAGTGGTCCTCACAGTAGTTGGTTTTGGGACATAGAGCAGGCGGGCGGTGGCGCAATTGTAGACCTAGGATGCCACTGTATTGAGATCATCCGCAATTTTGTGGGCAAGGATATTCGACCAGTAGAAGTAAGCTGCTGGGCGGATACGCTGGTGCACCCCATAAAGGCAGAAGACAACAGCATAGCGTTGATTCGCTTTGAGAACGGCGCTGTAGGTCAGTTTGAAGTCAGCTGGACTTTCCGGGGAGGTATGGACTTGCGTGACGAGGTGGCCGGTACTGAGGGGACAATCTGGTTAAACCATTTTCTGAGGACAGGTTTTGAGATGTTTTCGAGTGGCGCAGGAGGCTATATCGCAGAAAAAGCTGAACAAGAGTCAGGATGGTTGTTCCCGGTGGGTGATGAAGTGCATGAGCTGGGCTACACGGACATGTTCACGGATATGTTCAATGCGATGGATGAAGGTCGTGAGCCAATGGAGACGATCTATGATGGGTATGTGGTTAATGCGGTGATTGATGCGTGCTACCGTTCAGCTAAATCCCGCAAATGGGAGCCGGTAGAGTTGGAGGACTGGCGTGGACGCAAAGGAGTGGCACGCATACAGGGCCTAAAGGAGATGATTGATGGACTTGAGCTCGTAAAGCGTGAACGCCTTCCAAATGGTGAGGTCAAGCTAATCCTAAAAGATCCTGGCACGGGTGAGGTCACGCAACGAGTTGTCGAAGATGATTGAGCCCCTGCAGAAAGGAGCCGAGTTGCTCGCAGATATCCGGGACAGCGTGGTGCCATCTGGGCAATGGCGTATGTGGTGGCTTGGTCAAAGTGGATTTCTGATTAAATGGGAGGAGCGGTACTGTCTGCTAGATCCGTACCTCTCAGATTCGCTGACAAAAAAGTACGCGAGTACGGATAAGCCACATATCCGTATGACAGAACTCGTGTTAGCTCCGGGATGGCTTGATTGCATAGATGTTGTCAGTTCAAGCCACAATCACACAGACCATCTGGATGCCGAGACACTCGAACCGCTTCGGCGCGTCAATCCAGAATTGGCCATGGTGATCCCGGAGGCGAACAGATCGTTTGTCGCTGAACGATTACAATGTGATTCTGCGTGGCCCATTGGGCTTAGTGATGGGATGCAGCATGAGGTGCGGGGGTTTCGGTTCATGGGTATTCCGGCAGCTCACGAGACTCTCGAAGTGGATGAATTTGGGCGGCATCGGTTTATGGGATACATTGTCAGGTTTGGGGGCTGGACATTCTATCACAGTGGAGATACGTTGCTTTATGAAGGCATGGTTGATCGGCTTCAACCGTGGAGTGTAGACGTTGCACTATTGCCCATTAATGGCCGTGATCCGGTACGCCGTGTTGCCGGTAATTTAGATGGCAGGCAGGCGGCCCAACTGGCGAAAGATATCGGAGCCAGGCTTGTTGTGCCCTGCCACTATGATATGTTCACATTCAACACAGCTTCACCGGAGTCTTTTGTCGCTGAATGCAATAAGCTGAACCAGCCACACTATGTTATGAAGAACGGTGAAGGGCTTGACAGTAACTCGCTCCCGGTATAGTGAGATGTTCTGAATCGTAGTTTTGGGTAATTTCGACGGAGCAACACGCGTTGAGCGCAATTACGAATCCATTGCACGCCGTTAATTGTTCAACCCATCGTATTCAAGGAGGAGGCAACCGAATATGGTCGTTGGCTAAGAATACAAGTGTTGGCATTCCTGTCTTGAGCGGGGATCAATCGCTGCTGTATTGCTATATTCAATGCAGGATCTTGCGCAGATGACACCGAATCTATTGATTCAAGGCGGAACGCTTCTACATCCTCTGACCGGGGATGCGCATCGTGCAGATATGCGTATTCGCGATGGCGTGATCGCGGAAATCGGGAGCGACTTGGTCAGTTCCGGGGAGCAGGTAATGGATATAGAGGGGCGAATGGTGTCACCGGGATGGATAGACATGCATGTCCACTTGCGTGAACCAGGCGAGGAACACAAGGAGACTATCGAAACAGGTTGCCGCGCAGCTGCCTTTGGTGGCTTTACTGCGGTTGCCTGTATGCCTAACACTACGCCTCCCATAGACACGAGAGAATCGGTTCACTCGCTTATTAAGCGGGCAGAAGCATTACCCGTGGATGTGCATCCCATTGCCTGTGTGTCACGCGGGCGTGCGGGCAAAGAGCTATCGGAAATGGCCGAGCTAGCAGCCGCGGGGGCGGTTGCATTCAGTGATGATGGATCACCAGTGCAGGATGGAAGCTTAATGCGCCGAGCACTTGAATATACCCGGACTCTGAACAAGCCCATCATTAATCACATGGAGTCCATGGAGCTTGGTCCCAAAGGTCACATTAATGAGGGACTGGTCTCCACCAGACTCGGCTTAACGCCTATACCAACCTTTTCAGAGGAGGCAATGCTGGCACGTGATCTCATGTTGGCTGAGTTGACAGGAGGACATCTGCACGTTGCTCATGTATCAACGGCACGCTCGACCAACATGATCCGGGAAGCCAAGTCCCGCGGTATAAAGGTCACAGCAGAAGCATGCGCACACCATTTCTCATTGACCGACGAGATTGTTGAGAATTCTGGTTTTGATTCACAAACCAAGATGCATCCACCCTTGCGCACGGCCGCAGATGTGGAGGCTATTCGTAAGGGTTTCGGTGATGGAACACTGGATGCGATATGCACAGATCACGCTCCGCATGCGCCCTTCGAGAAGGAGGTTGATTTTGTAGCTGCACCATTTGGTATTATCGGCCTGGAAACCGCATGGGGGCTGACTGGTCGACACCTGATTGCCACGCAATGTCTGAGCGTCACCCGTGCAGTGTATAGTATCTGTGTGGCTCCTCGCGTGATTCTGGGACTTGATGTGCCCGCTCTTGAGCCCGGAGCCGCCGCCAACTTAACGATCTTTGACGCGACGACAAAGTGGACATTTGAGGCCCGGCACATCCATTCCAAAAGCCGAAACACACCGTTTGTGGGCACGACCATGATTGGGCGTGCATGGGCAATCTACAATAAAGGACAACTCGTCGAGCACGAATCGTGAAGAAATATTCAGTCCCTGCCGACCTGCATGTAGTTCTAATCTATGGCGGACAGTCAGCCGAGCATGAAGTTTCTCTTGTGTCGGCGAGAAATATTCTTGATGCATTTGACCTGACCCGTTATAAGGTCACCCTAGTACGTATCGATCACGATGGCACATGGTACCAGGTAGCAACGGTCAATGAAAACAATCGGCGACAAGTAAACCTAAAGGCTGATGGCGAGCCGGTTTTGCTGGGACCTAGGAAGAAGCTTTTCCCGGTAACAACGCCGGATAGGGCAGTGACCGTGGATGTGGCGTTTCCAGTGCTACACGGTACCAATGGAGAAGATGGTACAATCCAGGGGTTACTCCAGATGTATGGCATTCCCTTTGTCGGTGCAGGCGTTTTGGGGTCAGCAATATGTATGGATAAGGAGGTCTCAAAACGCCTTTTGCGAGAGGACGGTATTCCGGTGCCTAGGTATAGGGTGTTGTACCGCGATACGGTGGATTTTCCGAGCTATGACTCTATAGCTGAGACACTTGGAAAGACGTTCTTTGTGAAACCAGCCAATACTGGGTCATCGGTAGGTGTTTCCCGCGTAACATCAGCGGCATCGTGTGAAGCAGCTATAAATAAGGCTTTTGAATTTGACGACAAAGTATTGGTGGAAGAGGCCATTAATGGGCGTGAGATCGAATGTTCTGTGTTGGGGTACGCTCCCGTGGAGGTTTCTACTTGCGGGGAAATAACTACAACCCATTCATTTTATTCGTACGAGGCCAAGTATGAGGATGAAGAGGCAACAAGCCTAATCATTCCGGCTCCAATGCCCGATGATGTATTGGAATCTATTCAAAACATGGCCGCCAGAGTTTGCAAGGTGCTAGAGTGCGGTGGTATGGCCCGTGTAGATTTTTTTCTCGAAGACTCAGGCCGACTGTTGGTTAACGAGGTTAATACTATTCCTGGCTTTACTTCGGTAAGTATGTATCCATTGCTTTGGGAGTATTCGGGTAGGTCGCGTTCGGAAGTGGTCAATATCCTGATCCGAGACGCACTTGAGGCCCACCTACGGCGTCAGGAGCTGACACGCAGGCGTTAATGCCTTTCTCAACGGATACACGAACATTGCAACCTGGGGATACGTATGTGGCGATTCGAGGGGAACGCTATGACGGGCATGATTTTGTGCAGCAGGCATTTGATAGAGGGGCATCAGATGCGGTGACCGACCGGAGAATCGCTGGGGTTCGTGCAGACAGGGTAACCATCGTTCCGAATACGGTAATTCATCTTGCAGAATTGGCTCGTGAAAGGGTCGCACGCGCACGCGCGCGTGTTGTAGCAATCACCGGTTCGGTAGGAAAAACTACCACGCGTAATGCGGTCGCCCAGGTTCTGGAGGGTGCAGGGCCGGTGGTTGCTTCAGTCGGAAATCTGAACACCCTTCTGGGCTTATCGCTAACACTGGTGAACAGTGACCTCAAGTCGAATACGTGCCTAGTGCTCGAAATGGGCGCCACCAAGAAGGGCGACCTATCGGAGATCACGACCTATTTCAAGCCAGATATTTCCATTGTGACGAATGTGCGGGGAGTTCATCTGGAAACCTTTGGCTCGCTGGATGGCGTTCAGGAGGCCAAGGGCGAGCTTGTGCGGGCGCTTGGACCTGATGGTATTGCTTGTTTGAATGCGGATGATCCTCGTACCCGCGCGATGGTCGAATACTGTAGGGGGGAGCACTTGCTTTTTGGGGTTGCCTCAGATGCCCAGGTTACGCCTCAGGATATCACTGCGAACCTTCCCTTGTTGGGTGAACACGTAATCTATGTGGCGTTGGCGGCCTTTGCAGCTGGGAGAGCAATGGGAATGGAGCCCAAAGTGATCAATGAGGCGTTATCCAGGATCAAACCCGAGAAAGGGCGCCTCAATCGGCTTCCCGGAAGGAGCCAGTCCGTGCTCATTGATGACACCTACAACGCCAGCCCAGATGCAGTGAAGGCTGCTTTGAATGTATTGGACAAGCATCCTGCCGAACGCCGTGTGGTATTCCTTGGGGATATGCTGGAGCTGGGGTCTGTTGAACATGCCGAGCACGTGTCTGCGTTGCGCGAGGCAGCCAGAATAGCTGATATTGTGTACGGATGTGGACTCAGAATGCAACTGGCTGTAAATGAGTTGCCGCCTGAGATGGCCCGATTTGTACGCGGTTTTCCGAGTTCTGAGGAGATAGCCTCAGAGCTTGCTCACGGGAGGGTGTATCGTCCGAAACGAGGGGACGTGATCTTGGTGAAGGGTTCACAAGGGGCACGGATGGAGCGCGTTAGCCGTGCTTTGCTTGCAGAGAATGTTTCTCCAGAATCTGTATTGCCTCGTCAAACCGAAGCATGGCTGTCCATCTAATCGAACAAGCAGAGCGGATCTCCGTTTAAGCTACCCATTACGGAATGTGTCCGTGTAGGGGGTTCGTTCGGCGCCGAAACCAGTCGTTTCCAGTGTTCTGATAGATTCAGGAGTTCGGTGGTTACCGCACTGCGCAAATCGAATCCCGTCTTCGGTAGTATTGGAAACGAAGTTTTTGGGTCTTGTGATCGTCCTGATGCCTTCAGCTTTGGCATGTTAAAGAATATTCTCGGTGTACTGCTTGATCATCAGCGTTTCGTGATCACTACCCACCAGCGCCCTGACGGAGATGCAATTGGTTCACAGATAGCACTCGGAAGATTCCTGGAGAAATTGGGCAAGGAGGTGGTCATGTTCAACTCCGATCCTGTTCCTCCCAGGTTAGACTGGATGCCGGGTTCAGGGGCAATACGAACGAGTAATACTCAAGCCAACCGCAATGCGATGGTTGGCGCTGATTTAGTTGTGGTTGTAGACACGAACAGCCGTGATCGATTGGGGCGGACTGTTCGGAATGCCCTTCACCACTACAATGGGCCCGTATTGTTGATTGATCATCATACTGGACCCGAGTCCTGGTTCACATGGATGTTGCGTGACGAAAATGCAGCAGCAACTGGTGCGCTCATATATGATCTGATTTGCACGTACGACGCAGATTTGATTGACTTGGAGATTGCGACCGCCTTGTACACTGCGATTATAACAGATACGGGATCTTTCCGATTCGCTGCGGTGACTTCTGAAGTTCACCGCATGGCTGCTGACCTACTTGATCGCGGAAGCTATTCTCCTTCGGAAGTATACGCTGGCGTATATGAAACCCATACGCCCTCCTGGCCTCCCTTTCTAGCGATGGTACTTCGGAGCTTCACCTTGTTGTATGATGGTATGCTGGCCTATCTCACCGTCACACCACATATGCTCAAGGCTGCAGGCATTGATTACAGTGAAGTGGAGGGTCTATCCGAATATGCAATGTCAGTCGCGGGTGTGAAGGCAACTCTGATCTTCACAGAGACGAAGCACGGGACCAAGGTCAGTTTTCGCTCAAAGGGTGACCTGAGTGTAGATGTCTGGGCACAGGCCTATGGAGGTGGGGGACATCAGAATGCATCTGGAGCATTCCTCAAGGATCAATCAGTCAGGAGCGCAGTGACAAATGTTCTGGAATCAGCTCCGCGTTTTCTGGGGATTGAGGACATCAACGATATGGTTTTAGCCGAAGAAGACCAAGCCTATTTTAAAGCATTGTCCAGCTCGAACTAATGAAAGTTTCCGTTACTACACTCAGCCTTCAGGATTTGGATGTAGATCTGCTCATCCTTCCGATTGGGCACATGATGGCGAAGGCGCGCGCCCTCCAGATCGGTGGGCCAATAGGAGCTGCACTTTCGAGCGCACTCATAGATTTTGAGGGCAAACCGGGAGAAACATTATTGTGTTATCTCACCGAAGGACGCGCTCGCAGGGTTGCTATGGTTGGCTTGGGAGATCCTTACGACATCGATCGTGAGGGACTACGTAAAGCTGCTGCTGATGGAAATCGCGTGGCCATGCAGACCAAGGCTTCCACAGTTGCATTGTGTCTGCCCGAATCGGGCATTGATGCGGAAGCTGCGGGACAGTCGTTGGTGGAAGGCTATGTGTTGGCTGCTTATGAATTTGATCGATACAAGACTGATTCCGGGGAACTACGGTCCGGCACAGAGCGATTGGTACTGCATGCGTCAGGTGATGAAAAATCTGCCCGACGCGGTGCCGAGCGGGGGCGGGTTGAGGCAGAATCAACCATAACTGCACGCGATTTGGTCAACTTGTCTCCAAATGAAAAGACCCCCACACTTCTTGGCAAGATCGTCGAACGGTCTGGCCGTAAGTACGGCTACGAAGTGTCAGTCTGGAATAAGTCAGACATCGAAAAAGAGAAGATGGGAGGGCTGCTCGGCGTCAATCGCGGAAGTGTTGAGCCACCCGTTCTCATTGAAATGACCTGGAACCCCAGCAAAGCAAGCAACTCTCGACCAGTTGTTCTGGTGGGTAAGGGGATCGTTTTTGATACAGGAGGCTTGTCGCTTAAGCCCACAAAAAACTCCATGGATCACATGAAGGCCGATATGGCAGGTGGGGCTGCTGTGATCGGCGCTATGGAGGCAATAGCCCGCCTAGATATTCCGCTGTATGTGATCGGTTTGGTCCCGGCAACGGATAACCGCCCGGGAGAGGATGCCTACGTCCCTGGGGATGTACTGCGTATGCACTCGGGGATGACGGTCGAGGTATTGAATACAGATGCGGAAGGACGTCTGATTCTCGCCGATGTCCTGTCATACGCCAAACTATACCGCCCGGAAATCGTGATTGATCTGGCCACACTTACAGGTGCACAGGTTGTAGCATTAGGAAGTCAGGTCGCAGCTGTTATGACACAGCAGGATGAAGACGCGGATGAGCGCTTGGACACTATGATGACAGTGGGTAATCGTACTGGGGATCTGCTCCATCCGATGCCCATGCATGCCCACTACGCCGATGCGCTCAAAAGCGAAGTCGCCGACATAAAGAATATCGGCGATCGTGAAGCAGGATCCATTACGGCGGCGAAGTTTCTTGAGCGTTTTGTAGACTATCCTTGGGTTCATGTTGATATAGCGGGACCAGCATTTCTCAAAAAATCACTTCCCTATAAGCCGGCTGGAGGAACCGGTTTCGGCGTGCGGCTTTTGACGGAATTTGTTCGCGATTACGCCTACCCTAAGAAGCGTTAGTCCCGTGTCAACGGAATCAATCAAGCGTATACGTGTCGCCATTTCTCTCGGTGATCCCAACGGCATTGGCCCGGAAGTAATACTCAAGTGTCTGGACGATCCCCTAGTCCAGAGCCGGACGGAGCCGATTGTCGTTGGACCACCGGAGGTGCTTCGTATTCATGCGAAGAAGCTGGGAAGGCGCCTCCCTCCACTGGTTGAGAACCTGGAAGGAAATATACCTAAGCGCGCCATTCGGATAGCTGATACAAGCCAAGAGGCCCAAACCGTCGTGGAAATGGGTAAATTGACGCCACGCGGAGGTAACATGGCGATGTTCGCAGTAGATGAAGGTCTCCGGCTCGTCCAGGAGGGTACAGCAAGCGCGTTAGTGACGGGGCCAATTTCCAAGTTAGCGATCGTCCGTGCAGGATATAACTTTCCGGGTCACACAGAATACTTGGCCAAAAAGCTGAAGGCGAAGGAACACGTGATGATGATGGTGGCAAAAAGTCTCCGCATCAGTCTGGCCACCGGGCATATCCCCCTCAAACAGGTATCGGAACGTGTGACCGTAAATGGGCTTATAGCAAAACTCAAACGTGTGAAGGCATCGCTGGTACAGGATTTTGGTATCATACATCCCAGGATTGCCATTCTCGGCCTCAATCCACATGCCGGTGAAGATGGTGTGCTTGGGACAGAGGAAACGGAAGTCATCATTGAGGCGATCAAAGGGGCCGGCAGGCGCAGTATTGTAGCGCTCGGACCATTCCCCGCGGACGGGTTCTTTGGTAGCAGGCAGTATTGTGGCTATGATGGTATTATGGCCATGTACCACGATCAGGGACTCATCCCGTTTAAGACGCTTTCGTTCGGAAGTGGTGTGAACTTTACGGCGGGGTTGCCTATCGTACGCACTTCGCCCGACCATGGGACTGCGTTTGGGATCGCAGGTCAGGACCGGGCCGATGCAGGTAGTATGATTCAGGCTGTTCTCTTGGCTGCTTCTGTTGTGAAGCAGCGCGAGCAACAGAATTAAAGTGAGTGGTGTGTATATTCAGAGCCTAATTATCTAAAAGTCTTGACGACATGGAAGTTTTTGTGAGTGTTCAGCAGTTCATTGACAACATACTCGCCTACCCGCTACTAATTATGCTAGTGGGGACAGGGATATTTTTGACCATCAGGCTTGGTTTTATACAGTTTCGCCAGTTTGGACACGGTGTCAAGGTCGCGACGGGCAAATACGATGATCCGGAAGATGCTGGAGATGTATCGCATTTCCAGGCTCTCACGACAGCACTGTCGGCGACAGTAGGGATTGGCAATATTGCCGGTGTTGCCCTGGCCATCCACTGGGGTGGTCCAGGTGCGGTATTCTGGATGTGGATTACAGCTCTTCTGGGTATGTGTACCAAATATACCGAGGTAACACTGGCTCAACGATATCGTGTTGTAGATAAGTCCGGGAGTAAACTGGTGGGCACGGTATCGGGCGGCCCGATGTACTACATCGAGTATGGGTTGGGCAAGGCTTTCAGGCCACTCGCGATGCTGGTTGCCGGGGCCATGATTCTGGTTGCATTCATGACTGGCAATGCTATCCAGGCCAACACTGTTTCGGATCTGATGAACAGTGAGTTTGGCATTTCAACGTGGATAACGGGTAGTTTGACGGCTGCCGTAGTTGCACTGGTGATCCTTGGTGGTATTTCACGGATTGGACGCGTGACCGGGATTCTCGCCCCCATCATGGCGGTCCTGTACGTTTTGGGAGGCGTCATTATTCTGGCGATCAACTATGATGGCGTATTTCCCGCGCTGGCAAGCATATTTACTGAAGCATTCAACCCCACTGCCGGTGTTGCGGGTACTGGAATTGGCATCCTCATACAGACGATCCTCTGGGGAGTCAGACGTGGCATATTCTCGAACGAGGCGGGGCAGGGTTCTGCATCTATCGCTCACTCCGCCGCAAAGACTCAGGAGCCGGTTTCTGAGGGCGCGGTGGCACTTCTGGAGCCGTTCATTGATACCATTGTCATCTGTACAATCACGGCATTGGTTGTACTCACCACTGGTGTATGGAAGAGTCCAACTGAAACAGCTCTTACCCTTGGAGAGGGGGACCTGTCCTATGTTGAAGAGGTTGGGGGCAGGAATCAGCCCGTCGCCAGTGAGGATGTTCCAGCTGAAATCATGATTGACCAGGGTGCCCCCATACCAGGCGCGAGTGATGGAATCATGTTCGCTTGGCATGAGGTTCCGGTGGAAGCATTCTTCATTGACCAGGAGCAGACGATACCCTTTACGGGCATAATTGATACGCAAGCGGGCGTCGCCATCGCTGAAGGAGATGGAACAGAGTACACCACACTCTATGGACCAGCCGTAGAAAATGGTGCGCCCATGACCGCCTTGGCGTTCCAGGAGGGGCTCGGGGATATTGGAAAGTATCTAGTCGTCCTTTGCGTTTTGCTATTCGCGATATCAACGGCCATCTCGTGGAGTTACTATGGTGATCGTTGCTCTATGTATCTCTTCGGTAAGTCGTCTATCCTTCCATATAAACTGATTTTTGTGGTCATGCATTTTGTTGGCGCTGTGGCGGGCTTGAACACGGTCTGGGGTATCGGGGACACGGCAATTGCACTGCTGACGATTCCGAACGTGCTGGCATTACTGTTATTATCTGGCATTGCGAAGAAGTTGACGGATGATTATTTCAATGCTTTCAAGCCTGGGATGACCAGAGATGAATACCTTACTGTTGCCAGGTCGCGTATTGAGAAGCATGAATCCGGATCCGAGATTTAGATAAACCTGGAGAAGAGGATGGAACGGAAGCCCAGCATTTGGCAAGCACTGCTCCCTGTAGTGTTCCTGATCCTTTTGCTGATTGCTTCTGTAAATTTCTTCGGTTCGGACGCATCATATGGTCCGAATCAGATTGCGCTTATCCTCTCCGCTGTGGTTGCTTCTCTGGTTGGGCTGCGCCTCGGGTTCACATGGAAGCAGATGCAGGAAGCCATGGTCAAAGGCGTGTCCTTGGCCATGGGAGCGATCTTCATCTTGTTGGTAGTGGGTTCCCTGATTGGCACCTGGATTATGGGGGGGATTGTGCCGACCATGATGTACTATGGTCTGCAGATACTGAACCCTACTATCTTTTACACCGCCTGTTGTGTTATTTGCGCGATCGTAGCGGTAGTTTCGGGAAGTTCCTGGACTACGGTCAGCACAATAGGGATTGCCTTGGTCGGGATTGCAGCGGCATTTGACCTGAATTTGGGAATTGCGGCGGGTGCGATCATTTCGGGGGCATATTTTGGGGACAAGCTATCTCCGTTGTCTGATACGACCAACATGGCGCCTGCCATGGTGGGTACGGAGCTCTTCGTGCACATCCGGCACATGCTCTGGACGACTGTGCCAAGTATCACGATTGCCTTGATCCTCTTTACAGTGATCGGGTTTGTGCAGCAGCCATCGGCGGCGGAGGCCTCCGGTCTGTCCGAGATTCTGGTTGCTCTGGATAACAGCTATAATCTGGGGGTGCACCTGCTAATTCCGGTGGTTATCGTATTGTTTTTGATTTACAAGAAGATGCCAGCTTTCCCCGCACTTCTTATCGGTGCATTAATGGGAGGGATTACTGCAATGATATTTCAGCAGGAGGTCGTGATGAATTTTGTAAACGAACCTGATATGCCCCAGATACTGGTGCTTTTTAAGGGATTTTGGATGGTCATGTTTGGCGAGTTTACTGCAGATACGGGCAATGAGGCTCTCAACGATCTGTTGACCCGGGGTGGGATGGTGAGCATGTTGGATACAATCTGGCTAGTGGTTTCGGCGATGATGTTTGGTGCTGCGATGGAAAAGACGGGTATACTGGCGGCGATCACAAAAATGATCCTCGGGGCTGCGCGCAGTGCGGGTAGTCTAATTATGGCTACGCTTTGCACTGCACTGGGACTCAACATCATTGCCGGTGACCAGTACATCTCGATTGTGGTACCTGGTCGTATGTATAGGGCGGAATTTGAAAAGCGGGGCTTGCACCCCAAAAACCTCTCCCGTGCTTTGGAGGATTCAGGCACGCTTACTTCGGCGTTAATTCCCTGGAATACGTGTGGTGCCTTTATGGCGGCTACTCTCGGTGTACCAACACTAGTTTACTTACCGTTCGCTTTCTTCAATTACACCAATCCGGTTATCAGTGCTATTTACGGATTCACAGGATTTACAATAATTCCCCTGGAGGAAGGCGAAGCAAGTAAGGTAGCTTGATTCGAGGCGCTTGCAATACCTACTGTAGATATTTGCCAACAGATGCTGGCACATGTCGTGAATCCCTGTACACTGCACCGGTCAGGCCTTCTGACGGAGCATCTTTCCTTTTTGGAGTGCTCACTCCGGTAAGAGTGTAACCTGAACATACTGTTCGCCAAGCAGTGACCGTGCTGCTTCACGTATGTCTTCCGCTGTCAGCCCGTCAACGAGCATATCATGGCGGTAAACGTCAAGATAATCCTCGCTCGTGTTATCGAAATAAAACCGAATTTGGTCAAGCCAAAACCCGTTTGTCTCCAGACTGACCTCACGACTGCGGAGATGTTGGGCTTTGATGCGATCCAGGTAAGAGGTCAGGTCAAGGCCGTTCTGAATCTGTGCAATGTCGTCGAACACAGCATTGGTAAGCTCTTCCGCTCGGGCTGGATCGCACCCGAAGAAGATGCTCAGTGTAAATTGTCCGTCAGGGAGACGGGTTGAACCCGATTGTACGGATGCGCTATAGATTCCAGATCGTTTTTCGCGTAACTCCTCTCGCAGACGAATGTCCAACACATCAGAAAGCGCACGGAGGGTGTACCTGTTAGATCTTGTGTAGTCATAATCTCCGTGAAAGATGATGGCCACCTGGGATTGAGGCTCCTGTCCCTTGTACACTTGACGTATGACAGGGCCTTCCGGAAGATCTGGGGCTGTATCGTGCCAAGACTCTTCCCGGGAGGTTTGGGGTAGTGCTCCCAGATACTGAGCTGCCAGATCACGCACCAGGGTAGAATCCAGATTGCCTACCAAGATGAAGGTAAAGTCATCCATATCGGCAAAGCGATCCAGGTAGATTTCCAGTGCATCTTCCGCGTTAAGGCCGTTGATTTGATCGGTGTTTAGCAGCTTATAACGAGAGTTGTCAGGATAGAAAGCGGTAAACAAGGTATCCTGAAATGCCGCCCCAGGTGTGTTAATACGCCCTTCCAGCTGTGCGAGCTGGCTATTCTTGAAAGATTGGAGTGAAGAGTTGTCGATGCGGGGAGAGGTAGCATACAGGTAGATCAACTGAAATAGTGTTTCTATATCCTCGGGGGTAGAACGGCCTCTGAAGCCCTCGGAATAATCGCCAATGAACGGCGATACCCGGACGAATTGGCCCGAAAGCTTCCGCACCAGCTCCGACTGATTGAAAGTACCCACACCGCTACGGCCGACCAGTACCGGGGCGACACTCGCAGCAAAATATTTGTCGTCTTCGACAAGAGAACTTCCCCCGGGGCTAAATGCAGAAAGCAGGATCTCGTTGTTTCTGAAGTTGGTAGGTTTTAGTATGACCCGTATTCCATTATTGAGTGTGAGGATGTCGATCCCGAGTGTGTCAATTGCAGATTCATGGACAATACGACCTCCCTGGGGTAATTCGTCAATAATTGGGCGATCTGTATTCTGATCTGCAAGTGGCGCTGTGCTCTGGGACAGGGCGTCGTCCACAAGAAGAGCTAGTTCATCCTCCGTGGGAGGAGTAAGATCTGCTACATCGGGCAGGGTGACAATTATTACTCGAGACTCAGGTGCGAGCTGCTCGCGAATTGACGCATGCAATTCCTCGAGAGTAATTCGATCCATCAGGTCACGCACCAGGAGCAGTTGGGTCTCTGCATGCATTACCGGACTGTTGTTCAAAAAATGGTTGACCAATCGGCCGGCATATGTGCCGCTTGGCGTGTTTTTCTGATCATTAGCGGCACGCTCATAGGCTCGCAGCAGGACACTCTTCTGTCTATCAAGTTCACCTGGGGTAAAACCATGCTGTAGCATCCGTGCAGTTTCTTCCAGGAAGCCCCGGAACCCGGAAGTCATGCTGTCTGGTACCACCTGAGCAGCCAAGCTGTGTGTACGCAAAGGTCGGACAATGGAACCGGTGGTCAGTCGCCCCCAAAGAAATGGTGAACGGGTGCCATCCCTGGCAATTTCTGCCAGACGGCGGTTAAATATGCCACCGGTCAGTCGTTCAACCAAGTATCTCCGGTAATCAGCCTGTGTATAGCGTGGTGCAGCTGGACGCCGGTGCATGATTTCGAGCTGTACAGCGGACAGTTCAGGGTCAGTAATGACCTTGTACACGGTTTCCTCTGATAGTGGGACGTCAAACGTGGGTCGATTATGCGCAGAGGCGGGCTGTTCCCAGTCAGCGAAATACTCTTGGATGAATCCTTCCGCGACATCGGCTGACAAGTCCCCCACAACCACGATCGCCATTAAGTCTGGGCGGTACCAGCGGTCATAATATCTTCGAACAGCATCTGGATGGCCCTCTTGTATAGTTAGTGTATCCCCAATTGGAAGGCGCACTTCGTATTGTGAACCTTGTAGTATTACGGGGATAACCTGATCACGTGTACGACCCGCAGCTCCACGACCGCGACGCCATTCCTCCAGTATCACACCGCGTTCGGCATTGATTTCTTCGTCTGACATGGTCGCATGCTCAGCCCATTCCCGAAGCACCGCAAATCCTGTTTCAACCGTCTGTATGCTGTCCGTCGGCAGTTCAAGCATGTAAACGGTTTCGTCGAAGGAGGTATAAGCATTGAGATCAGCCCCAAACCTCATGCCCACGAGTTCAAAGAACGAAATGAGCTCCTGACGAGGAAACCGTGCTGTGCCATTAAAGAGCATGTGCTCAACAAAGTGTGCGAATCCGCGTTGATCGTCCTCTTCAAGAATGCTGCCTGCATTGACAACCATGCGTAACTCTACTCTGTTCTTGGGCTCGTTGTTTTCAAGAATGTAGTAGGTTAATCCGTTGGCGAGCGTGTCAATATGTACCCGCGGATCCATTTGGAGGTGTTGCCCGTGTACACGGAGAACACAAACGAAAATGCTGAGAAAAATTGATAGGTAGCGAACCCGTATCATTGCATGGTGTGAATTGAACCTATCCCTCTAAGGTCATGAAGACAAGACGGTTCCACTTTTCCCAGATGTTGGTTCTTCTGTTCACGCTCGTTGTTTCCGCGTGCGGCGGGGATGCCCTGCTTACTTTTGAGACTTCAGGTGGGGATCAACTGCGCCCACTGGCCATTGTCACTTTTGAAGCAGATTTAGAGAAGGGGGCCTACATAGCGCGCGACCACACGGGAAAACGCGCAGACTTACAGGTGGACGGAGATGGCAGGGCTACGTTCCTGATGTCACGGGCATTGCCTCGTGCTACCACAAGATGGACAGTCAGATTGGATCAGGATGCAACCCCAAAAGTTGAGGCAGCAACAAGAGGTGATGCCGTTCTTATCAGGGCTGATGGTCGGGATGTTGTAGCATACCGGACCGCGAAGAGGGTGGTGCCTCGCGAAGATATACCAGAAGTCTATAATCGGGACGGTTATTTACATCCGGTTTGGAGCCCCAGTGGCCGCGTTATCACGGATGACTATCCGCCTGATCATATTCATCACCATGGCATTTGGGCGGCTTGGACGAATACAATCTTCCAGGGGCGAACACCGGACTTCTGGAATATGGGGCGTGCTTCCGGGCGCGTTGAGGTTGTAGCACTGGACAGCATATGGAGCGGAGTTGCCCACGCAGGGCTGAACGCCCGCCATAGATATGTAGACATGATTGAGGAGGAAGTCACTGCACTGAATGAAGCTTGGCATCTGAAAGTGTACCGAACACCAACAGATATAAATATTCTAGATCTCTCACTGACCCAGATAGTGGCAACCGGCGACACCCTGATACTCCCAGAGTACAGGTATGGTGGGGTTGGTGTTCGCGGACATCGGGATTGGGTCGGAGAGGAGGGCACAGAGTTCTTTACTTCTGAAGGGCTGACACGAGAAAATGGGCATGCTACGCGTGCGCGCTGGTGTCATATAGGTGGAATTGTAGATGGAGAGCGGGTAGGCATTGCCGTGCTAAGCCACCCAGATAATCACGAATCTCCCCAACCGATGCGAATTCATCCAACTGAACCATTCTTCAATTTCGCGCCCACCCAGGCAGGTCAGTTTGAAATCACATCGGATGAGCAGACAACTTGGAAGTATCGGTTTGTAACTTATGACGGTGCGTATGACCGGGACCTCTTGGATGCTCTGTGGGAGGACTACGCCAATCCACTAACCGTACAGATTGTTCGTTGACAGGCCTATGAATTACCATCGGCAGCAGCAGTATGATGCCATTGTAGTTGGTTCAGGGATGTCTGGCGGATGGGCTATGATGGAGCTCTGTCGACTTGGCCTCAAGACGCTTGTTCTTGAGCGTGGACGAATGGTGCGTCACGTCCTTGACTACATTACTGAACATAAGGCACCATGGGAGCTTCCGCATCGGGGGCGTGTTCCCCCTGCCACTGTACGCGAAGACTACCCAGTACAAAGCAAGACGTATGCGTTCTCCGAGGCCACCCGTCATTTCTTCATGCGTGACTCGGAGCATCCGTATGTTCAGGACGAACCCTATACGTGGATACAGGCAAATGTGGTTGGCGGAAGATCATTAATGTGGGCGCGCCAGAGCTACCGACTAAGCCCCATGGATTTTAAGGCCAACCTGGAGGACGGTCATGGCGTAGATTGGCCGATTCGATATACTGATTTGGCCCCCTGGTATGATCACGTGGAAAGAACTATTGGTGTGAGTGGGCAGCCAGAAGGCCTACCACATCTACCGGATGGGATATTTCAGAAGCCCATGCCCATGAATGTCGTGGAGCGCGTGCTCAAAGAGCGTGTGGAGGCACGTTTTCCTGAGAGAACTGTCACAATAGGACGGACTGCTACACTCACGGAGCCGCTGGGCGATCGTGCGGCATGTCATTATTGCGGGCCATGTGAGCGGGGTTGCTCTACCAGTTCATACTACAGTACCCTTAGCGTTGCTCTCCCAAGAGCAATGGAGACGGGGAATCTAACACTTCGGCCGAACAGTCTTGTGTGTGGTGTCAATTATGATGAAGCCACAGCCAGGGCGACAGGAGTAGATGTGATTGACACGGAGTCTGGAGAGCGAATGACATTCACCGGGCAGCTGGTTTTCTTATGTGCTTCCTCAATGAATACCGCTCGAATTATGCTTCTTTCGATTAGTCGAAGTTTCCCGGATGGTATTGCAAATACCAGTGGAGCACTTGGCCATTACCTCATGGATCATCACTACCATGTAGGAGCAAATGCTTCGTTTGATGGATACACTGATCGTTATTATCAGGGGAATCGCCCGAACGGGATATACATTCCTAGATTTCGCAATCTGGGCCCGGAGACACAACATCCCTCATTTGTCCGGGGGTATGGGTTTCAGGGATCCGCCAGTCGACAGAGTTGGTCCCGCGGCAACAGTATGACCGGATTCGGGAGTGAGTTTAAACACAGCCTGCGCGAGCCAGGCCGCTGGAGGACGGGGTTGGGAGGCTTTGGTGAAACGTTGCCACGGTACGACAATTACTGCATGCTGGACCCCTCGGTACACGATCAGTGGGGGTTACCGGTACTGAAATTCCATGTGACCCGAGATGATAATGATCGGGCCATGCGAAAGGACATGATGGTGACTGCTGCAGAAATGCTGGAAGCAGGTGGAGGAAAGAATGTCTCTACCTACGACACATGGCAGGACGCTCCCGGTTTAGGCAATCACGAAATGGGCGCGGCCCGGATGGGGCGTGATCCTGCTACCAGCGTACTGAATGCGTATAATCAGTGCCACGACGTAAGTAATTTGTTTGTGACCGACGGCGCATGCATGACTTCATCTGCATGCCAGAATCCATCTCTCACTTACATGGCGCTAACTGCACGAGCATGTGATTATGCCGTTCGGCAATTGTCGGCGGGCTTGCTATAGCTATAACAATATTTATATATGCCACATCCAACAGTGATTGCATGCATGTTGACGGAAGATGATCTGGCAAGGCTCCGGGAGAAATGTACGGTCCATGTAAGACCGATGGGGTGTCCGGTTGGTGATGGGCATATCGAAAGTGCGTTTGCGATAGTCTCAACACCATATGATCATATTACCCCTGAACTTCTTCACAGAGCCCAGAATCTTAAACTGGTCGCGCAGTTTGGAGCAGGAACCGACAATATTAACCTCGAGGCCGCCAAGGCACAGGGTGTTATTGTCACCCATACGCCCGGGATAACGGCAATATCCACCGCAGAATTGACCATGGCCCTGATTCTTTCGCTGACACGTCGCTTGCCCGAAGCAAGACGTGTGCTTGGTGAGAGACCAGATGCAATGCCACTCGGAGTAGGGCTTACCGGCAAGAAACTTGGCATTGTAGGCCTGGGGCAAATAGGATCTGCAGTAGCGCGTCGGGCGCATGCGTTTGGGATGAAAATCTTTTATCACAACCGAAAGCAAGCCAATCCGACCGTTGAGCGCGAAACCATTGCGACACGCTGCAGTCTGGAAGAACTGTTCACAATAAGTGATGTAGTAACTCTACACTGTGATCTTAACCCAGACAGCCATCAACTGGTGGATGCAAAGGTTTTGTCTCTTATGAAAAGCACCGCAATTCTCATTAACACAGCGCGTGCGGGGGTTGTGGACGAAGCGGCTTTGATACGGGCAATTACCTCGAAGCACATAGGAGGTGCGGGCTTGGATGTGTTTGGTCCAAAGGTATTAGACGCGCTTCGCAATCATCCGAGAGTTGTGCTGACTCCACACGCTGGAACAGCAACCACGGAAACACGCGATGCGATGTCTAACTCAGTGGTTGAGTCTATTCTGAGTTTCCTCGACGAAGATGCTACGGTTACAAATCGCAAGATTTGAGGCATGCTTCCTGGTAAGGTTGTGTATTGCAGTTCCGATGGTTTTGTTGCTCGGTTCAAAACCGGAGGTAGTCTGGGGGCAGGCAGATACTCTTAATTTGGTCGTTGTGCTGAATGGCCTCTCGGAAGGCAATGCAGATATTTTGGTTGCCCATGCGGAGGACTACCTGGAGCTTGCCTTACTGGAGCAACCTCGCCGGTACACGCGATCACAGGCACTATATGTTCTCCGCAAATTCTTCCGAGCTTATGCACCAGCGGGATTTAGACTTGATCGCAGCATGACACAGGGGGAAGAGTGGTGGCTCATAGGACGCTATACCGTACTTGGCGGTGGGCAGGCCCTCCGTTTCTATTTACGGTTTGGAGGCTCTTACCCAGCGTATAGGCTCATGGCAATACAGGTAATTCGTTCTTGATCCGGGACATGTTGCAGCAAAAGACGTTTGTCGTGATAGCCGGATTGCTCCTGCTGATCGTTGGTTTATCTTGGGTCGGGCAACAGATACATGTTCGATCTGTTGGTCAGGGGGTGGACTTGCGACAGCGGGAAGCCGTAGCAGCCGCTGAAGAGTTGTTACTGTCTGAGTTTGCTGCGACTCAAGAGGAAATGCGGCTCCTTGCAGCCGAAGCCGCAAGAGTTGTAGACAGGCTAAATGTCTCATTCAGGCGCGTTCCAGATCCTCTATTGACCGAGGAGTTGGCCCGCATCATCATACCGGAACAGGGGGCGCTGTCAATCTATGATACTGACATGCGACTGGTCGCATGGAGAGGGGAGAGTACTCCGTTAGCCGAGGGAGACATATTTGATCGCCCCCGGTGGAACATCATACGGGATGGTGATTGGCGTACCACGCTGGTTCTTTGGGAGCCCCTCCATGTAGGAGATGCTGAAATTGGCAGCATCCGTGTGACACAAAATCTGTTTGTAAGAGCGCCTGTGCGTAATTCCGTATTGGACAATTATGACATTACAAACATATGGACGCGCAAGACTGGCTTAGAGGTTCAGGTCGACTATGGAGGAGATCTCGGTGAAGACACACTTCGATCTATAGGCGGTAGCGTTCTGGGGACGTACACCGTGACCCCACCGACCGAGGCTACATTGATTGGCACGACGGTTGCATTTTACGACAACCTGATGGCGGCGGGGATGGCACTCCTGGTTCTTTGGCTCGTCTGGGGTACTTGGCGATGGTTCAGGAATGCTCCGAAGCTGCACAGCCTCACGATCTTCGCAGGTTTACTGGGTTTGGGACGTATTGCTTGGCTTTACCTGGAAGTGCCGGCGAGGTATCAGACGGGTAAAGCTCCGTTCAGCCCATTATTTGATCCTGTTCATCTTGCCTCTACGGTGGGGGGTGGGTTAATGCGGACGACAGGAGATTTGTTTATCGGAGCATTTTGTATTCTGATTCTTGGGTTTGCAGTGCTTCGCTATGCTAACGCGCCCGCAAACCCGTCTTCACGCCATGGAAGCATTGCTTGGGTTCATCTTGCAGCCGGTATTCTTTTGACACTTGTATTGGCATTGATGCTGGCGGTGGTTGTACAGGCAAGTGTATTGGATTCTACACTCAGTTACACAGGGCGCGGCGCACTTCTGCCAAGCCCACTGGAGTTGGTCGTATACATCTCTCTTGTGCTCCTGACTCTGGGGTCAGCACTTATTGCGATCAGCATACTTCGTATAGGACTGGAGATGCGCCCCAGTCGTGCCTGCCTAGTATCACTTTTTGCAGTTGCTGCAGGGATCATTGTTGCATTGGAGTTGCTGCAGTGGGGCTCCTGGGCGGTCAGTGTGGGTTTATTGCTTGTCTGTCTGTACTTTGCGGCAAGGGCAGGGAGTGGCAGTATCTATGAATGGCTGTCTCTACGGCGGGCTGTGCCGGTGGTCCTGGGTATCTGTCTATTGCTTTATCCCGCCTACTACGAAAATTTGGATAAGCGCAAGCGGGATCGGGTTGAATATGCTGTCGAGACTTTTGATCAAGGCAGTGACCATGGGGTATCCTTGGCGGTACGCGAGGTTGTCGAGAAGGCATTTCAAAGACCGGAGTTGTACAGCGCATTGGCATCTGATGAAGATATTTCCAGCGAATTAGAGCAACTGCTTGAAGGCACACTTCTGTCTTCACTGGGAGCATATGACGCCAGTCTGACTGTTCTCACAACAGGTGGGGACGAGCTTTACAGTATTGGCAGTGTTTATGCCACAACATCTCCTGAAGCTACGAAGGCACTTTGGGCAGAGTTGAGAGCAGGGATAGAACTGAACTCAAGCAATTATGATGTTGTTGAGCCACAATCAGCGGGAGCCGCTCGCTATCAGTATGCAGGATTGGCCCCACTGGGGGATGGATGGGTTCTCGTGCGGGCGCAGCCTCATATTGTGTCTGAAGAGGCGAATACGCCACTCCTGCGGGTGCTGTTGTCGTCTGGTTACCTAGACCTTTACGAGGACTTATCGCTGGCTTCTTACCGTGAGGGGCAATTAACCCGTACGTTCGGCCGCCGATTTGCAAAGTACAGACTGGATCCTGAGATTGCAGCGGGATTAACCCAACAATCATCGCAGTGGAGGCAGGAGTCAGTAGGAGGTGGTAGTACATACCTGACCTATTATCTCCGCAGGAACGGGCAAGTCGTAGCTGCCCGAATGACAACAGATGGTCCATTTGATCATCTCTACTATTTGCTTCGTCTGGTGGCCGGTGGATTACTCTTATGTATTCCGTTTTCTACAGTCGGATACATCATGCAGTGGAGGGCCGGCCTCTTTCCGCGCAAGCGTGTGCGGTACCAGGATAAAGTGATGAATGCGTTCTTCCTGGTTGGCGTAATCGCAGTAATTCCTGTCGGTATCGCCGGATACAATGTTGTGACCGAGGAGAATGAAAAAGCGGTTCAAAGTTGGCTTCGACAACATCTTGAGCGTGTTGAGTCTACACTGGTACCGGAAAGAAGATTGGGAGAGAATAATGTTGATGCGTTGGCGCGCATCAATATTGATTCCTTAGCTGCCCGCGTTGGACTGGATCTGAATCTTTATCGGGATACGGAACTGATAGCTGCTAGTCGACGCCAACTGGTGGACGATCGAATAGTTGATACACGACTCCCAGCGGAAGTTTTCAGTGCCATTTATGGCAGGGCTCAGCACTTTACATTTGTGGATCACAAGCTTGGGGATTTTGAGTACACGGCGGGCTACCGCGCCATATTGAACAACAGCGGCAATCCGGCCTATGTCCTTTCAGTGCCTACGCTGCCGGAAGCTGAGCGCATTGAGGAGGAACGGGCACGGACATTAGCCTATTTGTTTGGGGCAATGTTGGGTCTGGGTGTTCTCGTAATGTTTACCGGTTCAGTGCTCTCCCGGGCGCTGGCGCGACCGATTGCCAGACTTCAGGGGGGGTTGCAGGAAGCAGCGCAAGGAAAATTTGAACATGTGTTGCCGGTCGAATCGCGCGATGAAGTGGGAGCGCTGGTCACAACCTTCAATACGATGCAGCGTCAGCTCTCGGAAAACAGACAGAAGCTGGCCAGGCAGGAGCGACAACTGGCTTGGCGCGAAATGGCTCGCCAGATCGCACATGAGATCAAAAACCCGCTCACGCCAATGAAGCTGTCCATCCAGCATCTCCAGCGCTCATATGACAATGCGAAGACAGATACTTCCCGTTTTAGACGACAGTTTGCTCGAACGACAGCAACAATTGTCGCCCAGATTGATTCGCTTGCACATATTGCCAACGAGTTTTCGACATTTGCGCAGCTCCCCGCCCGCAAAGTTGTACGCGTTGATTTGCGCGAGGTGATCAGTGAAGCATATGGCCTAATGCGGGCAGAGGCGTCAGACAACGCAACTTTAAAAATGGAGCTTTCCAATGAACCTTTGCCTGTACGGGGGGATCCCAGTGAGCTTCTTCGCACCTATATCAATCTGATCAAAAATGCATTGGAGGCTGTGCGGGACATTGACGAGGGGACGATCACACTAACTGCTAGGCAGGAAGAGGATCAAGTGATTACCGAAGTGATTGATAATGGCCCAGGAATCCCGTTAGAGGTTCAAGACCGAATCTATGAGCCCAGTTTTTCAACAAAGACCAGCGGGGCAGGACTCGGATTAGCAATTGCCCGGCAGGCAGTTGAGCTATCCGGCGGATCCATAAGTTTTAGCACGGAATTGGGGCAGGGTACAACAATGCGGATTGATCTTCCGCTGGATCCGGGAGATGAGTAGTCATACCTGCTGCTAAGAGGGTATCTTCTTAGCGGGGGGCATCACGAGAGTCGTTCTCAGAGCAAAATCGAAATTTGTTGTGAGCGCGTATATCCTTCGACGGAGGTTACCTCTGCGGTACAATTCAGGATCAGGTCCATTAACGGGCGACGTATGTATTTCTAGTTACACTTTTGCAGGTCACCACAGAAGAAGTGTCTAACGAATTTGTCGAAGTTAATACGGATTGTTTTGGCGTAGGAACACGTCACAGGCTTGCAGCGTCAGGATTGTCACAAATCCCAGCACTACCAATCCCGAACGCCTATATAGAAGTAGGCACGAGACAACGCTGGTACCGGAGCAATAAGTCTAGCCATTCTAATCTCTACAAGAGGGATAATCTTGATCCAATCATCGCACTTTGTCGCTGGCCACGAAAGATGAATCGAGTTCGTAGCAAAATCTGTTTGTTTTCTACTTGCAGGCATAGCAGGGGGGCTCCCGCATGAATACACCACCTCTTGCACGGTACCTGCAGGCCCCCCGCTTTTTCTGTTTCTTGCTTTGGGTTCTTGTCGGTCTTTGGGCGGTGCCACCTACCTGGGCCCAAGAGCCACCGAACTTCGAGTCCCAGGTCGTAGTTGTGCAGATTGAGCCGGATGTAGCTATCGTAGAAGGAGCAACCAAGACAGGGCTCGAGGTCTTTGACCGTACAGCCGCGCGGTACGGAGTGCACACAGTAGAGCGCGTATTTCCATTTCTGGATCACGTGCAGCCCACCCCCAAGACCAGACGGAATCTCGTAGCACTTCGTCATACCTACTATGTCAGGTACAGCGCGGCCGACGATCCCGAGCGGGTGGCGAAGACGCTGGCCTCGGCCCCTGGCGTGGTCTACGCCGAGCCCGTGATCATCAATCGCCTTTTGGAGTCGGAGGTCCGCGTAGAGCCAGATGATTCCTTATTTAGCGATCAGACCTATCTGCGTCACCTGCGTCTCCCGGAAGCCTGGGACATCGTCAAGGGAGAAGACATAAGCCCGCCGGTGGTAATCGCAATCGTGGATAACGGCACCGATTGGCGGCACGAAGACCTTCTGGCCAACGTATGGACCAATGCAGATGAGATTCCAGACAATGGCATAGATGACGATAACAACGGCTTAGTTGATGATGTGCACGGTGCGAACTGGTGTAGCGTGGGAGGTTCCAGATGGGGCGATATGTATTGTTTCGGGCT
>VXLY01000029.1:15417-40675 GCA_009841335.1 Rhodothermaceae bacterium | reverse complement strand
TTTCTATACTTCCACACAAAAGAAACTCCCTTTGGGACCGGTTATCGGCGATCTCCGAAAACATTTCGAGACACGTGTCGATTTTCGCCGTCTGAGGCCTCGTGAAGAAACGGCACGGATTGGAGGTCTCGGGGTATGCGGTCGGGAGCTCTGCTGCTCCTCCTGGATGCGCCAGATGCCCCCCGTATCCATTCACTCCGCAAGAAAGACGCAATCCTACATTTCAGAGGAACAATTGCTAGGAAGATGCGGACAGCTCAAATGCTGCCTTAATTATGAACTCGAACACTACATGGAAACGCTTAAATCCTTCCCGCGAAAACATTCTCGCGTTTCCACAGCGAACGGGATTGGGAAAGTAATAGACAGAAACATATTTTCGCGTACGGTTCGGGTCCGATTGGATAAATTTTTTGTTGAAGAGTTTTCTCTCGAGGAGATTGAGTATCCCGTCAAAAAGCAGCGCACTTGACTCGTGTGTGAAGGCATAGAAATCGCCTGTCTCCCGGCAACAACCCTCCAGAGGGCATTGCGGGAACGCAGACTGTCTCCCGTCGAGCTTACCCGTGCCTGCCTCAATGTATATGAGAAACTCAATCCTGCACTCAATGCACTCGTAACCCTCAATGAGCGGGTGTTAGAGGAAGCACGCGCACTCGAAACCAAGCCTCCCAAAGGCCTCCTGTACGGGCTTCCCGTGGGTATCAAGGACACGACAGACACGCGCGAGTTACGCACAACGTACGGCTCACCGGCTTATCGTGATCATGTTTCTGATCGGGACGCTGAAATTGTTGCCCGACTTAAAGCTGCCGGTGCACTCATCCTAGGAAAAACCAACACTCCCGCATTTGCAGTTGGAGGTGAGACCACCAATGCGGTCTTCGGGGCAACCCGCAATCCATGGGACATTACACGGTCCCCAGGAGGCTCTACCGGAGGCGGGGCGGTAGCGGTCGCAACCGGCATGGTTGCCCTTGCAGATGGTACAGACCTGGGTGGTTCTCTCCGAATGCCCGCATCATTCTGTGGCATCGTAGGTTTGCGCCCCTCGCCAGGAATCGTTCCCGAGGATTCAGTGAGCTTTTTGCGGGATCGCTTGTCCGTTGCTGGAGGACTTGGCCGAACTGCGGGGGATGTCGGGCTCTTCATGCGTGCAGTTGCCGGGCCTTATGACGCAAGACCACTACCGTATCCTGCCCATCATCCTGGTTTTGTACTACCTGAATTGAGAGCGAACATGCGACTTGGGTATTGTGATCACCTCACCGACCTTGAACCTGCGCCCGTCGTTGCCGCTACTTGCCGCTCAGCTATCAACTCACTCAAATCACGGAGTATATCAGTTAAATCCGTGGACCTTAGCCTAACAGATGCTCCTCGCGCATTTGCCGTTCTTCGTGCACACCATCTGCTGGCTGTTCACAGAAACAGATTGAACCAACCTGAGGCAGCAGGTGAACACCTGACCCAAAACCTTAGCGAAGCACAAAGTTACAGCGCACTGGATTTAGCCGACGCGGAGCTTGTTGTTGATAAAATTTTGCGGACCTTCCGAAGGGTTTTCCAGGAAGTGGATTTTTTACTGACACCTACAACTGCCGTCCTCCCGTTCAGGCTGTCAGTTGGCTATCCTCGCCGGATTGAAAACACAGTATTATCTACTTACTACGACTGGTTTGCACCAACCTCCGTACTTTCGCTTACCGGCTTACCGGTTGCAAGTGTCCCTTGCGGACTGAGCCCTGAGGGGCTCCCCGTCGGTATGCAGATAGTCGGCAAACCCTGTCAGGAGGCAGCAGTACTCGCATTGGCAACCCTAATGCAGGAATGGTGCCCGATAAGCCTGCCGCCTATTCTTCAGCAGCTCTAGCTGCATCAGCTACCACCTGTTCCTGCACATTCTTCGGCATGGCCTGATAATGACTGAAGCGAGCATTGTGAATACCTCGCCCCTGAGTCATTGACCGGACTCGTGTCGAATACTGATAAAGCTCCGCCTCGGGTACTTGTGCAAGAATGATCTGCATACTTCCCCCAGCTTCCATACCCTTGATCGTTGCACGACGTCCATTCAGGTCTCCCATAATATCTCCCGTGTACGCATCGGGAATCGTTACCCTCACATCATGAATAGGCTCCAGGATCACGGGCTTGGCTTTTCGGAACGAGTCACGGAACCCGAAGCGAGCGGCAGTACGAAAGGCATTCTCGTTTGAGTCAACCGAATGCATACCCCCGTCATAAATCACAAAGCGAACATCTCCGACCGGATAACCGGCCACCGGCCCCTTCTGCATACCTTCCAGCACCCCTTTCTGAATGGCGCCAAAGAATCTTCGCATATCAATCACACCACCAACAATGCCGTCAATGAACTCAATAGTGGATCCCCAGCCCGTCGTAGACTGTACTGTGTTGCGCACTGAGATATCTGGACGCTTCTTGAATTCGCCTTCCAGAGGCTCAATCAGGACCGAAATATCTGCGAACTGCCCTGCCCCTCCAGTTTGCTTCTTGTGTCTATAGGACGCCCGTGCTTCAATCGTCACTGTTTCCCGATATGCCACGCGTGGCCGACTAAAGTCTACCTCAACATTTACCTTGGATTTGAGCCTATACTGGGCCACCTTCAAGTGCATAGATCCCTGCCCCCCCAGGCTTATCTGGCTCAGATGTGGCTCGTGTACGACCACAAGTGAGGGATCTTCTGCTGTGATTTGATGCAAACCCTGGGCCAGCTTATCCTCTTCACCTTCCGCTTTCGGTCGGATTGCCTCCCTATAGCGCGGCTCAGGGAAAGGGATTGGTTTCACTAGAACGCGATGACCCTTTTTGCGTAGCGTATTGTTGGTATGAGTATCGCGTAACTTGACCAGCGCTCCCAGATCACCTGCCACCATACGCGGCACAGTCTCCCTATCTCTTCCACATAGTACGTAGAGTTGTCCTAGTCGCTCATTAGTCCCGGAACTCCCATTTTCCAGATCCATTCCGGGTTCAATCGCACCACTGCACACGCGGAAGAAAGAATAATCACCAACATGATGTTCGGCCATCGTACGATAAACAAATACTACGGGACCAGCATCAACGTCAGCATCAAGAGCCTCGCCATTCTCCACTGGAACTGAGGATGAAGCCAGCGGTGAGGGCAGCACATTGTTTATAAAACTCATCAAACGCGCAGTACCCGTGTTTGAAGCGGCGGCCGTACAGAAAACCGGATACAATGAACGTGATAGCATCGCCTCCCTAAGTCCGGAACGCATATCTTCCTCACTCAACATCTCTTCTTCGAGATATTTATCCATTAACTCCTCATCGTTAACCGCGATGTCCTCTGCCAATGCATTATGCAACTCTTCGGCACGCTCGAGAAACTCTTCGGGAATCTCACTAACGGTTGGTGGACCTTGGACGCCCGGATCGAAAGTTAGCTGCTTCATGACCAATACATCAATTAGTACATTCGGCGCACCCCCGGGAAACTGCACCACGGTTACTCCCACACCGAAACGATCCCTCATTTGTTCAATCAATGATTCCACATCAGCCTGTGCACGATCAATCTGGTTGATCACGAACATAGCAGGTTTCTCATTTTCAGCAGCTGCACTCCAGGCTAGCTCTGTACCAACCTCAACTCCCTCCTGGGCATTCATTACAAATATGGCAGTATCCGCCACACGTACAGCAGCAACTACCTCTCCTACAAAATCAGGGTATCCCGGCGTATCAATGATGTTGATCTTGTGCCCCTCCCATTCCGCATGCAGAAGGGATGAGAAGATGGACATCTGGCGCTCTTTTTCGCTTGGCTGGTAGTCACTTACCGTTGACCCCTCCGTAATTGTCCCCAGACGTCGCGTTTTATTACTGACATATAGCATAGATTCAGACAAAGTGGTCTTTCCACTGCCCTGATGACCTACGAGAACAACATTTCGGATGTGATCCGTACTATAGACTCTCATTGAGTTTTGTTGCTTGATTACCTCTGTGCATGTTTTGCAACCGAAATATACGCTTGGACGAAGAATCTACACACTTGAAAGACGATCACCGCATCCAATGGAGAACACACTTGGTTAGAGCAGTTTAACCGGGTTTACTCCACTCCAATCAATGGCTTGGTTTCACAGAACAAAAAAGGGCATTCTGACCAAAGGCAACGGGAAGAGCAAAATGCCTGAAGGGCAATGGGAAAAGTGCCCGAATTGTGGAGCCATCAACAATCAGCGAGAGCTTAAAGCCAGCCTAAGGGTCTGCCCAAAATGCGGCTATCACTATCGTATGAATCCTGAGGGTTACTTCGCGCTGCTTCTGGACGAAGGATCCTGCCAATTTCAGGACCGGGATATAACTGCGAAAGATCCCCTGGGATTTACAGATAGGAAGAAATATTCAGACCGACTCAATACTACTCGCAATAAGACCGGGTTGTCAGATGCTGTGCAAGCGGCCTTGGGAATAATGGAGCGACACTCCGTATCCATAGCAGCTATGGATTTCAGGTTTATCGGGGGATCAATGGGCTCTGTTGTCGGGGAAGTCATCGCGCGCACCATTCGCCGCGGGATTGATCAGAGCTTACCGGTAATCATCATCGCACAAAGCGGAGGGGCTCGTATGATGGAAGGCGCGCTCAGCCTTATGCAAATGGCTAAGACCAGTGCTAACCTTGTCAAACTGCATGAAAAAGGCATCCCCTATCTCTCGGTATTAACCAACCCCACAACTGGCGGCGTAAGTGCTTCCTTCGCAATGCTGGGCGACATTAACATTGCAGAACCTGGAGCGCTCATCGGCTTTGCAGGCCCCCGGGTGATTCGGGAAACTATTGGCCAGGACCTCCCCAAAGGTTTCCAGAGTTCAGAATTTCTTCGCGATCACGGATTTGTTGATGCCGTTGTTGACCGACGTGAACTCCGAAGTAAATTGATTCATCTTCTGGATCTTCTTCAAGAATAATCTAGCGTGGATTGATACGAATGGTGATCAAGTGCCTGGAGGATTACGACGCGATAAGTTCTCATGCTGCGGATATTGTGGCCGCTGCTATCATCGAAAAGCCGTCTGGCGTTTTTGGGTTTGCCACCGGCAGTACCCCCGTTGGACTCTACAAATCGCTTATAGCGCGTTACCAGCGTGGAGAAATTTCCTTCAGCAGGCTTACCACGATGAATCTGGACGAATACGTTGGTCTCTCCGCAGACCATGAGCAATCTTACCGGTTTTTCATGCAGCGTCACCTATTCGGACATGTAGATGTGCGACCGGAATGTATTTACTTCCCGCCGGAGTCCGGGGAACCGTCTGCCTTTGATGACCTAATTCAGAGCAAGGGAGGGATAGAATTGCAAATTCTGGGTTTGGGCAGCAATGGCCACATTGGCTTTAATGAACCTGGATCTGCATTTGACTCACGCACCCGTGTAGTAGGGCTTGCATCCTCAACGATTCGTGATAATGCACGATTTTTTGAGCACTCAAGAGATGTACCGCACCAAGCGGTAACCATGGGAATCAGGACGATCCTGGAAGCCCGTCAAATCCTCCTGTTGGCTTCCGGGGCGAATAAGAGCGACGCAGTGGTCCGCAGTCTTGAGGGTCCTCAGACAGAAAACGTTCCCGGCAGTTGCCTGCAATCTCATCATAACGTGACTGTTTTGCTGGATGATGCAGCGGCAGCTGGACTTACTCGAAACGAGAAATAAAGATTTAGTGTACTCGTGATACTCATACTAAAACCAGATACGGATCCAGAATCAGCCGAATACGCACTGTTGATGCGCTACCTGGATTCGCTTGTGAACATAACCCATCGGGCGCGCCACGTCCAAGGAGTTGATCACCGATTGACCGAGATATATCTCCTGGGAAATACAAAAGCCCTGGCGATGGATTTCATGCGAAGCCTGCCTTGCGTGAAGCGGGTGATTCGTGTGCAGGAAGCATATCGGGTACTTGGTCGACATGGTCAGGAGGACTTCCCACACCATTTTGAATACAAGGGGGTTACTTTCGATCAAAAAAGCCTACATGTTTTTGCCGGTTTGTGTGCAGTAGATACTCCTGAGCATGTTGAGCTCATGATGAAGGCCCTACAAGAGAATGGGCAGGTATGCACCCGTATGGGAGCGTACAAGCCACGTACGAGCCCATACTCCTTCCAAGGACACGGTAAAGATTGCTTACCCTATGTCTTTGAACTTGCCGGCAAATATGGCATACGGATCATTGCCATGGAGGTCACCCATGAATCTCATATTGAAGAAATTGACAAAGCACTGGAGGATACGGGCCATCCGTGCGGGGTCCTGCTGCAAATCGGCACGCGCAACACGCAGAACTTTGAATTGCTCAAGTGTGTGGGCCGCCAGGATGAGTATCCCGTTCTGATCAAACGGGGGTTTGGTATTACGCTGAATGAGTCTTTGAATGCCGCAGAATACCTTGCCAGCGAAGGCAATCGTCGCGTAATCTTTGCATTGCGCGGTATGAAGAGTAACCTTGGAGATCCGCACCGAAATTTTGTGGATTTCTCACATGTTCCGGTAGTACATAGACTTACCCGCATGCCCGTATGCATTGACCCGTCCCACTCGGTCGGTACTCGCCAAAAAAGCCCGGATGGCCTTATGGATGTAATGCATGTAACAGCACAAGGCGTGATCGCGGGGGCCAACATGGTTCTGGTCGATTTCCACCCCAAGCCTGCCAAAGCACTAGTAGATGGTCCCCAGGCGCTGTTGCTTGACGAGCTTCCTTTATTTCTTGAAGATGTACGGATCGCACGCGAAGCTTACCTCAAGCGTGTCGCACTCTTCCAACCAGATTGATAATCCTTCCCCGGCCTCGCGATACATCTGTTGTGGGGGGCACAAGGGGGTGCTCCTCGGCTTATTCTATTGAGCAAAGTCAACCCATACGTCGCCCCATGATGAGAAGATGAAAATCGCAGTCAAGAGACGTATTAATTCTTAGGACGGTTTTCTTTCTCCCGAAACTGCACATAGTCTAAGAGCAGTTGGAGTTGCACTGCAGTCCTTAGTAACTAAAGGATTTGAATCTTTATTTGGAAACCGGTGTGGGCAGTAATCAATTGAATTTGGACGTCGTGCCTTGACCGATATGGCATTTGCCGATGGGGAGGAATTCTACTCCGCGACAGACACATAACGTAATCGAATAGACACTCACTTCACTATTCCCAATCTCATGTCAGTTGAACGACTTGTACGTCTGTATGAGTAGGACTACCCTGAATCACTCTTTCCAACCACACGGGGACTCATCAGTACGAATGGAATCCTCGGGATCATCATCAACTAATCGCGACTTATTTACAATAATTATGAACGGATCTCTTGCCTTATCTGTGTTTGCTTTCTTTGCAGTATCCACGACTTGGGCCAATCCCACCCAAATTGCAGATGGGTTTGGCAGAGCGATTGCTACTGGGGATGGGTATCTTTTTGTATCAGGATCGGCTGGGTTTGATGCCCGTGCAATGGTGCATGTTTATGTGCGGGAAGATGACCAGAATTGGGTTTGGAAAGACTCCTTGCATGTAGGAGGCGGACACGGCCATACAATGGGATACGGGGCCGGAACCCTGGCAGTCTCGGAACGATCTGTCGTGTATGTATTTGAGCTAGATCCTGAGACAGACCGTTTTGTGCAGACAGGTCGGCTGGAGTCAAAGTACTTGAACACGTTTGGCAGCACTCTTGCGTTGGATGATGGATGGATTGCTGTAGGCTCCTCACAGTCTAATGGATCCACGGCCAATGTCCACCTCTTTCGGAAGAATTCGGAAGGAACTTGGGTCAGGAGGGCTATTCTTGAAGAACCTGGAGGGCCGGCTGCATCCATGTATGGGATTGCACTTTCGATGGACCAGGGGCGGCTCCTGATTGGTTCGCCCGGAAATTGTACAGCATACCTATACGAGTATCAAGCCGGCGAATGGGACTTGTCCGCAACGCTGGCCTGTGGAGAACTAGGTGCGGAATCCATGTATGGAATGACATTGGACTTGAAAGGGGGGCGCGCAGTGATCGGAGCCCCCCGACACAATTCTGGAAAAGGTGCAGTCTTTGTCTGGCAACACGGGGAAGGTTCACAATGGGAAAAAATGAAGATTCTTGCTCCGGAAGAGGATGCCCTTAGGTCGCTTTTTGGTTCACAGGTCAAGATTCAGGACCCTCTGCGAGTCATTGTTGGAATGCCCGTATTTGGATTGCCCATGTTTGGAGGGTATGGTGACACAGAAGATAATTTGCGGATCTACACCGTGCGGGAAGATGAGAATTCGGAACCTGAGTATACAACGGTTCCAGGAATCGTTGTCGCAACTAGATCTACGATTGTCGTAAATGGAAGTATGATGGCAATTGGATTCCCGGATGATGCGTACGGAGAAGGAAGCGCTGAACTGCTGGAATTCAAGAGCGGAGCATGGGAGGTCGTCCAAGAACTCTTTAATGCTGAACACATGCCTCGTAAAGCCAACATCCAGTGTGATGACGGGCGGGCAGAGGTGTTTGATTGTGGGCATGTGGATCTAGCTTCGTTTCTGCCGAATGAAGAAATGGGGATGAATCGAGGGGTGCGTCTGAGCGATGTATGGGGATGGACAGATCCCGAAACCGGAATTGAATATGGGTTGATTGGCCATCTCGAAGGGACGGTCTTCATAGATTTGAGTATTCCATCAAGTCCCAAGTATCTGGGTACCCTGCCGCGGACTCAAGGATCACCTGGAAGCACTTGGCGGGATATCAAGGTATATAAGGACCACGCATTTATCGTCGCCGATGGTGCCCGGGAGCATGGCATGCAAATCTTTGACCTAACACAACTTAGAGGGCTCGAAGGTCCTCCAGTGGAATTTGAATCAACTGCACATTACGACCGCATCCATAGTGCTCACAATATTGTTATCAATGAAGAGACTGGGTTTGCCTTTGCGGTTGGAGCTTCCGCAGGAGGAGAAACCTGTGGCGGAGGGTTGCACATGATTGATATCCGTGAACCCCTAAATCCCGTATTTGCCGGGTGCTTTGCTGACGAGACAACTGGACGTCGTAAGACCGGATACAGTCATGATGCGCAGTGTGTGATTTACAGTGGTCCAGACACCGATTACACCGGACGTGAAATATGCTTCGGTGCAAATGAAACGGCGATCAGTATATCAGATGTGACAGATAAAGAAAACCCGGTTGCAATCGGAACAGGTTCCTATCCAGATGCTACGTACGTGCATCAGGGCTGGCTAACAGAAGATCATTCCTATTTTTTCCAGAATGATGAGCTTGATGAAATGCGCAACAAGGTTGATAAAACGCGCACCTTGATTTGGGATGTGAGTGATCTAAGTGACCCAATCATGATTCGTGAATTCTATGGGCCTACTTCAGCATCGGATCACAATCTGTACATACACGGTAATCTGATGTACCAGGCCAACTACAAAAGTGGATTGCGCATTATTGATGTATCCTCGCCAGAGGATCCTGTTGAGATTGGATACTTCGACACCACCCCGCATGGGACTGATGAGCCCGGATTTGATGGAACCTGGAGCAGCTATCCATACTTTGAGAGTGGAATTATTGTTGTGACAAGTATCGGAGAAGGAGTGTTCATTTTGAAGAAGCAGCCCGCAGATATTTAGGCACAACTCTTGAAAATTCTATCGTTCGGAGGTGAGTATTGCTCTGGGAGGTCTAAACGCATACTTTGTGGGTTGCAGGAGAATTGCAAGTCCCTCAATTTAGAGACCACGAAACAGAGCCTTATGTCAATGACATGTCAGGTCGACTGTTGGAAATACGGGCTGGTGTGAAGTTCCGGGCTGTTAGATAATTGCGTAGGGCTCTTCGAAAGTATCCGGTCGAAATTGAAGACGCTGCAGCGGCTTTGGTAAAGTCGTTCGCGTTCTCAATTCCCAAATCCTTACCATCGAATCCAAGTCGGGTTTTGGGCCGAATTCTCGTGTACAACCGGTAGAGTCTTCAATTAAGCGAATCAGGATCGTGTAGTGCGACACGAAAATCAAAAGAACTTCAACTTGAAGTCTGCTCACACTCTGTATAGACGGTCTCGGCACGCTTAATAAGCGTCTCTATTGCATTCAAGCCCTTATGCCAGAAAGCAGGATCCTGCAAGTCCACATCCATGCGACCAACGAGCGTGTGTGGCCAGTCCGAACCGCCTGCCCGCATGAGCCTAATGTACTGACCAGGAAATGCATCTGGAGACTCCAAATAGCGGGCATACAAGGCTAAGACCAGCAGCTCACCAAATGCATAGGCATACACGTAACCCGGTGTATGCAAGAAATGTGGGATGTAGCTCCACCAACGACGATAATTGTCAGTCAGTGTGACACTGCCTCCAAACATTGCCGACTGGGTCGATGTCCAGTACTCAGCAAAAGTATCTGCGGATAGCTCTCCGTGGTTGCGCCTGGCAGCATGGATCTCGACCTCAAAGCGGTTCATTGCAATCTGGCGAAAGACGGTCGCCATGGTATCGCCGATTTTGCTGATCAAAAGTGCCAGCACATGCCGTGGATCTGACTCCTCTGCTAACAAACGCTGAAAAATGAGCATCTCACCGAAAACAGAGGCAGTCTCCGCTGTGGTTAGCGGCGTACTGGCCTGCAAGTATCCCTGGTCCCTCGAAAGAAACTGATGCACACCATGCCCTAATTCATGTGCAAGTGTTTGTACATCACGTGCACGTCCGGTATAATTCAGCAAAACATAGGGATGTGCACTGGGAACTGCGCCATGACTGAACGCCCCGCCCTGCTTTCCGTCTTTCACGGGCGCATCGATCCATTTTTCCTCAAAGAAACGTTTCGCGATTTGGCCCAAGAGTGGATGAAATTCCCCGTAGCCTTCCAGCGTAATCTGTTTTGCACTGTCCCATGTGTAATACGCTTCACTTTCACCAATCGGAGCGTACCGGTCATAATCATATAGTGGGCTCAGACCAAGAATCCTGCTTTTAAGATCATAGAAACGGGCCACCAAGTCATAGCGGCTCACTACAGCAGCTATCAGGGCCTCCGCAGTCTCATCAGATATCTCGTTGCTGATATTGCGGGCCCTGAGCCAGTGCGGCAGACTCCTCATACGGTCGGTAGCAGCTTTGTCCGCCAGAATCGTATTGAAAATATACGTGAGGGTGTGCTCCTTTGCGGCGAGCCCTTCGGTAAAGCTGTCTGCCGCCTCCTTACGCAATTCCCTGTCCTGTCCATGCAATTTTGCAAGTATGTGCTCCTGGGACAGCTCCTCTCCACGCAGCGTAAAGCGCATCCGACTAGTGGTTTCGGTGAAATAGCGCATCCATGCAGATTTGCCCGTTACCTGTGTTTCTGCAAGCACTTGCTCCTCAGGCTCGGACAGAGTATGGTCCTTGAACAATCGCTCACACTCGAGAAAGTGACGATATCCAGCAAGCGACTCCTCCTTCATCAGAGCCTCAGCTTGCGCGTCATCCACCTTTACCCACTCCAGGCCAAAAAACAGCAGCACCTTCCCAACTTTGGTACAGGTCTCCCGGACATATTGCAGGAGTGCTCCGCAATCTGGATCGTGCGTGGCCGTGGCCCAGTGCAAATAAGCGTAAGTCATTGCCCGACCAGAACGCTCCTGGAGTTGCTCATACTCAGTAATTGCTATCTTCAATTGGGACGCCCCAAGATCTGATATTCTCCCCCGCCAGGTCTCAGAGAATCTACTGGCAGCGTCGTACAATGCCGTTAAGTCCATTCGTAGGGCAGATTCATCTTCGTACAGATGCGTCAAATCCCAGTGTACATCCTCTGCACCGGTCGGTCGAATGCTCATATATCAAACAAAAATTTGGTGCACATAGAACCTTGAATCCTGATAATTGTTGTAGATATTATTGCGAGCCATCCCCTGATACACTCCCATGTCATACCGGTCAATTGATTCCACCGATGGGCTCCAGGATGCCCTTGATCAATCTCAGTCAGAACCCATCGTATTATTCAAGCACAGTAATACTTGTGATCTATCTGCGATGGCACGGCAGGAAATGGTCACGATTGATATCCCTGTTTTTGAGCTTGTAGTTCAAACTGCACGGCCCCTGTCCAACCACATAGAAGCACATTTTGGAATTCGACACGAATCTCCACAAGTAATTCTTCTCTCTGAGGGCAAGGCAATCTTCAATGCATCCCATCGGGGCGTAACCGCGGATAACATTCATTCAGCAGTCAGTCCGCTACTGGCATCTTGAGATTTGCAACCTGCTTACTGCTCCTTGCTGTCTGCATCGCATGCAATCCGCCTGATCAGGAAGCAATACCGGGCGTATCTGTGCGCCCTGCCCCCGACTTTGCACTGAAAACGCTCGAGGGAGATTCATTGCAATTGTCCTCATTAAAGGGGCGTACGGTGCTTTTGAATTTCTGGGCCACATGGTGTACTCCCTGTCTTCAGGAGATGCCAATGTTAGCTCAACTGCACCGTGAATGGGAGGAGCATGGCGTCACGGTTCTCGGCATATCTCTAGACTATGGAGATACCGAAATTATTACCCACTATACCAATAGACTGGGAATACCCTATCCAATCCTCCTTGGCAGCGACGCAGTCGCAACCGCCTATAGAGTAATCGCACTGCCTGCCACCTACGTGATTGACGTAGACGGTATGATCACAAATCATATCACCGGCCTCGTAAACATGGAGGAACTTGAAGCTACACTGAAAACGCAGCTGAAATCCCAGGTTCGATAGAACCGTTATGCTTCCAGGTTGGCAACCGGATCTTTCAACCCGAGCTTTGTGCGTACGGCTGACTTGATCAGCTCATAATCCTCCGGATTATCCACGAGCCATCTTTTTGCCTGCTCTCGTCCCTGCCCCATCCTCACATCTCCATAGCCATACCACGAACCGCTCTTGGTGATAAGATCATAACTCACCGCCAAATCCACGAGCTCCCCTGCTGACGAGATTCCCTCTCCGTACACGATATCGAATTCAGCCTTGCGAAAAGGCGGAGCCACCTTGTTCTTAACAACTTTTACGCGCGTCCGATTGCCAACAACCTCTGTTGCGCTCTTGATCGCACCAATGCGACGGATATCCAGTCTGACCGAACTGTAGAATTTAAGGGCTTTTCCGCCTGGTGTAGTTTCCGGGTTCCCAAACATAACACCGATTTTCTCTCGGAGCTGGTTAATAAAGATCAACACGGCCTTTGAACGGCTGACGATCCCGGTCAACTTCCTTAATGCCTGGCTCATCAGGCGAGCTTGTAGCCCCACATGAGCGTCTCCCATATCGCCCTGGATTTCGGCTGAGGGAACCAATGCCGCTACAGAATCAACAACAATCATATCCAGTGCACCGCTCCTGACAAGTGTCTCACAGATGTTCAAGGCCTGCTCTCCCGTGTCCGGCTGGGACATCAGCAATTGGTCAATATCCACACCTAGCTGTTCTGCATAGGAGGGATCGAACGCATGCTCTGCGTCAATGAATGCACATTGTCCACCCAGCTTCTGTGCTTCGGCCAGACAATGGATAGAAAGTGTAGTCTTGCCAGAGGATTCGGGTCCATATATTTCTACCACTCGACCACGCGGGATTCCTCCTACACCGAGGGCGGCATCCAGTGCAATCGATCCCGTCGGGATTGCTTCTACCTGTACAGGTGGCGCGTCCCCCATCCGCATGATGGAGCCCTTACCATGCTGTCGTTCAATCTCCTTGATTGCAAGATCCAGCGCTCGTTTCTTTGGATTTCTCTTTTCAGTCATAACCTTCTTCTCGTAATTTTTCCCAAAAATACAACTCTGACGGTTGATACAGCTAAAAGTCCTGTTACGATTGTAACAATATCTGACGCATAAAATTTATCGCAGCGATTGCGCTTTTTTCCTTATTACGCCGACGACCCCGTCCGAATTGATGTTTGACGGCCCGGGTGCCTTGGTCGTCTGCATACCCAATCCAGACCGTGCCAACCGGTTTCTCTTCAGTCCCACCTGAGGGACCCGCGATTCCTGTCACAGACAGGCCCAAATCACTCCCCAGACGTGCACGCACACCTTCTGCCATTTGCATAGCAACAGGTTCACTGACAGCACCGAATTGTTCCAGCGCATCCGCATCAACCCCTAGTTGATGTTGTTTGACAACATTTGAGTAGGCCACAACACCACCCATTACATAGCTTGACGACCCCGAAATGTTAGTCAACTTGTCCAATACCAAACCACCTGTGCAACTCTCGGCAACCGCAACGGTAAGGCCGCGCCACTTCAGGAGATGCCCTACAACACCTTCCAGCGTATCATCGTCACAGCCGTATACCGCTACTCCAAGCTTTACACGAACATATCTCTCCGCTGCATCAAGACGATCACTAGCGTCCTCTCCCGTGACGGTCAGCCTTATTCGGACGCCGTGTAATCTGGGCAGGTACGCAACAACAACACCAGGGTCCAATAGATGAGACTCGGACTCAATCTGGCGTTGAACCGTAGTCTCCCCCATTCCTGCGGTCAGTAGCGTACGTTGTTCAATTACTGAACGGCCCCTTAATGCACGAATTCGGGGGATCACGTGCTCAGAAAAAATCGCCCTCATCTCATGAGGTACCCCTGGCATGAGAACGACTATACTTCCGGTATCTCCTTCATACCAAAGTCCAGGAGCTGTTCCCTTGGAGTTTGGTAGCACTTCAAACCCGTCTGGAACACTGGCAACACGCTCAGAACCGGCAGGCACATCCCGGCCCAACAGGGCAAATCGACGCTTAATTGCGGCAAGCACATCAGCATCTACGCTGAGATTCGATCCTATCAATGCTGCGGCGGCCTCCCTGCTAACATCATCAGGAGTAGGTCCTAGACCACCTGTTAATACAGTTAGTCGACCATGCTGCATACCCTCAGCAAGCGCTCCCCTAATGGCTTCCTTATCGTCACCCACAGTCAATGACCGCACAACGGGGATGCCAAGTCGCGTCAACTCCGCCGCAAGGTACGCAGCATTTGTATCAAGAACCTGACCTATAAGGAGCTCTTCACCTACGGTTACGATGCTCGCGATGAGCTTAGTCACGCCACTTACCTCCAATTTGCGAACGTCCAGGCTTGATAGCTGTTACGCCATTCCCGCAGTATTTCCACCATTTCGGGGCCCCAATACCCGGTCTCAAGCCCTTCCACCAGCAGCGTGTCAAAGCTGGACAATGTTACAAGCGGAGATCCCTTTTCCGCAAACCGTTCGGCAACGCCGTCCAATTTATAGGTAAAGATCGCCAGCGTAGCTACCGGCATAAAACCAGTTGCGTTCTTTACGGCCTCGGCAGCCTGAATGGCTGAAAGACCCGTTGCAACCAAATCCTCAATCATGAGAACCCTTGTCCCCTCAGCGAGGGACCCTTCAATCTGGTTTTGGTGCCCATGACCTTTCGGCTCTGGCCGGACATAAACCAGGGGAAGAGATAGGCGATCTGCTAAGAACGCGGCGTGAGCGATTCCAGCCGTTGCTACACCTGCCACGCAGTCAAATTCGAGACCCGCAGCTTTTTCTGCGAATCCATCCGTCAGCATTCTGCGAACCTCTGGATACGAAAGCGTGAGACGGTTATCACAATAAAACGGTGCCAACATTCCGGAGGCCCAAACAAACGGCTCCCCCTTCGAAACGGCTGCCGCTCCGATCCTCAGCAGCTCTCGAGCCACTCGAGACGCAATAGGTAATGGTTGCTTGATTATTTCACCCAGTTTCTTGGTTGGAAGTAAAGTAATCCCGTCAAACTCGTCACGGCCACCAACAGAATCATTAATCCATACATAAACCACCCCCCTAGCAGTTCACTAGCGAGCGGCGCGGTACTGGATATATGACTTAATACTAGCAACAGTAAAAATAAACCTAAAAATATCAATTGTAACGCAGTCTTGGCCTTGGCAGTCCGTATAGTGCGAAGAGCTCGTCCACTAGACTCTGCGACCATACGCAACACAGTCACCAGCACATCTCGCAATGCAATGATACCTACTGCCCACCAAGGTACCTGTTGCGGATACAACAAAGCTAGCGCGACAAAGGTGCCCAGCACCAGCACCTTGTCTGCGATGGGGTCAAGGAGGCGTCCTAGGCGACTGTTCATTTCCAGCGCACGGGCAATATACCCGTCCGCAAAATCTGACAATGCCCCAAGGATAAACAGGGCGAAGGCAAGCGAATGCGACCACATCGTTTCTCGAAAAAGAAAAACGATGACTAAGGGAGTGACCACAATGCGAAATATTGTAATGGCATTGGGTATGAACCGCATGGCGCAACTGCACAGAATCCCCCATTGTACCCGAATCATTGTCGCGCGTTCATGGCCAGATATGGACATAACTGACGCGTAAATGTGCCATTCTGTCCAATTGTTGCCATGGCCGGATTATTGTTCGCTACGGTGGTGTTCACATTATTGACAACAAACTCTAACAAAAAGAAATGAGCAAGATTATTGGAATTGACCTGGGAACAACAAACTCTGTGGTCGCTGTCCTGGAAGGAGGCGAACCCAAGGTCATTGAAAATACCGAAGGTGGGCGCACAACCCCGTCGGTCGTGGCTTTCAAGAAAGACGGCGAGCGACTTGCTGGAGGCCCCGCCAAAAGGCAGGCGGTTACCAATGCCGAGAATACCATCTTCTCGATCAAGCGCTTTATGGGCCGCAGTTATTCTGAGGTGCCGGGCGAGCTCAAGACTGTTCCTTATAAGGTTGTAAAAGGAGAAGGCGGAACCGCCCGCGTGAGCATTGAGGACAAGACCTACACGCCGCAGGAAATATCTGCAATGATACTGCAGAAGCTCAAGAGCACTGCAGAAGATTATCTGGGAGAAAAAGTCACGGAGGCGGTCATTACTGTACCTGCCTACTATAACGATGCCCAACGGAAAGCAACCAAAGAGGCGGGGCAGATTGCTGGATTGAAGGTTCGGAGAATCATCAACGAGCCTACTGCGGCTGCACTCGCTTACGGCCTCGGAAAGCAGCAGCAAGATCGTACGATCGCGGTATACGATCTCGGAGGAGGAACCTACGATATTTCCATCCTTGAGCTTGGAGGCGGTGTCTTTGAAGTCAAGTCAACAAACGGGGATACCCATCTCGGTGGCGATGATTTTGATCAGCAGCTGATCAACTATCTTGCCGACTCATTCCAGCAGTCTGAGGGCGTAGATCTACGCGCCGACAAAATGGCGCTCCAGCGACTGAAAGAAGCCGCAGAGAAAGCCAAAATAGAACTCTCAAGCAGTACGCAGACCTCAGTCAATCTGCCGTTCATTACCGCAACTGCAGATGGTCCGAAACATTTGACCGACACGCTTTCAAGGTCAAAATTCGAGCAACTGATCGGCCACTTGGTGAAGCGCACTGTCGCTCCAATGGAGAAAGCCCTGGAGGATGCCAAACTCAATCGAGATCAGATTGACGAGGTGATCCTGGTTGGCGGTTCTACGAGGATTCCTCTTGTACAAGAGACCGTTAAGAAGTTCTTCGGCAAGACACCGAACAGGTCTGTTAATCCAGATGAGGTCGTGGCGATGGGCGCAGCTATCCAGGGCGGTGTGCTGTCTCAGGATATCAGTGACGTGCTGCTCCTTGACGTAACCCCGCTGAACTTGGGAATCGAAACCCTGGGCGGAGTTATGACAACGCTGATTGAAGCAAACACAACTATCCCAACACGGAAGCAGGAAATGTTCTCAACTGCAGCTGATAATCAGCCTTCGGTGGAGATCCATGTACTGCAGGGTAACCGGGATCTGGTACTTCACAACCGAACTATCGGAAAATTTCACTTAGATGGAATTCCTCCGGCAAGGCGTGGAATACCGCAAATAGAGGTGGCCTTTGATATGGACGCAGACGGGATACTGAATGTGAGCGCGAAGGACAAAGCCACAGGCAAAGAGCAGTCCATACGCATTGAAGCATCCAGTGGTCTCTCGGAGAGAGAGATTGAGGAAATGAAGCAGCAGGCCAAAGAAAATGCGGCCGAGGACAAAAAGCGGCGTGAGGAGATTGAACTGCTCAATAAAGCGGATACGCTGATTTATACTTCCAAAAACAATCTCTCTGAGTACGGAGAAAACCTTCCTGACGACAAAAAAGCAAAGATTACTTCTGCGCTGGAGCGTCTGGAGGGCTTGCACGAATCCAAGAATTTCGGAGAATTGGAGAGTGGCATTGATCAGCTCAATGAGGCCTGGACAGAAGCGAGTCAGGAGATTTATGCCGCACAGCAGGCGAAAGCGCAAGAAACTACCGAGGCTACGTCAGACAATGGACAGGCCTCCGAAGAGGACGTGATTGATGATGCTGATTTTGAGGTTGTCGATGACGAAAACAAGTAGTCTTTAGACACTGTCGGGATAGAACAGTCGCCGAGCAGTGGCGGAAGTGATCTCTGCCACCTCGGCGACCGTGCAGCTATATATTTCGGCAATCTTTTCGGCAACTAATTTTACCCTGGCCGGCTCATTGCGCCGCCCCCTGTATGGAACCGGTGTCATGTAGGGAGCATCTGTTTCTAGTACGATCTGACGCAACGGAACGTCGCGCAGCATATCCGCAACACCGGAGTTCTTGAAGGTTACTGCACCGCCCACACCCAGTAGAAACCCCAGTTTGGCTGCAGCCTCGGGTAACCAGTCTGGACCAGTAAAGCAGTGAAATATCCCGCGCGCGCGTCCATCATCGAATGGAGGCAATTCCCGCTCAAGTATTCGGACGGCGTCCCGATGAGCATTGTAGTGATGCCGCTTATCCCTTAGATGTATAATCAAAGGCAGTCCTGTCTCCTCAGATAGCCGAATATGTCGAGCAAAAAAATCGGGCTGTCTTTTGTCGTAGTACTCGTCCCAGTAGTAATCTAGTCCGCATTCTCCTACCGCAACCACCTGGGGAGTTTCGCACAGTTGGATAATATTGTCAAAATCATCGTCTGCCGCCTCCAGTACATAAGTTGGATGAATGGCAGCCATTGCACGTAGGTTGTCGAACCGTGCACACAGATTGAGGGCAAGGCGTACCGACTCTACATCGACGGCAGGCAGATAGATCTCTCGTACCCCAGCATCACGTGCACGTTCAAGAACAGTATCAAGGTCGTCTGCAAAGCGACTATCATACATGTGTGCGTGCGTGTCAATCAACATGTGATTATCGATTATTGATTAAATACTAAGTCGTTCATGGGAATTACGGCACTGCGCATGCAGATACCCTAATTATGCCCCGACATCCATAATCAGTAACGCTCAGAAAATCTCCTGAATCCGTACCTTGGACTCTCACATTCTCAAACAGAACTTTGATCAAACATGATCTGGAACAAATTAAGCAAGCATGCTGACTTGGGGCTACTCATTTTTCGAGTGGGTTTTGGACTTGGCATGCTGATCTTCCACGGCTGGGGCAAACTCACCGGCGGTCCTGAAGCATGGGCGAATGTTGGTGGAGCTGTCGAGATTTTCGGTATTGGTTTTGGCCACACATTCTTTGGATTCCTTGCAGCCCTGGCTGAGTCAGTTGGTGCAATATGTATTGTACTTGGACTGTTCTACCGCCCGGCATTAACTGCTCTCGGATTGACCATGCTCGTGGCGACACTTATGCACATTACCACCGGACAGGGAAGCCCTGCGCATGCCATTAAAAATCTGTTTGTTTGTGCAGGAATGCTATTCGTTGGCCCCGGTAAATACAGCCTGGATTGCGGACTCGGACGAAAAGCTACAGGAGCTGCTGCAGTATTGGCACTGGCCTTGTTCCTCGTTCCCGGTAGCACAACTGCGCAACATAGCACCGTGCATGATGAGCTGACGATGCGGAGCGACATCCTGGATTCAGAACGAAAATACGCAATCTATCTTCCACCGGACTACCATACAAGTGAGCGAAGCTATCCGGTTCTCTACCTACTACATGGCGCGGGAGATGATCAGACTGGCTGGATTCAGTTCGGCGAAGTCCGTCATATCGCGGACAAAGCAATCCGTGCGGGAAAGGCAACGCCAATGGTGATCGTAATGCCCGACGCAAATACCGGGGTTCGCGGCTATTTCAATGATGTGAGCAACACTTGGCGGTACGAAGACTTCTTTTTTGAGGAGCTGATGCCGCATGTAGAAGAGCGATTTCGGATCAAATCCCAGAAGCGCTATCGTGCAGTTGCCGGACTCTCAATGGGCGGTGGCGGCTCTTTCATGTACGCGCTTCACCGACCTGACCTCTTCTCCTCTGCTGCACCTCTGAGTGCCTGGGTTGGACCCAGTTCGGTAGAGCAGTACAAGAATACTATGGAACGATGGGGAAATGACATATCAACGGTTTCAGACGAGGAGATTGAATCCTATGTGAAAAGGCACAATGCGGTAGAGCTGATCCGTTCGCTGCCGGCAGATGATATCGGATCAGTCCGCTGGTTCATAGACTGCGGTGACGACGATTTTCTGTATGAAGGCAACTCGTTGGCACACATAGAAATGCGGAAACGCGAAATCCCACATGAATTCCGCATCCGGGACGGCGGACACACTTGGACCTACTGGCGTGATAGTCTGCCCACAGTACTTCACTTTGTTTCACAGGCATTCCATCAATACTAAAGGACTAAGGCTATGCCTCAGCCGGTAAAATGGCGTGCCTTACTGCGTGTCGCAATTGTGGTCTGCGCAGTGTTTCCATTGATGTCAGCGAGGTCCCAGTCTCAATCTGTTGAGACCGACTCCCCCTTTCGTCCAACAAGGCTAACCGGCCCTATCGAAATAGACGGATTCATCAACGATTCGGCATGGGAAGAGATTGACCCACTGCCCCTGGTCATGTACGAACCCATATTCAGAGGGGCTCCGTCTGAGCGAACGGATATACGTATTGCCTATGACGACCAGTATCTGTACTTGGGAGGAAATCTGTATGACAGTAATCCGGATGGAATTCGAGCTAATTCTATGTACCGGGACTTGTATAGTGGTGATGACACCGTAAGTCTCATATTGGATACTTTCAATGACCGTCAAAATGGACTGTGGTTCTTTACCAATCCAAATGGGATTCGTGCCGATATGGCCATTTCGAATGATTTGGAGGGAATTGTAGGAAGCCCCTTTGGAACAGTAATTAATTCAAGCTGGAATACTTTTTGGGATGTAGCTACACAGCTGACGGATATGGGATGGTCCGTTGAAATGCGGATTCCCTTCACTAGTCTGGGTTTCCAATCCGAAGACGGTGTAGTCGAAATGGGCTTTTCAGTGACGCGTCAGATTGCAAGGAAAAACGAAACCCAGGTGTTTCCTGCAATACCCCCGAATTGGAACATGTCCTTTGCCAAGCCTAGCCAACTCGGCCGTATCCAATTGCGCGACGTACGCGCAGGACGCCCGTTATATATCACGCCCTATGTATCAGGCGGAGGCGCTACGGAAGCCAATCTCCTGGAAGACGAATCAGAGTATGAACACAAATCAAACTTGACCGGAGATATAGGAGGTGATGTGAAATACAATATCACCAACAACCTGACACTGGACTTAACTGTCAATACCGACTTTGCACAAGCGGAGGCAGATGACGAGCAGGTCAACCTGACGCGTTTTTCCCTTTTCTTTCCTGAAAAGCGCAGATTCTTTCAAGAGCGTGCTGGAATTTTTGATTTCCGAACTGCAGGACGGTTCGACAGACTCTTCAATACACGTCAGATTGGTCTTTATGAGGGAGAAACAGTGCCTATATATGGAGGGGCTCGTCTTGTGGGTCGAGTTGGTAGCTGGGATGTTGGGGCCATTAACATGCAAACCGCCGCCGCGCATGGGAATCCATCTGAGAATTTTGGTGTCTATCGTCTACGTAAACAGGTATTCAATCCCAATTCATACGTGGGTAGCATGGTCACCACAAGGATTGCAACAGATGGATACTGGAATGTTGTTTACGGCCTTGATAGCCAGTTAAAGGTAGGCAGCCGAGAGTACCTTGAATTCAAATGGGCACAAGTGTTCGACGAAGCCGTTCCCGATATCACGCTTCGAGACAACAGCTACGCGCGTGCGCGTATTGAGCGACGAACTGAGATCGGATTTGCATACTCCCTTTCATCGACTTGGGGAGGGCCTAATTTCGAGCCCGGAATGGGGTTTGTCTCACGTACTGGTTTCATCCAGCCATTCCTCACACTCAGCTACGGTTGGTTTGCAAGCGAAGCTTCCAAGATTCTATCTATGCGTCCACGCGTCTTGTTGGCACAATTCCGGCGTGACTCGGATGGCAGTCTCGAAACTAGTGCTTATTGGTTCAGCTGGTTCCTTTCGATGAAGTCTGGAGCATATCATACATTTGAGGTCCAAGCACGTACGGAAGACCTACTTGAGGCCGTAGAATTTCCCGAGGACACCGAAGTACCTATAGGCAAGTACAGTTTCTATAACCTAGGATGGGAGTATATGGCACATAGTGGACGTCTTTTCCGCGTGGATGGGTCTGCGACGGTGGGAAGTTTTTATGATGGTACCAATATTGAAATTCAGGCCGAGCCCACATGGAACCTCTCGCGTCATCTAGAGCTGGGGGCAACCTATCAGTTTAATCGTGTCCGATTTCCAGATCGGGGGCAAGCCTTTTTTGTGCACGTCGCTCGCATTCGGACGCAGATTGGTTTTTCTACGCAAGCCAGCATTAATGCCTTCTTGCAGTACAATACTGCATCTGATGTGGTCTCAGCGAATGTTCGCTTTCGCTACAACTTCCGCGAAGGAAATGACCTCTGGATAGTCTATAATGAAGGGCGCAACACTGATCGTCTGAGTAATGATCCAGAATTACCGTTCCTGGATGGTCGAAGAGTACTTTTGAAGTACACCTACACATTTATCCGTTAACCCCTTTGAGAGCAATGATGAGCACCTCCTGGATACACTGCTTACGTCGTACGCTAAGCTTACTTCTGCTCGTGTTGATGAGTACACCATCAATTTTTGCCCAAAATCGACAAAGTACTCCCCTTCCAGAGGGACATGCAAAAGATCTTGTAGAGCAGGCGTGCACATCCTGCCACGCGATCAGTGCAATCACTAGATCGGGGTTTGATGGCGTAGAGATGTGGCGTTCCGTGCAAGAGTCGATGGTTCAGTTACCCGAGTCAGATGCCATTAGTATCGCCGAATACCTGGCTGAACATTTCCCTGCACGCGAAGATCGGAAACCAACGCTGGTTGATGGACCGGTTGAAATAGATATTCAGGAATGGATCGTGCCAACGCTGGGACAGCGCTCACGAGATCCGATTGAAGCACCGGACGGGTCCATTTGGTGGACTGGAATGTGGGCAAGTCTAGTAGGACAACTTGATCCTGTAACTGGCAATATGAAGGAATACGCCCTGCCCCCTGAAGCAAGACCTCATAGCATTGTCCCGGATGAGGATGGCTTTATCTGGTACACCGGTAACAGTAACGGTACAATTGGGAAACTTGACCCGGCAACAGGAGACATCACTGAATATCCAACCGAAGCAGGGGATCCACATACGGCAGTTTTCCATCCGAATGGTAACCTATACTTCACTTCCCAAAGAGCGGCAATGCTGGGAAGGCTGAATCCTGTTACCGGTGAGATCAAGGAAATACCGACCGAGCCTCGCCCTTATGGTATCATCGTGGCTCAAGACGAAACTGTATGGATTGCCTACAATGGCACCAACAAACTCGGAGCCATGGATCCCGAATCGATGGAGGTTCAATACTATAGCGTGTCTGATCCAGATACACGCATCCGTAGACTAGGTATTGACTCTAAGGGGATTATCTGGTTCGTGAACTCTTCCAAAGGGCGAATTGGTCGCCTTGATCCTGCAACCGGTGAAATCAAGGAATGGGAGTCACCAAGTGGACCACGCTCCCATCCGTATTCCTTGGCTGTGATCAATGATAAAATCTGGTACAATGAGTCCGCCATGCGCCCTGATGCTTTGGTTCGTTTCGATCCCGAAACAGAATCTTTCCAGAGCTGGGCTATCCCCAGCGGTGTAGGAATCATCCGGCATGTATGGGTTACACGCGAAAACAAGCTACTCATCCACCAGAGCAGTTCCAACCGTATAGGCCTGGTAACCATTAAGGAACTGGCTAATTAGGGATGAGGTAAGAAGTAGTGTTGGTCAGGGATATAATCCTTAATAGAAAGCACTGACTGTGAGGCAGATCTGCCAGTAGATTGCGGCTTCTTGATTTTCGGGGATTTTTCTGGCAGATGTACGCTTGGGCGATTGCAGTGATTAGCGCTCATTGTGAGGTGTCGTAAGCCGCCATGCCGGGGCACCCTTTGGCAAGGGATTGCAAACACCGGGGAGGGTAACGAGTCGCGAACATGAAATACTGGATCGTTGTATTGACGTTTGCGGTGTCTGCGTCCGCTGCAGCACAGCCGATTTGGACGATCACAGAAACGGGGCACACTTCGTCTGTTCTTTCCGTGGCATTTTCAGCGGACGGCGCACAGCTGGTTTCTGGGTCAAATGACAAAACGATTCGTCTGTGGGATGTGGCCACAGGACAAGAGTTCCTACGCTTTATTGGGCATGTAAGTGCTGTCAATTCCGTGGTATTCTCGCCGGACGGAACACAGCTGGCTTCAGGGTCAGATGACTGGAGCCTCCGTCTGTGGGATGTGGCAACGGGGCAGCAGGTGCGGCGCTTTGAAGGACATCCAGGTCCTGTTAATTCCGTGGTTTTTTCACCGGACGGAACGCAGCTGGCTTCAGGGTCAGATGACTGGAGTCTCCGTCTGTGGGATGTGGCCACGCGGCAGCAGGTACGGCGCTTCGAAGGACATCCAGGTCCTGTTAATTCCGTGGTTTTTTCACCGGACGGCACGCAGCTGGCTTCTGGGTCAGATGACTGGAGTCTCCGTCTGTGGAATGTAGTTACTGGACAAGAGCTGCAACGCTTTGATGGGCATACACGTGAAATTAATTCCGTAGTCTTTTCACCGGACGGCACGCAACTGGCTTCTGGGTCAGATGACCATACCATCCGCATTTGGGATATAGCCACGGGACAGGAGGCGGGACGCTTTCAATGGGACACGAGACGTGTCAATTCTGTAGTCTTTTCGCCGGACGGCACGCAACTGGCTTCTGGGTCAGATGACCATACCATCCGCATTTGGG
>VXLY01000029.1:0-15407 GCA_009841335.1 Rhodothermaceae bacterium | reverse complement strand
CCGGACGGCACGCAACTGGCTTCTGGGTCAGATGACCATACCATCCGCATTTGGGATATAGCCACGGGACAGGAGGTGGGACGCTTTCAATGGGACACGAGACGGGTCAATTCCGTAGTCTTTTCACCGGACGGCACGCAACTGGCTTCAGGGTCAGATGACCGGAGTCTCCGTCTGTGGGATGTAGCCACGGAACAGGAATTACGACGCTTTGGAGGGCCTACGGATAAGGTCAACTCCGTAGTATTTTCGCCGGACGGCGCGCAACTGGCTTTGGGCTCAAATGACTGGAGTCTCCGTCTGTGGGATGTGGCCACGGAACGGCAATTACGACGCTTTGGAGGACATACAAGTATTGTTTTCTCCGTGGTATTTTCACCGGACGGTACGCAACTGGCTTCGGGCTCAGGTGACCGTACCATCCGACTTTGGGACATAGCCACGGGGCAGGAGTTGCGGCGCTTTGTTGGGCATACGGATAGGGTCAATTCCGTCGTATTTTCGCCAGACGGTATGCAGCTGGCTTCGGGGTCAGATGACCATACCGTCCGACTGTGGGATGTAGCCACAGGGCAGAAGGTGCGACATTTTGATGGACACACAGATCCGGTTCGTTCCGTAGTATTTTCACCGGACGGCGCACAGTTAGCTTCTGGTTCGAATGACAATACAATCCTTTTGTGGGATCTAGCCACGGGACAGGAGTTGGTACGCTTTATTAGGCATATACAAGATGTTAATTCCGTGGTTTTTTCACCAGACGGCACGCAACTGGCTTCTGGGTCAGATGACCATACCGTTCGTCTGTGGGATGTTGCCACGGGGGAGGAGCTGCGCCGCTTTGATTGGCATGTATTCGACGTCAATTCAGTAGTATTTTCACCGGATGGCACGTGGTTGGCTTCCGGATCAGATGACGATACGATTCGTCTGTGGGATATTGCCTCAGGACGGGAGATAGACCTGCTGGATCACGGATACCCTGTTTACTCTATAGCCATTTCAGGGAATGGACGCTTCATCGCATCGGCCGGAGGAAGAGCAATCAGGTTATGGGATGCCACAGCCACAGTATTGGAAACGGTGTCCCCCTCAAGTTTAGAGATCCCGGCGTCTTTCACGCATTACCCGAATCCCGCAGGAGCATACGCCACTGTTGAATACGCGCTGTCGAAAGTGAGCCAAGTCCAGATATCAGTCCACGATCTTCTTGGACGTGAGATAGTCAGTGTGCTGGATGCGACCCAGGCACCCGGTTTCCATAGTCTGCAGCTGGCCACCGGGCAGCTTTCAGGAGGGATGTATTTTCTGCGGCTCATCACCGATGACAAGCAGATGAAACGACCGCTAATCGTGCATTGATCTGGAATTGGAGCATCCGATTCCTTGGCATGAAATGAGCGTGTAGCCGGAACCCGTTGAATTCCTCGGTTTAATGGAGATGCGCACAACATTGCAGCCAGTACTACGAACAGACGATTTCATTTCCCATTGAGGAGGACAAACTTCAGGCCGCCCACTCTTACTGGGAATCTCAAAGACCCTTATCCGAGCGGTCCGTCGCACCAAAGTTCCGGTAGCACCATTAGGAGAACGACATTAACGTTCGAGTTCATGCTCAGGGGTAGCTCGGAAGCACAAGGGGAGAAATAGTGGAGTTTTAGGGCCAAATTTGCTACGTTAAGTAAGGAGTCTGGGCGACAAGTAGGGCTACTGGTACGTCTGGGCGATTTGGAGCGTTCGGCACTCATTGTGGGGGATCGTGAACTGAAATACCGGGGATCTGGGATGGCCTACAACCAGAGATGGTATCGAACCATGAACATGAAATTCTGGATCATTGCGTTTACGTTTGCGCTGTCTGCGTCAGCTGCGGGGCAGTCAATTTTGACGATAATAGAGGCAGGACACACTTCGCGGGTTTATTCCGTGGCATTTTCACCGGATGGCATGCAACTTGCTTCTATGTCATACGATTCGATACTTCTTTGGAATGTAGCTACAGGGCGGCAGGTACGGACCTTTGAAGGGCATAGATTTGAAAGTAATTCCCTGGCATTTTCGCCGGACGGTACGCAGCTGGCTTCTGGAGCAGAGGGCGCTAGGATTATTCTGTGGGATGTAGCTACTGGGCAGGAACTTCAACGCTTGGGGAGGCATGGATTTTATATTTATTCCGTGGCATTTTCGCCGGACGGCACACGGTTGGCTTCCGGGTCACGTAACAACACGATCCACCTGTGGGATATAGCCACGGGGCAGCGGGTGCGACGCTTTGAAGGGCATGAGGGTTGGGTCTATTCCGTAGTATTTTCACCGGACGGCACGCATCTGGCTTCCGGATCAGCCGACCATACCATCCGTCTGTGGGATGTGACTACAGGACAGGAGGTGCGGCGCTTCTATGGGCATTCGTGGAGGGTCGCTTCCGTAGCATTTTCACCGGACGGTGCGCATCTGGCTGCGGGATCATGGGACAATACGATCAGTCTGTGGGATATAGCCTCGGAGCAGCAGGTGCGACGCTTTCAAGGGCATGCAGGTTGGGTTAATTCCGTAGTATTTTCACCGGACGGTACACAGTTGGCTTCGGGGTCAAATGACAATACGATCCGCCTTTGGGATGTAGCCACGGGCCAGGAAGTACAACGCATTGAAGGGCGAACATTTACTGTTAATTCTGTAGAATTTTCACCGGACGGCACACAGTTGGCTTCGGGGTCAGATCACAATACCCCCCGTCTATGGAATGTGACTACGGGACAGGAGTTTCGGCGCCTTAATGGGCATACGGATTGGGTTAATTCCGTGGCATTTTCACCGGACGACACGCAATTGGCGTCGGGGTCAGATGACTGGAGTCTCCGTCTGTGGGATGCGGCCACGGGACAGGAATTGCAACGGTTCGAAGGGCATACAAGTATCGTTCTTTCCGTGGTATTTTCGCCGGACGGCACGCGACTGGTTTCGGGGTCAGATGACCGTACCATCCGCCTTTGGGATGTAGCTACCGGGCGGGAGCTGCGCCGCTTCGAAGGGCATACCCGTGATGTTAATTCCGTGGTATTTTCGCCAGACGGTATGCAGTTGGCTTCGGGGTCAGATGACCATACCGTCCGACTGTGGGACGTAGCCACAGGGCAGAAGGTGCGACATTTAGATGGACATACAGATCTGGTTCGTTCCGTGGTATTTTCACCGGACGGCAAACAGTTGGCTTCTGGGTCAAATGACAATACGATCCGTCTGTGGGATATAGCCACGGGACAGGAGCTGATGCAGTTTACTGGGCATATACATGATGTAAATTCCGTAGTATTTTCGCCGGACGGCACGAGGCTGGCTTCTGTGTCAGATGACCATACCGTTCGTCTGTGGGATGTAGCCACAGGGGAGGAGCTTCGGCGCCTTGATCGGCATGTATTCGACGTCAATTCGGTAGTATTCTCACCAGATGGCAAGCAGTTGGCTTCCGGATCAGATGACGATACGATTCGTCTTTGGGATATAGCCTCAGGACGGGAGATAGACCAGCTTGATCATGGATACCCTGTTTACTCTATAGCCATTTCAGGGAATGGACGCTTCATCGCATCGGCCGGAGCAAGAGCAATCAGGTTATGGGATGCCACGGCCACAGCATTGGAAACGGTGCCCTCCTCAAGTTTAAAGATCCCGGTGACTTTTACGCATTACCCGAATCCCGCGGAAGCCTTCTCCACGGTCGAATACGCTCTCTTGAAAGTGAGCCAAGTCCAGATATCCGTCCACGATCTTCTTGGACGTGAGATAATCAGTGTGCTAGATGCGACCCAGGCGCCCGGTACTCATAGTTTTCAGCTGGCCACCGGGCAGCTCTCAGGAGGTGTGTATTATTTGCGACTCATCACCGATGACGGACAGGTGACACGGCCGCTAATCGTACGCTGATCTAAGATTGGGCCATCAAACGTCCTTGGCACGAATTGAGTCTGTAGCTGGGATCCATTGAGTTCTTCGGTTTAATGGAGGTGCACACAACATTGCAGCCAGCACCATAAGCAGACGATTTCTTTTCTCATTGAGGAGGACGAACCTCGGACTGCCACACTTCTTGAGAATCTCACGTATTCTCACCCGAACGTTCTCGTCGTGCCACAGTGCCTGTAGCCCTATCAGTACAGCAGGAATTCCATCCCGATTGTTGGAATCGAACTGGATGTCAGCAATCGGAACCTGACCGAGGTGCACCGCAACCTTGAGTCTTTTGCAGTACAGAAGGAGATCAAGTATCCCGAATCAGGCCCTCCATCACGGAGAACCCTGGATTCCGCAATGAATCGGAAGTTAGCCTCTGGTATGGATAACAGGGACAACTTGCGTATAAATGGCACCAACCGTCGCCCCTTCTAAATCCCGAAATTCCCAGTCAATCTCTTGGACAGCAACTGCAAAGGGCAACCTCACTCCTCACGGACAAATAGAAAACTTCGGTGAGTGGGACCAAATATTCCCCACAAAGGCCGATAAAGCTCCTGGGGTCTATATCAGCAGATAATTACACCACCCGGACAATCAGCCCGTTGCAGCAGCGTGATTCGCAGCAACTTGATCCCAATTGACAACATGCCAAAACGCCGCAACATAGTCGGGACGCCGATTCTGGTAATTGAGGTAGTACGCATGCTCCCAAACGTCCAATCCGAGGATGGGTGTATGGCCCTCCATGTACGGACTATCCTGGTTAGCAGTGGAGTAAACCTGAAGCGCTCCATCAGGGTCAACGACGAGCCAAGCCCATCCACTACCAAATCTCGTACCTGCAGCCGCGGAGAACTTGGCTTTAAAATCATCAAATGATCCAAATGCCTTGTCTATCTCTGCGGCTAATGCACCAGTTGGAGTACCCCCACCGGTTGGACTAAGCACCGTCCAAAATAGATTGTGATTAGCAAAGCCACCCCCATTGTTGCGGACAGCACCTCGAACCCCGTCAGGCACGTGACTGATGCCACGCAGTATCGATTCAATAGGCTGGCCCTGAAGACCCTCATGTCCTTTCAAGGCATTGTTCAGGTTATTCGTGTATGCCTGATGATGCTTGCCATGGTGGATCTCCATGGTGCGCGCATCTATATAGGGTTCCAGCGCATCATGCGCATATGGGAGGTCGGGTAGTTCAAAGGCCATTTATCTGAATAAGTGAATTGGCGGGGAGATACCGTGAAAAGGTCAATTTGTTCGGAGAGTACCCCTTGTGCGGCAAGTCATGGACGATAATTCATCAGACCACGAAAGTCTTCCTCTGCAAGCTTCCCACTTGAACGTAATTCCTCCAGAACTCGAGAAACTGCATTCCAATCGGTCTCTCCCAGAGTGGACTGCTCTGGTAGAAGCATGACTTTTTGAAGTAGCCGTTCAATGTATTCAAGACTATCTGGATGTTTTGAGAGATCCAGCTTTGCATCAAAAGTTGCTCGTCCCCTATTGACTTCCATCTCAATGTACGTCCCGCGAAGCCTGGACCGCTTGGCATTCAGATGTACCAAGTCGCGGTAACGCACAGTCTGAGCAGGTTCAAAATCTGAGTTCTGGAAGATTAGACGATCATCCAGAAAGATCGCGCCGTCCCTGCCATTGCCAAGCAATGTGCCGTCGTAGAGCGCAATCACATCTTCGAAATGCACGCCTTTTGCGTAATCCCGAATTGCTCCCCTCAATTTCTTTTCCGGTACGTCAGGGGCAACGTACAGCCCTATCTTAGGGGCATGCGGCAGTAAATCCACGATCAACGAACGCATCCAAGAAAATACTAAGGCAAGGCCGCGAGTCCTCCCTGAGCAAAAAAGGAAAGGGTTAGATCTCGTAAGCCCGGGACCAAACCGATTACCAGCAACAAAACCGCACACCCTACAATCACTATTGAAGAAGTCCGGGGCACAGAAAAGTCTGCCGACCGGGCAGCTGAATCATCGGCGTCTGGAGATTTCATCCAGAAAACGTACAGTACACGCAGGTAATAGTACCCCGAAAACACACTCGCAAGGACACCAACTATTGCCAGCCAGGTAAGTCCAGCATTGACGGCTGGGGCAAATACTGCAAGTTTGCCAAAGAAGCCTCCTAGAGGGGGAAAGCCTGTCAAGCTAAACATGAAGACCCCCATCGTCACGCCCAGTAACGGTTTCTTAAAACCAATGCCCGAGAGCGAATCAAGCGTCTGTACCCGCCCCTCTTTCCCATCCCATTCCAGTAACGCCATCACCCCAAATGCACCAATGTTCATCAGTGCGTAAATCAACAGATAGTAGACCGCACCGGCATAAGCTTCGCTCGTGCCTGCCGCAAGCGCAATCAGTACGTAGCCCGCATGGGCAATGGATGAGTATGCCAGCATCCTTTTTACGTTATCCTGATTAAGCGCGAGTATATTGCCCATCACCACCGTAACCAGGGCAACAAGCGCCAAGGCTAATTGCCATTGCCCATCACCGGGAGCCAAGGTCCCTATGCCGTGATATAGCACCAGTACCAAAGCCGCGAAGGCTGCTGTTTTGGACGCGGTGGCCATAAAGCCAGTGAGTGTGGTGGGTGCACCTTGATAAATATCAGGGGTCCACATATGGAATGGCACCGCCGCAACCTTAAACAGGAAGCCGACTAGAAACAAGGCAACGCCAACCCAGAACAGCGGCTGTAACTCGCTGCCTGCATACCCCGACGCCATTTCTGTGAAGTACATGGTTCCAGTGGCACCATACATTAATGCTATGCCGTAGAGAAAGAAACCAGTTGAGAAAGCACCCAGCAGGAAGTACTTTAGCGCGCTCTCCATTGCCCCCTCATCGCTTCGAACAAGTCCTGTTAGTATGTAGAGTGCAATCGACATAGTCTCAAGGCCTACAAAAACAGTAACCATATTGTTGGCCGTCCCCAGCATGACCATTCCGCTTGTGGCAAACAGTATGAGCGCGTAGACCTCCCCATAACCGTGCTTGATGCGGGCTAGATAGGGAACGGACAGCACAATTGAACAGAATGCGCTGATCAGAATGACCAGGCTCACAAATGAAGCTGGCCCTCCGGTCTGAATGAGTGAGAAAAATACAGTTGAAGAAGGGTCCCCCAGTCGGAATACTTCTATAATCGCGGCACCTGCCACCACTAGGCAAGCCAGCCAAGGCAGAACTGGTGCATTGTTGCGAAATATATCCCAAACAATCAACACTACACCGGCAAGCGCCAGCCAAAGGATTGAAGCACCCCCGGCCAAATCCGAGAGAATAGTGTCAAATGCAGTTGATAGCTCCATCAAAAGACTACTTGCTGACTACTTCGTCAATGTCTCGTGCCAACACGATATCCATGGTTGTGACCTTGTTCCCCGCGTCATGAGTCGTTAATTCAACCCTGACACGGTTGTATACATTATACAGTTCGGGGTGATGGTTCAAAGATTCTGCACAGAATCCAATACGCACGATGAAGGCCACCGCCTCACAAAAATCCCCCAAAACGAAAGTCTTCACCAAGCGGTCGTCCTTATGCTCCCAGCCTGGAAGTGACCTCAATGCCAGATCAATCGAATCCTGATCCAAAGGTTTACGCTTCATTCGTTCACCTACAATATCCAGCCGCTATAGAAAACCAGCCATACGAGTGCATATACCGGCAGCAGAATCGTCAGTCCATACTTGACCAGGTATCCGACAAAGGAAGGTGCATCTACATTGTTCGACTCTGCAATGGCTTTGACCATAAAGTTTGGCGCATTGCCGATGTACGTCATCGCGCCAAAGAATACAGCAGCTACAGAGATTGCCTGCAGATACAGCATGGAATCAATGCTGTTTGCGAACGCCTTCACCTCCACCGCTACATTCACATCCTGACCAAACTTACCCATAGCAGCTGCCAGGAAATTAAGGTATGTGGGCGCGTTATCCAGGATTGCCGAGAGTGAACCCGTCCCCCAATAGAAGGTGGTTACAGATAGCGCATCTGCATTGCTGTGGGCGTAATCCGAGATCAACGCCAGTGCTGGCACCATGCAGGCAAAAATGCCTAAAAACAACCAACCAACCTCTCGAATAGGCTCAAAAGTAAACTCATTCTTTGTGAGTGCTTCCTTATCACAGAACTTGAAGGCAATCGCACACATCGAGAACATGATGATCTCACGAATCCCAAATGGAAGATGATACGTGCCCGCCAGATCTAACGGAGTTCCCTTCATTGCACTGATCACATTCGGATCAATGAATACCGACAACACAATGACTACAACAAAGATGAAACTACGCGTACCCTGTAGCTCAATCGTTTTTCCAGAGGAAATATCAGTCGTAGACTGCGCCTTGTTGCGGCTGTCAATAACGTAAAAAATGGCCAGCAAAGCTAGCATGGTCGGAATCCAGACATGCCAGACGTGAGCAGCTGTCCAGAAGAACGGCACACCACGCAGGAAGCCCAGAAACAACGGCGGATCCCCAATCGGAGTCAGTGCCCCGCCCACATTAGCCACAATGAAAATAAAGAAGACAATATGGTAAGCCTTCAAACGTCCCTTGTTGAGCCGCATATACGGCCGGATAAACAGCATAGCTGCACCGGTTGTAGCGATGAGATTTGCAATTACCGCCCCTATGGAGAGAAGGGAAATGTTCGTTAATGGGGTACCTCGGGCATTAACCTTCAGGAAGATTCCACTCGCGGCAATAAACAAGGAGGCTACCAGAGCAATGAAGGAGAGATACTCCTGCAGCGCGTGAAGCATCGATATCCCGTCATGTAGCACGATCAGATAATACAGGGTCACGAACATCCCCAAGCCCACTGCATACTTGGGATAGTGTTTATGCCAGTGATGCACGTAGAACAGCGGCCCGGTAGCAATCATCAGAAGTAATATGATGAATGGGGCAACCAGCCAGACTGGGGGAATCACCTTTACGTGCCCATCCCCATGATCTCCCTCTTCGACATGCGCACCAGCAGCTTCCTGTCCTTCTGTCGGATCAGCTATACCTTCGCCTGCATCAACTGTGTCAGCTTCAATAAGAGGCTCGGTGTTATGGTCTACCTCTTGGGCCAGAGCATGAGAGACACCACCAATGAGAAAAAGTGCTATAAGTAAACAGGATACGCGTGAAGCAGCCATTGAACAACTGAATTAGCTATGGTTGAGGCAGAGATTCATCTGCCGATGGGGTTGTGGAGGATGGTGGCATTCTCTCCATTAGTTCCAGCCTGCGCTGGAGCTGAGGGTCATCTATTTCAGCGTATGCACGTTTCTGCTCTATTACTTCCAACAGACGTGCCGCTGCCGGCTCGCTAACCTTCAAAAAGGGTTGCGGCATGAGGCCAAGGAGAATCATCAATAAAGCCATCGGGGCTAGTATGACAAGCTCCCGTACGTTCAGATCTGGCATCTTACGGTTTGACTCAGACGTCAAGGGTCCGAAGAACATGCGACTGAGCATCCAAAGCAGATAAACTGCGGCAAGAATCACTCCGAGGGTCGCGATCACCGTCAATACCTGCATGCCGGGAGCGTCACTGCTGAAAGCTCCAACCAGTATCAGGAATTCCCCGACGAACCCATTAAGCCCTGGAAGCCCTGCGCTGGCAAGCGCCGTCAATACCATAAAGAAAGTGAGCACGGGAACTGATTTGGCAATCCCACCATAATCGGCCATCAAACGTGTATGTCGCCGCTCATACAGCATCCCGACAATAAGAAACAACGCTCCAGTAGAAATGCCATGATTAATCATCTGAATCATGGCGCCCTGGATGCTTTCCAGTGTTACAGCAAAAATACCCAGTACTACAAACCCCAAGTGACTGACACTTGAATAGGCAACCAGCTTTTTGGCATCACTTTGGGCGCGAGATACCAGTGCACCGTACACAATTCCAATTACCGCCAAAATGCCAATAAGTACGGTGTGCGACGCAGATGCGCTTGGAAAAAAGGGCAAACAGAATCGCACCAGCCCATACGTACCCATTTTCAGCAGGACGCCAGCCAAAATTACTGAACCGCCCGTTGGCGCCTGGACGTGGGCGTCCGGCAACCATGTGTGAAAGGGGAAAACTGGAACCTTGATTGCAAATGCGAACGCAAACAGAACAAACAACCAGGATTGCATCCCCAAAGGCACATCAAACGATAGGAGCTTGAAATAATTCGTAGTGAACACACCTCCGTTCACGGCATTGCCAGCCGCATATCCCAAATACAAGATCGCGACTAGCATCAGTAATGAGCCGACCATCGTATAGATCACAAACTTGATCGCCGCATATATGCGTCGCTCTCCTCCCCAGATCCCGATCAGAAAGTACATCGGGATCAATGTCAACTCGAAAAAAATGTAAAAAAGGAGAACGTCAAAGGCGCAGAACACGCCTGTCATGCCCGTCTGGAGAATGAGCAACAGGGTGTAGTATCCTTTCGAGCTCTCCTTGATGTACGACCACGAACATAACACCACGATGGGTCCTAGAAACGTCGTTAGAAGCACAAGAAGCAAACTGAACCCGTCAACTCCCACCAAGTACCGAACATCAAGGGTTTCAGAAATCAATGGAAAATCAACCACACTGAACTGGAGTTCAGCCCCAGCTGCTACGTCAAAACCGAACCAGAGTGGGAGTGAAAGCAGGAAGGTTGCTATTGTCACAATCAGGGCAAACAGCCGCACTGCCCGGTCAGTTGGTGCCAGGAGCATCAGCAATGCTCCTATTAGGGGCAGAAAAATGATAGCCGTCAAGAAATGTGCAAACTCCATAACCTTTATCTCCGTCCCGTTACAGCAGTATGAGAGCAATAATCAAAACGGTTCCAAATACAATAGCGAGCGCATAATTCTGCACAACACCAGTCTGTAACCTTCCAAACAGCCATCCGAACACCATGGCTACACGCCCCGCAGCATTGACCAGCCCGTCTACAATATGCTGATCAAATGGTGCAAAGGCTTTTTCCGCACCACCAATCACGGGCCTCACAAGCGTGCGATCATAAAACCTGTCCCAATAATAGCTGGATTGCCACCAGCGATAGAGGGCACCGAATCGATTCTGGATGACCTGGTCACCACCAAGTTCATATCTGGCGAAAAATCGCCAAGCCCATATAACCCCAACCACAGCAATACCGGCGCCGAGCAGAATAAGCCCAATCTCAACCATAACGCTCACATGAGCGTGAATCTCAGGTTCTGCCACAGGTCCCAGATGACCTTCATGGCCAACCAGGTAGTCGTGAATCCAATTGGACAGTCCAATCTCCTTGGCAACCTTGGGTAAGCCTATGAAACCACCGACGACTGACAAACCCGCCAGAATCATCAGCGGCCACGTCATAGTTCTCGGCGACTCATGCGGATGCAATTGATCCTGCATGGGCCACCTGGCCTTCCCTTCAAAGGTCAGCATATACGAGCGCGTCATGTAAAATGCAGTGAGGAGTGCTGTGACAATGCCAACTCCCCAGACAAACCATGCATATGGATTACCGTCGTACCCGTACTCGAAAGCCTTGAACAGGATTTCATCCTTCGAAAAGAAGCCGGCACTCAGCGGAATGCCCGCAATCGCAAGGGTCGCAATGAGATAGGTCCAACGGGTCACAGGCAAATACTTCTTAAGCCCGCCCATGTAATGCATATCCTGTGCATCAAACGGACCCTCATACCCCTTGTGTCGAAGGTCATGCTCTACGTGGTGCATTCCATGTATCACGCTGCCAGAGCCTAGAAACAAGCAGGCCTTGAAGAAAGCATGTGTGACCACATGGAAAACTGCGACGAAGAAAGCTCCTACACCGGCCGCCATAAACATGAATCCTAACTGAGACACGGTTGAGTAGGCTAACACACGTTTGATATCTCGTTGCGTGAGTGCGATGGTTGCCGCGACCAAGGCCGTAACTGCGCCAATTACGGCAATAAGTGTCATCACGCCTGGCGCCATCAGCACCAGCGACGAAAGCCGAGCCAGCAAATAGAGCCCGCTGGTTACCATAGTCGCTGCATGGATCAACGCAGAAACCGGTGTAGGCCCCGCCATCGCATCAGGCAACCAAATAAACAGTGGAATCTGTGCACTCTTGCCCGTGGCCCCCACAAAGAGGAGCAGCACAACCGTTGCAATGGTTCCTTCTGACATCGCCTCCGCACCAGTAAGGACACTGTCAAAATCCAAACTTCCCAGCTGCTTGACCAGAATGAACATAGCCAGCAGGAAAGCAAAATCCCCTACCCTGTTGACAATAAAGGCTTTACTCGCTGCTGCACTGTTCTTGCGTTCTTCATACCAGAATCCAATCAACAGATAGGAACACAACCCCACCCCTTCCCAACCCAGAAACATGACCAACAGATTGTCAGCCAAGACCAGGTTGAGCATCATAAATATGAACAAGTTCAGATAGGCGAAGAATTTCCAGAAAGATCGATCCTCTGCCATATAGCCGACCGCATACACATGAATCAACGCTCCCACTCCCGTGACCACCAAGGTCATGATAATTGAGAGTTCGTCAACCCGATAGGCAATTGAAACTGAAAAATCGCCCGCGCCCAGCCACGTGTAAAGTGTGGCAACATATACAGAATCCACGCCCTGAGCAAAAAGGAAAGCTGTGAGGCCAAACGGGATTGCAACCATCAGCACGCCCACAGCACCCAGAAACCCCTTATATGCGCGTATACCACGTGCAAAAAGAGGAATCAATCCCAAGAATGCCGCCCCTGCTAGCGGTAAAAGAATGATGAGTTGAACAATCAGATCAGTAGACATTAACTGACTCAATGCCTGAATAATTTGATATCGTTAACATCTACTGTGAGCTTGTTACGGAAGATCGCAATCACAATCGCAAGGCCTACTGCAGCCTCAGCAGCAGCCACCGAAATTACAAAGAATACCAGTATCTGGCCCGTGATATCTCCCATAAACTGACTGAATGCAATCAGTGTGAGATTAACTGCGTTGAGCATCAACTCAACAGACATCAGGATCACGATGAGGTTACTTCGGAAAAGCACCCCCATCACTCCGATTGAGAAGAGCACTGCGCTAAGTGTCAGATACCATGTAAGCGGGATTTCCATAGAAGTACGAACCCAGTGTTGTTATTCACTCAAATGTGCGCTTTGCTAACATGACTGCTCCTACTGTTGCCACCAGTAGCAAAATCCCAATTATCTCGAACGGAAGCGCGTACCGCGTAAACAGTTCTTCCGCAATCCTCAAGGCTGATCCGGTTTCCACAGGATCAAATGACGCTGTTGCTAGTGGCTCAGAGGCTGTAGCCGTAATGTAAACTAACTGGGCCAAGATCACGGTACCCAAAACAAATCCAACCCCCTTCTTGAAATCAACGCGCTCAAGATTGGGTAACGCTCCCAGATTGAGCAGCATAATGACGAACAGGAAAAGAACCATGATGGCCCCTGCGTAGACCAATACCTGCACAACAGCAATAAATTCAGCGCTCAGTGTCATATACAGCCCAGCAACGCACAGCATAACCAGGATCAACCACAGTGCACTTCGCACAGGACTGCGTGAAACCAGCATCCCCAAAGCAGCAATCACCGCCAATAGGCCAGCCGCAATAAAAAATGTCTGAGCAAGCATTTATTGTGACAATAATCCGCCAGTGCGAATTTAGGCAAATCTAGCCAGATACTCCAAGCTACAACCCGGTCTGTATCCAAAAAAAATCACTATGCCCTCATTTGGTGTGCATTTCTTCAAGTAACGACCGCAACTCACACTCAAATGTAGACGGCGATTTCTCCGCTGTCCAGTAAAGCACATGTATATGATCCCGATTCTTGAACATCCACGCACTCAGTAGCCTAACTGCATCAACCTGCTGCATCTTCAAGCGATCTGGCGGCTGAAACATTTGATCCTGAAACACCACAAGCGCTTCTCTGAAAACATCATCGGCGCATGGCCAAACCCGATGTACAGTCGGACAACCGTGAACAACGAAATGCACTTCAATTTTATCCTCATTCCGGTATAGTACGGCACCGCTCCGCTCTAACAGTGCAACGCGAGTAAAGTGCGGACGCGAATAAATCGTCTGCATGGCAACCAGCCAGTTACGTATCCGGGCTGCTCGTTCATAGGCCTGCGTTTTTGCTGCGTGCTGAATTCTACGCTCCAATATGTTCAATGCCTCACTGTTTTCTCCCTGAAGAAAAGCTTTAGCCTGTACAAACCCCTCCTCTGTCAAAGGACCTCCTATCCGGGCTGAACCCAAGCCTACACCAACTCGTTCGGGGTTTTTAAATGAACTTGGTGAGGCACCATACAACATCACGAGCGCCTCGGCCAAAAGCTCTGCTTCTCGACGATTAGCTAATGGTCCGTAATGTAACGCTCCATCTGCGCGTACATGTTCAATCACTGTAATCCAGTCTGATCCGGCAATTGCACCAAGACGCAAAAACGGGCGTCGACGATATGTCCGTGACGCCCTATTGAACCGCGGAGCATGTTCTTTGATTAGGCGGGATTCCAACAGGAGTGCCTCAAGTTCTGTTGCTGTCTCTGTCCATTGGATATCCTGGACCTTCTGCATCATCTTCCGAATATGCGGAGGATGACCCTCCACACCTGCAAAATAACTTCGAACCCGGTCGCTAAGCACACGGGCTTTGCCAATGTAAAGCAATTTATCCCCCGGAGCTATCATGCGATACACTCCAGGTCCATGAGGCAATTCTCGCAATATTTTCTTTCGGATTTGTGCTTGCCGTCCCTGGTTACGATGAAGCCCTTCGTATCTGGAATGCTGAAAAGCAAGAAGCGTATCTACCTCTGTTATTTCGAACTGCTCCTCAAGCCTAAAGAGCAGTCGGGTGAGCACCTGTTGCGTGGCAATTGCATCACTCAAGGCGCGATGACGCTGCCCCGGATCCAGGTCGAAAAAAGTGATCAGGCTACTGAGACCTTTAGATGGTAATCCCTGAAGCAGTCGACGTGCCAGACGCAGCGTGCAAAGTTTTGGATTATTGAGTGGAGGCAGGCCTGTCCGCTGCAGTTCTGCATCAATAAAGCTTGAGTCAAACTGGCAATAGTGAGCAACAAATACTGCATTTCCCAAAAAGTCCAGGAAATGTGGCAGCACCTCCTCTATCTGCGGTTGATCAAAAACATCTGCGTTGGTGATACCTGTAATTCGGGTAATGTGCCGCGAAATAGTACACTGGGGATCAACCAGCGTCTCCATTGTTTCCACCACTTCACCTGAACGCACCTTGACAGCTCCAATCTCAATGATCCGATCGTGTGTCGCTTGTGTTCCTGTCGTTTCCAGGTCAACGATCACAAACGTTGCATCCCGAACTGGTGTAGCGTGGGAGGTTCCAGATGGGGCGATATGTATTGTTTCGGGC
>VXLY01000070.1 GCA_009841335.1 Rhodothermaceae bacterium | reverse complement strand
GGGGCCGAACCTGAAAACAGGGCGGCAGAACTATCCTACAGCGCAAGCTCCTAGGCAAAAGTATGTGAATGGTTTACATAGTTGTCAACCAAGAATGATGACGAACGATTGAGAAAAGAACTTTAGTCCTGTTTGGAAAAATCAATTGGATGTCCCGGGACGACTACCCTTAGCGGCAATAGGAAAATCAAGCTGACAATGGTTGCATGCAAGACCGATAGGTACCCTTTGGCGCTCGTTCTCACAATGGGAACATCCATACTTGCCAAAGAACCACAACGCCGGATCTAGCGCCGCGCATGTGCCCTTGATTCCCGAAGGTCCGCCGATTCTTGCAGCCGAAACTGCGTTGTGCCAAGCAGATTGAATCTCAGGTTTGGCTTTCTTAAGCTTGAGACCCTGAGTATCCGTAACCTTCAGGTTCTCGGTAACGCGACGAACTTGCACATCCACGGCGACCGGAATGATATCGATGCGATCAATATCAGCACCTCCAGGGCTCGACATGATCCTCACCCACATCGGAGCAAGTTTAGGCCCGCGGAGCATAGGATATCGGGACCGACCCATGCGATCGCGACTTCGTAAGTCCCTTAGCAATTCCTTGGCATCTCCAACGCCGGAGTCAATCACACGGCACACCGAACCGCTTCTCCTGGCCAAGCTTCCGGCGATGCTACGCCAAGCTTCAGTATCTGGACCGTGACGCTGGCTGACGCCACTATCGAACAGTCGGGCGCGGAGCACGCTGAACGGCATGGCTGACGCTTCAATCGGATTAAAGACCTCAGGATGCGCTTCGAACAGATCGAAACCAGCACTCCAAAGGCGCACGGCATCGCGCACGCGGTCCATGGCCGAAATGAAGGTCAAGAACAAGCGTACGTCTCTTGCGGATATGCGGGGATCGCACCGTATCGCCTCCACGCATTCAACTTCTGGCATTTGGGCCCAAGCGTTATCTGATCCCATATTCCTTGCAGAAAGATCAAGGCGGTCTTCGTAGAAATCGTTAGCGATCATTTCGGCTAATCGCGCCGAATCGGTTCTCCGGGAGCTATTTGAATTGGGCTGCACGATCACTCCCGGGAAACGACAGCCAACTGATTTCGATACCATTTGCACTGCGTCCCAATTCCAACTACCCGCGCTAAAGGTCGGCGAACGATCGCACCTGCGTCGCTCAGACCCTTCTCCAAGCCGTACTCGATGTAACGCTTACCCGCATGGATGTCGATTACTGTTCCTTGCAATGATGAGAACTCCTTCCTCAGTTCATTTAGAACACACTGCGACCAAGCGCGACACTCACTCGCCGATAGATCGGACATCGCCATGTCATATGGACTAATTTCTGTTTCGGGGGCCAGTAGGCCGTATTTTGCGCTCAGGATGAACCAAGGGTAGCCAGATCGCTCTGCATAGGCCCGTCGGCAACACCAAAGCGGTGACTTGTAGAGTTGTTCGGCAGCGCTGGTGTAATTTTGCTTAGACTTGACGCAACCGATCAGGATCAGATTCGCCAATGCTTATTACCGAGACGAACGCCGATATCCGCTTGCCGGAGAAATGCTCTTAGGCGGCAAAGGTTGCCACTATGGCAGCACACCCATCAAGACCAGTGGCACAGCGGGGACACCACGCCCCTGCCGAATGACATTAAGCAAGTCCCGCTCGTAATACGGCACGCCGCTGGACATTTCTTTTTCCAAGTCCTTCATCGGCAATATTTCGATCCCAACGTCGATGATGTCCGAGACATAAAAGCTGAGATGTTTCACAAAGAGATCATGGGCGACAAAGGCATACTTGCCGAATTGCACCTCCACCGCGACTCGGTCCTTGACGAAATCCGTTTGGTTGTAGGACATGATCGGGGTATGGCCCGCAGCCTCAATGGCAGCCTTCTGCTCCTCTTGCGATAGCCCGTAGATTCCGCGCAGTAATTTCTCGTCATCCGTCACCCAAAAGGTATTTCTGCGTTGTTCCCAGCCTAAGTTCTCGAAACCCTGCTTAAACGCCCCATTCATAGCCTCGGGCGAATAAAGACGCTTGCCCATCATGGTTTTTTCCTGCGAGACTTTGGTTCTGCACGAAAACGCATTAACTCCCGCGATAACGCTTTGCACTTCTTCCCACAAGTCTTGCTGATGGACCAGCAGGTACTCCTCGCCGTTCAGATGGGAGTATCTCGCCCCAATGCGCATCAATGTCCCCCGTTGGGAAGCGCTGGATCATAGACTGGCTTGCCCATTGGACGAGTCTTGAGAGTGCCCGCTTTGAGCGCCGCGAGCCTTTCATGGGCTATCTCTACATATTCAGGGACGACATCGCAGCCATACGCATGCCGTCTGTGCTTGCGGGCCGCTATGAGTGTTGATCCGACACCCATATATGGATCAAGCACTTCATCGAGTTCATTGGTCATAGACAACACCAGACGCTCTACCAACTCAACGGGAAACTGACACGGATGCTCTGTCTTTTCCGGGTGATTACTCTTAACGTTCGGAAATATCCAGACATCGCTGGGGTTCTTGCCCTTGGGATTGCCGGACAACTCACCTCGGTTCGGACCTTTGAAATGGCGTTTCCCCGGATACTTTGCGGGAACGCGAATGGGGTCCAGGTTCCACGTGTATTTGTCACTCTTGGTCCACCAATTGATTGTCTCATATCGCCCAGACAGTCGCTTTGAACAATGCAGGCCATGGCCGAAATGCCAGACTATGCGGTTACGCAATTTGAGACCAAAGGAACAAAAAATAGGGTAGAGAATGGAATCGAGCGGAACAATTTCTCCTTTTTCTACATAGTTGCCCACTTGCCAGCAAAGGGATCCGCGACGGTCCAGCAAGCGCACGCACTCCTCAATGACTTTTTTCTGTGTAGCGAGATACACATCTAGAGGCGACTTGCCCTCGTAGGGCTTACCCAGGTTGTAGGGGGGTGAAGTAACGATCAGCTTGAATTGTTCATCTGACAGTCGCTGCATAAACATCAAGTTGTCTTCACAGGCGATTTCAGTGCGAACGGACAAGTTTTCCCTGCGCTGCCCTTCGGGTTTGCGCGCCGCCCTCGCTTCCTTGCTGGGCACCCTGCCGGCATCGAGGGAAAGTTGAATTTGGCCGACCGTCATGTCCGTGGAGCAATCATAATGGAAGAAATCACTCCTAGCCCATCACCCTAGATTGCTTGGTCCCGTAATTGCGGAATGCTAGGGATTGCGTGTAAAAGGAAGATTCGCCATCAATCCCAGTAGCCGAACAAACTTTGGCAATTGCGGCAGGTCACCGTTCCGATTGATTAGAACCATTCCGAGTAGTTACATCCTCAGTAGTTGAAACCCCCCATTTTCATTTTCTATGTTTTCCTTGTGCCCCGCGCTGTCTTGCTGCTTGTGCACGGCGCTGCTTTCTGTTCATTGTGGAATGCGCTGTGTCTAGCTCTCTTGGCTGAAAGGCTATGCGTTCCAGGCTGGGATATTCCTTCCCGGACCATGCCTTTTTCGTCATGCTATTGGTGAGCACACTGGCCTTCTCACAATCTCTTCTGATTTCCCGACGCTCTTCATCGGTCCATTCACATTGTTCCGCGTACACCATGTCTTCGGAAACGCCACCATCCTGACTAAATGGTTCGCGGGCAATTCCTACAATTCGTTTCAAGTGTGGATGTTGCTCCAACAAGCCGCGAGCGTAGAGTTGCAAATAGGCCGTTCGGGCTTTCCGGTAATCGTCGTACGATCTGAATACCCTGGCTATCATCTTTAGAGTTAGGACAAAGAACCCAGTCGTACTCTTTCGACTCAACATTGCGCGAAAAAACCGGTCTTCAGTTGCACCGCGCCTTAAGGCACCCAATACGGCTTCTCCATGAGATCGCCGGTAGTAACGGTGTTCCAGAGCCATGTAGCGAACACCAAGTTCATTCTTCTTCAGATCAAACTTGTATCCAAACAAAGGGAATTATAAAGATGGGTTGACATGAGGGTTAGTTTCCTGTAGAGTGGGTATCAACTGGAGACGTTGATATGACTAGAGGCTATCTCATAAATACAAGGGGATGTGTTATTTTGTTGATCCCGATTAT
>VXLY01000002.1:31966-41075 GCA_009841335.1 Rhodothermaceae bacterium | reverse complement strand
GGTTGGTGGACACCACTTCGCAACAGCCAGGTTTATGACTATCGCGCAATCCCGGACCATCAACTTTACGGGAGCCTCGGGGGACCAATCTTTTCAAGGGACCAAACCAAAGCCAGTTTTTTTGTAGCATCCCAATTCAAACGGGAAGCATACGCTTATCCGCGTCCAAGAGATCATCGGGAACTGGATGATATTCTGGGTAATGTGGTTCTTCAACTGCGTCCCAATATGAAACTCAGAATTGGAGCACTCTATAACCGTGTCGGCCACTCTACACTACAAGAGAACGGGGACTATATACAACAAGTCAAATTCTATCGTGGATGGGGTTCCCTCCTTGATAGCAAGACTACTCATTTCAGTGCCGAATGGACGCACACGCTTTCGCCCCGGTTTTTCTACGACGTACAGATCAGCCGTTTTCGTCTTGACATGCGCGAGAAGCCCAGCGATTTTACCCGTCTGGGTGTCAGCGAAAACCCCACATTGTTTGGATTTCAACGCTACAACGGTTACCCTGATGAGCCCTACGATGCCTGGTCATTTATCATTGATCGAGACCAGGAAGTCGGTGATCTGTCCTTGGAGAGTAGCGCCAATTGGCAATTCAACAAAGCTAATCTCATCAAGGCCGGTATTGAACTGCGTCGCAACACTTTCAGGGAAAATTTTTCCAGGCGGTACTCCTCATTCAGTACGGATCCACAGTACTGGCTCAACCGCGGACTGCATGAAACTTATCATCCCATTGAGTTTGCCGTCTATGTGCAGGACAAGATGGAATTCAACAGCATGATTTTGAATGTGGGCGTTCGGTACGACCTCTTTCATCCAAACGTTGACTGGTTTACCACCCGCGACCTATTCAATCTGAGTGTAGATCCTGACTTTGATCCAGCACTAGATGCCGACCGTGATCAGGTTGATGAGAACGGACGGGTCAAGTACTCCTTTGAGAATGCCCTGAACAAACCTCGCGAACCCGCAAGTGCGTTTCACCGCGTCAGCCCGCGTATCGGCGTATCCTTCCCGATTTCCAGCAAGACCGTCCTGCATTTCAATTATGGGCATTTTTATCAACTGCCACCCCTCGATCGGATGTTCGAGTTTAACTATTTCCGACCCGAGTATATCGTAAGAGGTCAGATGACCGAGGATGATGCTGCGGCTGCAGAGGGTCGTGAACCCCGTCACATTTCCTCTCTGGACGGCGATCCTGAGCGTGTGGTTACACTGTCTCTTGATACCCTCAAGCCCGAGAAAACAGTCCTTTTCGAGGTTGGAATCGTGCACAACTTCGGTGATTTTATAGTACTCGATATGACCGGGTTCTATAAGGACGTCTTCGATCAGACCATGCCGCGTCAAGGTATTTTCGACCGCCGTGTTTACATGTACGACCCATTTCGCGGAGACATTACACCAAACGTCTTTTATGTTTCGAGTTTCTCAGGTGATTATGGTGATTCACGTGGCTTCGAGATCACCGCACGCACGGCCCATAGTCACTGGTATGCGCTCAATGCAAACTATAGCTTCTCGAAAGTAACACAGGGACGCGCTACACCGGGCACTATCCGTTATGATGAAGAAGGCGTGCCGGAATATGTCTATGACATTGATGTATCCAAGCGCTTACCTACGGAAACCACTTTCAGTCGACCCCATATTCTGAGAACGAACCTTTATGTACGCTACCCCGAAACAACCAAACAGTCGTTCCTAAGCACCCTCCTGGAAGGGACAGGCCTGAGCGCACTGTTTAGTTTTGTGAGTGGTCGAACCTTCACTTATGTGGGCCCAGATGATCCTCCGGATACACGGGACAATCATCGTCTGCCACCCATAAAGACCCTTGACGTTCGGCTGGAGAAAAGCTTTCGCATTGCTGGCAGCCACACCCTCGCTGCCTATGTCAACGTCACAAATGTGCTCAACACCCGGAACCTGCGTTCCTTTGGCGATGCCATTTTTGATGCGGATGCAGTGAAGAATTATGTGGAAGACGGCGAGATCTCGCAGGAAGATGGTGCGGGCTATGATATCAGCTGGCAGACCTATTTCGCCCCAAGACAATTCTACTTCGGCCTGCGCTACAATCTGCGATGACTTGATCGCGTGAACAACTAAATGATCTGCAGCACCATGCAGCATAGATTTTTTTGTGTTCTGATTCTATTAACCCTGGCGGGACTGGTGCAGGCCCAGGTGCGCACAGCGGAATTCGAAATTCACGATCGAGGAGATTTATGGGATACGGTAAAGGATGACGGCACGGTCGGCGCGCCCAATCCCACTAATCTGTTTGAATTTTTTCCCAGTATGGACTGGCCAGGTGGGCCCACCACGCTCTTGAGTAAGGATGAGCAGCGATCCTATAATTATGCGGGTGGTACCTGGATCGGCGGCCGCCGCGCCGATGGCAGTCTCTTCTTTGTCGAAAACGGTCCATTTGCCTTCCGTGATCAAGGGACGTACGAGGAGATGACCAAGACGAACAATTTCGTCGAACAACCCGACTACAATCCCCGACTGGCCGAACAAACGATCACGGCAGCCTGGATTACTTCCGAAAATATACGCGTGGAGCGGACCAGTCGAGCCTGGAGCTTTCCAAATCTGAAGGACTTCATCATAATTCAGTACACCCTCACCAATCAAACAGGCTCAACACTCAGCGATGTGTATATCGGATTCCCGTATCTGTTGCGCCCCAGCTACCAGGATATTCTGGCACACAATGGCTGGGGAGAAGATTTCAACCGAGCTGATGAGCTTACCGGGTACGACGAAGCACGCCGACTCATGTATGCCTGGGATGACACACCAAATTTCGATCTGCCAACCGATGTGGGAAACTTTGTACTCTCCCGTGGTGAGTTGCGTACGACAGGATACGCCGGTGTGGGCCTACTGAGCGCTCCTGCAGGCGCTTCCGGTGAAGCGCAGCCCGCCCATGTATTGAGCGCACAACTACTCATTAATGAAAATCAGCTGACCCTGACTTCGACTACGGCAGATAATCTATATGCCGTCCTGTCCGGTGCTGACCGTTCGCTACAGGCACCCGCCGATCAACGGTTGGTACCGTTCATGTTAATGTCATGCGGTCCATACACAATGGAGGCCGGATCAAGTGTTACCCTCGCAATTGTACAGGCGGTCAACGGAATCTCTATTGCTAAGGCTCTGGAGGGACTAGATGCTCAGGCGTCTTTGCCAGCCGGGCTCGACTCACTGCAGAAAACTGTCGATCGGGCTCAGGCACTCTTCAACCTGAACTACGAAGTGGCCTCGGTCCCACCGCCATCACCAGACATCCAGATTCTGCCTCTACCGACCTCCCAGTCTATTTCGCTGACTTGGCCTCCTCTGGACCAGACATGGGTGGACCCCATTACTGGCCAGGCCAGCTTTAAGGAATACCATATTGTCCGGAGCGAGCGGGCTTTTACCGGGCCGTATAGACGTGTCGCTCGAGTACGACCAAACAGTTCGCTGGACCGCCGACGATACTGGGACGGTGATCTCGGAAGATGGCGATACATTGATAACCGGGTGGATCTGGGGGTGAGTTATTTCTACAGCGTTATTTCGATTGATGAAGACGGTAATCAAAGTTGGTACACTAACCGAAACGAGGAGGCTGTGACGGTAGCGAGTCTGCCGGCAGCTGATGCTTTGAATGTTACGGTATTCCCCAATCCGTTCCGTCTCGTTTCCGGCTTTCCAACTACAGGCGAAGAATCTACGATTGTCTGGACGAATCTTCCGGCGCGAGCGACTATACATATTTATACTTCAAGTGGGGAGCTCTTCAAGGTCATTGAGCACGATAATCCCAATACCGGACAGGCCGTTTGGGACCAGCTCTCTGATTCACGTCAGCAGGTAGCTCCGGGGATATATTTCTGGACAGTGCAGTCGGAAGTGGGCGCGGCTAAGGGAACGTTGCTTATCATCAAATAAGGCTCTGCCGGGTTCATGACATTTGATCGCTGCTACACATTCCGAACAAAAGCCCGCAATCAAGGGCATGTGACTACGGGGTGCGTGTACAGTAAAGGCGCGATACTCCTGCTTCTGGCTCTGCTGCTGACGATATTCCCAGTCCAGGCACAATCCGACTACGGATTTGATTTTGAGAAAACGGGATCCGCTGGATTCCAAGCGTTGAAGATCGGGATCGGTGCCAGAGAGAGTGCCCTTGGTGAAGCTGCCAGCAGCCTCACCAACGATGCTAACGCCGTTTTCTGGAATGTTGGCGCACTACCACTAGTCTCAGGACCTACCGTGTATCTGACCCACAATGAATGGCTCGTCAACAGCCGCGTGGATGCCTTGGTGGCGGCTGTCCCGGTCAATAGCTATACGTTTGGACTTAGTGTGATGAATTTTGGTATTGAGAGCTATGAAGAGACCACTGCCACCGATCCAGAGGGCACAGGACGCCAGGTCAGTGCGGGCGATCTTATGGTTGGACTGGCGGCTGCCAAGCGTTTCACCGACCGATTAACCATTGGTCTACAGGTCAAGTACGTACGGGAGCAATTGGATCAAGACGTATTCAGTAATGTCCTGTTCGATGTCGGCACGCTATACTACACGGGATTCCGGCAATTGCGTCTCGCGTTTACGATACAACACTTCGGGGCCTCCGTCAATGCACTCCAGGAATCCTTCCGCATGCCGCTGCTCTTCCGAATGAGCGTAGCAGATGATCTGGTTGATATGCGGGCGTTCCGGCTTTCCACATCCTTTGAACTGGTGCATCCGACTGATAATAATGAGTGGGTGAACTGGGGTATTGAATCTGTATTTCTGGATTTGCTCTCGTTGCGGGCTGGATACCGTTTCCAAGTGGACGAGGGAGATTTTTCTCTCGGAGCGGGGTTGGCATTGCAACAGATTCCCCTTTTCCGCCTGAACCTTGACTACGCCTATGTACCCTTTGGAGAGCTGTTGGGAGTCACCCACCGAATCACATTGGGACTCTCTCGCCGATGAGGGGATTGGTCTTGCAATTTACTCTTTGGACCTTGTGCCTGATGTGCACGAAGTCCACTATGGCCCAATTTGACCGGGACTGGAAAATCTTTGTTGTCCCTTTCTCGCACACTGATGTGGGATTCACAGCTCCGGTCCCGGATGTAATTGAACAACACCGAAAATATCTGGATGATGTGGTCACCTACATCGACAGGACGCAGTCCTATCCTGTTGAGAGCCGATTCAAGTGGACCATAGAAGTGACTTGGGTGCTGGAGGACTATCTAAGAAACCGCTCACCGGAAGAGATTGAAGCCCTGATGGACCATGTACGAGCCGGACGGATTGAGATCGCGGCAATGCACTTCAGTCTTCAGACCGACCTGGCCGGCCCGGAAGAATTGGTGCGCTCCCTCTACTTCGCACAAGCTCTTAGGGAAGACTACAATGTGCCCATCCAGACAGCCATAACTAATGACACGCCGGGTTTCACATGGTCATTGGCGCAGCTGTTGGACAAAAGCAATATCCCGTATGCGTCACTGGCAATGAATTCATTCTTGTCGGACTTTTACTCGACGACAACATTGCCGAACCTATTTCGCTGGGAAAGCCAAAACGGTGATCAGACATTACTCTGGCGCTCGTTGCATCCCCAATGGGCTTATCTCGAAGGTGCCATTTGGGGTTTCTACAGCTCTTATACAGCAATGGAGCGGCGTATTACGGCACAACTGGATAAACTAGCTGCAGACGGCTATCCATATGATGTTGTGTTAATCAATGCCGCAACTGGCGACAATGGCGCACCGAACCTGAAAATCTCCGAAAATGCCCGGATGTGGAACGAAGAGCATTCTACTTCCACGATCCATGTAGCCACCTTCTCGGAATTTTTTGACTACGTCGAGCAAAACTTGGCAAGTGAGATCCCGGTCTTCAGAGGCGATGCTCCCAATTGGTGGAGCTGGAGTTTTGCGGCCTCTTCCACAAAGGGTTTTCTTGAATCCCGCGCTACGCAAACCATACTACCTGTGGCAGAAACCTTCGCCTCAATTGCGAACAGCATCGTGCCAGGTTACAGCTATCCGGCTGATGAATTGCGACGAGCTTATATCAATAATCTCCTGTTTGAGGATCACAACCTAGGGGCACTGGATCCTGCCGGTAACGCCCCCTTCTGGGAGCGCAAGATGGCATGGATCAATGCAGCCAGGCATGCAGGGGAAACTATTCTGGATGAAGCACTGGATACCTGGAGCAGCATTATCACAACCGACAGCGATGCTGCTATTGTTGTGTTCAACCCCTTGCCATGGGAACGGTCTGAAGTTGTACGGCTTCCACTGGATGACCCACATGTGGCAGCATTGCCAGATTTTCGGGTACTTGATAGTGAGACAGGGGCCGTCCAACCTTCACAAATTCTTCCCTCGACAAACGAGATTGCTTTTCGGGCAGATGGTGTGCCTCCACTGGGCTACAAGCTGTTTTATCTGAATGCACGTACAGAAACCAGGCCGCCACCTCGAGCACTGAGCAGTCCTACTCTGGAGAATGACGCCTATCGCCTAGAGGTTGACTTGGCTACAGGAGGGATCAAAAATATCCAGGAGAAAATGACTGGCCGGGAATTAACGCGCGGAGATGCCCGTTTCAATCAATACGTCTTTAATGGCACTGCGCCGTCAGGCCTTCAGGTAGTGGCAAGCGATAGCGGAGCTGTACTGCAGCGGCTGGTCCTCCAGGGGATGGCTCCAGGGGCGAATACCTACGAAACCGAAATCATACTCCCCGCCGGACAACGGCGTATTGATTTCAGGAACAGGTACGACAAACGACCTGCCACCAATTTTGAGGGCGTAGACTTTTTCTTCAACTTTGGCTTGCCTGGAGCCTCCCTGCAGTACGAGATACCTTTCGCGCACGTCCGGGTTTTCGAGGATGAGTTAAGTGGTTTCCGCACCAACCATTACGCCATGCAACGTTGGTCAATCGTTACAGGACATGGAACCAGTGCCATTCTGGCTACCGATGGTCCAGCCATTCACGCCTATCCTGCTGGACGGTTTGACGGCAATGTACGACTGCTAACCTCTTTCAACACCGGTGGCACTGCCTATCGAGCTGGCGTAGGACCGCTGGAAGCCGGCTTCTCACTCACGTCACAGGAGGGAGAAGCTGATCCTGTAACCGCTACTAGATTTGCCTACAACTTCAACATACCTCTCTATGCGCGCGTATTGCGACCACAGCAGCAGGGTACAACGTCAGCACCCAAGTACACCTTCATATCGGTGGAAAATTCAACGCTTCAACTCTCTACCTTGAAGCGATCCAGAACGGGCAATGGACTAATCGTGCGTCTATTCAACCCTTCCTCAGAGGCTGTGGAGGCGACCCTACTGTTTGGCCCTGAGATACGGAGGGCAGCCTGGACTACACTGTTGGAATCGCCAATCGACTACGTGCCTGTTAATGAGCAGAAAATAGCTGTGCCTTTTGAACCATACGAAGTGAGGACGATCTGGCTGGATCTCGTTACGCCGACGCATGTGCAAGCAACACCGCCAGTCAAAGAAATTCTCCACCTGCAACAAAATTTCCCAAACCCGTTCAGCCGTCATACGATCATTCGATATAACCTCCACCAGCATGCCGAGGTGCGACTCAACGTCTACGATGTGCTCGGACGTAGGGTAAGTCAACTGGAGGTGGCTGACCAACCCCCTGGACAGTATAGCCACTCATGGACAGGCATGAATCAACTGGGGTTGCCACTTGCCAGTGGAATTTATTTTTATACACTGGAAGCCACTACACCAGATGGCAATCGCGCATGGAAGAACCGGACAATGATCCTAATTCGGTAAGAGCTGTGTTTTTTGGATCATTTCAGCAGAGAATTTGTCCGAATTCTACTACTCCAGCTCAGGTAACTAACCGGATGCTAATCAGAAAAACCTCACGCGTATTATTAAAAACGTTGCAAGAAAAGTAGTTTTCCACAATGATGCAGTTGCCGCTCCGCCGGTGAATTCATAAGAAGATGATGAATGCTGGTAGGCAAGCCAGGTGTCGTGCATAGGAAGCAGAAAGCTAGGTGTTGGAGGTAAGCAAGGAAAAACTTACCAACATCAAGACTATTGCCGGTCCGCATTTGAGCTGGTTCCATCAAGATGCAACTGATGCTTCTGAATGATACGTAAATGATGTCGTCAACAGAATCGGCTCCATGACCGAAAAACTAGTGTAGCGTACCGTACATATTTTTACAGTATGCTTTGATGGATTCCAGAATTTGGTCAACAGATTTGATCCAAATTAAACGCTCGGCCTACATGGGTGCAGGGACCGGTATTCGAGCAAATGAGAGTCCTGTTCTCGGTTTTCAAATGGTCCTTTAGCGGATGGTTTCTACGTACAACAACCGTGACATCCTATCTTGCCCGCTTGGTCCCGTGGTGCGACATGCTCATTGCCGGTTAGCCTATTTCGGTTCTCTGGTCTCGTTTCTATTCCTGCTTCTGCCCGGTCTGGCTCTCGCGCAGGCGCCGGAGCGTACGCCTTCCAAGGAGGCGGACTTCAAGAAAATCGAGACCCTAGGATGGGAAACAAACCCAACGAGGGCCGTATCTCATCGGGATGATATGATTCGGGCTAAGCGTTTCTGGCTAAAGTCAGAAGCTTCTGGACGCTTTCATGACAGATTACGCCCAGAAAGGCCAGTGAGCGGAGTTTCAGCAGTAAAACCGGTCGCGCAAGTGAGCGTGACGATCTGCGATCGAACGGCTGCTGTAGTAGATGCTATTCTGAGTCGAATCTCAACTACAAATGACTGTTCCGAAGTTAGGAGTACTCAATTGGCGGCCATCACAGGTACCCTGAATTTAGGTTCCAGAAACCTCTCAGGTCTACAGGCGGGAGATTTTGATGGCCTGAATTCGGTGACTGGGCTTGATTTGAGGAACAACCGTTTGGCGGTGCTCCCCGAAGGCATCTTTGATGACCTGACCTCACTGACTTCGCTTCATTTGGGAACAAACGATTTGACAACGCTCCCCGATGGCATCAATGAGCTGGTCTCGCTTCCCGATGGCATCTTTGATCAACTGACCTC
>VXLY01000002.1:0-31866 GCA_009841335.1 Rhodothermaceae bacterium | reverse complement strand
CGCTTCCCGATGGCATCTTTGATCAACTGACCTCGCTTACTCGGCTTGGTATGGCGTACAATGATTTGCACACGCTTCCCGACGGCATCTTCAAAAACCTTACCCAATTGCCCCTTGGATGGAGTATCAGTTCCTCCATAGGGCTATCTCTTAACGATAATCCGGGAGCACCTTTCAGACCGGTCGTCAACGCGGGTGCAGATCTAATGGTACAGTCGGGAACTACTGTGTCTATTCCGGGCAGTGTCACTGGGCCATGGGGTGATTTTGTACGGTGGGAGTGGATTCAGGTAGACGGTCTGGATTCAGATATCCCCATATCAGAGCCGTTGCCCTTGACGGGCGGCGACACGGCCACGCCCAGCTTTGCAGCGCCAATGGCGGAAGGAGACCTACACTTCAGGTTGGTGGCGACTCCAGGACATGAAGGAGCGCCCGATGAATCCCTTGGGTACGCGAACTCTGACCCTGACTGGGTGACGGTACGTGTTGCTACGGCTACAAATACAACGGAGCACCCGTCCGTGGTGGATTTTGCCCTACTTGGGAATTATCCCAACCCATTCAATCCATCCACGACCATTCTACTGGATGTACCCCAAGTGGCGGCGGTATCGGTGGAGGTATTCAACGTGCTAGGCCAACGAGTCCATCGGGAGGACTTTCCGGTTGTGACGGCCGGTCCTTCAAAACCACTGCCCCTATACGTGTCCCATTTGTCCTCCGGCACGTACGTCTATCAGGTCACGGCGCACGTGGGAGAAAAGGTATATCACGCTGGTCGACGGATGACAGTCGTCAAGTAGATATCATCCATACCAGGACTAGCGCAGAATCATAAGATGCCGTCGTCCGCTTCTTCAGTTATCAGCAGAAGTTGCCTTTTTGCCGAGATAACTGTGCTCATATGTACTCCGAGGATCCGAATAAACTACACTGAGTATGGTGGAGAGCATGCACAGAATGCATGCATATGCGGTAGCAGTATGTTCCGAGCGCGAAGATATTCGACCTAGAACCTGCACTCAGTATTTGAATGGACAGCGGACAATAATAGTGCACAAATCAGGCTATTATGTCCAGCGGAATCTTATTTTTGATCGCAGCTAGTTAATGGCTTGGTGGAACACTTTCTTTGATGCCGACCACAGGACTACGATTAGAGGGGTCGTGTACGGAATACTGGGTGCGGCAATACTCCTACTTCTTTTCTGGGATCTTACCGATCGCAAGCCACCTGAAGATGATAAAACGCATATTCGCTACTGGCATATCGTCGGATCGGAGAATGATGTACCCTACACCGTCCGCAAGTTCAATCAGATTCAGGACAGTATCGTTGTGCATGCCACACCAATCCCCTGGCAGGAACACGAAAAGAAAATCTTAACCGCCGTGCTTAGCGGTAACCCTCCTGATGTTGTCAGCCAGTTTGTGCCGGTCGTCCGCTGGGCATCACGAAAGGCATTGCTTCCACTAGATGACTTGATCGCTGCCTCCGCGTTTGACACGACCATATTTTTCCCTGCATTGTGGAACGAAGTGACCTGGCAGGGACGCCCCTATGCACTGCCCGTTAACACGGCATCCTATGCATTCTTTTACAACAAAGACCTCTTTGAAGAAGCCGGATTAGACCCCGAGAATCCACCCAGAACCTGGAATGATGTGCGTCAGTACGCCCGCCAGCTACTCGAGGTTGACGCCGACGGAAAAATCCTCCAGGCTGGCTTTCTGCCTGGATTCAGTGGATCTCACCAAGGCCTTCTTGGAAATATGTCCATTGCTGCTTTGATTGCCTGGCAAAAGGGCGTGGATTACCTGTCCGGAGACGGAGCAACGGTAACGATGAATGCTCCCGAACTTATTGAAGGCGTTCAATGGACCATAGACTACTACAAAGACTATGACCTTGCTGAAGTGCAGGCTTTCATCGGTGGACTCGGAACAGGTGATCAGCACGGATTCGTGACCAATAAACTCGCCATGCTGGTCCTTGATATGAGCTTTCTTGACCTTATTTCTCAATATCGCCCGGAAATGAACTTCGGCGTTACCGAGATACCCTCCTTTGAGGGAGACCCGACTGTGTCAATGGCGGGAAGCTGGTGGCTGGGCATGCCACGGGGTGTTCAGCATCCAGAGGCGGCCTGGGCTTTCATGCAATTCTACGTGCAAAAGGATATACAACTTGAAGAGATTGCCTCGCGCGATGATCCCCTCTTTCCGGCAAACATCCATGCAGCTTACGATTCCTCGTTCATTTCCAAGCCACTGGTAGATGTCTTTGTTCGACAAATGGAGTTCGCCCATTCGCCGACGGTGGTCCCACTGGTCCATGGCCTGTTCTGGCGTGAATTTTACGGGGCACTAGAGCGCAGTGTGCGGGGGGAGCAGTCTCCAGAGGATGCGTTTCAACAGGCCGAAGCAACCGTCCAGTCTGCGCTTGATCGGGCAGTGAGCTATGACCGCTATGTTCAATCCAGAATGAAAGACCTGAATTAGTCCGATTGAAATCAAACCCAACTCCCTCCGAATAAAAGAGACCCTGACCGGGTATGCCTTCCTGTCTCCGTGGGCAGTTGGGTTTCTTGTGTTTGGGCTGTATCCGATAGGTATGTCGCTCTACTACAGTCTGTGCCAGTATGATGTGCTCCGCATACCACAATATATCGGTCTGGAAAACTATCGGGAGTTACTCTTTGAAGACCCTTACTTTGGTATCTCCATATGGAACACACTCGTCTACACGATCCTTCGTGTTCCGTTGGCCATAGGCGGATCCCTGATATTAGCCATCCTTGCAAATCAGGCGGTGCGAGGGATTAAATTCTTTCGCACAGTCTATTTTCTCCCGTCTATCATCACCGGTGTTGTGCTGTCGGTGATCTGGATGTGGATGTTTAACCCCCAAATCGGACTCGTCAATACCGCACTCGGGTGGATTGGGTTGCCTGGTCCACTGTGGCTTCAAAGCACTGCGTGGTCAAAACCCGGAATTGCACTCATGAGTCTATGGGGCGTTGGTGGAGCACGTATGATCGTCTTTATTGCTGCCCTGCAGGGGATACCTTCGTCCCTATACGAATCGGTCGAGATTGACGGAGGCGGCTGGTGGGCGCGATTTTGGCATGTAACAGTACCTATGCTCTCCCCTGTCATCTTTCTGTGGAGCGTTCTGGAAATCATCTTCTCTTTCCAGGTCTTCACCGAAGCCTACGTAATGACGAAAGGCGGCCCGCTTGATTCCACGCTGTTCTACAATCTGTACCTCTATTTCAAGGCCTTTGACGATTATGAAATGGGATATGCCTCGGCAATGGCCTGGATTCTGCTCGTCATCACACTCGCGGTCACTCTGCTCCAGTTCAAGCTTGGCAAGCGTTGGGTGCACTATACCGGAGGAGCGCCCGAATGATAAGACTCTCCTTCAACAAAGCGCAACTGAAGAAAACAACCATTTACTTTGCACTGGTTGCAATCGCTGCTGTGTTGATCATCCCGCTGATATGGATGCTTTCGGCATCCCTCAAAGGCAACGAAGAGATCTTTACCATCCCGCCGACCTGGATCCCGAAAGAGATCCACTGGGAAAATTATTCAGAGGTATTTAACCGCATGCCCTTTTTGGCATACTTGCGGAACACCACATTTATCACCGTTCTGACGATCGTGGGAACCGTCTTTTCAAGTTCGCTGGTAGCCTACTCATTTGCCTGCCTACGCTGGCCTGGACGAGATAAGATCTTCATTTTCGTGATTGCTACGATGATGCTACCGCTGCATGTCATCATGATCCCGCTATTCGTGATCTTTAAGGAATTACACTGGCTCAATACCTACAAACCCCTGATTGTCCCGGCCTTCCTAGGGGGCGGTGCCTTCAATATTTTCCTGCTGCGCCAGTTTTTCCTGACTATTCCTCGAGAGCTTTTTGATGCGGCGCGGATTGATGGCTTGTCCGAGTGGCATATTTACTGGAAGATTGCAATGCCGCTGGCCCGCCCCGCTTTAATCACGGTAGCCATTCTCACATTCATGTTTACATGGAACGATTTTCTTGGACCACTGATATATCTTTCTGATCAGGCCAAGAATACGCTGGCTCTAGGACTTGCGCTTTTTGTTGGACAACATCAGACGGAGTGGGGCATCTTGATGGCGGCATCCATTATCATGATGATCCCTATGGTAGCCATCTTCTTTTTCTTTCAACGATACTTTATCAAAGGATTCGCCATGAGCGGGATGAAAGGATAGTTACAAAAATGATCCACTCTCGTACCGTTTATCTCCTGTTGGTCCTTGGCTTGGTATTCGGCGCCGGGCAGATCGGCCTAAACGAATCTTTTGTTCCCGAAGTATCTAATCGGGACAGCGTCTCTTTTGGCTTGACCGAAGAAGGATTCATTCCCGCATGGCTTGTGGCTGGACCATTCGAGCAACCCCTTGTCGGGTTTGGACAAGCCGTCGATGCAGACGTTATTGGTGAAGCCGCGATTTCACCCACAATGGGGAAAATCGAACGAACTGCGCTGGTTGAAGATGGGGGAGTAGCATGGAAACCTCTCTACAGTAGCCCGGACGGCTTTGTTGATTTCAATACGTCTATGGGATGGGTTCATCCTGGTAGCGAACCGGAGAAAATATGGAAAGCAAAAACGGGTTACGCCTTCACCTACATTGACAGTCCAGATGAGCAAGAAGTGATCCTCAAGATTGGCAGTAATAGCAGTCTCAAAGTTCTGCTTAATGGCGAGACCGTGCACGCCAGCACGCATGACCGTAACGCAGAACCCGACACTGATACCATCCCCCTGCGCCTGCACTCGGGAAGAAATGCGCTGTTGATCAAAGTAGGGCAGACACACCGTAATGAAGCGCCCGACTTTTTTGGAGCGCTTCGTTTCGAGTGGGGGTTCTATGCAAGGCTGCTTAATCCGGATCTGGTTCCTGTCCAGGACATTCGCGTAGTGGTCCAGACCGGAGCAGAAAAAAACAGCGCGGAGCTCGTTTCGACATTCTTTTTCAAGGAATCCCCGGATGGGCTCCAGCAGCGCTTTGATCTCGTAGTTACCTCCTTGTCAGCGGAGCAGCAGGCAGGAACACTACACATCAAAACGGCATCCGCAGAACACACGACCGAGTTGGAAAGAATCCCCTTTGGAGAGAGCCGTCATATCGTAAATCTACCAGCTGTCACAGCCGAAACAGAGGCACATGTCAACTTGGCCCTCGAAGCAGATTCCTTGAGCTGGGACACGGTACTTCGCCCACAACCACACTACGAAATTCACTTAGCCATGATGTCGCACACCGACATCGGCTACACAAATACGCAACCTGTCGTCAAAGAACGACATCTGCGCACACTGGACGACGTACTGGTCCGGCTTGAACAGGATTCCTCCTTCGCATGGACTGTCGAAACTGTGTGGCAGCTTGAACAATACAGGCAGGCCCGATCGCCCGAACAATTCGATCGATTAATGACATTTGTGAAAACGGGACGGGTTGCAGTCTCGCCTATCTACACAAACCCATTCACGGGATGGATCAGCGAAGAGGAAATGATTCGTTCGTTTGACATAGGAAACGCTTACGCAAGCAAGTACGATCTGGAGTTCAGCGCCGCTATTTACAATGATGTGCCTGGCCTTTCCTGGTTCATACCGCAGGCACTGGAAAATGAAGGCATCTCTTTCCTGACAACGGGAATCAACGAAGTTTATAATGACTACCGAATGCAGCGCAACCTGCCCAAAGTGTTTTACTGGAAAGGCGCAGGGGGCGGACGTGTTCTTACCTATCGCACTGAGGCCTACAATGAGGGACAGACCTTGGGATTGGAGAAAGGCGTCGATGCAGTACCTCTTCGTCTTTGGGAGCGACTCCACCGACTACAGGCTCAAGGATACCCGTATCACTTGATCCTTGCTGTTCACACTTTTGGAGACAATGGTGGCATCCCTCTCAACGCCCCCGCCACAGCGAAAGCCTGGAATGCGGAATATGCGTACCCTCGAATTCAAATCAGCAACCTTGACGCTTTTGCTAGAGCATTTCAGGCGCGCTATGACAGCCTCCCGACGCTGACGGGAGACTGGACATCAACTTGGGATGTGCTCTATCAGGGAGAGCCCGCCCGTATGGTACGTCAGAGATGGGTACAGCACCACCTGCCTACTGCCGAAAAAATGTCCACACTATCATGGCTGCTGGACCAAAACCATGATCCCCTCTCCGATATCGTTGATTCTGCTTACGAAAATCTACTTCATTTCAGCGGTCAGGGTAGCGGACTTGAGTATGGTTATGGGTCGCCCAAGGATAACCTGACAACGATGGCCTACCGGGAGCAGTATGTGCAAGATGCCCTGCTGGCCACCACAGAAGTTCTGGAGCGCGCAACGTACCGGCTTTCTGCGCGCGAGGAAAGTTTTGAAGGTGAAGGCCTATATGTGTTCAATGCACTGAACTGGTCACGCGATGCACCGGTTGAGGTTGAGTTTCCGCGCGAAAATACCCATCAGTACCGTGTGATTGACCTGGACTCAAAAATGGAGATACCCAGTCACTACGGTGGCTACACGCTGCGCTTCGTAGCCCGTGATCTACCTCCAATGGGCTACAAGAAAGTTCGACTGGAACGAAGGACCCACCCTCAATCAGATCCTGGTGAAGCTCTGCAGACACATGATTGCACGATTGCAAACACCTATTATCGAATTGGTGGGGATTGTCAAGCCGGGCGCATTACACATATCGTTGATATTGAGAGTGGTGAGACATTGATTGATAATGACGAACAATCAACCTTTGGCCGCCCTCTGCGAGCCGATTCCCTGTTCTCACTTTCTTTTGAGACTATGGATGTCGATGAAGTAAAACTGTATGTCCGTGATGAACGTCCGGCCCGACTGGTGCTTGTAGCCGAGCGTGAAGACCACTTATTTGCACGATCCGAATACGTACTCTGGGAAAACCTGGATCGTGTGGATGTACAGCACACGGTCAATCTCGAGCTACTGGTCTCTCCTTCGCAGGTTGAGGACTACAGTGTGGCATTTCCATTTGCGATATCAAATCAAGAGGCGGCAGTAGAGGTACTAGGCGGTTTCCTGGAAGCTGAGACGGACCGCTTTCCCGGTATTGAGCACGACGCTTTCGCTCCGCGACGGAGCGTCGCGATCCACAACAGTACACAAACAATAAGTTGGGCTGCTGTTGACAGCCGGGTTGCGCGGCTGCGCAAAGAGGCCTCTGGGGATATGATTACCATCTACGCCAATCTCGTTAATAACTTCCCGGAAAACTGGAACCGATGGGAACCAAACGAAGGCTCGCTGGACTTCCGGTTCAGTTTTACCTCCAATGATATTAGTTTTCAGCCCGCAGCTACGAGTCGGTTCGGATGGGAAATTAACGCTCCACCAGTGACACGTTACACTTGGCTACGCTCCTTACCCGAACAGGAAAGCTTTATGACTGTTGACGGGCACCAGGTGGTTCTTTTGTCCCTGAAACCTACAAGCGACCGGAAAGGTGTTGTGTTGCGTTTGATGAACATGGATCCTGAAACATCCGCGGAAGCACAAATTTTTTCATCGCTGTTTGATATTCAAAGTGGAACAACTCTGCCCATTTTAGAAGAAAACAGCATATCTTACGACGTTGGCGAGAACATCGTCCGCGTAACATTGGCGCCCGGGATGATCCAGACGCTTGGATTCAAAGTACCCCCGAGATAGCCGGTCCCGCGGATATCGTTCACGCAATAGACACACCAGTCAACAACCCTCAAAACAAACTTCTCATGAGACAACCCATACCAAACACCCCGAACCAAGCAGGAAATCGAAATCGTCTGATGTTCTGGACGATGACCCTGTGCATATGTCTGATCTGGTCGGCCTGTCTGATCATAGAAATCGAAATGCCAAGTACGGCAAACACGGGAGAAGTAATCGATTTGCGCGTTGTCGCGCAGGAAAATGTGGCTGAGAGTAGCACTCCCTGGAAAGGAGTTTTCTCTGTACTGGTGCCGGAAGATTGGGACTTTGTCTCGGCCGAATACACCGCCAGTGACATGAATGGCGATGTCGGGAGCGGATCCCTTGATGTCTCACCCGAATGGACCGACTCTACGGAAAAAGCAATTCCAGCTCCAAGTGGAATGAAATGGATCGGGACCATCTCTGATGAAGGCTATCTGCATGCGGATACTCTGATCGCAGAAGCAATTATGCGACTGCAGGTCGGGCAGACTACCGGTGATTTTGGTATCGGATACGTAGTAACCAAGGAATCTTATTTTCCCACATGTGACTGGTTCATGACCTGTGGGTCCAGCTCCCTTAACGGTGCAGACTCCTCTATGAACAACATGATCACCGTAATGGGTACTACTGGGATTGAAGATGTGACCGAAAAGGGCATACCCTCGCAGTTTGTGCTCGAGCAGAACTACCCCAATCCCTTCAACCCCAGCACTACCATCCGGTACGCGGTAGAAGAAGCTACGCCCGTTAGGTTGAGGGTCTTTGATGTAGGTGGACGGGAGGTTGCCCAACTCGTTAATGAGACAAAGTCACCGGGCGTGTATGAAACCAAATTTGAGGCAGATAACCTGCCTAGTGGCATCTATCTCTATCGACTTGAGGCGGGCGAGTTTTCGGAAACGCGCAGTATGATATTGAACAGGTAACAGGCATGTCCCGAAACATGGAACCGCGGGTCGTTCCGGTGAATGCTTGATTCCGATATCTGCCGTTTCCACCATCTCGGAGGCAATGACCGGACGTAGTGCTGCATTACAGGTTGCTTTTTCCAGGGACCTAGGGCCGCAGTTTGTCAATAACCCCCACCGCATGGTGGGGCAGGACGGAGCCTACTCCATTCCACTCGGCGACGGGCGTCTGCTCTGGTATTTCGGCGATACGCTGATCGGTGAGCGACCCGAAGAAAGTCTGTGGTATATTTTTGGCGAGCCCGTGGGAGGCCAGGATTTGAGCGGTAAGGGCCCCTTCGATCAGATGATCACCAATACCGGACTGATCCTGAAGGATCGGTCTGGCCGTGAAGGTCTGAACGATTTTTCCTACATCCTGAATCCTGACGGCAGGCTCAAGCAACTGGTGCCCTCCCTACCCGGTGAAGATCCCGAAAAGGATCGGATTTGGTGCATGCATGGCTGCAAGCTCAATGATACGCTGTACCTCTTCTTCATGAAAATTCTGATGCTCGAAAAGGGAGGGGACCCCCTGCCCGTGGGATTCGAAATCATAGGTACAGGCTTGGCAGTCGGATCTGATACAGACTGGACGTTCAAACGAATCGAGTACAATGGTTCAACCGTTATCTGGCCAAACGACCAGCCGCAGTTCGCAGCAGCAGTGGTTATAGAGGAGGATTGGGTTTATCTCTATGGAAGTATGCAGGCCCCGGATTTTCGACATCATGCTTATGTTGCAAGGGTAAGCCCCGAAGATATGGGACGTATTGATCAGTACGAATACTTTACCGGTGACCCCGAAAAATGGAGTAAAGACGTTTATGCCGCCAACGTCATCTTTTCCGGTATGCCAAATGAGATGTCGGTCTCATACAACGAATACCTGGGGAACTATCTGTCCGTGCATTCCATGGGACTGAGTGGTGACATCGTAGGTCGAACCGCGCCAAAACCGTGGGGGCCCTGGAGCGAACCCACCACCTTATGGACTGTTGAGCCACCGGAAAAACCAATCCCTTACCCGCGACTCATTTACGCGGGTAAAGAGCATCCCGAACTGGCTGAAGACCGCGGGCGGGTCCTGTACATTACTTACATCGAGTTTGAGGAATATTTCCCCCATCTCATCGAAATAACCCTGGCATAACTCTGAATTAGCAACTTCGGGATCGCAGGCAATACTGAATGTTTCCCGTACTTCAATGGGGACTCGACTGATTTCAACCACGACCATGTGCACATGATACCCGAAGTGGGAGATCTGAAGAGTTCGGCGATGACACATCGCTTCGGTGATTGTTTTAACCCGCCTGGATTGACCAATTTTCTCGGTGTAGTTCAAGCAGTCGTGGACTTGACCGGCTTACGCTGTCTCAATTTCCCTCCGTTCGGCACTTCCGATACTGTTTCTGGAACGTTTGTGATTGACGGAAGACATTTTCCCTCTTTGGGCATACCGGTCACCTTTACCTGGTACCCTGACCGTATTGTCCGGGAGGCCAGTTATAAGGGGTTCCATTTTACTTCTGTCACCGCCTTGGCCTTGAATAAAATGTCAGCCGTGACGGAGATTACCATCGAAAATCGAACTGGCGAGACACGAAAAATCGAAGTGGGCTTGAGGATACAGGGCCGCGTTACGAAGTCCACAGACAGCTGGGCTGCATTTCTGCCACCACAGGAATTGAACAATACGGCCCGAATAGATCATGAGCGCGGTGCAGTAGTATTCAGCGCACAACAGAGCCGAGCTGTTTCAATCCAGGGAATGTACCCTCGGGCCGACTCCGTGAGAAAGAATGGCTTTCGGTATGTCCTCAACCTGCACCCTGGGGAAAAACAGCAGATCAGCTATGTTAGCACGATAGCAGAAACGGAATCCGAAGCCCACTCCGCCTACGGCAAACTTATCCGTGATGTGACCGGGGAACTGGATCGTGTACGGGAAAACTGGAATGCCGAATTAAAAGCAATCTACACACCAGGTAACGGCCGGTACGCAGGACATTTACCGGAGCTGGATACCACCGATACAGAAATCCGAAAGCTGTACTGGATGGGGGCTCTTGGCGTCATTTATTTCCGCAGAGACAGCTCATTTTCCGTGTTGGGGCGCACGTATGATACCCTGATGCCACGCTACTGGCAGACCGTCACCTTTATCTGGGATTATTTCCTGAGCATGCAGGTGCATGCTCTCCTAGACCCCGGGGTGATGCGAAAGTATCTGGAGCACTGGATGTGTACGGATACCTATAAGCACTTTGGTACAGAATACTTGACCGGAGGACCGGTTGGCAACTGGTATTCAGTAAACGATTTTGCGATGGTGAGTATGGTGCGCGAGTACATTCGCTGGACCGGCGACTTAGTCTGGCTTGAAAAACCTGTTGCCGGTACAAACAAACGGGTCATAGATTTTCTGGGCGACTATGCCCAACAATGGAAAAATTTTCAGAGTGCGAACAAGCTAGCGGATTACGGCGGAATCAACAACCTCCTTGAATGTGTGAGTACCTATACACATGAAGTGGCGAGCCTCAATGTGGCCAATGTACACAACATGCGGGTCGCCGCAGATCTAATGGAAGCCTCAGGGCGAGGAGGTCCCCGAAGCGATAAGCTTCGTCAGGAATCAGAGAGATTGTTGGAAGCGGTCCAGTCTCTTTACGTCGAAACCAAGGGGTACTGGCAAGCTCGACACCCCGATGGCGAGATGTACGAAGTGAGACATTGCTATGACCTGCTGACGGTCCTCAATACAATTCCTGATGACTTGTCTGAGCAGCAAAAAGCAGAAATGGTCAGTTTTTTCAAGCGAGAAATTCAGACTGCCACCTGGATGCGTGCCCTTTCACCCGCCGATGAAAACGTGCTCTTTGATGTACGCCCGGACCATCAATGGACTGGAGCCTATCCGGCCTGGCCGTCTGAAACCGCACGCGGACTGTATCGCATTGGCGCAGCAGATCTCGCCTTCAATTGGTTAAAAGGCTTGGCCCGCAGCGCCAACCAGGGACCTTTTGCACAGGCACATTTTGCCGACGGGGTTGTCAACTTGGAAGAGGGAGGCGCCCGCAAGGCCCCCTCAGATACCCCCTACATCACCGATTGGGCCTGTTCTTCCAGTGGAAGTTGGGTGACAGTAATTCTTGAAGGAATCTTCGGTCTTCGGGCATCCCTCACTAACGGATTGACTGCCAAACCGCAATTTGCATCGTTTGACCCGCGCGCAAGCCTGCGCAACATTGCTTACCAAGGAGATCTCTACACGGTAACCAAGGACGGAATCACGTCACAGAACTAATCATACGCTTATCAAATCCTGAACACGTAAAGGCCTATTTGCGCCAACGGAGATGGGCGTTCCCGGAAGATTCGCTTCGTGTTAGTGTCTTGCCGGGAGGCGTATCGAACTATGTCTGGAAGGTCGTTACCCCGGAAGTGCGCTGGGTTCTGAAACAACCATTGCCAAAGCTGGCAACTGAAGTTGAATGGTTCTCTGATATCCGGCGGATTGAACAGGAGCAAGCGTGCATACGATTTTTGTCGACCATTCTGCCAAAAGGAACTGTACCGGAAATCATACACTTTGACAGCGAACATCATATATGTGTGATGACCTGTGCACCTGCCGAGGCAGTCTCGTGGAAAGAACACCTGATGAGCGGAAAGTTTGAAGCGTCAGTGGGATTTTCGGTTGGACTGATCCTTCGTCAAATTCAAGAGAGGAGCCTGGCAACCAAAGGTCGGTCAGCCTTTGAGGACATCACATTTTTTAATGAACTCCGCATTGACCCCTTTCATTACTACCTCATCGCGCGTTACCCCGCACTTAAAGAACCGATTGGTCGACTGGTTGATGAGCTCCTGTCGCGTCGTGACAGTCTCACTCATGGGGATTATTCGCCAAAAAATATACTCGTTGGTCCAGCGGGGGCGATAATGCTGCTTGATTTCGAGGTCGCCCATTGGGGGCATCCTCTTTTCGATGTGTCCTTCTGCCTGGGGCACCTTATGCTCAAAGGCTGGGTACTACGCCGTGAAGCGCATGCTCTGGCCGTGATTCAGGCATTCCTGCAGGGTTACGGTCAATCAGTGGATGGCTTGATCCCACACATTGGCCTTCTGCTCCTCGCCCGACTCGACGGCAAATCACCCATGCCATATGTAAAGGGGAGTGCCTTGCGCAACCGCATTCGAGAAAATGCGATGGCTTGGATTCGGTATTCTGGACAGGACGATCCGCTGGACTTAATCAAGAGTGCCTGGCAGCTATCATGACTCGGATAAAGCAAGTAATAGGTCGGGAAGTTCTTGATTCACGTGGATTACCCACTGTGGAAGTGGAGGTAGCATTAGCTTCGGGTCACCAGGGGCGAATGATGGTACCCTCAGGGGCGTCTACCGGACGTTTTGAAGCGCATGAGCTTCGTGATGGCGACATGAATCGATATCAGGGCAGAGGAGTCCTCAGAGCGGTGGCACATGTGAATGGGGAAATTGCGGCAGCTTTAACCGGCATGAATGCTGAAGATCAAGAGGGCCTGGACCAAGCGCTGATTGATCTAGACGGAACGCCGACCAAAGAGCGCCTCGGCGCTAATGCCATCCTTGGGGTGTCGTTTGCCGCCCTGCACGCCTGCGCTGCCGCTGCAAACAAACCACTCTTCCGGTACCTTGCCGACCGCTATCTACCCGAGGGAGAGCAGCCTTGCCTCCCGATGCCAATGGTGAATATTATTAGCGGGGGGCTCCATGCAGGCAAAAATCTTGACATACAGGACTATCTCGTCGTTCCCGTCGGAGCGACGACATTTCCACAGGCACTGGAGATGGTTTCGGCCGTGTACTGGAGCACTCGCAGAATTTTGGAGGATCTCGGGCATATAGCCTCATTGGTCGCCGACGAGGGAGGATTTGGCCCCTTGCTCACCGCGAATGAAGCCCCTCTTGAAGTACTGTGCTCAGCGATAAGGGCGACGGGAATGCAGCCAGGCCAGGATATGGCGATTGCACTGGACGTTGCAGCTTCTCATTTTTTTGATGCCTCTACGGGACACTATGATTTGCGTCTGGATGGAAAAAGATTCACTATGGAAAAAATGATAACCTATCTGGAAGAGTGGGTAACACGTTTCCCAATCATCTCGATTGAGGACGGACTGGACGAGGAGGATTGGTTTGGCTGGCAACAACTTACACGGCGCATAGGCAATCGTACACAGTTGGTAGGCGATGATCTCTTCACCACTAACACCCAGCGCATCCAGCGTGGCATTGAGCAAAAGGCTGGTAATGCCGTACTCATCAAAATGAACCAGATCGGAACCCTTACAGAAACCGTAGAGGCCGTTCAATTGGCCAAGAGAGCAGGGTTTAAGACGATTATCTCAGCACGCTCAGGAGAAACTGAGGATGCAACATTGTCAGATCTGGCGGTCGGATTGAATGGCGGGCAAATCAAGATAGGTTCCCTCGCGAGATCGTCAAGACTGGCGAAATACAACCAGCTCCTGCGAATAAACGAGGAGCTCCCGGGAGATTTTGGCAAGCAGCGTGTAATTAAAGCATTCACGCGGTGAATCATATGATCCCTACCGTGGAAGATCTCAGAAGCGACGCGCTTACACATCGCTTTGGAGACTGCTTCAACCCTCCTGGACTAACCAATTTTCTGGGTTGTGTACAGGTGACCACCGATCTAACCTGTATTCAATGTCTGAATTTTCCACCCTTCGCGACGGCGGATACCCCTACGGCATCTTTTATTCTTGACGATTTTCATTTTCCAGCACTCGGTCAGTCCGTCACAATCACATGGTATCCAGATCGGATCGTTCGTGAATCTGTCTATCAGGGCCTATACCTCACCTCAATAGTCGCTTTGGCCGTGGGGAAAATGGCCGCCGTGATGAAAATCACGATCGAAAACCGAAGCGAGACACACCGCCATGTAAAAGCAGGATTGCGGGTTCAGGGAGGAATCACAAAATCTCTCAAGCCCTGGAATCAGGCTGTACCCCCTTCAGAACAGGACAACAAAGTAGCGTGGAATGCGCGGCAGCAGGCGCTCGTTTTTCAGGCACGCCACAGCAGCGCAGTATCACTGCAGGGCACATGGCCTCCAAGTGCAGATGTTGACCGCAATAGCTTTCGATACGCTGTTCAGCTTGAACCAGGAGCCCAGTGGCACTTCTACTATGTCAATGCCATTGGTGATAACATCAATGAAGCAGGAACTGTCTACGACGCCCTAATACGAGACGCATCCGCTGAATTGGCGCGAGTAAGATCAAACTGGAATACCGAGTTGCGGGCGCTGTTTACTCCTGGCAATGACCGGTACACGGGACAGTTGCCCCTGCTCCTTACGGAGGATGCCGATATTCGAAAGCTTTACTGGATGGGGGCTCTGGGTGTAGCCTACTCCAAGCGCTGCCACCCTCTTTCTGTCCATGGTCGAACCTACGATACCCTGATGCCCCGCTACTGGCAGTCGGCAATGGTGCTGTGGGATTATTCATTAAGTGCATCCGTACATGCCTTACTTGATCCCGTTGTAATGAGGGCGAGCCTCGAGCGCTGGATGCGCATGGACGTACATAAGTACTTCGGTACGGAATATCTGACGGGAAGTGGTATCGGGCCCTGGTACGCAGTAAACGACTACGCAATGGTGAACATGGCCTATACTTACCTGCGCTGGTCGGGGGATTTGGCTTGGCTTAAACATCGGATTGGACATACATCTATACAAGAATTCCTGTCTCAATATGCTTTGAATTGGAAGCAATTCAAGCAGCCCAGCCGGTTGGCAGGTTATGGGACACTGTATAACCTGCTCGAATGTGTGAGCAGCTATACTCATGAGATAGCTGCTCTGAACGCGGCAAACGTATTCAGTATGAGAGCTGTAGCAGATTTACTGGAGTCGTCAGAGCGGGCCAGACTATTGCGTCAGGAAGCCACTCAACTTATTGCACATATCCAAGAATTATATGTTGATGGAAAAGGATATTGGCGAGCTCGTCACCCTGACGGTACCATGCACGAGGTGCGCCACTGTTACGACCTGCTCACCATCCTGAACACGATTCCAGAAGATTTAACAACAAGCCAAAAAACCGAAATCACCAACTTTTTCAGGCGAGAACTGCAAACAGAAACCTGGATGCATGCCCTCTCCCCCAAAGACGAAGATGTATTGTTTAGTGTCAGGCCCGATCACCAATGGACCGGAGCTTATCCAGCCTGGCCATCTGAAACGGCTCGTGGCCTGTATCGCATTGGGGACGTGGATCTGGCCTTCTCCTGGCTGAAAAGTTTGGCGCGGAGTGCCAATCAAGGTCCTTTCGGTCAAGCACATTTTGCAGACAATGTGATTGCGCCAGATGAGGGCGGCGCCCGTAAATCACCCTCAGAAATGCCCTACATCAACGATTGGCTTAGTTCCTCGTGCGGGAGTTGGGTGACCGTAATTCTGGAAGGTATCTTTGGCTTACTTCCCACACCTACAAAAGGGATTACTGCCAGACCTCAGTTTGGTGAGTTTGATCCGAAGGCAGAACTAATTGGCCTGCGGTACCAAGGAAAACGATTTGGCGTCAACTGTAACGGAATTTTCCCTTTGAATTAATGTGTCGAGTCTTCCTTCTTTTTATTGTACTTTTCGCCGCATGTACAACTGAGCGTATGACTAACATTGAACAACTTATGGAGGACCTGTCTGCAGCTGAAAATGCATCCCAGCGCGAGCAACACATAGAACACTTTATGGAGCAGGTTCGGCGAACAGGTACGCCGCTAATCGAAAACGACACAACCGTGATTTATCTCTATCAGGGGGCGAACAAACGCGTACGAATCCTGGGAGATATAACCCAGTGGGCAGACAATATAGAGATGGAGAATATCCCTGGAACCGACCTCTACTACTATCGGGGAATTCACCCTGCAGAGGCCCGCCTGGAATATCAACTTATAATAGATGATGATCCTCCAATAGCCGATCCATTGTGTCCATATAAGGTGCTGAACGGGTTGGGCAGCCATTCTGAGTTGGCGATGCCGGGATACACTTACCATCCAGCGCTCGAGTCAGTGCGCGATGGCACCCCGGGAGACTATGCACGCGTTACTCAACACCTGCTGCCCTCTGGAATCATGGGGTATGCAACAGATATTTACGTGTATACGCCACCTGAGTATGAATCTCTAAATACACATCATCCCACCATCTATGTTCTGGATGGACAGGATTACATTGAGTACGCCCATGCTCCTGCAGTGCTGGATCATTTAATTGAATCTGGAGAACTCGAACCTGTAATAGCCGTGTTCATTGCTCCCCCCAACCGCCATGCGATGGCTATACCCAACCGGTCGACTGAGTATGGCATGAATCCTGACTATGCGCGTTTCATGGCCGACGAAGTAGTGCCTTTCGTGGAAAAGCATTACAGAAGTCTGGCCCTTCCTTCGGCACGGCTTGTGGCAGGGCCTTCCTATGCCGGGCTAGCCTCAGCATACATAGCACTGCACCATCCAAATGTTTTCGGTTTGGCCTACAGTCAGTCCGGATATCTTTCCTTCAGGAGTAATGCTTTGGTTGAAGCCTATAGGCACGCCCCTCGTAAACCGATTCGGCTCTATGTGGACATTGGCATCTACGAACAAATGGTAGGCCTGGGATGGCTTCCGGACGATGCTGTAAATTTTCTCGAAGCCAACCGTCAATTCAAGGAAGTGCTAACGGAAAAAGGCTATGACTTTATTTATCAAGAATATCCAGAGGGCCACACATGGGGAAACTGGCGTACCTATCTCATAGATGCACTGTCCCATTTCTTTCCTGCGGACATTCAATCAGAACAGACCCCATGAACCATCTGTTTCACGATAATCTGTTCACTTGGTCCTCTGGCCGTGATCCCGAAATAGCAGCGTGACTTTCGTGACACCGTATCTATTTTTGTGTTACGAGCTTCCCGCCAAGCATAATTGGTATCAGTCCGGCGCCGCGCCTCAGGATTTCAAGATACGTTAGCATTGTCGGAAGCTTCTGCTGCAATCGCAGCAGCGTAACCATTGGTACTCAGGTCCTGCAACTCCCAAAGCGTCCTGTTTTGTCCAGGAAATCGAAACATGCTTCTTTCTGCCCCATGCCGAATATCCGGAGGGATTTCAAATGCAGTAAGATCTATGGATAGCCCTGTGCCGAATGCCTTTACTATAGCTTCTTTCAGCGTCCAGAACCTGAAAAACAGTCGTGACTTTGCCAATCCATTCGCGGATGCGATTTCTGCCCGTTCGTTAGGACCGAAAACCATTTCAGCAATTCCGTCAAAATCTCTCCGACGCGATGATGGTGCCTCCACATCCACTCCCACACGCTGCTTCCCCTGCGCGAAAGCAATCAGGCCGTGATGTCCGCTGTGACTGACATTGAAGCTGGTTGGAGCCGGTTGGCCATTGATCAGAGCATGCGGCTTACCGTAAGAAGCAGCAACTATCGAAAGTTGATTATTCTCACAACCGAGCCGCCGACAAAGCGAGTAGCGCAAAACCGCCCGACACAAGGCGAACTCCCTTCGGGGACGATCTGGGATGTACCGCCGCCAGCGCGCCAACTCTTCATTGTCGAGCCATTCAAGCGCGTACTGCTCGCGAGGCTCGTGTGGCGTCAGATCAACGTGTATGATCTGAATTTCGCCAACCTGCCGGAACGGACTAAACCTCAAGTGTTCGATCTCAGCCGACATACACGTTGATAATTGAAAAACCCACTTGAAAAACTCCGATCTCTATTGCAAAAAAAGATTCGTTCGTTACACTACCTGCCATTGTTGCAAATGCCCCGCGACCAAGGCTTCTTTCCGTGGTCTATGTAATTTACACAATGCCTGCGATCTCTTTGATTCCCTGTTCAGTGCCTACAGCTGACTGTAAAGAACCGAATCCATCCGCCTCCAGTAGGTCCATCAGGCCATTTTTGATATTGTACACGATTGATGGGCCCTCGTACACCAGCCCTGTGTACAACTGCAATAGACAAGCACCTGCGCGGATCATTCGATAAGCGTCCTCTGCCGAAAAAATACCACCAACACCGATAATTGGATACCGGGGGCCAACGCATGAATAGATGTACCTAACCATCTGAACCGCTCTGTGGTGCAGCGGTGCACCACTAAGCCCTCCCGGACCAATTGTATCCAAAGTGTGCTTATCCGTTACAAGCCCTGCGCGATCCTTGGCAGTATTAGCCACGACGAATCCGCTCACTCCGCGGCTGATTGCTGTTTCCAAAATCCCCTCTGTCTGACTGTCGTAAATCACTTTCGGAGTATCTAGGGGGGAAAGCTTTATTAATACTGGAACCCGACCGTCAACTTCGCCCATAAGCGCTACAAGCAGTTCATCCAGATACTTCGGCGTCTCGAATGTTTTGCCGTCCGGGGTATTGGGACACGAGATGTTTATGGTCAAGTAATCGGCATAAGGGATCAAGTGGGCAGCACAACGACGATAATCCTCAATAGGCGATGTATTTCCATGGACCCTAGCAATACTGACACCAACCGGCATCCCGGTTACACGGGCACTGGACAATCGTTGAGCGACCCGGCGAGCACCCTTGCTTGGCAAACCCAGTCGGTTGATAATTGCACGATCCTCTTCGAGACGAAATAATCTTGGTCGTGGATTGCCCCGCGATCGACGCAGGGTCACCGAACCCACCTCCGCATGCCCAAAACCCAGTTTGGACCAGAACGGAAGCAGTAGCGCATTCTTATCGCAACCTGCTGCCAACCCCACCGGATTTGGAAAATCCAAATTCCAGACACGCTGATGTAGCGCAGAATCTTCCAGTGTATAGGTGCGACGAAGATACCGCGACGCGCAACGATCGGCTAGCCAAGCTGCCCCGAACCCCAGCCGATGTGCCAAACCGGGATCCAGTCCGAAGAGCCAATGCCTCAGCTTCTCATTCATGTCTCAGGGATCACCAGCCTGGCAGCAGCTGGAATCCAAAATGCCCCCCCTTCTGCGGCCGCTGGAATGGATAGGCGTAATAAATCTCGAAGACAAGGTATCCCAGCAAGTTAAATCGCGCCGCAGGACCAACACTTACCACCGGCACACGCTCAACCGTGTCCCGCTCAAACTTTAACATCTTGAATGGATCATCTCCCTCATTCCAAGCCATTCCCACATCCGCGAAACCCACCAACTCCAGCGGCAAGTAGGGGAAATTGATCAGACCCAGGACTTCCGTACCCAACAAGGGTAAGCGAACTTCCGCGCTCGCCAATGCCGCACGCGTCCCGAACAGGCGTGTGTATACCGAGCACGCAGCATCTCGACATTCCTCACCAAAATCAAAAGAGTTATAATTGTACCCTCGGACAAAACCCCGGTAATAGGGATAGTAGAGACTCTCACGTGAGAAGACCCGCCCCTGATCACCCCCAAAATTGCCCGCAAACATGCCACGAATAGCAAGCGTGAAGGGCCGCGGGAAGAAATAACGGCGATAGTCAGCCAGAACGCTGATGAAATTGTCGGTGCCAATGCGAGGGGCAACCTCGAACCGATACCTTCCCCCTTGTGAGGGCGAGGTAAAACCAAAATTACTGAAGTCTCCAACATACGCCACACCCACATCAACGTAATAGAAACCGTCCGGCTCACACGCCCAAACCGTCTGTTGCTCCTCTTCGGTAAGATTGCTGCACTTGTCCGCATTCCTGCGTTCCCGCTGGATGCCGAAAGCCGTGTACGTGTAGTCAAAGGCTTGAATGTCAAACCCATAACGGGTAAAACCTCCAAACACTTCAAACCGTCGCGTCGTGGTCAAAGGATATGAGCCAATGCCACGAATCTGATCCACGTACAATCGCTGACGCAAGTCCCGAATTACGTACTCCCCATACTGATTAAAACCCTGCTGCGGATAACCGTATAGATAGGGGATGTGTGCCGCCAAACCACCATAATTAAATCGCCGCCCACGGTTCATATACTGCACCATCCCCCCGACATCCTTGAATGTACCATTGGCCTGCGCAACAATCGCAAGATTCTGATTGCCCAGCATATCACTGAAGTAGAATCCAACTCCCCCAGCTGCCCCTCCACCATAGTATCCTCCAACCGAAAAACCAAATGCCGGAGGCGCTACATAGTCCAGCTGTAGCCGCGAACTGTACACTTCTTCAATCGGAGTTCCAGGCTCTGGAAGTCCGGTCAGAGGATCATCCAGATAATGTTCAACCAGTCCCTCGTTCTCTGCACTCTGCGGAGGCAGGATACTGGCACTGGTCGAGGCGCTGTTTTCAACAAAGGTCCCCACAGCCTTATCAGCTTCAAGTCCGAAAACCTTGTAGCCACCGTCATGATAAACTGAAAACACTACCCTCCCATTTTGCGCAGCTACACTCATTGTAGGAGATAGCGCGGTGATGCCACTAACCCCAGTTTTGAGGCTGGTCACACGGTAGGGCCTTTCTTCACGAAAATCATAGCGGTAAATATCCGAGAAGCCGTCCTGATCACTGATGAAATACAAACTTTGCCCATCCGGTGAAAACTGCGGATTGATATGCTTCCCATTGGCAAAGGGACGCAGTGTGCTGTGCGTGCCACTGCTGAGATCAATGAGCGAAATGCGCGTCTCTGCATACTCCAGCGTTTCGAAATTTGTCCCGTCTGGGCCACGATCCGTTACGACCGCCAGCGTTTGACCATCCGGGGACCATGCAGGCTGAAGATCAGCAAATCGATCACTGGTGATCTGGCGCACCTGACCCTCCTGGAGGTCATATATGTACAGATCACTGATCCCTCCATCAATCCCGGAAAATGCAATCGAACGTCCATCCGGGGACCATGCAGGATTGCTGAACGCACTAACACCCTCAACACTGATCCGATTCTCAAGGCTTCCGGAGTCCAAATTCCATACTGAAAGCTCGTTATCCCCCTGCGAAAAGGTCACGAATGCAAAACGCTTGCCATCAGGGGACCAGGAACCCGCCGAGTTAATGAAGCGAATATTGTCGAAATGTGGGTTGGTGTTGGTCGCACTCAGTTTGCGGATGGTTTCCCCGGTCTCCGCATCCGCAATGAACAGATTAATGTTAAAGATATCCCTCTCACTCAGGTAAGCTACATACTGTCCGTCTGGACTCACGGTGGGCGAAAGGTTCAGCGCTCCGCCACTGAGCTCCTCAGACAGGATGACTGTTCCGGCACTATCTGGATGCGTACGCGAATCCATGATCGGCATGTAAGCATCCCGGATGGCCTGGGCCCATTCCACCGAGAGAGAGTCAGCAGTGATCCCAATCGTGTATACGAAAGCCGAATCAACACCTGTACGCCCTCCCAACTTAAAGAGATTGGTCACCGCCGCATCCCCGTACTTTCCCCCGATATAGGCTAGGTACGCCTGTCCGTAGCGATAAGGAAAATACTTGTTACTCCGGGTCAAATCCTCAATCGTCGGCAGGTCATCTCTCAGCGCCGCATCACGCATCCACATGGCCGTGTGTGCATCATCCCGGCCAACCGACAGATACTCTGCCATCCCTTCCACGAGCCATAAGGGCAGCAGCTGAAGAGCGAAGCGGGAACTATCTCCGCGCGAAAGTGCAATATCATACTGGAAACTGTGCACGAGCTCATGACCCAACACATGATCAGTCTCCTTGTAGATTCCTGTAAGCGGCATAACAACCCGCTCCTTAAGACTTTCGGTAACCCCTCCGGTGCCCTGCCCTAAGTGTCCCCCAATCACATTGGTCTGCTGGAAGTCCGCGTCATTGGCGTAAAAAATGATCGGCTTACGTTCATGAAAATCGCGCGTGAAGGTTCGAGAATGACGACGATACCACCGCTCCCCCATTCGAGCCGCGTCTTCAACCGCGGCTTTTTCCTCGGGATAGTAGTAAAACTGAAAATGCGGCGTCCGAAAACTTCGGAACTGGAACTGGTCGTACTGTACCTTATTGCGTCCGAATTGCTGTGCCAACACGGGCTCCGAGGTCAGAAGAATCGGCAGAATAAACGACATGGCCAATAACAAGAACTTCCTCATGGAGTGCCCCTCTTGGTCTCTATTTTTGATCTATATTAATACCACCCATCTTGGGAACAGTTTGGATGTTCCCAGCGAGTAATAGTCTCAGACTGGCAACCGGTTCCATCTGGACTACGATGCTGTTACTTAAACGTTCGCAATTACCATACCATTCCGTTGACTGACCACCGCTATTGGCTCTTCACCTTCGCAATTGGTGGCGCACTGTTGATCTTGAGCCTCCAATTATTCAGACTGCAGATTACCGAGCAACAGGACCTGTCAAGTATAGCGCGAGGTAATGCACTTCGCGATATACGCATAATCCCTGCGCGTGGCTCTATCTATGACCGCAATGGTACGCTGATGGTCGATAATCACCCGACCTACACTATTACGCTAACCCCGCGCAACTTTGATCGCGCACAAATCCCCCTGCTGGCCGATCATCTTGGAGTGGAAGATTCAATTGTTACTCAACAACTGGAGGAGGCGCAGGCATGGAATCCATACCGGCCGAGTCCTTCATTTTCGAACGTTCCGTTCGAGCGGTATGCCCGCATACTGGAAGATGCCTACCGTCTTAAAGGTGTAGGATGGGAAACAGGGCAGCAGCGCCACTACTCCACAAATGCGCGCGCTTCACATATTCTGGGATATACCGGAGAAATAACGAAGGCCGAACTCAGTTCTGGATCATATGCCTCCGCGGACACCGCCCTATATCGCCAAGGAGATATTCTTGGACGCACTGGTATTGAAAAAGGCTACGAGCCGTGGCTGCGCGGCGTGCCTGGAGTAGCGCGAAGCTGGGTCAATGTTCACGGCCTCGAAGTTATGAAATATGCTCAGGGACAAAGTGATCAGCCACCGAGACAGGTATATGACATTCACCTGGCCCTAGATCATCGTGTACAGACGCTTGCCGAGTCTCTGTTCGTCAACAAGCGTGGAGCCGCAGTAGCACTGGACCCGAATACCGGGGGCATTATTGCACTCGTGAGTAAGCCCGATTACCCTCTCGAGCTCTTCAGCGGAGACCTTAGTCCCCAGGCGTGGCAAGATCTGAACGTCCATCCGGACACGCCGCTGTACAACCGTGCATCCATGAACCTGATGCCGCCCGGATCCACCTGGAAACCTTTCATGGCCCTCCTTGCACTGTCTGAGGGGCTCCTTGGTGACAGAGGGGCGGAGGCTACCATCTTCTGTAACGGATACCACCCTGTCGGGCAAGGACGTTTTTTCAGATGCCTAGGATCCTACGGCCATCAAACGGTTCTGGAGGCCATCAAGAATTCATGTAATACGTTTTTCTTTGAACTAGCCGCACGGATGGATCTATCCGTCTTCAAGCAATACGCAAACCGTTTTGGCTTTGGTGTTGAAACTCCCACGGATATCAGAGAGCAGACGGCCGGACTTATTCCTGACTCCGCTTATTTCAATAATACGCGGAGCTACTGGGGCAAGGGCGATGTGATGAACCTTGGTGTCGGGCAGGGCCATATGGGGGTTACCCCCCTCCAGTTGGCCAAATACACAGCTGCCTTGGCCAATGGAGGGACCCTGCATGCGCCACGTATGGTTTCGTATCTGGTTAATACCCAGACGGGCGAAAAAATGGATCCACCGGGTTTGCCCGATCCAACACCGCTCGGGATTGATACCGCCTACGTCAATCTCGTACGCCGGGGCATGCGCTTAGTCATGGAAGAGGGGACCGGACGAGCTTCGCAGATCCCGGACATTCCGAGTGCAGGTAAGACCGGGACTGCACAGGCTCCCAGAAACTTGAGGGATCACTCAGTTTTTATCATGTTCGCACCCTTTGATGATCCACAGATTGCTCTTGCCGTTCAATGCGAAAACACGGGCGACGGCAGCAGATGTGCAGCACCTATTGGCAGTTTGATGGCTGAGCAGTATCTCAAAGGTGAAATCCCGTCCTCGTGGCGAACTGACGTCCGGATGGATCGAGCAATGACTGCCATCAGTCAGCCGCTTTCCAGCGAAAACCAATAACCCATGCGGCGCTGGTACAAGAATCTGGACTTCCCAATCCTACTGGTTTGGGTTGCTCTGTGTATCTGCGGGCTCATCGCCATTTACAGCGCGACGCATGGGGACGCACAGGAATACTTGCTTAATACGGTCCAGAGAAATTTTCAGCGCCAGATTGTATGGCTCTTTATTTGCGTGGGGGCTTTGTCAGTCATTATGCTCCTGCCAATACGCCTGCTCATTCGCCTGACCCCCTGGATATACCTAGCTTCCATGGCGCTTTTGGTAATCGCTTTGGTCTTTGGTCGAGAGGTAAGTGGGGCACGTTCTTGGGTTTACTTTGGTCCCTTTGGTTTTCAGTCCTCGGAGCTGGCCAAGGTTGGCACGCTGCTCATGGCAGCTTTCATCTTGTCTTCACGCAAGGGCGGCATTGAGTCAACAGCACTCCCCATGGTTGGCGTAATCGCGCTGCCTGCAATACTCGTCATACTTCAAAATGACCTCGGAACTGCGCTTGTTTTTGTGGGACTTATTCCGATTCTATGGCTTTGGGCCGGTATTCGGCTCAGGGTTGTAGGACTGCTGATCATCTTCCCGATAGCTGGCTATCTGACTATTCTCGACTGGACAATAGCATTGGGGTTTACGGCTGTGGTTGGAATTATTGCCTGGTTCACAACACGAAGCCCCGCGTGGGTCACATTTGGCGTACTGGCAGGCGTCATAACGCTCGGGGTTGCATCTTTTGCCCTGAATGCGGTGTTCCAGCCGCACCAAGTCGCACGCATTGAGTCCTTCCTGAATCCGGAGGCGGACGAATATCGGGCGGGCGTCGGCTTTCACCTTGTTCAATCGAAAGCTGCCCTTGGTTCAGGAGGATGGTTCGGGGAAGGGCATATGAAGGGCAGTCAGACACAAGGACGTTACATCCCTGAGCAATCTACAGACTTTGTGTTCTCCGTCATCGGAGAAGAATGGGGGTTTGTCGGCTCAATTCTGGTCCTGCTGCTGTTCGCAATACTTATGCTACGTCTGGTCCGGCTTGCGAGAGAGATCGAGCACCCTTTCGGGAGTATTGTCGCTGCCGGCACTGCCGGCATTTTCCTGATTCATATCAGTGTGAATATCGGTATGGTACTTGGTTTATTGCCAGTAATAGGTATTCCATTACCTTTCCTGTCCTACGGTGGTTCTGCGTTACTCACAAATACAACACTTATGGGTCTTGCATTGGCGGCTTACATGAGACGCAGCGAGTTCGCGATGTACATATAATTGATGCCACGCTATTTTGACGTTATCGTCATTGGACTGGGAGCAGCCGGAAGCGCCGCTCTTTTTCATGTCGCCCAGTCGGGGGCCAAGGTGATGGGTATAGACCGATTTGTGCCTCCACACAATCGCGGCTCCACCCACAGCGAAAGCCGTATCATCCGCAAAGCCTATTTCGAGGGTGTTAAATACTTGCCGATGCTGACCAGAGCTTACACCCTGTGGTACAATCTGGAGGCAGTGTCAGGACTGCAATTAATGCGCTTGGTTGGTTCGCTCAATATTGGTCACGCAGACAGTGAAATGATCCGTTCTGCATGCAAGAGTTCTGTCGCCAGCGGTACCAAGCACCGTCTGCTGTCTTCGAAAGAAGTGAATGACCGGTACCCAGCCTACCATCTTCAACCGGATCAGGTGGCGTTGTTGGATTTAGAAGCGGGCTACATACACCCTGAACTCTGCGTTCGCACACATTTACAGCAGGCTTCTGCACATGGCGCGCAATGCAGGTTCGGAACGCCTGTCAATTCCTGCACTTCCAAGGGCAGCCGTGTCACTGTAATGGTCGGCCCCGACACTTTTCAAGCCTCGCGCGTGATTCTGACTGCCGGGGCCTGGATGCCTGACTTTGCCCCGGTCCCGCTTGCAATCGAGCGGGTCACCACTTCCTGGTTCACTACAGTTGCAGAAAAATTCTCCCCCGACGCTTGTCCGGTATTTATACTTGAGGAGAACAACGGACTTAGAAGTTATGGTTTCCCCGACCTGGGTAACGGGGTGAAAATTGGATTGCACCACACTGGTCCGCTTGCCAAGCATCCAGATGAAGTCAGTCGTACACTGCTTCCCGAAGATGAAGCGGAGGCACGTAGCGTACTGGAGCGAATAATGCCTGACGCCGCAGGTAAATGTCGCAATACGACTGTTTGTATGTACTCAAATACGCCGGACAAGGACTATCTCATTGACTATTTGGGAGGCACTGACACACGCTTTGTTGTAGGCAGTGCCTGCTCCGGGCATGGGTTCAAGGCCAGTAGTGCTGTCGGTGAATCGTTGGCTGCGTTGGCACTGGATAACACGCCACCAGTAGACCTCTCACCATTCAAATGGCGGTGGGACTGAGAGCCTAAGACATGAAAGAGTACCTGAGAAGCGCTCTTGGTCGTGTACTTCGGACCATGAAGAATGTACCTACCGGTTTTTTGCCGGAATTGTCTGTCCCCGCAAACCCGGATCATGGCGATTTTGCCACCAATTGTGCAATGCAACTGGCAAGGCATTTGCGTCGATCACCCCGTGCGATCGCTGACGAAATAGTGGCCGCGTTCATGGCGAAGGAGCATGACCCATTTTATGTGCAATCTGTCACGATTGCGGGAGCTGGCTTCATCAATTTTCGATGCTCCGACCGCTATTTGTATCGGGAATTAGAATCCTGTTTAGCACAAGGGACGGAATTTGGACGCTCAAGTACTGGTCTGGATAAGCGTGCCCTCGTTGAATTTGTGAGCGCCAACCCCACGGGCCCCCTAACCGTCGGGCACGGTCGTAATGCGGTATTAGGAGACACGATTGCAAGGCTCCTGGAATGGATCGGCTACGCGGTTACGCGCGAATACTACTTCAATGACGCCGGGCGTCAAATGCGTGTCCTAGGTGCCTCTGTGCGAAGCCGCTATGAGGAGGTAATCGCAGAAGACGATCAACCATTTTCAACTTCAGCACGCGTAGTCCAGCACCGGCATAGTTATAGAACAAAACAACTCGCCGGGAGCAAGGCAACTGTTCCCGCTTCCTTTCCCGAAGATGGGTATATAGGCACATACATCATTGAGATCGCCCGGGAGTTGGCGCGGGTTCACGGCCCCGATCTGCTGGATGCCAAGGATGATGATTGCTTTGAGCGTGCGGCGAAGCAAACCATTCTTTCCGATATCCGCGCAACACTCGAACGGCTCGGAGTATCGATGGATAACTACTTCAACGAAAAAAGCCTATACGATTCCGGAGCCGTTTCTGAAACGCTTGATGCCCTACGTGAGCGCAGAATGATTTACGAGCGGGATGGCGCTACCTGGTTCAAAACATCCGAACTCGGCAAAGAATCAGACACCGTGCTGGTCAAGTATACAGGTGAACCAACCTATCGACTCCCTGACATTGCGTATCACGTTGACAAAATGAAACGTGATTACGATGTTGTGATAAATATCTTTGGTGCCGACCACATCGCTACTTATCCCGATATCCTGCGAGGCCTGGATGTACTAGACCTTGATTCAGACCGGGTTGAGGTAGTTATTTACCAGTTTGTTACACTGATGCGCGCCGGCGAGGAGGTGAAGATGAGTACACGCAAAGCCAACTTTGTAACGCTGGATGAGCTGATGGACGAAGTCACTCCAGATGTGACGCGATATTTCTTTGCTATGCGATCTGCTCAAAAGCACTTGGAGTTTGACCTGAACCTCGCACGTGAAGCAAGTGACAAGAACCCGGTGTTTTATCTCCAGTATGCCCATGCACGCATCTGCTCGATACTCCAAAAAGCTGCGGAGATCGCGCTCGTGTCGGATCCCGCTCTGGCACAACTTACCCTCCTTGAACATGAGGCTGAGATCGCGCTTATCAAAGAAATAATTCAATTCCCTCAGATCGTTGTCAGCTGCGCGCAGGCACGTGAACCCCACCGACTTGCGACATACCTGCGCGGAGTAGCGGAAGCTTTCACCAGGTTTTACCACTCATGTCGTATCATTGGAGAAAGGAGAGAAGTTGCCCTGGTACGAATGGCGTTGGCACAGGCAACGGGCATCACGCTCCGAAACGGGCTGGAAATTCTCGGTATAAGTGCACCTGAGCGGATGTGACCATGAAGATCGCTTTCCAGGGAGAGATTGGTGCATTCAGTGAAGAAGCAGCAGGATATCTGTACCCTGGCTGTGATGTGGTGCCCTTGCCCTCCATGGAGGATGTATTCATAGCCGTAGAAAATCAGACCGTTGCACGAGGCATCATCCCCATCGAAAATTCCCTCTTTGGTAGTGTACATATCAATTACGACCATTTGCGCAATTACCGTGTCAAGATTACGGGCGAAGCGAAACTTCGTATTCGCCATTATCTGATGGCGAAACCTGGTGCCCATTTGGAGGGGATCAAGCGTGTCCTTTCTCATCCACAAGCGTTGGGACAATGTCAGGTCTTCCTGCGGGAAAAACTCGGTTCAAGTGATATCGTACCCACCTACGACACTGCGGGGGCTGCAAAACTAGTTGCGGCCGAAAATAGTCTTAGCAGCGCCGCCATCGGACCTGCCCGGGCGGCCTTGGAGTATGGTCTGCAAATCCTGGCTGAGGATCTGCAAAGTCATGCACTTAACTACACACGATTTCTCGCTTTGGCACCGGAAGATGCCCCGAGACTGACCTCGTCGAAAGAACCACTAAAGACCTCCATCGTGTTTACGCCTAAGGAAAACGTACCCGGCGCTCTTTTCAAAAGCCTCGCAGTATTTTTTTTGCGGGATTTGGACCTATACAAAGTGGAAAGTCGTCCGCTCATCGGCAGACCGGGGGCTTATCTGTTCTATCTGGACGTTGAAGGAGATGTAGAAAGCCCTATCCTTCAACGGGCACTCGAACATCTCAACGAAATAAGTGCAGACCTACGCGTTCTGGGGTCCTATCCACGCGGACAAACCTGGAACGGTGAAGAAAGCACTTAGGTACCTCTGGGTCCATACTTTCAGACAACCACAACTCATCAAAATGTTACGTATCTCCTTTTTCTCACTAGTACTCTGCTGGCTCTGCCTCCCCGCAAGTGCTCAACAGCAATCTTTGGACCACGACGTGTACGAAATATGGAACCGTCTCACAAGCCGATCAATCGCAAACAACGGCGAATGGGCATTCTACAATTACAGCCCCGAGAAGGGAGACGAAACACTGGAGGTGCGCGGCCTTTCGAAAGATGTGCTGCATCATATCCCGAGAGGCAGCTCGGCTAGGTTCACACACGATTCCCAACATGTACTTTATCTGATTTCTCCTTCAGAGGATTCCGTTAAGGCGGCCAAAAAAGCTGACCTTGATGAGGAAGAAATGCCCAAGGATACCCTAGGAATACTGAACTTAACAACTGGCGAGGTCCACCATATACCGCGTGTTCAGTCGTTCAAGCTGCCGGCAGATATGGGAAACGTGGTTGCGTATCTCCTGGAGGAGACCGACGCCGACTCAACGGGCAAAGGTGCTACACTCCATGTGCGTGATCTAACAACAGATAGCACGGACAGCTTCGCTCATGTAAAAACTTACACCCTCTCGGCGAATGGTGCCCATTTAGTTTACACTTTCGAGGGAATTGATTCACTCGATACCGGACTGGTTCGAATAGATCTCCTGACCAACGCAGTAGATACACTGCTCTCTGGTGGTGGCGAATACAAAAGTCTCACATTTGACGAAACTGGCGATCAATTCGCTTTTCTGTCCAGCCGTGAAGGCCACGAAATGAAACCCGCCGAATTTACACTCTATTATTGGAAACCCGGTATGGACAGTGTGGATGTGGTTGCTACTGCAACTAGTGAAGGGGTCCCAGAAGCGTGGTGGATCAACCCAGACGGGAGTATCTCATTTTCGGAGAGTGGAAGTCGTCTGTACTTTGGTACTTCACCAAGACCACCGGCTGAGGATGAAGAGGACGAAGAAGATGACGAAGACAAAGTAGTCCTGGATGTATGGAACTGGCGTGATCCATTGCTGCAGCCCATGCAGCTAGTCAACGCCGAACGTGAAAAGAATCGATCCTATCGCGCGGTCATCCACCTGGACACTGGCAATATTGTCCAATTGGCACATAAGGATGTGCCGGATATTTCTGTGGGGACAAATGGCGATGCGGACATCGCAGTCGGCTGGTCAAACCTGCCCTACCAACAGCAAATCAGTTGGGATTCCCCCAGAGCATACGATACGTACGTGATTGATGTAAAGAGCGGTACGCGAAAAATGATGCTAGAGGCTACACAATCACGTCCTTCACTTTCTCCAAATGCCGAATACCTCACGTGGTGGGATCGTGATGCGTTGAGCTGGATGGCTATGTCAACCGGAGGTGGCGAATCGATTAACCTGTCCAAATCCATAGACGAGGCCGTCCACAATGAAATACACGACTGGCCCTACGCACCCAATTCATATGGCAGCGCGGGCTGGAGTACGGACGACAACGAGTTCCTACTCTACGATCGCCACGATATCTGGGCCGTTAGTCCGCTAGATCCATCCACGCCACGTAATGTAACAGGTGGAAAGGGCCGCGAGCTCAACCTGCGATTCCGGTACGTTCGTCTGGATCTGGAAGAAGACGCGATTACCGACGAACTCATGCTTTCCAGCTTCAACATGGATACCAAGTCCTCCGGCTTCTATCGCACGCACCTTGATGCGAACAGCCCTCCGGAAGAACTGGTTATGATGGATAAGCGCTTTGGGTTTTTGTACAAGGCTGAGGATGCGGATCAGCTACTTTTCACACGGGAAAGCTTTACGGAGTTCGGGGATCTTTGGACTAGCGGCTTGGATATGTCTGATATGAAGCGTGTAAGTGATCTCAACCCCCAGCAATCCGACTATACCTGGGGCACCGCAGAGCTCGTGCGATGGACCTCGCTGGACGGCCTTCCGCTTACAGGAATGCTTTTTAAGCCGGATGGCTTTGATGCATCCCAGCGGTATCCGATGATGGTGTACTTCTA